>NZ_AOFQ01000007.1 GCF_000495915.1 Stutzerimonas chloritidismutans AW-1
CCCCCGCCCTGCGACTTCCAGAGATACGGCGTCGGGGCGGCCGGTCAGGCGGGTGGCGCCTCGGCCCAGGGGGCCGGACAGGCGAATGTCGAAGTAGTCCTGGCGCTGCAGCCAGAACAGTGTGCCGCTGCCGGATTCCTGCGGTGCGCGAATGCCGATCTTGCCGCTGATCTGCCAGCCATCGACCGTCGCGACCTGGCTGCGATGCTCTTTCCAGGCGGAGGCATTGCCGGGGCCTTCAACCGATTCGCGTGGGCCTAGCCCGGCACAGCCAGCAAGCAGGAGGGCCAGGCAGGGAGCAAGAAGGTTTTTCAACAGGGACATGGGTCAGGGCTTCTCCGATCCGGTCAGCCGTTTCAGCGTTTCGCGCAGGATCTGGCTGTCCGGTTGTAGTTTGAGTGCCTTCGACCAGACCGCGCGGGCCTCGCTGCGTTCACCTTGGGCCCAAAGCACCTCGCCCAGGTGCGCGGCGACTTCGTGGTCGGCAAAGCGTTGCAGCGCCTTGCGCAGCAGCGCTTCGGCCTCGGTCAGATTGCCCAGGCGGAAGTTGACCCAGCCGAGGCTGTCGAGGATCGCCGGGTCGTCGGGGTTGAGCTGGTAGGCCTGCTCGATCAGCTGGAGCGCTTCCTTGTGGCGATCAGTACGGTCGGCCAGGGTGTAGCCGAGCGCGTTGAGCGCCATGGCGTTGTCCGGCTCACGCTCGATGATGAAGCGCAGGTCGCGTTCCAGTTGCGCCAGATCGCCGCGCTTTTCCGCAAGCATGGCGCGGGTGTACAGCAGATTGAGGTCGTCGGGGAAATCGGCAAGCGCCTGCTCCACCAGTTGCCAGCCTTGTTCGGTGCGGTTTTGCTCGGAGAGCGCTTCGATCTCGATCAGGTACAGCTGGATAGCGTAGTCAGGCTGCTGCTGGCGTGCGTCGGCCAGTACCGCGGACGCTTCCTGGTCGCGATTGCCGGAATAGAGCAGCTGGCTCTGCAGCAGTTTCGCTGGCAGGTATTCGTTGCCAGGGCCGACTTGAGCTAGCGCGTCGAGCGCCTTGGCGTTCTTGTCCATCGCCTGATAGGCACGGCCAAGATTGAAGTAAGCCGCGTCAACGTGGCTGCCGCGTTCGATCAGCTCTTCCAGGTACACGGTGGCTTCGCGCCAGGCCTCAGCCTCCATGCAGACCAGCGCCATGGAGAAGCGCAGGTCGTCGTCGGTGGGGTGTTGCTGGACCAGGGTGGCGAACTCGCCCATGGCGTCTTCCAGGCGCTCCTGTTCCACCAGAAGGCGTGCATAGGTCAGGCGCAGACGCTTGTCCTCGGGGTGCTGGCGCAGGCTTCGCTCGAGCAGCGGGATCGCTTCGTCGCTGCGTTGCAAGCTGTGCAGCAGGCGTGCTTCGAGCAGGATCGACGGGATCTGCCGCTCCTTGTCCGGCTGCTTCTGCAGCAATGCCAGTGCTTCCTCGCTGCGATCATCCTGTTGCAGCAGCACGGCCTTGCCGAAGGAGAGCTGTGGATTGTCGGGGTGTTTGACCAACAGCTTGTCGAAGCTTTGCAGCAGACCGGCGCGGGTGTCCGGGTCGGTTTCCGAGGCCGAAAGGGCGAGGAAATCGAAATGAGTGTCGCCCTGGCCCTGCAGAACCTTCTCCATGAACTCGAGCGATTCTTCGTAACGCCCGGCGCGGGCTAGCTGCACGGCTGCGGCGCGCTGCGCGTCGAGACTGTCAGGGGCGTTGCGTGCCCAGATCATTGCGGTATCCAGCGCCGCCTGGTCTGCGCCAAGGTATTCGGCGATACGGAATCCGCGTTCGGCGACGCCGGCGTCCTGTGTCGCATGCGCCTGCTGTACGTAATTGCCCAGGGCAATGTCGAAGCGGTTGCGCTGGCCGGCAAGCTCTGCGACCAGAAGTGCATAGAGGGATTGGCGACTGAACGAGCCGTACTCTGCCGCGTCGCTGGCGGAGCTCTCCTGGGCAGCGTCCTCGACCGGCGGACTGCTTTCGGGGGCTTGCTGCGTGAAGGTCTGGCAGCCGCCGATGAACAGCAGGGCGGCAAGTGCGGCGAGTTTTTTCATAGGGGAAATGTACGGCTGGTGTGCGGTCGCGGCATGATGACACAAGCCGCAGGTCAAGCCCATGGGCCCCGGGAGGCGCGCAGGCCGGTTCGGTAGCTGATTGGCAGTACCAATCGAATCCGACAATCGAGGGCAATGGTTGTTCTCCATCTGACGAAGTAGGAGAATTGCGCGCTCTGTTATCGAATCAGCGATTCTGCATGGCTTTCCTCGCGCTTGGCATCAATCACAAGACCGCTTCGGTGGACGTCCGCGAGCGCGTAGCCTTCACGCCCGACCAGATGGTCGAGGCTTTGCGGCAACTGTGCCGCGTCACTCCGACCCGCGAAGCGGCGATCCTCTCGACCTGCAATCGCAGCGAGCTGTATCTGCAACAGGATCAGGTCGAGGCCGATGCCGTGCTCGCCTGGTTGGCCAATTATCACCGTCTCAGCCTCGACGAGCTCAAGGCATGCGCCTATGTGCATGTCGACGATCAGGCCGTGCGCCACATGATGCGCGTTGCCTCCGGGCTCGACTCGCTGGTGCTGGGCGAACCGCAGATTCTCGGGCAGATGAAGTCGGCCTATGCGGTCGCCCGTGAGGCCGGCAGCGTCGGGCCTCTGCTTGGCCGGTTGTTTCAGGCCACCTTCAGCACCGCGAAGACCGTGCGCACCGACACCGCCATCGGCGAGAACCCGGTTTCGGTGGCGTTTGCCGCGGTCAGTCTGGCGCGGCAGATCTTCAGCAATCTGCAACGCAGCCAGGCCCTGCTGATCGGCGCCGGTGAGACCATCACCCTGGTCGCGCGCCATCTGCACGAGCAGGGTGTGAAGAAGATCGTGGTCGCCAACCGCACGCTTGAGCGGGCCAGCGCGCTGGCCGCCGAGCTAGGGGCGCAGGCGATCCTGCTTGCCGATATCCCGGACGAGTTGCACAACAGCGACATCGTCATCAGCTCCACCGCCAGCCAGTTGCCGATTCTCGGCAAGGGCGCGGTCGAACAGGCGCTGAAGCGACGCAAGCACAAGCCGATGTTCATGGTCGATATCGCCGTGCCGCGGGACATCGAATCGCAGGTCGGCGAGCTGGACGACGTCTATCTGTACACGGTCGACGATCTGCATGAGGTGGTTGCGGAGAACCTCAAGAGTCGCCAGGGGGCGGCCCAGGCCGCCGAGGAGTTGGTCGCGGCCGGCACCGAGGACTTCATGCAGCGCCTGCGCGAACTGGCCGCGGTGGACGTGCTCAAGGCCTACCGGCAGCACGCCGAGCGCATTCGCGACGACGAGCTGAGCAAGGCTCAGCGGCTGCTGGCCAATGGGGGCAGCGCCGAGGAGGTTCTCGTTCAGCTCGCCCGTGGCCTGACCAACAAACTGCTGCATGCACCCAGCGTGCAACTGAAGAAACTCTCCGCCGAGGGCCGCGTCGAGGCGCTGAGCATGGCCCAGGAACTCTTCGCCCTGCACGAGGGCACGGAAAAACCATGAAAGCTTCGCTGCTGAACAAGCTGGACATCCTGCAGGACCGTTTCGAAGAACTCACCGCACTGCTCGGCGACGCCGAAGTCATCAGCGATCAAAGCCGTTTTCGCGCCTATTCCCGCGAGTACGCCGAAGTCGAGCCGGTGATCGTCGCCTATCGCCAGCTGTGCAAGGTTCAGCAGGATCTCGAGGGCGCTCAGGCGCTGCTCAAGGACAGTGATCCCGACATGCGCGAGATGGCCGAGGAGGAGGTTGCCGAAGCCAAGGCCCAGCTCGAGACGCTTGAAGCCAACCTGCAGCGCATGCTGCTGCCCAAGGACCCCAACGACGGGCGTAACGTGTTCCTCGAGATTCGCGCCGGCACCGGCGGCGACGAGGCGGCGATTTTTGCCGGCGATCTGTTCCGCATGTATTCGCGCTATGCCGAGAAGCAAGGCTGGCGAGTCGAGATCCTCTCCGAGAGCGAAGGCGAGCACGGCGGCTACAAGGAAGTGATTTCCCGCGTCGAGGGTGACAACGTCTACGCCAAGCTCAAGTTCGAATCTGGCGCGCACCGCGTGCAGCGCGTGCCGGAGACCGAATCCCAG
This sequence comes from Stutzerimonas chloritidismutans AW-1, assembly GCF_000495915.1. Taxonomy (GTDB): domain Bacteria; phylum Pseudomonadota; class Gammaproteobacteria; order Pseudomonadales; family Pseudomonadaceae; genus Stutzerimonas; species Stutzerimonas chloritidismutans. The sequence continues at coordinate 4,106 of NZ_AOFQ01000007.1, forward strand.
GGACGCATTCACACCTCCGCCTGCACCGTGGCGGTGTTACCGGAGCCGGATGAGCAGGCGGCGGTGGAGATCAATCCGGCCGAGCTGCGTATCGACACCTATCGCTCCTCCGGCGCCGGCGGTCAGCACGTCAACAAGACCGACTCGGCGATTCGTATCACGCACCTGCCCACTGGCATTGTGGTCGAGTGTCAGGAAGAGCGTTCGCAGCACAAGAACCGCGCCAAGGCCATGGCCTGGCTCGCCGCCAAGCTGCAGGACCGCCAGGATGCCGCGGCGCACAAGGAAATCTCCGAGACGCGCAAGTTGCTGGTCGGCTCCGGGGATCGCTCCGAACGTATCCGTACCTACAATTTCCCCCAAGGCCGGGTCACCGACCATCGCGTCAACCTGACGCTGTATTCGCTCAACGAAGTGATCGGCGGCGCCGTGGAGCAGGTCATCGAGCCGCTGTTGCAGGAATACCAGGCCGACCAGCTGGCCGCGCTGGGCGACTGATCCTTTTCGCTGCGCTCCGCGCTAAGAGCACCTCATGCCAACCGTCGAGTCCTTGCTGCACAGTGCCGATCTCCCTGATTCGCCGAGCGCCAGGCTGGATGCCGAATGGTTGCTCGCTGCCGCCCTGAACAAGTCGACCAGCTATCTGCGCACCTGGCCGGAGCGCGAGGTGCCGGCAGAGTGTGCCGAGCGCTTTGCTGCTGATCTCGCACGGAGGCGTCAGGGTGAACCGGTCGCCTACATTCTCGGGCGCCAGGGCTTCTGGAGTCTGGAACTTGAAGTGGCAGCGGATACGCTGATCCCCCGGCCTGACACCGAACTGCTGGTGGAGACCGCGCTGCAGCTGCTCTCCGCTGCACCGGCCCGGGTGCTCGATCTGGGCACCGGCACCGGCGCGATTGCGCTGGCTCTGGCGACCGAGCGGCCGGCGTGGCAGGTCTGCGGTGTGGACCGTATCGAGGCCGCCGTGAGGCTGGCTGAGCGCAACCGGCTGCGGCTCGGACTGCACAACGCGGCGTTCACCCTGAGCGACTGGTTTGCCGGTCTGAACGGCGAGCGGTTCCAGATGATCGTCAGCAATCCACCCTATATTCCGGCCAGCGACCCGCACCTGCTGCAGGGCGATGTCCGCTTCGAGCCGCAGAGTGCGCTGATCGCGGGCGCGGATGGCCTGGACGACATCCGCACGATCATCGCCCAGGCGGCGGCGCACCTGCAGTCGGGTGGCTGGTTGCTGCTGGAGCACGGTTACGATCAGGCTGAGGCGGTGCGCATGCTTTTGCTTTCCCGCGGTTTCGAGGATGTGCAAAGCCGGCTCGATCTGGGTGGGCATGAGCGCATCAGCCTTGGCCGCCTGCCATGATTGCGTTTTGTGAGGTGCTTGGATGCTGAGTGACGAAGAGCTGCTGCGCTACAGCCGGCAGATCCTGCTCAAGCAGGTCGATATCGACGGCCAGTTGCGCCTCAAACAGAGTCGCGTGCTGATCGTCGGGCTTGGCGGGTTGGGCTCGCCGGTAGCGCTCTATCTGGCGGCCGCTGGTGTCGGTGAGCTGCACCTGGCCGACTTCGATGCGCTGGATCTGACCAATCTGCAGCGGCAGATCGCTCACGACACACCTTCGCTTGGCCTGCACAAGGTCGACTCGGCCATGGCCCGGCTGGGGGCGCTGAATCCCCATGTACAGCTGGTACCGTATCGCAGCGGGTTGGACGCCGATTCCCTGGATGCGGCAGTGGAGCGGGTCGATCTGGTGCTCGATTGCACGGACAACTTCAGCATTCGCGAAGCGGTGAACGCCGCATGCGTGAAAGCGAAAAAGCCGCTGGTCAGCGGCGCGGCGATCCGTCTTGAGGGGCAGCTTTCGGTGTTCGATCCGCGAGTCGAAACGAGCCCCTGCTACCACTGCCTCTATGGGCACGGTAGCGAAGCCGAGCTGACCTGCAGCGAAGCCGGTGTAGTGGGGCCGCTGGTGGGCATGGTTGGCAGCCTGCAGGCGTTGGAAGCGCTCAAGCTGCTGGTTGGCTTCGGCGAGCCGCTGATTGGTCGACTGCTGCTGATCGATGCGCTGTCCAGTCGCTTCCGTGAGTTGCGGGTCAAGCGCGATCCACATTGTGCGGTGTGTGGCGCAAGCCATGGCTGACTGCGCCGCACCGGTCGGCGTCTTCGACTCCGGAGTAGGCGGGCTCTCGGTGCTGCGTGAGATCCGGCAGCGCCTGCCGCATGAGTCGCTGCTCTATCTCGCCGACAGCGCCCATGTCCCCTATGGCGAAAAGAGCCCGGACTACATCCGTGAGCGCTGCCGTGTCATTGCGGCCTTTTTTGTCGAGAAGGGCGCGAAGGCGCTGGTGGTGGCCTGCAATACTGCGACCGCCGCTGGCGTCACCGAATTGCGCGAGCTGTATCCGCAATTGCCGATCATCGCCATGGAGCCTGCCGTCAAGCCTGCCGCCCAGGCCACGCGGAGTGGCGTCGTCGGCGTGCTGGCGACCACCGGAACGCTGAAGAGCGCCCGCTTTGCCGCGTTGCTCGATCGCTTTGCCGCAGATGTACGGGTGATCACTCAGCCGTGCCCCGGCTTGGTCGAGCGCATCGAGGCAGGCGATCTGAACAGTGCCGAAACGCGCGCCATGCTGATGGCATGGGTCGGGCCGCTGCTGGCACAAGGCTGCGACACGCTGATTCTGGGTTGCACGCATTACCCCTTTATAAGGCCGCTGCTCAGCGAGCTACTGCCTGGAAACGTCCGCCTGATTGATACCGGAGCAGCCGTCGCGCGACACTTGCGCGATCTGCTGGCAGAGCGCCATCTGCTCGCCAGCGGGGTGGCCTCCGAGCGTTTCTACTGCAGCGGCGATCCGCGGCGAATGGCCAGCGTGTTGCCTATACTTTGGGGCGAAAACGCGAAAGTCGAGTTTTTTCCCCGCTAGGAACTCCAAGCGCAGCGGGGTTTCTCAAATATGCTGGCACCAAAAAACCAAACAAATGCAGTGTTTGATAAGGAAGTTCTCATGAAAAAACTGTTCTCCCTGGCTGCAGTGGCGGCACTCTCTGTAGGTTCGATGGCGGCTGCCCACGCCGTAGACTTTACCGTTGCGGTCGGCCAGACGGACGAGTCGACCATGACCTATCGCCTGGGTGCGCAATTCGATTTCGGCACCAGCTGGTTCCAGACCAGCGTGGGCCGACTGACCGGCTACTGGGATGCCGGTTATACCTACTGGGAGGGCGACGAGTCGTCGAGCAATCACAGCATTTCGCTGGCCCCGGTCTTCGTCTACGAGTTCGCTGGTGAATCGGTCAAACCCTATGTCGAGGCAGGCATCGGCGTTGCGGCGTTCGAGAGCACCGAGGTCGAGGGCAATCGTCTGGGTTCGTCTTTCCAGTTCGAGGATCGGATCGGTGCAGGCCTGCGTTTCGCCGGTGGCCACGAAGTGGGCGTGCGCGCAATCCACTATTCCAACGCCGGCATCAAGAAGCCGAACGATGGTGTCGAAAGCTACGCCTTGCATTACCGGATGGCCTTCTAAGCAGGCCATCCCGAGGTGCTGCAGGGCGGTTCGCCAGCCCTGCACTGCCGATAGCGTTCAGCCATATGCCGTGGCGCTGCCCTTGCGCTCTTCGTGGCAATCCTCTGACCCCAGTTCGAACTCCCTGCAGATCAATGGCCGGTTTTCGTAGATCGTGCAGCGCATGCTGTCCCGATCAAGCGCCGCGCACCAGCCATCCTCCAGGCGCAGCATGACTTCGCCGCCCCAGCTGTCGGTGTCGATATAGCGCTGCGGAACGCCGGTATCGCTGAACAGCAACACTTCGAGTCGACAGCAGCAGGCCGCGCAGGTGGCGCAGCTCACGCTGGTGTCTTCGAGTTGTTGGTGGGGAATGGTCGAATCGTTCATCGCGCCAGTCTAGTCGATACGCTCGACCGGGCGCCCACTCAGGGCGCCGCGTGGTGGCACCAGCAAAGCCGGTGTCACGCTTTTACAGCTCTTCGTTCAGCTGCTTGTTGCGCCAACCATCCCCGCCGGGGAGCAGGAGGTTGAGCAGCAGGGCGATGATCGCGCACAGCGAGATGCCGGACAGGGTGAATTCACCGTAGCCGAACGCCATGCCGCCGATGCCGAACACCAGCGTCACCGAAACGATGATGAGGTTGCGTGCCTCGGACAGGTCGACCTGATGACGAATCAACGTGCTCAGACCCACCACGGCAATCGAGCCGAACAGCAGACAGAGAATGCCACCCATCACCGGAACCGGAATGCTCAGCAAGCCGGCGCCGAATTTGCCGATGAACGCCAGGGCGATGGCGAATACCGCTGCCCAGGTCATGATCTTCGGGTTGTAATTCTTTGTCAGCATCACCGCGCCGGTCACTTCGGCATAGGTGGTATTCGGCGGGCCGCCGAAAAGGCCGGCTGCCGAGGTGGCCACGCCATCGCCCAGCAGCGTGCGGTGCAAGCCTGGCTTCTTGACGTAGTTGTTGCCGGTCACGCTGCCGATGGCCACCACGCCGCCGATGTGCTCGATGGCCGGTGCCAGGGCGACCGGGACCATGAACAGAATGGCGCCGATATTGAACTCCGGCGCGACGAAGTTCGGCATCGCCAGCCAGGGCGCTGCGGCGATACCGCTGGTATCCACCACGCCGAAAGCGAATGACAGCCCATAGCCGACCGCAACGCCGGCGAGAATCGGTACCAGGCGAAACAAGCCCTTGCCCAGCACCGCCACGAGCAGGGTCGTGACAAGTGCCGGCATCGAGATCAGCATCGCCGTTTGGTAGGGGATCAACTGGGCGCTGCCATCGCCGGCTTTGCCCATGGCCATGTTCACCGCCACAGGTGACAGCGCCAGACCGATCGAAATGATCACTGGGGCGATGACCACCGGCGGCAGCAGGCGATCGATGAAGCCGGGGCCCTTGAGGCGCACCGCGAAGCCGAGCAGCATGTAGACAAGTCCGGCAGCGACCACGCCACCCATGACCGCCGGCAGGCCGAACTCACCCTTAGCCGCAATGATCGGTGCGATAAAGGCGAAGCTGGAGGCCAGGAATACCGGTACCTGACGGCGCGTGACCAGCTGGAATAGCAAGGTACCAAGGCCGGCGGTGAATAGTGCCACGTTGGGGTCCATGCCGGTGATCAGCGGCATCAGCACCAGGGCGCCGAAGGCCACGAACAGCATCTGTGCGCCGGCCAGTACCTGCCGGCCAAGCGGCTCGTCGGTTTGCGACATGCTCAGATGTCCTTCTGCTTGGTGCCGAAGATCTTGTCGCCAGCGTCACCCAGGCCCGGGACGATGTAGCCGTGTTCGTCGAGACGCTCATCGATGGATGCCGTGAAAATCAGCACGTCCGGGTGTGCTTTTTCCACAGCGGCGATGCCTTCCGGGGCGGCGACCAGCACCAAAGCACGGATTTCCTTGCAACCGGCCTTCTTCAGCATGTCGATGGTGGCGACCATCGAGCCGCCGGTGGCGAGCATGGGGTCGATGATGATGGCCAGGCGCTGCTCGATTTCCGGAACCAGTTTTTCCAGATAGGTCTGCGCCTGCAGCGTTTCCTCGTTACGGGCAATGCCTACCGCACTGACCTTGGCGCCCGGGATCAGGCTGAGCACGCCGTCGAGCATGCCGATGCCCGCACGCAGGATGGGTACGACGGTGATCTTCTTGCCGGATATCTTCTCGACCTGCACCGGGCCGCACCAGCCGTCGATGCTGTAGTGTTCCAGCGGCAGATCAGAAGTTGCTTCATAAGTGAGGATCGAGCCCACTTCCTGAGCCAGTTCACGGAAGTTTTTGGTGCTGATGTCGGCGCGGCGCATCAGGCCGAGCTTGTGGCGGATCAGCGGATGGCGGATCTCTCGAATGGGCATTGTGGGCTCCGGCGGGCAAATAAACCGGCTTAGATTAAAGCATCGTCGAGTCAGCGGCTATTCGCGCGTCATTCGACCGGCAGACTTGCTGCAGCCCGCGGGGGTGGGTATCTTCCACGCCCTTTCGCGGACGGCTGAAAGTGGGCTGTTCGGTCAGGTTTTTCGCTGTTCAGGATACGGCGATTCAACCGCGCGAGTTGCCAGGCTCAATTGGCGCTCTAACACTCATCTTTCTGAGGGGAATCGCATCATGTCCGTCGATCTCGCACATATCCGCCAAGTCATGGCCGAGGCTGACTGCCTGTACACCGAAGAGCAGGTAGAAGCGGCAATCAGCCAGGTCGCCGAAACGATCAACGGCGAGCTGGCCGACCGCAATCCTGTGGTCTTCTGCGTCATGAATGGCGGTCTGATCTTTTCCGGCAAGCTCGTCCCTAAGCTGAACTTCCCGCTCGAACTGTCCTACCTGCATGCCACCCGTTATCGCAATGAAACCAGCGGTGGCGAGCTCTTCTGGAAAGCCAAGCCGGAAATCTCCTTCATCGATCGCGACGTGCTGATCATTGATGACATCCTGGATGAAGGACACACCCTGGGTGCGATCATCGATTTTTGTCGCCACGCGGGCGCCGCCGCGGTGCATACAGCGGTGCTGATCGACAAGGATCATCAGCGTAAGGCCCGCCCGGATCTCAAAGCCGATTATGTTGGCCTCAGCTGTATCGACCGCTACATTTTTGGTTACGGCATGGACTACAAGGGCTACTGGCGCAACGCCCCTGGTATCTACGCCGTAAAGGGCATGTAAGCGTCTCGGCGGAGCTCATTGTCATGCGCGCCCGCAATGAGTGCGCAGCCACACGGCCGCGACGATTCGCCGACCTGGCGGCAGTCATGCGCGCTGCGATCTGGGAGCTGCGGCAGTTACGTTTCGATTGGCCCCATATGCGCTTCCTAAAGTAACGCAGCGGTGGCGTGTCCGCGCCTGATCCGCTCGTTCTCGCGCTGGCTGCGTTTGGTGTTTCACAATGCCGGCTGCCTTGATCCAGATGGATTGGGCTGCTTATCGGCATGGTGAATACTACTTTCGGATAGCCAGCCGACATTTCTTCATTTCAACCGCACGAAAGGCTCTGCGGCGGGCTTTGCGCTTCTAGCGTTCACGGCTAAGCTCAGAACATCCTTAAATACGCATGGCTGAACGAAATCACGCTGAAAGCCAATGCTGGAAAGGCTATTCATACTAAAGGATTACAAGCTAAATCAAACCTTAGTGCGCTTAACCCTCCTTCTACGTCTGGGTAGGGTTTACGCACTTCGAACCAATCAGGAGCGCCTCATGACAAAAACAACAAGGCAAGGAATCTTCCAGCCGAAGTCCCTAGCTCTCGCCGTAGCGCTGGGCACTGCCGCCCCGGCTTACGCCGTGAGCTTCAATATCGGCGAGATCGAAGGGCAATTCGACTCGGCGATGTCCATCGGTGCCAGCTGGTCCATGGCGGACAGGGACAGGGATCTGGTCGGCATCAACAACGGCGGTACCGGCTTTACCCAGACCGGCGACGATGGTCGTCTGAACTTCAAGAAGGGCGAGACCTTCTCCAAGATTTTCAAGGGTGTGCACGATCTCGAGCTTCGTTATCGCGATAGCGGTGCCTTCGTTCGCGGCAAGTATTGGTATGACTTCGAGCTGAAGGATGAGAGTCGTCTTTTCAAGGACATCAGCGACAGCAACCGGAAAGAAGCCGCTCAATCATCCGGCGCGCAAATTCTGGACGCGTTCGTCTATCACAATTATTCCGTTGGTGATCTGCCCGGGACCGTCCGTCTTGGGAAGCAGGTAGTGAGCTGGGGCGAAAGTACCTTTATCGGTAACAGCATAAACTCCATCAATCCCTTGGACGCTGCAGCATTCCGCCGGCCGGGTGCTGAGATCAAAGAGGGGCTGATTCCGGTCAATATGTTCTACATCTCGCAGAGCCTGACCGACCGGTTGAGCATGGAGGCGTTCTATCAACTCGAGTGGGATCAGACCGTTGCCGATAATTGCGGTACTTTCTTCGCTGTAGATGTCGTTCAGGATGGTTGTGATGCCAACTACCACGTGGGCAGCCCGGCAATCGCTCCTCTTCAACCCGTCGCTGCTGCGTTCGGGCAGGGGTTCGAAGTCACTCCTGAGGGTGTGGTTTTGCCGCGAGCTGGCGACCGGGATGCACGTGATTCGGGGCAGTTCGGTCTTGCATTGCGCTGGTTGGGTGATGCCACCGAGTATGGTGCGTATTTCATGAATTACCACAGTCGGACGCCAAACGTCAGTACGCGATCTGCTGGCTTGGCTACCGCAGCGCAGCTGCCTGGCATTATCGGTACAGCTAATGGGCTCGTGCCTGGTGCTGGCTCTGGTTTGGCGCAGAGCGTCATGCTTGGCAACGGCCGCTATTACCTTGAGTACCCCGAAGATATCCAGCTTTACGGCCTTAGCTTCTCTACGACATTGCCCACTGGCACCGCGTGGTCTGGTGAGATCAGCTATCGACCCAATGCACCGGTTCAGCTGAATACTCAAGACCTCACTCGGGCTTTGCTTAATCCCCTTGCGCCGGGAACCTCTCCCATTGAAAGTACTTTCGGTGCAGAAAATCGCGGCTACAACCGCAAGGAAATCACCCAGTTGCAGACCACATTCACTCACTTCTTCGATCAAGTACTGGGCGCTGGTAGGGTGACCGTGGTGGGCGAGGTCGGCTACACGCATGTCGGCGGTCTCGAGAGCACCAGCGAACTGCGCTATGGGCGTGATCCTATCTACGGCACCCCGGATGATCCAGCCGCTTTGGCCCGCTACGGCCGCCACGGTTTCGTCACCGCCAACTCCTGGGGCTACCGCCTGCGTGGCATCGCGGACTACGACAACGTCTTCGCCGGCATCAACCTCAAGCCCAACCTGTCCTTCTCCCACGACGTCGACGGCTACGGCCCCAACGGTCTGTTCAACGAAGGCTCCAAGGCGGTCAGCATTGGTCTGGATGCCGAGTACCAGAATATGTACACCGCCAGCCTGTCCTACACCGATTTCTTCGGCGGCGACTACAACACGCTGGTTGACCGCGACTTCCTCGCGTTCAGCGTGGGCGTGAACTTCTAAGGAGACCAGCCGAGTGTCCGGCCGATGAGGATGATCGGCCGGACATCAGCGACAGGCATGGGCCTCCGGCCTATAACAAGATCAAGAGGAACTGGAATCGTATGAAAAAAACAGGAAAGCTATTGAGTGTCTTGGCCTTCTCCCTGCTCGCGAGCAGTGTGATGGCTGCCGTTTCCCCAGAAGAAGCCGCCAAGCTCGGTACATCGCTGACGCCGCTGGGCGCAGAAAAAGCCGGTAACGCCGACGGCAGCATCCCTGAGTGGACCGGTGGTCTCAAGACCGACGCGGCCCCCCTCAACAATGGGCATCTGACTAACCCGTTCAAGGACGAGCAGCCGAAGTTCGTCATCACCTCGCAGAACGCCGAACAGTACAAGGACAAGCTGACCGCAGGTCAGATGGCCATGTTCAAGCGCTATCCGGAAACCTACAAGATTCGCGTGTTCCCGACTCATCGTTCGGTCGCCGTGCCGGATGAGATCTATGAGGCTGCGAAGAAGAGTGCTGTGAATACCGAACTCGTCGAGGGCGGCAACGGTATCGCCAACTTCACCGACAGCCGTTATTACGCATTCCCGATTCCGAAGAATGGTCTGGAAGTGGTGTGGAACCATATCACCCGCTATCGCGGTGGCAACGTCCGTCGCAATATCGTCCAGGCTACCCCGCAAACCAACGGTAGCTACACCATGGTTCACTTCGAGGACGAAGTGGCGTTCCCGCTGGGTATGACGGATCTGGATCCCGAGCGCGCCAAGAACGCGCTGCTTTTCTTCAAACAGCGGGTGACTGCGCCGTCTCGCCTGGCAGGGAACGTCCTGCTGGTGCACGACTCGCTGGATCAGGTTAAGGAGCCCCGTCAGGCCTGGATCTACAACGCTGGCCAGCGTCGGGTACGCCGCGCGCCGCAAGTTGCATACGACGGGCCGGGTACCGCTTCGGACGGTATGCGCACCACGGATAACTTCGATATGTTCAGCGGCGCACCTGATCGCTACGACTGGAAGTTGATCGGCAAGAAAGAGCTGTACATCCCGTACAACAGCTATGAAATCGCTTCCAGCGAACTGAAGTACGACGACGTCATCAAGGCTGGCCACGTCAATCAGGATCTGGCGCGTTACGAGCTACACCGCGTCTGGGAGATTGAAGCCACGCTCAAGAGTGGCGAGCGCAACATCTACGCCAAGCGCCGTTTCTTCGTCGACGAGGATAGCTGGACCATCGTCCAGTCGGAGCTGTACGACGGTCGTGGTCAGCTTTGGCGTGTAGGCGAGGCCCACTCGCTGCAGTACTACCAGCACAAGGTGCCGGCTTACGCGTTCGAGGCGCTCTACGACATCATCTCCGGCCGCTACATCGCGATCGGCATGAGTAACGAGGAGAAGCCGCACGAATACGGCTATCGTGCCTCCGCTCGGGACTTCACGCCGGCTGCCCTGCGTAACGCAGGGGTGCGCTGATCGACTGACATTTAACCTGTGAATAAGGCGGCCAGGTGGCCGCCTTTTTTTTTGGTGCGCCAGGCATGGCGCGTAGCGCCGTGACTGGCGCTGTCGGGTTCACTGTGGTGGTGAGCCTGGCGACTTGGAGGTGAAAGTCCTCTACACACCCGGCAAGGGGAAGTGTTAGCTGAAGGCAAGGGTGTCGCGGGCGACTGCGAATCTGAAGGAAGCCCGAGGCAAAATGCTGGCCTGACGAACAGGAAGCGGATGAGGCGGCGCAGCGGGGTGAGGTGGCCATAATCGCCAAAGCCCGATACTTGCACGGAACGCTGCGACGTAGATCCGACAGGCATAAGCAGGAAGGTCGCGCGAATTACCCTGGGAGATCTGTACGCTTGCCATTGTGCTACCGATTGTCGAGAGGCGACGGGATGGGCGTGCAGAAGTCAGCCGAGGCCGTAGTAAGTGGCGGTCAACCACGCCATCAAGGGCCGAACAGGTCATGCCGCCAGTAGGCGTCAGCGTCTCGTCGATAACCGAAATGCAGAAATTTCTCCAAGAGAAGACTGTCACCCCGAGTCCCGGCCAGAGGCCGAGGATGACGCCTGACAGCGCAGAGGTATCGGCGGCGTCGGTGACGTGGATGAACGCGGAGCCGGACACGCTGATGGAGCGGGTGCTTGCACCGGCGAATCTCAAGCGTGCGTATCAGCGCGTGGTCAGCAACAAGGGGGCGCCGGGTGCCGATGGCATGACGGTCGCCGACTTGGCAGGCTACGTGAAACAGTATTGGCCCATCCTGAAGGTCAGGCTGCTGGCAGGTGAATACCATCCCCAGGCAGTGCGGGCGGTCGAAATTCCCAAACCGCAGGGCGGTATGCGGCAACTGGGCATTCCCAGTGTCGTGGATCGCCTGATCCAGCAAGCCCTGCTGCAACAGCTCACGCCGATCTTCGATCCGCTGTTCTCGGACTATAGCTACGGCTTCCGTCCGGGCAGAAGCGCTCACCAGGCTGTCGAGATGGCCCGCACCCATGTGGCGGCGGGTCATAGGTGTTGCGTGGAACTCGATCTGGAGAAGTTCTTTGATCGGGTCAACCACGACATCCTGATGTTCTGTGTTGAGCGCCATGTCGAAGACAAACAGGTGCTCAGACTCATCCGCCGTTACCTCGAAGCGGGCGTCATGTCGGACGGGGTTGTCAGCCATCGGCAGGAGGGGGCGCCGCAAGGCGGCCCGCTTTCGCCGCTGCTGTCGAACATCCTGCTCGATGAACTCGACCGTGAGTTGGAGCGGCGAGGCCATCGCTTCGTGCGCTATGCCGATGACGCGAACATTTATGTCCGTAGTCCGCGTGCTGGCGAACGAGTGCTGGCCAGTGTCGAGCGGTTCCTGAATCACCGTCTGAAACTGAGACTGAATCGGGACAAGAGTCGCGTGGCTGGGTCGTGGAAATGCGACTACCTGGGGTATGGGATGAGTTGGCACTCGCTGCCTAGACTGCGAGTGGCAACCATGAGCCTGCGCCGTGTGCGCGACCGTCTCAGGGAACTGCTGCGAGGGGTGCGGGGCCACAAGATGGCGAATGTCATCGAGCGGGTAAACCCGGTGCTGCGAGGCTGGGCAGGCTACTTCAAGCTCAGCCAGAGCAAGCGTCCACTGGAAGAGCTGGATGGCTGGGTCAGGCACAAACTTCGCTGTGTCATCTGGCGGCAATGGAAGCAGCCCTCTACGAGGGCGCGCAACCTGATGCGCCTGGGATTGAGCGAGGAGCGTGCCTGCAAGTCGGCCTTCAATGGCCGAGGCCCGTGGTGGAACTCAGGAGCGCCGCATATGAATCAGGCGCTGCCGAAGAAGCTATGGGACAGACTTGGACTGGTCTCGATACTGGATACGATCAATCGGCTTAACCGCATGGCCTGAACCGCCGTGTACGGAACCGTACGCACGGTGGTGTGGGAGGACGGCGGCCGTGAGGCCGCCTCCTACCCGATCGGCGAACCAGTGGATGATAATTTCCATTCGGTGCCCGAGGTCAGGACGATCGCATTGCTGGAACACTGGGCCCAATATGCGACGTGTGCAACGACAAGGCTGGCGTTTCGGCTGCCCGTGGTAACGACCGAGCGCGATGCCTGGCACAGACCGCGCTGTGTTTCAATGGACTGATTCGAACAAGAGAACCTTTGCCATGTCCGTACGCTTCATTCCTGATGCGCTCAGTGCAGAGGCAGGTGCCGTAGAGCAACTCGCATCCATTCCTCGGCTGCCGCCGCTGCATATCGACCGGCCCAGGCTGGTTCGTGCGCTGCTCGATACCGATTGCCGTCTGCGCCTGATCTGCGCCCCAGCCGGGTTTGGCAAGACCGTGCTGATGAGCGAGTGCGCGCGCTTGGTGCCTCCGGGCACACGCCTGGTGTGGCTGGATCTCGGCGGGCGGGCATGTACGGTTCAGGCGCTTTACGGCCAGTTGAGCGATGCGTTGGGGGAGCGGACGGGCAAGGATGATCGTTCCGAGAACGACATGCTGGCGCTGCTGCGACAAGTCCGGCAGCCGCTGTGGATCATGCTCGACGACTACCCGCGTGATTACAGCCCGGAACTCGATGCTTGCATTGATATGTTGTTGGACATGGGGCCGGCACAAATCAGTTGGTGGGTATCCAGTCGCCGCCAGCCAGCGTGGAAGCTTCCACGGCTCCTGCTGCAAGGGCACCTTCTGGAGCTGGAGGCGGAAGCGCTGGCGTTCACCGCCGAAGAGCTCGAGCAACTCCTGAGCGTCCATCGTCTGACGCTCTCGTCCGAGACTTTTCAGCAATTGCATCATGTGATGGAGGGGTGGCCGGCTGGAGTCTGTCTGATGTTGCTCCACGCCGATGAGCAGGCGCTGCGTGAGCGTCTGGTTGCCGGGACGCCATTGCTGCGTGATTACGTCCAGCGTGAGGTCATGGCTGGACTGAGCGATGAAGTGCGGCGGGCCATGCTGGCACTGGCGCGTATGCCGCGTTTCTCGGCAGAGCTTTGCGACCATGTGCTCGACGGTGTTGGTCGCGAAATCCTCGATATCCTCAAGACGCTCCAGCTCTTCATTCGGCAGATCGATAACTGCGGTGAGTGGTTTCGCCTGTGGAAGCCGCTGGCGCTGATGCTGCAGCGCTCCGCAGAAACGACCGCGCCGACCCAGGCCCATCTGCGTGCCTGTCAGTGGTTCGCCAGTCGCGGCGAGATGCGCGAGGCGGTAGAGCATGCATTATGGGCCGGCCAGCCTGAGGTCGCTGCCAACTACCTGCAGCGTTACGGACAGGAACAGTTGCTGATCGGCGATAACGTATCGCGCTTTCTGAAATGGCGAAGCGAGCTGCCACAGGACCTGTTCGCCAGCACCACGCGCCTGATCGTTTTGCAGGGCTGGGCGCTGATCATTTCGGCGCGACTTGATGAAGTGGATGACTGTCTGGCCGAGCTGGCCAAGTTCTTCCCCCAACCCGATGCGCGCCGGCAAGCCCAGTTATTGGCTCAGTGGCAGGCCCTTCGGGGGTTTCTGGCCCGCCTGCGCGGTGAGCCCGAGGCACGCCAGAACTGCCTGCAGGCGCTCGAGGTACTGTCCGATCACGCCTGGGCGCAGCGCGTGCTCTGTTATCAGGTGCTTACGCAGCAAGCGATGGCCGAAGGTGAGCTCGACCTTGCCCAGCAATACAACAGCGAAGGCATGAAGCTCGCACGGCTGAAAGGTAGCGTGCTCTACGAAGTGATGCTCAGCGTCGATCGAATCCAGTTGCTTGAACTCACCGGTGAGTTCGAGCGTGCGGTCGGCGTGCTCAACGAGACACTCCAGGCGTTACGTGACTCCGTCCGGCGCAGCCCTCTCATCGGCAGGCTGCAACTGCTGCAGGGGCATCTGCTGGCTTACCAGGGGCTCGACGAGCCGGCGCAGGAGGCATATCAGCTCGGTAAGGCGGAGACCGAAACCTGCGGTGATTCCTACTGTTTCTTCGGTTATGTCGGGCTTGCCGAGCTTGCCGCGCGCAGTCACGAGTTTGCCTGCGCCTATCACTGGCTGCGGGACGCCGAGCGCCTGTCTCAGTGGCGCCATGTACCTGAGGCGAGATTCCGCGGCATCCTGCCGCTGATAAACGGTGTGGCCTGGCTGCATCAGGGCGAGCTGCGCAAGGCGCGTGGTGCGCTGTATCAGGTACTGGAACTGTATGAAGGACGGGGTTACCTGTCGCCGTCCGGATTCTACGAGCTGTTGCCTCGGGTGCGGCGCTATCTGGCGGTCATCGATGTGCTCGAGGGACAGCCAGCACGAGCGATCACAGCCTTGCGTGAGCAGATCGAGCAGAACCTGCTTGCCCAGCGTCTGGGGCTGGCATGCGAGTGTCGTTTCAGTCTGGCGGAAGCGTTACAGGCCGATGGCCAGGTCGCCGAGGCGGAGCTGGAGCTGCGTCTGGCGCTCAGCGAGGCCGCGCGTCAGCATCTGGTCAAGCCCTTGTACGAACTACAGTATCGGCAGCCGCAATGGCTGGCGCGAGTGCTACCCGCAGCGAAGGGCGAATCGCTTCGGCAGCGGCTGCTGAGCTACGAGCGTGAGCCGGAAATGACGCTCCCGGCAGCGGATGAAACGGTGCTCAGCAACCGCGAACTGACGGTGTTGCGGCTGATCGCCCAGGGGTGCTCGAACCAGGAGATTGCCGAACAGCTGTTCATATCCCTACATACCGTGAAGACCCATGCGCGCAGGATAAACACGAAGCTGGGCGTCGCGCGCCGTACTCAGGCGGTGGCGAAGGCCAAAGCGCTGGCCTGGCTCTGAGAACAAGCAGTTATCCAAGGGATCATTCATCGTCGCGCCTGAAACAGCAAAGTTCAGGCGCGCCGATTCGCTGCAAGCCTGGCGGCTGTCAGACGAAGATGGATTCTTGTTTTTGTTGGGTAAGTTTCGGGGCGGAGCGGCGCAACCTGCAGGCAGTCAGGTTGATGACATTACACTGGTGCGGGTTGCAAGCCTCCGTGGGACATCCGTTGTGGCAACTGCTCGCCGCGCTCGATGGCCAGACTGACTTGCAGGCTGGTGATGAGTCGCTGCAATTGCTGTTGATCGCGCCATTGGTAGGCACTGATGTAGCGCTTCACTGCAACGCCTTCCGAGCCCGTCAATGTCAGCAGAATGCTGCCATCGGGCTTCTCGATGCTGAAGTTGACGTTGTAGCGCGGACGAAACACATCACTGATCTTCTGAAATGGACTCGTCATGCCTGGATACCTATGTGAGGGGTTGCCAGCAATGGACCAGGCAAGGCGATGACAAGTTTCCCGGGCGCAACGGCATGACCGCCGCAAAAATGTCGCGGGCATACCTGCCATCTCATTTCATGCCTGCGCAGTCAGCTCCGTCAGAACATCGGGGCTGCTCTTGAATGCCTTGGCAAACAACTCGCGGTGCCTGGCCATGTAGATGCCGATGTCTTCGGCTTGCTGTTCGCTCAGCGACGGCGAAGCTTGCTGCAGCACCGCAGCTAGCGCCTCTGCCAGCTCAAGCATCTTGTCGTGACGATCGGCTTCGGCTTTATCCATGAACAAACGCTCCAGGTCCCGGCTGCTGCGGTACACCACTTCGACGGCCATTTACCACCTCGGTCATTGGCAGATTGATACTGTTTATTTGTACAGCATAAGCGGCTGCGGCGAAGATTGAAAGCCTGCGCAGGAAGCGGAGTTTCGTCAGTTCTCGAATCGGCCTTGCACGCGCTCGGCCCGAAACTCCAGTGTGGCGGCGCGGTAACCGGCGCGCAGCAGCGGTAGCGGCAGGCAGGATTCCCAGCTTGCGCCGGGCTGCAGACCACCTGCCCCCTGGTAATCCGGTGCATCGTAGGCGCGTCGCGCCAGGTTGGTGCGCGAGCCCGGCGCATAGGCGGCGACTTCCCACTGCAGGCTCTGCAACTTCTTGTCGGTGTGATTGCGCAGGCGCACATGCAGCGGCTGCCCGCCGGCGCAGTGACGAGGGTCGTGAGTCAACTGAATTTCGATACGAGCGAGCAACTGCTCTTCGCGATGCTCCTGCCAGAGTACCCAGCCAGCGACCAAGGCAAGGCCGAGCACGGCACCCAGTGAAATGGGTACGGCCCTGAATGGATAGCGGATCAGCAGCACCAGCCAGGTCAGGATGAGCAGAGCGCCAATCAGCATGGTCGAGTACCGACGATCAGGTGGTTGGGCAGCATGAACGTCCTCCGTTGCGATGGGGGCATGCTAACCCGTGGCGGCGGACCCCGGGCAACAACGAAGTGGCAAGCATTTGTCGCAGGATGTCAGTCGTCCACTTTGCTGCGGCTGGCCAGACGTTCCAGTGCAGCGCGAAGCTTAGGGTCGCGGATGCCATCAGCTGCCGCCTGAATGCTGTCGGCGGCGTTGCTCGAAAGCGGTTGCGTACGCGCCGGCGTGTGCCTGGGCGGGGGCGGTGGCTGTACCTTGAACTGGATACGCGTCAGGCCCGCGAACTCTTCGAGCACTTCCAGTTGACGTTGCAGACGCCGCTGCTGATAGCGCAGCCGTGTCGCCCAGTGGCCGTCGGTGACGATAAGCAGCAGACAACCTTCGCGCCAGGATGCCACGCGGCAGTGTTCGCGTGCTGCGGGCTGCAACTGGCTCTCCAGCAGCTGTTGCAGACGATCGAGCCGAAGCGCTTCGCCGAACAAAGCTCTGAGCGGCTTCGCTTCGCGCAACAATGAGGCAGGAGCACGAGCCGGCGACGGGCGAAAGGCCATGATGGTCCGAGATGCTTGGTAGAAGCGTGAATGGTAGCAGAAGCCGGTTCGGGGAATATCCTGCCGCCTCCGGCGTTGGCGTGCTGCGCAAATGCCCAGCCTAGAGGGTTTATCGCCTGCCAGCTGCGAATATACAGGTACCCGGTAGCGCGTCCGTTGCGTCATGGTGCTGCGCAGTCAGGCACCTTTCCTCACTGCCGTTTCCGAGTAGAATGGCCCCTTTGCACGCAGCCGTGACCTCGCGGACGTGCCTCCATCCCCAGCATGGAAGTCTTTGTCGATATGTTTGCGCCTTTATTGAAGAAACTCTTTGGAAGCAAGAATGAGCGTGAGGTCAAACGCATGCTCAAGGCGGTGCAGTCCGTCAATGCCCTCGAAGAGCAGATGCTGTCGCTCTCCGACGAGCAACTGCGCAGCAAGACCGAAGAGTTCAAGGCCCGTCTCGAGAAAGGCGAAACCCTCGATCAGATCCTCCCCGAAGCATTCGCCGTCTGCCGCGAAGCGGGCAAACGCGTCATGGGCATGCGCCACTTCGATGTGCAGTTGATCGGTGGCATGACCCTGCACGAAGGGCGCATCGCCGAGATGCGTACCGGTGAAGGCAAGACCCTGGTGGCTACCCTGGCCGTTTACCTCAATGCGCTGGCCGGCAAAGGTGTGCACGTAGTCACGGTCAACGACTACCTGGCGCGACGCGATGCCAACTGGATGCGCCCGCTGTACGAATTCCTCGGCCTCTCGGTCGGCATCGTCACCCCGTTCCAGCCGCCGGAAGAAAAGCGCGCTGCCTACGCAGCCGACATTACGTATGGCACCAACAACGAGTTCGGCTTCGACTACCTGCGTGACAACATGGCGTTCAGCCTGCAGGAAAAGAACCAGCGCGAACTCAACTTCGCCGTGATCGACGAAGTCGACTCCATTCTGATCGATGAAGCGCGCACACCGCTGATCATTTCCGGCCAGGCCGAAGACAGCTCCAAGCTTTACCAGCAGATCAACCTGCTCATTCCACGCCTTACCCAGCACATCGAGGAAGAGGAGGGAGTCGTTACTCAGGAAGGGCATTTCTCCATCGATGAGAAAACCCGTCAGGTCGAGCTGAACGAACAGGGTCACCAGTATATCGAGGAGCTGCTGACCCAGGCCGGTCTGCTGGCCGAGGGCGAAAGCCTCTATTCGGCGCATAACCTCGGTTTGCTGACACATGTGTATTCTGGCCTGCGCGCCCACAAGCTGTTCCATCGCAACGTCGAATACATCGTGCAGAACAACCAGGTACTGCTGATCGACGAGCACACCGGCCGCACCATGCCGGGCCGCCGTCTTTCCGAAGGTCTGCATCAGGCCATCGAAGCGAAGGAAGGGCTGCAGATCCAGCCCGAGAGCCAGACCCTGGCTTCGACCACCTTCCAGAACTACTTCCGCCTGTACAAGAAGCTGGCCGGCATGACCGGTACCGCCGACACCGAAGCGTTTGAATTCCAGCAGATCTACAACCTGCCGGTGGTGGTCATCCCGACCAATAGGCCGCTGGCGCGCAAGGACTTCAACGACCTGGTTTATCTGACCCAGGAAGAGAAGTTCGCCGCGATCATCTCCGACATCAAGGAGTGCCGGGAGCAGGGCCGTCCGGTGCTGGTCGGTACAGCCACCATCGAGTCCTCCGAATACGTGTCGCGCCTGCTGGAGGCCGAAGGTTTCGAGCACAAGGTGCTTAACGCCAAGCACCACGACAAGGAAGCCGAGATCATCGCCCAGGCCGGGCGCCCCGGTGCCGTGACCATCGCCACCAACATGGCCGGCCGTGGTACCGACATCCTGCTGGGCGGCAACTGGGAAGTGGAAGTCGCGGCGCTGGACAACCCGACCGAAGAACAGGTCGCGCAGATCAAGGCGGATTGGCAGAAGCGTCACCAGCAGGTCCTCGAGGCGGGCGGCCTGCACGTGATTGCATCCGAGCGTCATGAATCCCGTCGTATCGACAACCAGTTGCGCGGTCGTGCCGGTCGTCAGGGCGACCCGGGTTCGAGCCGTTTCTATCTGTCGCTGGAAGACAGCCTGATGCGCATCTTCGCCTCCGATCGGGTGAAGAACTTCATGAAGGCGCTGGGCATGGAGTCCGGCGAGGCCATCGAGCACCGCATGGTCACCAACGCCATTGAAAAGGCGCAGCGCAAGGTCGAAGGCCGCAACTTCGACATGCGCAAGCAGCTGCTCGAGTACGACGACGTGGCCAACGAGCAGCGCAAGGTGATCTACCACATGCGCAACAGCCTGCTCGCAGCCGATGAAATCGGCCAGACCATCGCCGAATTCCGCCAGGAAGCGCTGGACGCCGCGATCAGCGCGCACATTCCGCCGCAGTCGCTGCCGGAACAGTGGGATATCCCGGGCCTGGAGGCGGTGCTCTACAGCGATTTCGGTACGCGTCTGCCGGTCCAGCAGTGGCTCGACGAGGACGAAAAACTCTACGAGGAAACGCTGCGCGAGCGCATTCTCGAAGCGCTGCTGGCCGCCTACAACGAGAAGGAAGAGCTGGCTGGCGTCGAGGCACTGCGCTCCTTCGAGAAGCAGATCGTGCTGCGTGTGCTGGATGATCTGTGGAAAGACCACCTCTCAACCATGGACCACCTGCGTCACGGCATCCACCTGCGAGGCTACGCGCAGAAGAACCCGAAGCAGGAATACAAGCGCGAGTCCTTCACGTTGTTCCAGGACCTGCTCGAATCGATCAAGCGCGACAGCATCCGCGTGCTGTCCCATGTGCAGGTTCGTCGAGAAGATCCGGCCGAAGAAGAAGCCCGTCTGCGCCGCGAAGCCGAAGAGCTGGCCAAGCGCATGCAGTTCCAGCATGCCGAGGTGTCCGCGCTGGATCAGCCGGAGGAGGAGCCCGAGGTCGAAGGTCAGGCTGACGTCGCCGCGGCGCCAGTGCGGACCGAACCGAAGATCGGTCGCAACGAGCCCTGCCCGTGCGGATCGGGCAAGAAGTACAAGCATTGCCACGGGCAGGTTCAGTAAGTCCGACCTCGCCTGACGATTCCGCGCCGCGACCGGCTTCTGCCGCTCGCGGCGTTTTTGTCGCAACCCCTTTCTCGGCCTGTTGGCCATCCATTGTTCTGAAGGAGCGCATCCATGGCTGTCGGTCTTGGTCCTTTACCTACTCTGCACCCGGTACCCGGTTTCGAACTCGGCATCGCTTCGGCCGGCATCAAGCGACCAGGGCGTAAGGACGTAGTGATCATGCGCTGTGCCGAGGGCTCCCGTGTCGCCGGCGTGACCACCACCAATGCCTTTTGCGCTGCCCCCGTGCTCGTCACCCGCGAACGCATGCACGGGCCGGTGCGTTATCTGCTGACCAATACCGGTAACGCCAATGCCGGAACCGGCCCGCAAGGTCTTGCCGACGCCCGCCACACCTGTGCGGCCCTTGCGGCCATCACCGGAGTCGACGAGACGGCCGTGCTGCCCTTCTCGACTGGCGTGATCGGCGAGCCGCTGCCGGTACAGAAGATCGAATCGGCATTGCAGGCTGCACTCGATGATCTGTCGCCTGATCACTGGGCCGATGCCGCGACCGGCATCATGACCACCGATACGCTGCCCAAGGGCGCCAGTCGACAGTTCCAGCATGATGGTGTGACGGTCACCGTCACCGGTATCAGCAAGGGCGCCGGCATGATCCGGCCGAACATGGCGACCATGCTCGGTTACATCGCCACCGACGCCAAGGTGGCTGGCAGCGTGCTGCAGGATCTGGTACGCGATGCGGCGAACAAGTCGTTCAACCGCATCACCATCGATGGTGATACCTCTACCAACGATTGCTGCATGCTGATCGCCACCGGCCAGGCGGCGCTGCCGGAGATCACCTCCGCCTCCGGCGAGCTGTTCGCCAGGCTCAGGCAGGCGGTGCTGGAAGTCTTCATGGAAGTGGCTCAGGCCATCGTTCGCGATGGCGAAGGCGCGACCAAGTTCGTCACGGTGCAGGTCAACGGCGGTGGCAATCATCAGGAGTGCCTGGACGTCGCCTATGCCGTCGCGCATTCGCCGCTGATCAAGACCGCGCTGTTCGCCTCGGACCCGAACTGGGGCCGCATTCTCGCTGCGGTCGGCTACGCCGGCGTGCCAGATCTGGACGTGAGCAAGATCGACGTGTTCCTCGGCGAGGTCTGCATCGCCAGCCAGGGCGGGCGCTCGCCCAGCTACACGGAAGAGCAGGGCGCGGCGGTAATGGCCCGCGAGGAAATCACCATCCGTATCGAACTCGGACGTGGAGATTGCAGCGAGACCATCTGGACCACCGACCTGTCCCACGAGTACGTGAAGATCAACGCCGAATACCGAACCTGATCGAATCCTGCCCTTAGCTATTCCCGTTGTGCATGGCCCCATGTGCAACGGGAATTGCCATTTGCGCTTGCCGCGCTTTAACGTCCGCTGACTCTTCCGAAGGCAACTCGAGGTGCATCGGTCATGGCTCTGCAACTGGTAGTCGGCGACAAGAACTATTCATCCTGGTCGCTTCGCGCCGCGCTGGCAGTGGAACTGTCCGGCGCTGCGTGCGAACAGGTTCCGGTCTCACTCTATCGGCCGGACAGCCGAGCCCGGCTGCTGGCTTACTCGCCCACCGGCAAGGTGCCGGTGCTTCTGACCGAGGACGGCCCGGTGTGGGATTCGCTGGCAATCGCCGAATACCTGGCAGAGCAGTTCCCTGATGCAAACCTGTGGCCGCGTGAGCGCTATGCGCGCGCATTGGCGCGAAGTATCTGCGCGGAGATGCACAGCGGCTTTCAGGCACTGCGCAGCCATCTGCCGATGGATATGGCGCGCGGCCAGGCCTTGCCCGAGCTTCCCGATGCAGTGCAGGCAGACATCGAGCGAATCTGCGCCATCTGGAGCGGTTGCCGCGAGCGCTTTGGCCGGAGTGGTGATTATCTGTTTGGCCAGCCAAGCATTGCCGACGCCTTCTATGCGCCGGTGGCTTCGCGCCTGCGCAGTTATCAGGTGGCCTTGCCAGCTGCCGCAGCAAGCTACGTCGAGACGATCCATCAGTGGCCGGCTTTTCAGCGCTGGCATCGGAGTGCCCTGCAGGAAGTGCGAAAGTGAAACGAATCCATGTCGCCGCAGCCGTCATTCGTGGTGCCGACGGGCGCGTACTGATCGCCAAGCGCCCGCTCGACAAGCATCAGGGTGGGTTGTGGGAGTTTCCCGGCGGCAAGGTCGAGGCTGGTGAGCGCGTCGAGGCGGCGCTGGCGCGCGAGTTGCTGGAGGAGTTGGGCATCGTCGTTACCGCGGCGCAGCCGCTGATCCAGGTGCGCCACGATTATCCGGACAAGCAAGTGCTGCTCGATGTCTGGGAGGTGCAGGCGTTTACCGGTGAACCCCACGGGGCGGAAGGCCAGCCGCTGATGTGGGTGACGGCCGACCAGCTGACGAACTACAGCTTTCCTGCCGCCAATCAGCCGATCGTGGCGGCTGCGCGCCTGCCGCAGCGCTATCTGATCACCCCCGATGGTGTCGCTCCGCAGCGGTTGCTCGATGGACTCGTGCGGGCGCTGGATGAGGGCATCCGGCTGATTCAGCTGCGTGCACCGTCGCTATCCGTCGTCGATTATCGTGCGCTGGCGGAAAGGGCACTTGGCTTGTGCGAGGGTCGCGCCCAGCTGATGCTTAAAGGCCCGCTGCAGTGGGCTGGCGACTATCCCCAAGCGGGTTGGCACCTGACGGCCGCACAGCTGCGGCAGGGGGGGGCAGAGCGGCCGATACCGGCCGAACAATGGCTGGCCGCCTCCTGCCATGATGCCAAGGAGCTGGAACTGGCCGCCGCATTGGGAGTAGATTTCATCACGTTGTCGCCGGTGCAGGTCACTGTGAGTCATCCGGAAGCGTCGCCACTGGGTTGGGCGTCTGTTGCTGATTTGCTGTTAGGCTTTGACCGGCCGGTTTACCTGCTGGGCGGCCTGGCCGCGGTGGATATTCCCAGAGCTCGTGCGGCAGGCGCCCAGGGCATCGCGGCAATCCGAGCGTTCTGGCCGAATTGAACCGCAGGCGGTATTTGCCGGTCACTGCCGGTGCAGCCCGCAAACTGACACCGAAATATGTCATTGATAGTTAAAAGCAATCGGCGCAATTCCCTTAATCAATTATCGGTATGCTGTCGGCTACGCTATCGTAGGCCCCGTTAAGTTTTCTGAACCCCCCAAAGGAGTTAGCAGATGTCGCTGATCAACACTCAAGTTCAACCCTTCAAAGTCAATGCCTTCCACAACGGCAAGTTCATCGAAGTCACCGAAGAATCCCTGAAGGGCAAGTGGTCCGTGCTGATCTTCATGCCGGCTGCCTTCACCTTCAACTGCCCGACTGAAATCGAAGACGCAGCCAACAGCTACGCCGAATTCCAGAAGGCCGGTACCGAGGTTTACATCGTCACCACCGACACCCATTTCTCGCACAAGGTCTGGCATGAAACTTCCCCTGCCGTTGGCAAGGCGCAGTTCCCGCTGATCGGTGACCCGACTCACCAGCTGACCCGCGCTTTCGGTGTGCACATCGAAGAAGAAGGTCTGGCTCTGCGTGGCACCTTCCTGATCAACCCGGAAGGCGTGATCAAGACCGTCGAGATTCATTCCAACGAGATCGCCCGTGACGTGTCGGAAACTCTGCGCAAGCTGAAAGCCGCTCAGTACACCGCCGCTCACCCGGGCGAAGTCTGCCCGGCCAAGTGGAAAGAAGGCGAGAAGACCCTGGCTCCTTCGCTGGACCTGGTCGGCAAGATCTAAGGCTTCGCCTATCTGCCCTGCGTGCTGGAGAGGCTGTAACCGGCCTCTCCAACCCAACGCCTGGACGCGAACCGTCCGGGCGTTTTATTTCCTGAATTCCGTACGGGGTACCGCTGCTCATGTTGGACACCAATCTCAAGACCCAGTTGAAAGCCTACCTGGAGAAGGTCACCCAGCCCTTCGAGATCGTCGCGTCCCTCGATGACGGCGAGAAATCCCGGGAAATGCTGAGCCTGCTGCAAGACATCGCCGAGCTCAGCGACAAGATCACCCTCAAGACCGACGGTGACGATGCACGCAAGCCGTCGTTCTCGCTCAACCGCATCGGCGGCAACATCAGCCTGCGTTTTGCCGGCATCCCCATGGGCCACGAATTCACCTCGCTGGTGCTGGCCCTGCTGCAGGTCGGCGGTCATCCGTCGAAGACGGCACCGGAAGTGATCGAGCAGATCAAGGCGCTGGATGGCGACTACAGCTTCGAAACCTACTTCTCGCTGTCCTGCCAGAACTGCCCGGACGTGGTCCAGGCGCTGAACCTGATGGCCGTGCTGAACCCCAACATCAAGCACGTCGCCATCGACGGCGCACTGTTCCAGGACGAAGTCGAAGCTCGTCAGATCATGTCGGTGCCGAGCATCTACCTCAACGGCGAGCTGTTCACCCAAGGTCGCATGAGTGAGGAAGAGATTCTCGCCAAGCTCGATACCGGCTCCAGCGCCCGTGACGCCGAAAAGCTCAAGGCCAAGGACGCCTTCGACGTGCTTGTGGTCGGCGGTGGCCCGGCCGGCGCCGCAGCGGCGATCTACGCGGCGCGCAAGGGCATCCGCACCGGTGTCGCCGCCGAGCGCTTCGGCGGTCAGGTGCTCGACACCATGGCCATCGAGAACTTCATCTCGGTGAAGGAAACCGAAGGCCCGAAACTGGCCCGCGCGCTGGAAGAGCACGTGCGCGAGTACGAGGTCGACATCATGAACCTGCAGCGCGCCAGCCAGCTGATCCCGGCCGGCGACGACGGCCTGCACCGCGTGCAGTTCGAGAACGGCGGCGAGCTCAAGGCCAAGACCCTGATCCTCGCCACCGGCGCGCGCTGGCGCGAAATGAAGGTGCCGGGCGAGCAGGAATACCGCGGTCGTGGCGTCGCCTACTGCCCGCACTGCGACGGCCCGCTGTTCAAGGGCAAGCGCGTGGCGGTGATCGGCGGCGGCAACTCGGGCGTGGAAGCGGCCATCGACCTGGCCGGCATCGTCGCCCACGTGACCCTGCTCGAGTTCGGTGAGGAACTGCGTGCCGACGCCGTGCTGCAGCGCAAGCTCAACAGCCTGCCCAACGTCCGCGTGCTGAAGATGGCGCAGACCACCGAGGTCAAAGGCGACGGCCAGAAGGTCACCGGCCTGGTCTACAAGGACCGCAGCAGCGAAGAAATGCACAGCGTCGAGCTGGAAGGCATCTTCGTGCAGATCGGCCTGCTGCCCAACAGCGAATGGCTCAAGGGCACCCTGGAGCTGTCGCGTTTCGGCGAGATCATCGTCGACGCCAAGGGCCAGACCAGCATCCCCGGCGTGTTCGCTGCCGGTGACGTGACCACGGTGCCGTACAAGCAGATCGTGATCGCCGTCGGCGAAGGCGCCAAGGCCTCGCTGAGCGCCTTCGATCACCTGATCCGGTCGTCCGCGCCGGCCTGAATCGAAGCGCAATAAAGAAGGGGAGCAGCCGCGAGGTTGCTCCCCTTTTTCGTTTCTGGCGCTCGGCGGGACGCTCAGGCAGAAGCGAACGCCTGCCGGCGCGCCGGGTCTCAGGACGTACATGCCGAGCAGTCCATGGAGCTGTCCACAACGATGATGAATGCGCAAACGCTGCAGAGCTCACGCCGGGTCGTGCTGACCTATGCCAACCGACCACGCGAGCCGCAGCACGAGAAGGTCGTCCACGCGGCCTTGGCCGAACGCCTGGCGACCTTGCTGGGGACGAGTTACGGCGGTGAGTACGATCCAACGCGTCGCTATGACGCCCATCCCTACCTGATACCGTCGGGCACCGTCGTCGGCCTCCGCGAAGCCCAGGAGCTGGGGCTGAACGAGGAGGGTGACCTGTTTGGTGGTGTCGTGCCGCAGGCCTTCGTCGAAACCAAAGCGATCACACACCCGCTGGTGCGTCCGGACGCCGTGGCGCCGGTCGGCTGGTCGCGGGACTTCAGTACCCAGGTCAAGGGCAGCGTGCTGGCCGGCTACAGCGCCTTCAGCATTGAGGATGCGCGTGACGCCGGGCGGCGCCTTTTGCACGAAGGGCCGGTGCGGATCAAGCCGGTACGCGCCACTGGTGGCCGCGGGCAGCTGCGCGTCGATGATGCCGATACCCTCGATAAGGCCTTGTTTGCGCTCGATGAAAAGGAGCTGGCCCAGTACGGCCTGGTTCTGGAGGCGCATCTGGATCGCGTCATCACCTTCAGTGTCGGCCAGGTACGTGTCGGGGGCCGTCTGGCCAGTTACTACGGTACGCAGCGCCTGACTCGGGACAACGCGGGCAACGAGGTGTATGGCGGCTCGGATCTGGTGGTTGTCGATGGCGACTTCGAGGCGCTGATGGCCCTTGATCTGCCGGAGACGACTCGTCTGGCCGTGCGCCAGGCGCAGGTCTACGACGAGGCAGCCTCGGCCTGTTATCGGCATTTCTTCGCCTCGCGACGCAACTACGACATCGCCCAGGGCGTCGATGGCCGGGGCCGGTCACGTTCCGGCGTGCTCGAGCAATCCTGGCGTATCGGCGGTGCCAGCAGCGCTGAAGTGGCTGCCCTGGAAGTCTTCAGGCAAGGCACTTCGGCGCGCGCGGTGAAGGCGTCTTCGCTGGAGTTCTATGGGCGCGAGCAGAGCGTGCCGGCCGGTGCGCAAGTTCTGTATCGGGACGAGGACGCCGATGTGGGTTTCATCACCAAGTGTGTAACGGTGGAGGACTATGGCGACGCATAGCGAAATGGTGAACATCCTGGTGGGTGATGAGCATATCGCCGGGACCTTCCTCTCACCGCCGGAGAAGATGCCAGGCGTGCTGTTCGTACACGGTTGGGGTGGCAGCCAGCAGCGCGACCTGAACCGCGCGCGTGGTATCGCCGGGCTTGGTTGTGTCTGCCTGTCGTTCGATCTGCGCGGCCATGCGCAGACCCGCGCGCAACAGGAAACCGTGACGCGGGAGCAGAACCTCAATGATCTGCTCGCCGCTTACGATCTGCTGGCCC
This sequence comes from Stutzerimonas chloritidismutans AW-1, assembly GCF_000495915.1. Taxonomy (GTDB): domain Bacteria; phylum Pseudomonadota; class Gammaproteobacteria; order Pseudomonadales; family Pseudomonadaceae; genus Stutzerimonas; species Stutzerimonas chloritidismutans. The sequence continues at coordinate 31,349 of NZ_AOFQ01000007.1, forward strand.
AGCACCCGCATATCGACCCCTCCGCGATTGCAGTGGTCGGCACCAGCTATGGCGGCTACCTCGCGGCGATTCTCACCGAGCTGCGTCCGGTGAAGTGGCTGGCCCTGCGCGTGCCGGCGCTGTACCGCGACGAGGAGTGGCAGGTGCCCAAGCGGCAGCTCGATCGCGACGTCCTCAACCAGCTGCGCAGCCGGCGCGTGCTACCGGACGAGAACCGCGCGTTGGCCGCCTGCGCGGCGTTTCGCGGCGACGTGCTGATCGTCGAATCCGAGCACGATACCTTCGTCCCGCACGAAACCATCATGAGCTATCGTGCCGCCTTCCACGGCACCCACTCCCTCACCCATCGCATCATCGACGGTGCCGACCATGCGCTGAGCAACGAGCGCTGCCAGGAGGCCTACACCTCGATTCTGGTGAACTGGGCGACCGAGATGATCATCGGCGCGCGTCTCGACGAAAAATCTCCTGAGGGCTTCAAGGCGGTCGACGAGTAGCAGGTCAGCACTCGCCTCCAACGGCCCTTGGGGCACGCAGCGGAGAGCACTGCGTCAGTCCGCTCACTCGGGATGTGTCGGTGGGGGCGTGGGGCCGACGAAACGACTCCAGCGGCGGTCGAGCACCTGCTGCTTGAGCACTTCGATGACGTCGACCAGCAGTTCTTCCAGCGCCAGGTCGGTATTTTCGTCCTGGTAGACCCAGGCATCGAAGAACTCGTCGGCGAGATTGCCGGCCAGTGCCTGGAACTGCGGGCCACGCATGCCTTCCACGGCGCCCTGCAGCAGCCGCGCGGCGATGTCGCCGAGTGCATCGTCGAGCGTGCTGGCCAGGCGGTTGCCCAGTGGCAGGCGCCGCAGATTGTGCATCTCGGGATTGTTCTGCAGCGCCTGGTGAATCAGTTGGCTGACATAACCTTCGATGGCGCCGCGATTGTCGCGGTAGCCAGTCTCCAGCATGTCCTGCAGGCGCCGCGAGATGTCGTTGAGCAAGCGCTGTTTGCGCGGCCGCACCACTTCCTGCAGCAGCCGGCGCGAAAGGTCGTCGCTGGCGCCGATCTCCTGCTGCAGGCGGCCGAACAGGCGCACCATCACCCGGTCGGAAAGCTCCTCGATCAGCAGGTAGTAATAACGGCTGAAAAGGCCGTAGATGGCCCAGCCGCGCATGTCGATCAGCCCTAGGCGCTGCAGGCGGATCAGCAGCGCGCCGACACGCAGTACGCGCAACCAGCGCAGCCCGGCCAGGGGAATGCAGCCGAGCACGTCATACCAGTGCGCGAACGGGTAGTAGTACCAGCGTGCATAGCGGCGCTCGAACAGTGCCACGGTCCAGCCGAGCAGCACGTCGAGGACGAAGATCGCGACGAAGCCCAGGTCGATGTACTGGAAGTTGGCGTGGACACTCTGCTGGTAACGCGCGTGCAGCTCTGGCGCGAGGTCCGCCAGCACTGCGCTGACAGGCTGCAGGGCGAACAGGCTGTCGAACAGAATCAGCGACAGGTTGATGCACACCAACAGAACGATGAAGGCTTCCCAGGCGGCGTGCAGCTGGTCGCGACGGCGGGCCTGTCGCGCCACGACCGGCTCAGTCATCCGCGGCAGGTGAAGCAGCGGCTGGCTGCCAGAGTATTTCACCGCAACCCTGGCGCCGAGCGATCAGGCGGGCGGCGACGAACAGCGCATCGGAGAGCCGGTTCAGATAGGCCAGCAGCACCGGGCGTACCGTTTCGCTGGCATTGAGCTGCTGACAACGACGCTCGGCAGTGCGCGTCATGCTGCGGCACAGGTGGGCGAGGGCGATCAGCCGGGAACCGCCTGGCAGGATGAATTCCTTCAGCGGCCCGAGCTCCTGGTTCCAGCGATCGATGGCCTGTTCCAGCCGCTCGATTTCGTTGTCCTGCAGCGCCTGGTAGTCGGGCATCGCCAGCTCGCCGCCGAGGTCGAACAAACGGTGCTGGCAAGGCGCGAAAACGCTGATCAGCTCGTCGAGCGTTGGCCACTGCACCTGCGCATCGGCCAGTTCGGCCAGCAACAGGCCGAGCTGACTGTTGAGGGTGTCGACCTCGCCCATGGCCTCCACGCGAGGATGGTCCTTGGCAACCCGACGGCCGTCGCCGAGGCCGGTTTCGCCGCTATCGCCGGTGCGGGTGTAGATTTTCGACAGTCGATTGCCCATGTATCGGTTCCTTGGTTCAGGTCGCCATCTGCTCGCCGGGCGAGCTCAGCGGCAACCGCAGGGTGAACGTGGTGCCGTGGCCAGCTTGGCACTGCACCTCCATCTGCCCCTGATGGTTGTTGGTGATGATGAAATACGAGACGGAAAGACCCAGCCCGGTTCCCTGGCCGACTTCCTTGGTGGTGAAGAACGGCTCGAAGATGCGCTTGCGCACATTCTCCGGGATGCCGCCGCCGTTGTCCTCGACCTGAATTTCCGCCCACGGCGGATTCAGGCGCGTGCGCAGGATGATCTGTCCCGGCTCGTCGCTCTGATGGGTATGGATGGCCTGTGCAGCGTTCTTCAGCAGGTTGAGCAAGACCTGCTCCAGCTCGTTGCCGATGCACGGTACGCGGTCGATCCGCGGGTCGAAGTCACGAACGATATCGATGGCCTTGAAGTCGAAGCCTTCCATCAGGGCGAAGTCGTTTCCGGCGATCTCCAGTGCCTGATCGATCAGAACGGGCAACTGGCAGTCCGCCAGCTGACGGTTGCTCATGCGGCTGAAGCTGAGCATGTGGCTGACGATCTTCGCCGCGCGCGAGCCGGCCTGCTGGATACCATCGAGCAGCTGCGGCACTTCGCGGCGCTGTAGGTACTGGTTGACCGCTTCCAGGCGCACGCCGGTTTCCTCCGCGGCCTCGCGATTGCGCTCGAGCTCGGGCGAGAGCCGGCGGCGGATGTTCTGCGCGTTGTGCAGGATGGCGCCGAGAGGATTGTTGATCTCGTGGGCCATGCCGGCCGCGAGGCTGCCCACCGAGAGCATTTTCTCCGACTGCACCATCATTTCTTCCATGTTGATGCGCTGGGTGATGTCGTCGATGCGGATCACCACACCGCGGCCACCTGCGCCGGTCAGTGGGTAGCAGGTCAGCGCATAGTGGTGCGGCTCGTCGTTGCGCATCCAGGTCACCCGCTCGATCTTCGCCACCACGTGCTGTTCCGAAGTACGGCGGATCTGCGCGAGAAACGGCTTGAGCGGCTCGAAGGCGACGAACACCGGCTGGTTGAGGGCGTCATCCAGCGGCGTGCCGGAGAGGGCGCTGGCTTCCTGGTTCCATTGAGTAACGTAGAGCTGTTCATCGAGGGCGATCAGCGCGGAGGGCATCGAGTCGATGATGCTGTTGAGGTATTTCTGGAAGCCGGTCAGCTTCTGCTCGATCTTGCTGCGCACCTGCACTTCCAGCTCCAGCTTGCGGTTGGAGTGGCGGGTTTCCTCGGCCAGGCCCTGGGCATGATCGAATGCCTCCTGGGCATCGTCACGGGCGCGCTTGAGCTGCTGCTCGCGGGCCTCCATGCGCGACAGCATGGTGTTGAAGGCATCGGCCAACCGGCCGATCTCGTCCTGGTTGCCGGGCTTGGCGCGCAGGGAATAGTCCTCCTCGCGGGTGACCTGGCGTGACAGCGCCTCCAGATCGCGAATCGGGCGGGTAATGAGCTGGCGGATCTGCCGCGCAACCAGGATCCACAGCAGCAGGCTGGCAACGAGAATGGCCAGGCTGGCGGTCAGCGTGCCGGTGTAGAAGGCGCCGGGCAGCTCGCTGCTGGCGACCATCAGCAGATGCCCGGCACTGCCATCGGCTTGCGGCAGCCTGACCAGCAGGTTGGCGCGAATCTCGCTGGCGCGCCAACGTTCGACATCGCTGAGCTGTTCCGGCAGACGCAATCGGTCGCCTTGCTGGAGTTGCGCGAGGCTGTTGCCGTCACGGTCGTAGATCATCGCCGCGCGCAGCGGTGCGTAGCCTTCGAGGCGCTTGAGCAATCTACTGGCGGCTTCCGGCGAAGACAGCGCCCGCGCGCTCAGTTCTTCGGTAGCGAATAGCTCGCCGAGGGTGTGCATGGCCTGCGGCGCGACGCTCTGCCGTGAAATCCAGTAGGCCGCGCTGATGAACGTCAGGTTGGAAACCAGCAGAACGGCGGCAAGCAGGACGAGCAGGGCCAGCAGCAGTTTGCGACCGACCGGAAGGTTTTCGAGGCGCTGACGCAGGATCATTGGCGGGACACGGCATAGCAGAGAGTTTCTGCAGGGTAGCCGCGGCTCAGTCCGTGGGCAATCCGCGCTGGCTCAGGTGTTCACGCAGGTGGCGGTGCAGCTCGTGCAGCCGGGGTAGCGCGAGCCCCAGCGAGTCGGCGCTGCGGCAGGCATGGCCGAGCAGGTAGGCGATCTCGGTGCGCCGGCCGAGTCGAACGTCCTGATACATCGATGAATAGTTGGCCGCGGTGGCGTCGATCACCCGCAGTACCTCGCCTTGCAGATCGCTGGCCGCGGCTGGCTGACCGCTGGCTTCGAGCAGATCGACGAGTTCTTGGCAAAGCCCGGAGAGCTGCTCGCGATGCTGCAGCAGCTCGCCATTACGGCAATCGTGGAGCACCGTCAGCGGATTGATCGCGCAGTTCAGTGCCAGCTTGCGCCAGAGCCGCGCCAGGATGTCGCTGGACCAGGTTTGCGGGATGCCCGCTCTGTTCAGTTCGTCCAGCCAGGCCGGTGCACTGCCGCCGTTCGAATCGCCCAGCCAGTTCTGCCCACGGCCGGCGAACACGACATGGAAATCGTCTTGTCGATAGGCCCCTTCGGTACTCGACACGAAGATGCAACGCGCCTGCGGCCAGCGTTCGGCGATGGCCTGCTGGCTGCCGAGGCCGTTCTGCAACAGGAGTATTTCGCAGCCAGAGGAGAGGCGGGACGCCACCTGAGCGACCGCGGCTTCGGCGTCGTAGGCCTTGCATGCAACCAGCAGGCGCTGGATTGGTTCGCTCGCATCAGGCAGTTCTGCCGGGATGGCGTAGAGCCGAGATAGATCTTCGGCAGTCAGCGTGAGTCCTCCGGCGCGCTGGTAATCGGCGAGGCGCTGGGCAGAGCGCAGGATTATCCGTACTGTTGCGTCCGCTCCAGCCAGGCGGGCCGCCCAGAGGCTGCCGAGTGCGCCTGCGCCGAGGACGTGCCAGCTCACCCTCAGGCCGACTGCTTCAGGCGCAACGGCACGATGCGGCCGGTGCTGTAGGCGCTCGGCAGCAGGGCGGCCGCGCGCTCGATGATGGTTTCAGGCGCGATCGGCAGCGCATCGGTGTCGAGGCTGATCAGACTGATTCCCGCCTTGATGGATACGAAACCCTCGCTGGTCTTCAGCGCCCTGAGGTTCAGGCCTTCATGCAGGCGCTTGAAGCTGCTTGGCGAGCACCCCTTGAGATCGTTGACCAGGGCCAGCAGGCCGAACTGGCTTTCATTGATTCGGCACACGACATCCAGCGGGCGGACGAGCTGCTGCAGGCGTGTGCCGATGGCGCTGAGGATTTCCGCGTAGACCGCATCGCCATAGCGCTCGCGCAGCGCATCGGCGTCGGGCAGGCCGATCTGCAGGTAGTACAGCGCCGTGCCGCGGTTCTCCATCTGGCGCAGGCTGGCCGCCAGGCGCTGGTGCATGTAGCGGGCGTTGCCGAGATGGGTCTGCGGGTCCTGCAGGCTCTGCCCTTCGAGGCTCGCGACATTCTCTGCGAGCTGGTGATTCTCCTGCTTGAGCCGTTGCAGCGAGCCGCATAGACGGTCGGCGGCGAAGATGCGCGGCAACAGCTGCTCGTTCATCGCCGACTTGCTGATGAAATCGTCAACGCCGTGGTCGAACGCCTGCCCCAGGGCGTTCTCGCTGTCACGGCCGGTGAGCAGAATGATGTAGCTGTAGTGCCCGCTCTGGGCGTCGCGCTGGCGAATCTGGCCGGTCAGCTCGAGGCCGTCCATTTCCGGCATCAGCCAGTCCGCCAGCAGGACATGCGCGGGGCGTTGCGAATGCTGCACCAGTGCGTCGGCGGCGCTGCTGGCGAAGCGGATATCCTGGTAGCCGGCCTTGCTCAGCGCGCGACCGATCATGACGCTGGAGAATTTGGCGTCATCGACGACGAGAATGCTCAGGAGAGGGTTGGGCATGGCAAGCTCAATCAATTGAAGGGGGACGTCCTGTCACTCCTTGCCGTAGGGCGGGCGCTGACACGTCGAATCGTTATAATGACCGCGCTTTCTTAACCGTCAAGACATACGCGCTCGGCTCATGCGGCCGGTCGCGCTATACAGTGGAGGAATCCCCATGCCCTCGTTCGACGTGGTGTCCGAACTGGACAAGCACGAAGTCACCAACGCGGTCGATAACGCGATCAAGGAACTGGATCGTCGTTATGATCTGCGCGGCAAAGGCAGCTTCGAACATAAGGATCTGACCGTGCAGCTGACGGCGGACGCCGAGTTCCAATTGGAGCAGATGCTCGAGATCCTCAAGTTGAGCCTGGTCAAACGCAAGATCGATATCCAGTGCCTGGAGATCAAGGACGCCTACGCTTCCGGCAAGAGCACCAAGCAGGAAGTGGTGCTGCGCGAGGGCATCGACAAGGAGCTGGCGAAGAAGATCGTCGCCTACATCAAGGATGCCAAGCTCAAGGTGCAGGCCGCCATCCAGGGTGAGCAGGTACGCGTCACCGGCAAGAAGCGCGACGACTTGCAGGAAGCCATCGCCCTGCTGCGTGGCCACGAATTCGGCATGCCGCTGCAGTTCAACAACTTCCGCGACTGATCCTCCCTCCGCGCCTCGGCGCGTGCATTCATCCCCCGCTTTCCATCGGTGCTCGCGCTGCGGGCACCGATCCTCACAAGGAGTAATCCATGGACCTGAGCGTCGACTACCTGGTCGATCTTTCCGAATCCTGGCTGCCTGTGGTGCTGCAATACGGTGCCCAGGTGACCCTGGCGATATTGACCCTGCTGCTCGGCTGGTGGTTGATCAACACCCTGACCGGCAAGGTCGCCAGCCTGCTGCAGCGTCGTCATGTGGATCCGACTCTGCATGGTTTCATCGGCAGCCTCGCCAGCATCGTGCTCAAGGTGCTGCTGCTGGTCAGCGTGGCTTCGATGATCGGCGTGGAGACCACCTCGTTCATCGCCGTGATCGGTGCTGCCGGCCTGGCCATCGGTCTGGCGTTGCAGGGCAGCCTGGCGAACTTCGCTGGCGGCGTGCTGATTCTGCTGTTCCGTCCGATTCGGGTCGGCGAGTGGATCGAAGCCCAGGGCGTAGCGGGCACCGTGCATTCCATCCAGATATTCCATACGGTGCTCAAGTCTGCTGACAACAAGACCATCGTGGTGCCCAACGGCAGTCTGTCCAACGGTCATATCACCAATTACTCCCGCGAACCGCGGCGTCGTGCCGATATCAACGTCGGCATCGATTACGGCGCAGACATCAAGCTTGCGCGGCAGATACTGCTGGAAATCGCGCAGGACGAGCGCGTGTTGCGCGACCCCGAGCCGGTGGTATTTGTCACTGGGCTGGGTGACAGTTCGGTCAATCTGTCGTTGCGGGTCTGGGTCGCGACCGGTGATTTCTGGCCGGTGACCTTCGGTTTCACCGAACTGGTGAAGGAGCGTTTCGACGAGGCGGGGATCGGCATTCCGTTTCCGCAGCGCGTGGTGCACCTGGTTCAGAGCTGAGGTCTTGCCTGAACGAAGCGAAGCCGGCATTTGCCGGCTTCGTCGTTTCTGCTTGTCGCCTCAGGAATGTTCGGAGGCTGTTTCGTGCGGCGTGTCGTCCGGCTGCTGGCGGGTTCTGCGCCACTGCCAGACGATCAGAATCAGCGTCGGCACACCGAGCAACGCGGTGACCAGGAAGAAGTCGCTGTAGCCGAGGTGTTCCACCATGACCCCGGAGTAGCCACCCAGCAGACGGGGCAGCAACAGCATGAGCGAACTCAGCAGGGCGTATTGGGTGGCCGAGAACTTCAGGTTGGTCAGGCTGGACAGATAGGCGACGAAGGCGGTGGAGGCGAGGCCGCCGCTGAAGTTGTCGCAGGAGATGGTGACGATCAACATGTTCAGATTCGCGCCCATCTCTACCAGCAGCATGAACATCAGGTTGGTCGCTGCCGAGGCGACTCCGCCGATGAACAGGATTGGCAGGATGCTGAAACGCACGATAAGCAAGCCGCCGAAGGCCGCGCCGAGCAGCGTCATCACCAGACCGAACAGCTTGCTGACGCTGGCGATCTCGTCCTTGGAAAAACCCTGATCGATGTAGAACACGTTGGCCATCACGCCCATCACCGTATCCGACATTCGGTAGGTGGCGATCAGCCCCAACAGCAGCAGCGCCTGCCAGCGGTAGCGCAGGATGAAGTCGGTGATCGGCGTCAGCACCGGCCCCATCAGGATGCGCCCAGGTGCCGAGAGGCAGCCCCAGCAGATCAGCAGGTACATGGTGCCGCGCGGCCAGTAACCGCCCCAGTAGGACTGGAACATGCCGGTGGTCGACACCATGAGGATGATCAGCACGATCACCGATACCGCCTGGTGGGCGAAGTCGAAGCGCGCCGGTCGCTGGCGTTGCTTGGCTTGGCTGAAAATATGGCGTACCGGCACGAACAGCGCCCGGCCCATCGGCGAAATGCTGCCGAGGATGAATAGTGCATACAGCGTCGCTCGCGGCCAGGCCTGGGCGATCAGTGCGTTGATCATCGCCGGTATCGAGATCAGCAGCACCAGTAGCAGACCGACTGCAGCGAGCTGGTGATTGAAGCTGTAGCGCGAGGGCTCGTTGGGTAGCGGCGGGGCGGCGTCCGGCTCGCGGATCACCAGGCTGGTGATCAACCCCGGAAGGATCAACAGGGCGAAGGCGAAATAGGTCGTGGTCCAGGCGGCCTGGTTGTAGTCGAGGCTGCTCGAGCCCAGCCATTCGGCGAGGAAGAGCGCGCCGGCGCTGGCGAGCAGCATGGCGATGCGATAGCCAGTCATGTAACTGGCTGCCAGGGTCGCCTGCAACTTGTCCTCGGCGATCTCCAGGCGATAGGCATCGATGGCGATGTCCTGGGTAGCCGACGAAAACGCCACGACCACCGCCAGGGCGATGAGCATCGTGAGGTTGTATTGCGGGTTGCACAGGGCCATGCCAACCAGGCCGATGGCGATCAGCGCCTGCGACAGCACCAGCCAGGAGCGTCTGCGCCCGAGCGCGCCGATCCAGGGCAGTCGCCACTGGTCGAGCATCGGCGACCAGACCCATTTGAATGCATACGCCAGGCTGATCCAGCTGGCAAAGCCGATGGTTTCCCGCGAGACGCCCGCTTCGCGCAGCCAGACCGACAGCGTGGAGAACACCAGAACGGCGGGAAGACCCGCAGCGAAACCCAGCAACAGCAGGGCCAGCGTAGCGGGGCTGGCGTAGGCGGCTAGCGCATCGCGCCAGGTTTCACGGGACATACATCGAGGATCTGTGCAGTTTTGGACGAAGCGCGCACTCTAACCGCTGTGCTCCGTCGAATGCCAGCCGTGCCGACGCATGTCCACCCGGTCGTTGATGATGGTCAGCCCTTCAGCCCGCAGGCGCATGCGCTGCTCGTGCCCGGCAGGGGAACCGGCCGGCAGGCTGAGCCGTCCGCCGGCAGCGATCACCCGGTGCCAGGGCAGGCTGGTGCCGTCGGGCAGCTGAGACATCAACCGGCCAACCCAGCGGGCCGCGCGACCGAGTCCGGCCATGGCGGCCAGTTCGCCGTAGCTCACCACCTTACCCGGCGGTATCTGCGACATTACCAGATAAACAGCGGCACGCCGTGCATCGGCGTCGGCAGCAGGTGGCAGCAGTGGTGGAAGGTCGGCCATGACAGGTACTCCGGTGCAGGCAGGCGTACTGCGCGCCGAACTAGTGCTCCATTCGGCGGTCTTTGCTTGCTGTAGTTAAACGCATAGGGATAATGCCAGCCTTTCAACCGCCTTCGACCAGATTTTCAGCACATAATATGTTCTCCAGAACCCTGCTTTGCGTGACCCTTTCCGCGATTGCCCTGCCTTCGTTCGCCGACACCGTGTGGTTGAAGAATGGTGATCGTCTGACCGGCAAGATCAGTGTGCTCGACGGCGGCAAGCTGCTCATCGAAACCGAATACGGCGGCTCGATTCCGCTGAAGTGGAGCAAGATCGCCACGCTGGAAAGCGACCAGAAGCTTCTGATCAAGCAGAACGACGTGACCGGCGAGGTCGCGCAGTCGCTGCAGGCAGCCGACGAGGGCAAGGTTGTCATCGCCAATGGTGCCGCGCCGCGCACGGTGGAATTGGCAAGCATCACGCAGATCATCCATCCCAAGCCGTTGATCCAGGATTTCACCTGGAGTGGCAATGTCGACGTGGCGATGGATTACAAGCGTGCCGAAACCGACACCGATGACTACGACGTTTCCTTCGACACCAAGGCGCGCCATGGGCTCTGGCGCCACAACGGTACCGGTAACTACAACCGTGAATATCGCGATGGAGTGACGGTCACCGACAACTGGGATGCCGAATATGCGCTGGACCGCTTCCTCGACGAACACTGGTTCTGGCAGGGGCGTCTGAGCTACAAGCGCGACCAGATCGAAGATGTCCGTCGTCAGCGCACCATCGGTACCGGCCCGGGTTATCAGTTCTGGGACAACGAGCTTGGCGCGTTCTCGCTGGCGGCGTTGTTCAACCGCAGCGACTACGAATTCGCCGACGGCGACAAGGAGAACTTCTACCTGGCGGCGATGAAGTGGGACTACAACCGCTACCTGGTGGGCAAGACCTTCGAGCTGTTCAGCACCGGTGAGCTTGGCAAGCCGCTGGAAAATGTCGCCGACTATGCCCTGGATGCCGAGGTTGGCCTGCGTTACAAGGTCACCGACTGGGCCTCGCTGAACATGAAGGCAGAGAAGGACATCATCAGTGGTGCCGACAGCGACCTCGACGAGACCCGCTACAGCATCGGGTTCGGTGTAGGCTGGTAAGCAAATCCCGTACGTCACGCATATATAAGAAAGGCAGCCAGATGGCTGCCTTTCTTTTTGCTCTGACGACACGCTCAGAGGCGCAGGCCGCCGTCGAGTTCGAGAATGCGCCCAGTGTAATAGTCGTTCTCGAAGATGTACGCCACCGAATGGGCGATCTCGGCCGGCTTGCCCATGCGCCTGAGCGGGATGCCGGAGGTCATCTTCTCCAGCGCTTCGGGTTTCATGCTGGCAACCATCTCCGTCTCGATGAAGCCCGGCGCCACGCCCGCAACGCGGATGCCGTAACGCGCCAGCTCCTTGGCCCAGACCACTGTGGCCGAGGCCACGCCGGCCTTGGCGGCGGAGTAGTTGGTCTGGCCCATGTTGCCGGCGCGGGAGATCGAGGAGATGTTGATGATCGCGCCCTCGCTTTTGAGCTCGACCATCTTCGCCGCGACCTCGCGGGTGCAGAGGAACACTCCGGTCAGGTTGACATCGATCACCGCTTGCCACTGCGCCACGCTCATCTTGCTGATCTCGCCGTCCTTGACCTTGAGCAGCAGACCGTCGCGCAGGATGCCGGCGTTGTTCACCAGGCCATGCAGGCCGTCGAAATCCTCGGCGACGCGCGCAACCATGTCGCTGACCTGCTCTTCAATGGCGACGTTGCATAGGTAGGCGCGGGCGTCACCGCCAGCGGCCTTGCAGGCCGCGACCGCCTCATCCAGACGCTCCTGATTCAGGTCCACCAGTGCCAGCCGCGCGCCCTTGCTCGCCAGGTACTCGCCCATGGCGCGGCCGAGGCCCTGGCCGCCGCCGGTGACGATGATGACTTTGTCTTGAAGGTGCATGCCTATCTCCATGTGGTCGTTCTGCTGCGGGAACGACGCCCGCCGGGGAAACCGTTATGCTGGGCGCCCGTCGATCCGGACCCGTCTCGAGGAGCCTCAGGTGAGCGCCGAAGCCAGCAAGCATGCCCGACAACTCCTGCTCAAGGAATACCGCGGCGTGCTCTCCACCCATTCCCAGGCCATGCCCGGCTTTCCGTTCGGCTCGGTAGTGCCTTACTGCCTGGACGCCAATGGCTGGCCGCTGATCCTGATCAGCCGCATCGCCCAGCACACGCGCAATCTGAAGGCCGACGGGCGGTGCTCGCTGCTGGTCGGCGAACGCGGCGCCGAGGATGTGCAGGCGGCCGGTCGACTCACGCTGCTTGCCGAAGCCCGTCAGCTCGCTGAGCCCGCTGCAATCGAGTCGGCGGCACAGCGCTACTACCGCTACTTTCCCGAGTCGCGCGACTACCATCGTGTGCATGACTTCGATTTCTGGATGCTGGAGCCGGTGCGCTGGCGCTACATCGGCGGCTTTGGCGCCATTCACTGGCTGGACCACGTCGCGCTGGCCAATCCCTTCGCGATCGAAAGCGGCGAGGTGGAGCAGGGCATGGTCGAGCACATGAACGATGACCACGCCGCTGCCATCGCCCGCTATGTCGAACAGGCCGGGGTGCGTCAGAGCGCGCCAGCGCAAATGGTCGGGATCGATAGCGAGGGCTTCCATCTGCGTATCGGCCAGGCACTGCATTGGCTGGCGTTTCCGGAACCATGCGAAACGCCAATGGCGGTGCGCCAGGCGCTGGTTGCCATGGCGCGAGGTTGAGGGGATTCAGTTTCGCTTCAGCCGTGTCGCGCATAATCCGGTTACAGGCCGATTGTCACCCGGGTTGAATTAGACCCCTCCTGCCGCCATCTACAGAGGACTGGAAGCTGATCTTCCGTCAAGGACCATCGATGCGAATCTTCTTTGTACTGTTTCTGTTGTTTCCGCTGGCCGAGCTGTATGTGCTGATCAAGGTCGGCGGCTCCATTGGCGCGCTGGCGACCATCCTGCTGCTGGTGCTCAGTGGCATCGCCGGCATTCTGCTGCTGCGCCTGGCGGGTTTCGCCACCGCCTGGCGCGCCCGCGAACGTCTGGCCCGCGGTGAACTGCCCGAGCGCGAGATGCTGCAGGGGCTGATGATGGCCATTGGCGGTGGCTTGCTGTTCCTGCCCGGTTTCATCAGCGATGTGCTGGCGCTGGTTGTGCTTTTCCCACCGACACGCAACTTCCTGTTCCGCCAGATCAACCGGCGGATCGAGGCGCAGGTGCGCCGCCAGCGTGCTTTTGCCGACGATCTGCAGGCGCGCTCCAACCCGCAACGGCCGAATGTGATCGAAGGCGAGTGGGAGCGCAATGACCGCGACCGCTAAGCTGCTCAGCCGACAATCCGGCATGCCATCAGGCATGCCGGTTTCGTTTGTGGCCATGAAAATTTCATCTGCGCCCCTTGAAATGCACTTGAACGCCCGCATGTAGCGGACACCGCAAGGTCGCTGTCGTGTTCGACAGTCCGTCTTCTGCGGCTCGCATTGCGGGCCGCAACCGGCACCGCCGGATTTGCCCAACCCGCCGATGAAGATCATCGGCATGGAACAACTCTACTAGGAGAGATCGACAATGAAGCTTCGTCCTCTGCATGACCGCGTCGTGATTCGTCGCAGCGAAGAAGAAACCAAGACCGCAGGCGGCATCGTCCTGCCGGGCTCCGCTGCCGAGAAGCCGAACCGTGGCGAAGTCGTTGCTGTGGGTACCGGCCGCGTGCTGGACAACGGCGAAGTACGCGCCCTGGCCGTGAAGGTCGGCGACAAGGTGGTGTTCGGCCCTTATTCGGGTAGCAACACCGTCAAGGTTGACGGCGAAGACCTGCTGGTGATGAGCGAGAACGAAATTCTCGCTGTCGTCGAAGCCTGATCGCCCCGCGAATCTCCGTAAATAATTCACGAATTGAGGATCAATCAACATGGCTGCTAAAGAAGTCAAATTCGGCGACTCCGCACGCAAGAAGATGCTGGTCGGTGTAAACGTCCTGGCTGATGCCGTTAAAGCGACCCTCGGCCCGAAAGGCCGTAACGTCGTGCTGGAGAAGAGCTTCGGTGCCCCGACCATCACCAAGGATGGCGTTTCCGTTGCCAAGGAAATCGAGCTGAAGGATCGCTTCGAGAACATGGGCGCCCAGCTGGTCAAGGACGTTGCGTCCAAGGCCAACGACGAAGCCGGTGACGGCACCACCACCGCTACCGTTCTGGCCCAGGCCATCGTCAACGAAGGCCTGAAGGCTGTTGCGGCCGGCATGAACCCGATGGACCTGAAGCGCGGCATCGACAAGGCCACCATCGCCATCGTCGCCGAGCTGAAGAACCTGGCCAAGCCGTGCACCGACTCCAAGGCCATCGCCCAGGTTGGCACCATCTCCGCCAACTCCGACTCCTCCATCGGTGACATCATCGCCGAAGCCATGGAGCGCGTAGGCAAGGAAGGCGTGATCACCGTCGAGGAAGGTTCGGGTCTGGAGAACGAGCTGTCCGTCGTAGAAGGCATGCAGTTCGATCGCGGCTACCTGTCGCCGTACTTCATCAACAAGCCGGACACCATGGTCGCCGAGCTGGACAGCCCGCTGCTGCTGCTGGTCGACAAGAAGATTTCCAACATCCGCGAACTGCTTCCGGTGCTGGAAGCCGTTGCCAAGGCCGGTCGTCCGCTGCTGATCGTTGCCGAAGACGTCGAAGGCGAAGCCCTCGCGACTCTGGTGGTCAACAACATGCGCGGCATCGTCAAGGTTGCTGCAGTCAAGGCCCCGGGCTTTGGCGATCGCCGCAAGGCCATGCTGCAGGACATCGCCATCCTGACTGGCGGTACCGTGATTTCCGAAGAAGTCGGCCTGAGCCTGGAAACCGCTACCCTGGAGCACCTGGGTAACGCCAAGCGCGTCGTGCTGAACAAGGAAAACACCACCATCATCGACGGTGCTGGTCAGCAGGCCGATATCGAAGCCCGCGTTGCGCAGATCCGCAAGCAGGTCGAAGACACCACCTCCGACTACGACAAAGAGAAGCTGCAAGAGCGTCTGGCCAAGCTGGCCGGCGGTGTTGCCGTGATCAAGGTCGGTGCCGGTACCGAAGTCGAGATGAAAGAGAAGAAGGCCCGCGTTGAAGACGCCCTGCACGCGACCCGTGCTGCCGTCGAAGAAGGCGTGGTTCCTGGCGGTGGCGTTGCCCTGGTGCGCGCTCTGCAGGCCATCTCCGAGCTGAAGGGCGAGAACGAAGACCAGAACGTTGGTATCGCACTGCTGCGTCGCGCTGTCGAAGCACCGCTGCGCCAGATCGTCTCCAACGCCGGCGGCGAGCCAAGCGTAGTGGTCGACAAGGTCAAGCAGGGTGAAGGTAACTACGGCTTCAACGCCGCTTCCGACACCTACGGCGACATGATCGAGATGGGTATTCTCGACCCGGCCAAGGTGACCCGTTCGGCTCTGCAAGCTGCAGCGTCCATCGGCAGCCTGATGATCACCACCGAAGCGATGATCGCCGAAGTGGCTGAAGACAAGGCCGCCGGCGGCATGCCGGACATGGGTGGCATGGGCGGTATGGGTGGCATGGGCGGCATGATGTAAGCCGACCGGCTCTTAGCTACAAAAAGAACCCCGCCTCGTGCGGGGTTTTTTTATGGTGCGCCAGGCATGGCGCGTAGCGCCGTGACTGGCGCTGTCGGGTTCACTGTGGTGGTGAGCCTGGCGACTTGGAGGTGAAAGTCCTCTACACACCCGGCAAGGGGAAGTGTTAGCTGAAGGCAAGGGTGTCGCGGGCGACTGCGAATCTGAAGGAAGCCCGAGGCAAAATGCTGGCCTGACGAACAGGAAGCGGATGAGGCGGCGCAGCGGGGTGAGGTGGCCATAATCGCCAAAGCCCGATACTTGCACGGAACGCTGCGACGTAGATCCGACAGGCATAAGCAGGAAGGTCGCGCGAATTACCCTGGGAGATCTGTACGCTTGCCATTGTGCTACCGATTGTCGAGAGGCGACGGGATGGGCGTGCAGAAGTCAGCCGAGGCCGTAGTAAGTGGCGGTCAACCACGCCATCAAGGGCCGAACAGGTCATGCCGCCAGTAGGCGTCAGCGTCTCGTCGATAACCGAAATGCAGAAATTTCTCCAAGAGAAGACTGTCACCCCGAGTCCCGGCCAGAGGCCGAGGATGACGCCTGACAGCGCAGAGGTATCGGCGGCGTCGGTGACGTGGATGAACGCGGAGCCGGACACGCTGATGGAGCGGGTGCTTGCACCGGCGAATCTCAAGCGTGCGTATCAGCGCGTGGTCAGCAACAAGGGGGCGCCGGGTGCCGATGGCATGACGGTCGCCGACTTGGCAGGCTACGTGAAACAGTATTGGCCCATCCTGAAGGTCAGGCTGCTGGCAGGTGAATACCATCCCCAGGCAGTGCGGGCGGTCGAAATTCCCAAACCGCAGGGCGGTATGCGGCAACTGGGCATTCCCAGTGTCGTGGATCGCCTGATCCAGCAAGCCCTGCTGCAACAGCTCACGCCGATCTTCGATCCGCTGTTCTCGGACTATAGCTACGGCTTCCGTCCGGGCAGAAGCGCTCACCAGGCTGTCGAGATGGCCCGCACCCATGTGGCGGCGGGTCATAGGTGTTGCGTGGAACTCGATCTGGAGAAGTTCTTTGATCGGGTCAACCACGACATCCTGATGTTCTGTGTTGAGCGCCATGTCGAAGACAAACAGGTGCTCAGACTCATCCGCCGTTACCTCGAAGCGGGCGTCATGTCGGACGGGGTTGTCAGCCATCGGCAGGAGGGGGCGCCGCAAGGCGGCCCGCTTTCGCCGCTGCTGTCGAACATCCTGCTCGATGAACTCGACCGTGAGTTGGAGCGGCGAGGCCATCGCTTCGTGCGCTATGCCGATGACGCGAACATTTATGTCCGTAGTCCGCGTGCTGGCGAACGAGTGCTGGCCAGTGTCGAGCGGTTCCTGAATCACCGTCTGAAACTGAGACTGAATCGGGACAAGAGTCGCGTGGCTGGGTCGTGGAAATGCGACTACCTGGGGTATGGGATGAGTTGGCACTCGCTGCCTAGACTGCGAGTGGCAACCATGAGCCTGCGCCGTGTGCGCGACCGTCTCAGGGAACTGCTGCGAGGGGTGCGGGGCCACAAGATGGCGAATGTCATCGAGCGGGTAAACCCGGTGCTGCGAGGCTGGGCAGGCTACTTCAAGCTCAGCCAGAGCAAGCGTCCACTGGAAGAGCTGGATGGCTGGGTCAGGCACAAACTTCGCTGTGTCATCTGGCGGCAATGGAAGCAGCCCTCTACGAGGGCGCGCAACCTGATGCGCCTGGGATTGAGCGAGGAGCGTGCCTGCAAGTCGGCCTTCAATGGCCGAGGCCCGTGGTGGAACTCAGGAGCGCCGCATATGAATCAGGCGCTGCCGAAGAAGCTATGGGACAGACTTGGACTGGTCTCGATACTGGATACGATCAATCGGCTTAACCGCATGGCCTGAACCGCCGTGTACGGAACCGTACGCACGGTGGTGTGGGAGGACGGCGGCCGTGAGGCCGCCTCCTACCCGATCCTGCTGAACAGTGGCGTCACAGGCCGTACATACCGTTCGTCCAAAATTGCACAGGAATTAAACAACTGAACTACGGTCAGTTAACTACTCGCTTAATCAAGGGCTTACGCCATGAAGCTGGAAATAGCTCGAGGATTGTTCCTGGTTGGCGCTCTGGGAGTGACCACGCTGTGCGTGGCGGCCTGGAATGAGCCCGGAGCGACGCTGGTGCAGAGCAGCGAAAGCCGCAGCTATTGCCCGGTGCCGCCTGGTGGGCACCCGCAGTTCGAGGCGATGCGGCCTGATCAGGATTTGTTGTTGCTGCTGTATGGCCTGTCCCAGGGCATGCAGTGAGCTGGAGGCTATCCTCGCAGGCCACACCGCACTCAGCCGGCGCTCGGTACGGCCGCCGTGGACGGGCTTTGGTCGGGCTTGGCCAGCAGGTCATAGACCGCCGGTAGCACGAACAGGGTGAACAGCGTGCCCACCGACATGCCGGTGGCAATCACCAGGCCGATGTCAAACCGGCTGACCGCGCCGGCCCCACTGGCGATGATCAGCGGCACCATGCCGAACACCGTCGCTGCTGTGGTCATTAGCACCGGCCGCAGGCGGATCGCCGCCGCTTCTTCCACCGCTTCGCGTCGACTCAGGCCCTGTTCGCGGCGCAGCTGATTGGCGAACTCGACGATCATGATGCCGTGCTTGCTGATCAGTCCGATCAGCGTCACTAGGCCCACCTGGGTATAGATGTTCATGCTCGACAGGCCAAGGAACAGCGGCACCAGCGCACCGCAAACCGACAGCGGCACGGTGACCAGGATCACCAGCGGATCGCGGAAGCTCTCGAACTGCGCGGCCAAGACCAGGAAGATCACCGCCAATGCCAGCGCGAAGGTCAGGTACAGCGCGTCGCCTTCCTGGATGTACTGGCGCGAGGCGCCGGCGTAATCGAAGCTGAAACCTTCGGGCGCTTCTTCGCGGGCGATGGTCTGCAGCGTTTCGATCGCCTCGCCCATGCTGACGATCGGAAAGCCCTGGATCATCGCGGCGTTGAGTTGCTGGAACTGCTTGAGCTGAGTCGGTCGGGCGCGATCGTGCACCTGGATCAGCGTCGACAGTGGAAGCATTTGGCCTTGCCCGTTGCGCACGTAGTAGTTGCTCAGCCAGTCCGGGTTGTCGCGGTAGGCGCGCTCGACCTGAGCGATGACCTTGTAGCTGCGGCCTTCGATGGTGAACCGGTTGATCTCCCCTTCGCCGAGCAGGGTGCTCAGGGTCAGGCCGAGGTCTTCCATGGAGACGCTCATTTGTGCCGCCTTCTCGCGGTCTATCTCGACCACGATTTCGGGTTTGTCGAAGGCCAGGTCCACATCAAGGAAGGCGAACTTGCCCGATTCCTCGGCGCGCTTGCGGATGCGCTCGGTCACCTGCAGCAGCGTCTCGTAGTCGTTGGCGGTGTTGATCACGAACTGGAAGGGCAGGCCTTCGCCAGTGCCCGGCAGCGAAGGCAGGTTGAAACCGAAGATCTGCAGGCCCGGCAGGCGATCGAGCTTGGCCTGTACCTCGGGAAGGATCTCCATCTGCGAGCGCTCGCGCTCGTCCCAGGGCTTGAGCAGGAAGCCGCCGATGCCGCTCTGCACGCCGTCAAAGCCGTTGATCTGGAACCAGGAGTAGTACTCCGGGAAGCTCTTGAAGATCTCCAGAAACTGGTCGGTGTAGGCGTTCAGGTAGTCCAGGTTGGCGGTCTTCGGTGCGCTGGCCATCATGAAGACGATGCCCTGGTCCTCTTCCGGCGCCAGCTCGCTCTCGGTGAACATCAGCAGCACCGGAATCAGCGCCAGCACGAGCACGGCGAACACCAGTACCACCGGGCGTGTATTGAGGGTGCCGTGCAGCGCGTGCTGGTAACGCTGCTTGAGGCGTTCGAACAGTTCGTCCAGGCGATGGGCGAAGCCGCTGGGGTTCTCCTCATGGCGCAGCAGCTTCGAACACATCATCGGTGACAGCGTCAGCGCCACGACTCCGGAAATCAGCACCGCGCCGGCCAGGGTCAGGGCGAACTCCTGGAACAGCGCGCCGGTCAGCCCCTGCAGGAAGCCGATGGGTGCATAGACCGCCGCCAGGGTGATGGTCATGGTCACCACCGGCATGGCGATTTCCCGTGCGCCGTCGATGGCCGCCTGGAACGGTGACTTGCCCTGTTCTATATGCCGGTGGATGTTCTCCACCACGACGATGGCATCGTCCACCACCAGGCCGATCGCCAACACCATGGCCAGCAGCGTCAGCAGATTGATCGAGTAACCCATCGCCTGCATGAAGAACAGCACGCCGATCATCGACAGCGGAATGGTCACCACCGGAATCAGCACGGTGCGCAGCGAGCCGAGGAAGAGAAACACCACGACGATGACGATCACTGCGGCTTCGGCCAGGGTCTTCACCACCTCGTCGATGGAGGCCTGGATGAACTCGGTGGCGTCGTAGGCGATGGTCGCCTTCAGGCCCGGCGGCAGCTGTGCCTCGATCTGCGGCATGATCGCGCGCACTTCCTTGATCACGTCCAGCGGGTTGGCGCTGGGTGTGCCCTTGATGCCGATATAGACCGAGGGGATACCGTCGAACGAGCTGATCGAGTTGTAGCTTTCGGCGCCCATCTCCACCCGCGCCACATCACCCAGCAGAACGCGACTGTCGCCCTGCGTGCGCAGCGGGATGGCGGCGAACGCTTCCGGCGTCTTCAGCTCGGTGTCGGCGTTGATGCTGGTGACCACGTACTGGCCCTTCACTTCGCCGGCCGCCGAGAGGAAGTTGTACTTGCGCACCGCCTCGTTCACGTCGCTGGCGGAAACCCCATAGGCCGCGAGCTTCACCGGGTCCAGCCAGAGGCGCATGGCGAACACCTGGTTGCCGAGAATTTCCGCTTCGGCCATGCCCGGTAGCGTTGCCAGCTTGGGCTGGATGACCCGCGACAAGTAGTCGGTGATCTGCGGGTTGCTTAGCTGGTCGCTGTAGAAGCTGATGTACATCAGCGCGGTGGAGTCGGCTGCCTGCTTGTTCAGCACCGGGTCCTCGGCATCCTGCGGCAGCTGGTTCTTCACCGAGTTGGCCTGGCTCAGCAGCTCGGTGTAGAGGCGATCGGTGTCGGCACCGATGCGCGCATAGACCGAGATCACCGAGGCGTTCTGCTGGCTGACCGAGGTCATGTAGTCGACGCCTTCGGCGCTGGCCAGACTCTGCTGCAACGGCTGGGTGATGTAGCCCTGAATGGTCTCGGCGTTGGCACCGGGGTAGGCGGTGGTCACCGTGATCAGCGCACTTTCCATCTGCGGGTACTGACGGATGGTCAGGCTGTTGAAGGCCTGGATGCCGAGCAGCACGATCAGCAGGCTGATGACGCTCGCCAGCACGGGGCGGCGGATGAAGGGATCGGTGAACGCCATGGGAAGTCCCTGGAACCTTGTCTGAGTCTGCTGTGCATCGGGCCTGCCGCGTGAGGAACAGGCTTTTCTATTCGGTTGCCGGCTGCTGAGAGCCTTCCAGCTTGAGCGTGCGGCTTTCGGCGATGGCGACATGGGCGCCGGTGTCCAGCTTGAGCTGGCCGGCGGTGATCACCTGTTCGCCGCCCTCCAGGCCGTCGAGGACGACCGTCAGTCCGTCGCGCCGCTCGCCGGTGGTGACGAAGCGGCGCTCGACCACCAGGTAGGGCTCGTCGCTGCTGACGCCTTCCGGCGGCGTGCCCTCGGTCACCAGCAGCACCGAGTTGCCATACAGGGTGTAGGTGATGGCGGTTTCCGGGACCACCACCTGGGCGGTTTCGGTCGGCAGCAGCACCTGCAGGTCGGCAAACATGCCGGGCAGCAGACGTCCGTCCGGATTGCCCAGTTCGGCGCGCACCTGAACGTTGCGGGTAGTGGTTTCCACCTTCGGGTTCAGCGCGCTGATCACGCCTTCGAAACGTTCGCCGGGATAGGCGGCGACCTGTAGCTGCACTCGCTGGCCGAGCTTCAGCAGCGGCACATGCTGCTCGGCCAGGAAGAAGTCGACGTACAGCGTGGTCAGGTCCTGAAGCGTGGCGATCGGCGTGCCGGCGGCGATGTAGTCGCCGACATCCACCTGACGGATGCCGATGGTGCCGGAGAAGGGCGCCAGGATGCGCTTCTTCGACAGACTGGCGCGCAGCTGCGCGACGCTGGCCGCGGCCTTCTGCGATTCGGCATTGAGCCGGTCGTACTCGCTGCGCGAAATGGCCTGGCGATCCAGCAGGCTACGCGCACGCTGGAACTCCAGGCGCGACAGGTTGAGGTCGGCTTCGGCGCTGGCCAGGCTGGCCTGCTCCATCTCGCTGTCGAGCAGCACGATGGCCTGGCCCTTGCTGACCTTCTCGCCGGACTGGAACTGCACGTCGGTGATGGTGCCGGCGATCTCGACGCTGAGGTCGATGCCCTGCGACGCCTTGAGCGTGCCGATGGCTGGCAGGCGGCTTTGCCAGTCCATGCGGCGGGCGAGCTCGGTTTCGACGTCGATCGCAGGCTTGGGCGCCTGGAACTGTTGAATCTGCTGATAGATCGAGTTGAATTTGAGCGCGGCAAGAATCGCAACGACGACGACCACCGCGCCCAGCATGAACAGCATGCGGCGCAACATTTTCCGATTTCCTTGGAGATGTGAGCCGGCTGTCTACTGCCGTGATCGAGGCAGCCGTTCGAACGGTCCGGTCGCCGGCTTCGGCAACCTGCTGGCACCTGACTCAGCAGGACCGGAGAGCGAGGAACTTAGCCTCGAAACGAGGCTAAGTAAAGGGGGAGAGCGGGCGGAAAGCAGCGCAGGTGGGGGCGGTCGACAGACTGTCGACCCGCCCGCTGATCATCAGCCGGCGAGGCGTTGGGTGACCTCGGTAAGTTGCGCCGACAACCCATGCAGGTTCTGGCTGGCGGTTTCGGTGCGCTCGACGTTCTGTTGGTTGATCGTGGCGATCGAGGTGATCTCGGTGAGATTGCGCGAAATATCTTCGGCCACCGCGGTCTGCTCCTCGGCGGCCGTGGCGATCTGGCGGTTCATGTCGCGGATCGCCTCGACCGCTTCGGTGATGCGCTGCAGCATCTGACCGGCCTCGGTCACCTGGCCGACGCCCTGCTCGCTGCGCGCCTGGCCGCTCTCGATGGCGCGTACGGCATTGCTCGCGCCGGTCTGCACGGTGTCGATGATCTGGTGAATCTCGGCGGTGGACTCGGCGGTGCGCTGAGCCAGGGTGCGCACCTCGTCGGCTACCACGGCAAAGCCGCGGCCGGCGTCACCCGCTCGAGCTGCCTCGATGGCGGCATTGAGCGCGAGCAGGTTGGTCTGATCGGCGATCCCGCGGATCACCTCCAAGACCTTGCCGATGCGCCCGCTATCACCCTCCAGGCGGCGGATGACGTCTGCCGTGCTGGCGATCTCGTTGCTCATGTCGGTGATGGTGGCGATGGTGCCGCGCATCACCGCTTCGCCCTGCTGGGCGGAATGGTCGGCGGCGTCGGCGGCCTGCGCGGCTTCGGCGGCATGCCGCGAGACTTCCTGGGCGGTCGCGGACATCTCGTGCATCGCCGTGGCGACCTGATCGGTACGCGAGAACTGCTCGCGGGCGCCGTCGGCCATCAGCCTGGCGATGGCGTTCAACTCGCCGCTGGCACTGTCCAGATTCGAGGTGCTCTGCTGCAGGCGGGTGAAGGTGTCGGCGAGGAAGTCGCGCAGCACGTTGGCGGCAGCGGCAAGGCGGCCCAGTTCGTCGCTGCGGCTGGCATCCACGCGGTCGGCGAACTTGCCCTGGCTGAGGCGCGCGATGTGCTCGATCAGGTTGCGTATCGGTTCAATGATCCGACGATTGACCAGCCAGAGGCTGAACAGCGCCACTACCACACTGGCAAGGATCATGATGATCGGACCGAATGATGCGGTGCTCTGTGCGTCGGCACGGATGGTCTCCGAGCGCTGCGCTGCGGCGTCGCCCAGCTGTTTGACCAGCTCGCTCAGCTGAGCGCTGGTCGCCCGGTCGATACCGGCTACCGCGGCGTCCCCGGCGAGCGGGTCGCTGTCGGCAGCGATGAAGGCATCCAGGCCCTTGCGATAGGCAACGCCGAGAGTGCGGTGCTCGCTGCGCAGGCTCTCGATCTGCCTGGCCAGCTCCGGCTCGTCGGCGCTCGATACGAGCAGGTCGCCGAGAATCTTCTGCACCTTGGCTTCCTGGGCCTCGAACTGGCTCCAGTAGCGGTTGCGTGACTCAGGCTGTTTGCCGCGCAGCAGCACGTTCTTCCATTCCTGAACCTGGACCTTGAACTCGAGGTTGGCCTCGTCGATCAGTTGCACTTCGGCCAGCGGGCCGTCGAGCAGCGTCTGGAAGTGGTCGATGTTGTTGCTGAGCAGGCGAATGCAGGCGAGGGCGATGAGCAGCGTCAGCAGCAGGCTGCCACCAATCAGCGCGAGTATCTGCGCGCGCAGGGATTTCTGGAGCATGGGCAAGGTCTCGTCATTTGGGAAACGTCAATGAGCATCCCTGCCGTTGCCCAGTATCATCGGCCGGGTGATGTTTTTCTTGAGCTAGACAATGCGCAGATGGTTGTCCCAGAGCCCCGCCGGCAGGTCCAGCGGCGTGCTGGCGATGCGTTCGCCACGGCAGTCGAACAGGCGGCAGCGGCCTTGCCCGGAGCTGACCACGAAGCCCTCGGCGACTGCCGCGACGCCCGCACAATCGGGCACGTGGGCCGCCTGGCGCAGCTCGGCGCTGTCCAGGTCCCAGATGAACAGCTTGTTGCCACGCGGCGCGGTGACGGCCAGCAGGCGCAGCTCGTCGTGGATGGCGAGGCTGGCGGTGTACTGGTTCATGATCTGCCGCTGTGCCTCGCCCAGCGGAAAGTGCTGGAAGGGCTGCCCGGGCCGCTTGATCGCCAGCAGCGGGATGCGGTCCATGGCATCGCCTTCGTACTGCTGGCCGCTGACCACGGTACCGTCGGCGGCGACGGCGAGGTGACGCACGCTGTTCATCTGCTCCGGCAGCTGTTCCTTGCTGACCAGCGTACCGTCGCGGCGCAGCAGCACCAGACTCGGCTCCATTGCATCGAGATTCATCATCTCGCGGCTATCGGCCTCGGTGCGGATACCGCCATTGGCGATGACCAGGGTTTCGTTGTCCGGCATCCACAGCAACTGGTGCGGGCCGATACCATGGGTGGCGTGCTCGCCTACGCGCACCAGCTGGCGGTCTTCCAGGCGATAGACGCCAAGCACGCCACGGCCGGCATCGGCGGTGTCGTTTTCGGTGGTGTAGAACCACTCGCCGTCCTTGTGAAACACCCCGTGCCCATAAAAGTGGCGCTCGGCCGGCGAGGCCATGACCTGCAGCAGACGACCGTCACGCGAGTCGATCAGGTAGCTCTCGCGGCTCGGGCGACGGCCGACGAACACCGCCAAGGGCAGGTACGGGTGCGGGTAGACGTCATGGCAGCGTTCGGCGACCGGTGTGGCGAACACCTGGCTGCCATCGAGGCGGTAGCCGACGGCGTAGTGTTGCCCGTCGGCGCCATCACGCGCGGAGAGCAACATCTGCTGCCCGCCGTGACGCGTCAGTGTCCAGCCAGCGATGCCGCTGGCGGCAAGCATGGCACCGGTCAGGCCAAGCAGGGTGCGGCGTTTCATGATCAGTCTCCGTCGTGCGCGTTGAAGCCGATCTGTACGCCGAGGGCGCGTGCCAGCTCGAGCTGGTGCAGGCGATGCAGTTGGTCGATCCGCTGGTACAGCGCGTCGAGCTGCGCACGACTCTCCTCGTTGGCGAGCATTTCGCCGAACGGCTCGGACATGGCTTTCAGTTGCTGCAGCAGATCGGCGTAACCGGCGTCGATGCGCTTGGCCAGATCAGCCTGCTCTGCGCCGAGCAGCGCGCGCAGACCGTCCTGATCGGCACCCAGCCACAGGCTTTCGGCGCCTTTGACGGCGGCGGCGATATTGCTCAGGGTCGTGTCGCTGCGCCAGCCTTCGGCCTGATACGGCTGCGGATGGCCCTTGGTCTGGCGGCCGAGCGGCGCGCCGAGCTTCTTCTTCAGGCCGTCGAGGGCCGTGACCTGAACCCGCAGCAGTTCGGCGATGGCTTCGCTCGGTTCGGCATAACGCTCGTTGGGAAAGCTGCGCAGCTGATCGGCCATGCCGTCCTTGTCCTGCCATTGCTGCAGGACGCTGGCTGCAAGCTGCTGCTGGTGCTCGCCGATGGCCGTCAGCAAGGGGCAGTAGCGCGTCCTGGTGGCGGGGTCGGCGAGGTCGATGCTGCTGTCGAAAAGGACGTACTCGTAGGCGCTCAGGCCCTGCACCACGACGCTGGCGTTATCCAGATCGGCCTGGGTCAGCTCGGGCTTGGTCTTGAGCAGTGCCGTGACCTGGCGTGCAACGAGGTTCTTCTTGTCCGGCCAGAACTGGACCTGCCAGGCCAGATTGCCTTCGCCCATTGGGCCGATCAGCAGCGGCTGCAGGCCGGCCCAGGCGGTTTGCGCATGCACAAAGGCTGCATGCGCTTCGTCCAGGGTCTGGTTGTCGGCACAGAAGGCGATCGCGCTGGCCGCCAGGCGGCGGTCGGCTTCCGACCACTGTTTATAGGCTGGCAGCAATACGCCATCGGCCAAGGCTTTGCTGGTCTCGGCCTGCGGGTCGGCGGGCGTGCAGGCGCTCAGCAACAAGGCGGTGAGCAGAGCGCCGCTGGCGATGCGCAGGGTGTTCGAACGGATCATGGTGTCCTCATCGGCAAGGCCGGTTGCAGCGCTTTCGCGCCGGGAAAGCATGGTGAATAGCATGGGCATTCAGAGCGACTCGAGGAAGCTCAGCAGCGCGGTACGTTCGTTCTGGTCGTAGCCGAGCACGATCTGGCGCGCCTTTTCGGCCTCGCCGCCGTGCCAGAGTATGGCTTCGAGCAAATTGCGAGCGCGGCCGTCGTGCAGGAACTGGGTATGCCCGCTGACTGCCTGGGTCAGGCCAATGCCCCACAGCGGTGGCGTGCGCCATTCCCGGCCGTTGGCCTCGAACTCGGCGCGGTCATCCGCGAGGCCTTCGCCCATGTCATGCAGCAGCAGGTCGGTGTAGGGGCGAATCAGCTGATTGGCCAACTCCGGTTCCGCGGCGTCGGCAGCGGTGGTGAACTGTGGCACGTGGCAGCTCTGGCAGCCGGCGCGGTGAAATAGCGTCTTGCCGGCGAGTACCTGTGGGTCGTCGACGTTCCGTCGCGCAGGTACGCCGAGATTGCGGGTGTAGAACAGCACCTGGGCGAGGATGTCGTCGCTGACTTCCGGCTCGCCGCCGTCCGGCATCGCGCGACACTCGGTCTGCCGGTCGGTGCAGCTGCTGCCACTGAGCAGACTGGTGGACAGGCCCATATCGTTGAAGAAGGCGTCGGCGTTCTGCTGGTTGAGGCTCGGCTGTCCGGCCTTCCAGCCGAAGCGGCCAATCACGGTCTGCCGGCTGGTCTGGTCGAAGACCCTGTTCGGGCGGCCGGATATGCCGTCGCCGTTGCGGTCATCGGGGTCGGCATTGGCCAGCAGCGCTTCTTCGGGAATGGCTTCGAGCAGGCCCAGGCCGATCATCGGTGGCGCGATGCGCAGGGACATCCGGGTTTCCGGATGCATGTCACCATAGGCCAGGTCGTTCAGTTCGATTTCCGGCCTGCGCAGCTCGACTTCGGTGCCATCGGCGAAGCGCACCTGCTCGGTCGAATAGCGCAGCCGTACCTTGCCTTCCGGGGCGACGCCGGGAATCGCCATGTCCTGCAGCTGGCCGCCGTAGCTTGGCTCCGGTGCGATGCCACGTTCTCGGACGACTTCGGCGTGCTCGGGACCGGCCGGAATGGACAGCCGTACCAGCATCGACACGGCGCTGGTCGCATCGGGTGCCGGCGGATGGCCGCGGCCGTCCTTGATATGGCAGTTCTGGCAGGCGTTGGTATTCAGCAGCGGGCCAAGACCATCGCGAGCGGTGGTGGATGCCGGGGCGATGACCCAGGGATTTCGGAAGAAGCTGTTGCCGACGCTGAAGTCGAGTCGACGCATCGGTGCCAGATTGGCCGAAGGCATGGAGTAGGCGTTCTGGTCGAACTTCATCACCGTGGTGCTGCCGCCGGAGAGCGCCTCACCAGGTTCGGGCTGGGAGAAAGTCGGTGTTTCAACGTTATCGCAGGCGACCAGGGCCAGAGCCAGCAGCGGGAAGAGGCGGCGAAACAGCGGGCGCATCGGAAGTACCTGCAGGGCGGTGAATTAAGCCGCGCAATCTTAGCAGGCTAATCGTAATGGAATAAGAGGGATTTGCATTTGCGCGAGAGGGGCGCGCGCTCTGGAACCAGGCAGGGGGACAGCGAAAAGCCCGACACGGGCGCAACAGCTGCGCCCGTGTCGGCGCCGATCAGAACTCGTGATCGGCGGTGTCAGGGTTGAGGTCGCTGATGCCGAGGGCACCGGCGGCCTGCTCGATCGCGGCGGTCTGCTTGACCAGTGCGCCGATGGCATCGCGTACTTTCTGCTGGCCTTCGGTGTTGTCCGAAGCGATCAGCTGGTCGAAGGCCTCTCCGTTCTTCGCACTTTCAACCAGGACTTGCAGCTTGGCTTCGGTGGTTTCCAGGTCGGTCTTCAGCGTGCTGTCCACCTCTGGGCTGACGCCCTGAACCAGCGATGCCAGGCTTGGACCGGTCAACGTAGTGCCGTCGACGCGCTTGTACTCGCCGAGGTAGACGTTGCGAACGCCACGGGCATTGAAGAAGTGCGAGTTGTGGGTGTTGTCGCTGAAGCAGTCGTGCTCGTCTTCGGTGGAGTTGGCTTCCAGAGCGACTTTCATGCGCTCGCCAGCCAGTTCGCCGAGGGACAGGCTCCCCATGCCGAAGAACATCTTGCGCAGGCCGTTTTCCGCGGTATCGGCTTCGAGGCTGGCGCGGTAGTTCTCGGCATTCGGCTGCCACTGCTCGACCATTTCCTGCAGGTCGCTGACCAGCAGTTCGGTCGCGACTTTCAGGTAGGTGCGGCGGCGGTCGCAGTTGTCGCCGGTGCAGCCTTCGCCTTCCACGTAGTCGGTGTAGGGCCGCTCGCCGGCACCTGGGCCTGTGCCATTGAGGTCCTGGCCCCAGAGCAGGAACTCGATCGCGTGGTAGCCAGTGGCGACGTTCGCTTCGGAGCCGGCCAGTTCGTTGAGGCTGGCCAGCAGCTCGGCGTTGATTTCGCTGGTGTCGACCTTGTCTTCGCCAATCTGCAGTTCGCTGTTGGCGATGATATTGGCTGTGGCGCCCGGGTTGCCGAGGGCGTGCTGGTAGTCGCCCTCGATGTAATCGATCAGGCCCTCATCGAGCGGCCAGGCATTGAGCTGACCTTCCCAGTCATCCACCACGGCGTTGCCGAAGCGGAAGACCTCGGTCTGCATGTAGGGAACGCGGGCCGCCAGCCAGGCCTGACGCGCGGCCTGCAGGGTCTCTTCGCTGGGGTTGGCGAGGAGGGCGTCGACAGCTTCCTGCAGTTTCACGCCGGTGGCGTGGGCATCGCTGAATACCGCCAGCGCCAGATCGGCGTAGTGGCTGACGACTGCCTTGGCCGCTTTCTCATCGGGCGCCTGCGCCTTTTCCGCTGGCACGCTTTCGGTAGTGCTTTGCGGGGCAGCAGTCTGGTTCGCGGGGGTCTTGTCCTCACCGCAACCGGCGAGTGAGATGGCCACAGCGAGGAGGCTGGCGGTTGCCCAGATGGGGGTGCGTAGCATGTGCGGGTTCCTTTGCGTGCGAGTGAACGAAGCCGAGGGCTGCTCGGAAGCCGTCAATAATGCGAAAGATTTTCATTTTGTGCAAAGCCAATGCGTGCACAGGCTCTCTCTTCCGTTTCGGTGCAGCCGGTAGAATGCTGGCGTTCTGACGGCCTTTGTCCCTGGAGATGCTATGAGCCTGAGCGCGGTGGTTGTGCTGGTTGTGCTGTTTCTCGTCGCCGCTTACGCGGTGATTCTCTACAACGGGCTGGTGCGTCTGAAGCATGGCGTCGGCAAGGCCTGGGCCAATATCGACGTGCTGCTGCGTCAGCGCCATGAAGAGTTGCCCAAGCTGGTGGAGACCTGCCGGCAGTACATGCAGCATGAACGCAATACGCTGGAGCAGGTGATCAGTGCGCGCAATGCCGTGTCCAGCGCGCGGGAGCAGGGCGATGTGAGTGCGCTGGGGCAAGCCGAAACCGGTCTGCGTGCTGGCCTCGGGCGGCTGTTCGCGCTGGCCGAGAACTACCCCGAGCTCAAGGCCAACGAGAGTTTCCGCCATCTGCAGCAGCGCATCAGCGGACTGGAAAGCGGAATCGCCGATCGCCGTGAGCTGTACAACGAGGCGGTCAACCTGAACAACGTGCGCATCGAGCAATTCCCCGATGTACTGCTGGCGCGGACGTTCGGTTTCAAGGAGGCTGCCCTGCTGCAGTTCAGCGAGGCGGAGAAGGCCGACGTCGATCTCAAGGCGCTGTTCGGCTGAAATGCATCCGGGCCAGGTTTTCACACTCATTCTCGCCGCCGCGCTTTGCGTCGGCGGGGCGTGGATCTGCATCGGTCGCTGGTCGCGTGCCCGTCATTTGCTCGATACCCCGACTTCTCGCATTCGCTCGGCAGCCCAGGGGTATGTCGAGCTGGTTGGCGTGCTACGCGAGCTGATGGTGCCGCAACCGATGGCGCCGCTGACCGGCGAGCGCTGCCTGTGGTGGCGCTACCGTATCGAGGAGTACCGTTCCAACGGCAAGCGCAGCAGCTGGAGTGTGGTCGAACGCGGCGTCAGTGAAGCCTGGCTGCGCCTGGCCGATGCCACCGGCGAATGCCTGATCGACCCGCGTGGCGCGGAGGTCCATCCCGCCTTCCGCAAGGTCTGGACCGGCGATCTGCGCCACCCGCGCGGTGTCGCTCCGAGTGGCTGGGTCGGCCTGTTCAGCATCGGCAAGCGCTATCGCTACACCGAGGAACGTCTGCACGAGGGTGAACCGCTTTACGCACTCGGTGATTTCCGCACGAGCGGCGGCGGGCGACAGGGCCTCGACCTGCAATCCGCCAAGCGCGACGTGATCCGTCAGTGGAAGGGGGATTTCGCCGGCCTGCTGCAGCGTTTCGACAGCAACGCCGACGGTCAGCTCGACGAGCAGGAGTGGAGTCGCGTACGCCTGGCGGCGCGCCTCGAGGCGGAAGATCGGCATCGCGAGAGCAGCGCCGCGCCGGCATTGCACCAGCTGGGGCAGCCCGGGGAGGCGCTGCCTTTCGTACTGTCCAGCCACGGTGAGGAAGTGCTCACGCAGCGCTTCTACTGGCAGGCCGCCGGTGGTGCACTGATGTGCCTGGCTGGCGCCGTCTGGCTGGCGTCGCAGCTGGGTGTGACGGCCTGGTAAACCGGCCGGCTCAGCGCTTGCGTTTTTCGGCGATCCAGATCGTATGCCGGGTGCCGCGGTTGCCGTGGGCGAACACCTGCACTTCTTCGGCCTTGAAGCCGGCCTTGGCGAGCTTGTCGGAAAAGGCGCGGTCGGCGCTGGCCGACCAGACCGCGAGGATGCCGGACGGGCGCAACGCGCGGGCGCAGGCGTTGAGGCCGTCAGCCGAGTACAGCCAACTGTTGCTCTTCTGCGTCAGTCCCTCGGGACCGTTGTCGACGTCCAGCATGATCGCATCGAAGCCCTGGGCTTGATCCCGCAGTAACTCGGCGACGTCCTGGTTCAGCACCCGGGCGCGGGCATCGCGCAGCGGATTGCCGGACTTCTCGCCGAGTGCACCGCGGTTCCACTCGATCACCCCTGGCACCAGTTCGGCGACCAGCACCTCGGCGTCCGGCCCGAGATGGCGCAACGCAGAAGCGAGGGTAAAGCCCATCCCCAACCCACCGATCAATACGCGGGCCTGCGACCGTGCGGCGATCCGTTTGCAGGGAATCTCCGCCAGCGCGTCCTCTGAGCCATGGGTGCGGGTGTTCATCAGCTGATTGCCGTTTCCGCCCTGGATCTTGATGACGAAGTCATCGCCATATTCGAACAGGCACAAGGCGCCGCCAGTGGGAATGGCGGCGGTATCCAAGAGTACGAAGCGTTTCATCGGGGACTCGTTGTAGGCGCGGGCGATAAAAGGCTGGAAGTGTGGCCCATGTGCTCATGACTGGCCAGCGCCAGGGGGCAAGTGCGGGGGGCGATTCAAGGCGGCGATGCGCGCCAGCGGCGCGCTGTCGGGCTAGCGCAGCTCGGAATTGACTGCCCGATCGAATGGTGTCGACTGGCGCAGCAGCAGGTCGAGATCGCGGGCGGGCAGCGGCTTGCTGTAATAGTAGCCCTGGCCTTCCTGGCAACCTTCGGCGATCAGATAGGCTTCCTGCTCCGGTGTTTCGACGCCCTCGGCGATCACCGTCATGCCGAGGCTTTTGCCCAGCTGGATGACCGCGCGCACGATGGTCGCGCCCTCGTCCTGGCCGATGTCCTGGACGAAGCTCTTGTCGATCTTGATCTTGTCCAGCGGCAGGCTCTTGAGATAACTCAGCGAGGAGTAACCGGTACCGAAATCGTCGATCGCGATCAGCGCGCCGGAGCGCCGCAGGCTGTGCAGGTTGTGCGCTGCCGCGTCGATGTCTTCCATCAGCCCCGTCTCGGTCACCTCCAGTTCGAGGGTTTCGGCCGGCAACTGGTGCTTCTGCAGCAGCTCGCCGATCATTTGCGGTAGCTGCGGGTGGCGCAGTTGTACGGTGGAAAGATTCACCGCAACGCGCAGACCGGTGTAGCCCTCGGCATGCCACTGCCGCAGCTGGCTGCAGGCCTGATCAAGCACCCATTTGCCGATCTCGATGATGCTGCCGTTCTGCTCCGCCAGCGGGATGAACAGATCCGGTGGGACCAGCTTGCCCTGGGGGTGTTTCCAGCGGATCAGTGCCTCGACGCCGGTGATGCGGTTCTGGCGGTAGTCGACCTGGGGCTGGTAGACCAGATGGAACTCGTTGCGCTTGAGCGCTTCGCTGAGATCCTTTTCCAGCTCCCGACGGGCGCGCATCTCGCTATCGATGCTGGCGACATAGAACTGGTAGCGGTTGCGCGAGCGGCTCTTTGCCAGCGTCATGGTCTGCTCGGCCTTTTGCAGCAGCTTTTCGGTATTGTCGCCATCTTCTGGGTACAGCGTGATGCCGATGGTGGCGCGCAACCGAATCGGGTCGCCGTCGAACTCGATCGGGGTTTCCAGATCGTCCAGCAGCGCCTGGGCCAACTCGGCGGCATCGTAGGGCTGCTCGATGCCGCTGAGTACGAGGACGAACTGATCGCCGCCCAGTCGTGCCAGCGCACCGAGACGGCCAGCGGAGCCGCGCAGGCGGTCTGCCAGGGCCTTGAGCAGGCAGTCGCCGGCCTGATAGCTGTACTGCTCGTTTACACCCTTGAAGTCGTCAAGCCCAAGACAAAGCACTGCGACGCGCCGCTGCATGCGTCGAGCCTCGTCGAGAATGTGGTCGAGCTGACTTTGCAGCTGCTGCCGGTTCGGCAGACCGGTCAGGGAGTCGTACTGGGTCATGCGATACAGGCTGCTTTCAGCCTCCTGACGCAGGTGCATGTTGTGCTCGATAGAGGCGAGCAAGCCGTTGGCCGTTTCCACCCACAGGCCTAGCTCGTTGCGCTCATGCCCACGGATCATCGGCAACTTGTGCTCGCCGGGCCGGTCGGGGTTGATCCGCGCCAGATGCTCGATGAGCTTGGTCAACGGACGGGTCAGCAGCCACTGGTAGATCAGGAAGAGCACGAAGCCCAGCGTCAGCGCACGCAGGATGCCGACAATGAAGATCACGATGGAGTCGTTGATGAATTCCTGGCCGTATTTGGCGGTGTCCAGGGTTATGCGCAGCTCGCCGTAATATTCGTTGTACGGCGGTTTGCCGATCAGCGGAATCGAGAACTGTCGGTCGCGGTGGAGAATCGGATCGGTCAGCCAGCGTGTCGGCAGGTCGATAGGTGGTCTGATCTTCAGCGCCAGCATGCCGTCGTCCGGATGGCCGATGGATGCCATGCGAATCGATTCGTGCTGGAAGAGCCCCTCCATAACCTGGGCGCCCATCTCGCGGTCGAGGCTGTAGATCGCCTGAGTGGATGGGTCGCGGGTCATGCGCAGGATGCGTTGGGCATCGGCTTCGATCAACTGGCGTGTCTTGTAGGCACCGAAGATGATCTGTGCGCAGCTGAGCACCAGCCCTACCGCAAGCGCCGATAGCAGGACTACACGCAGGAGCTTACGCGACAGGCTATTGCGCATTTCCAGCTTCAAATGAAGGTCCTTTTCCGTGCCGACGCTCGGTTGCGGAAGTATTGTTAGTCATTCGGCAATCGTCAAAGGCAATTAAACCAGTAAGTCAGCAAGCTCCGACTGTGCCGGCAGTACGTCTTAGGATGCAAGCCCAAAGGCGTAATCCTAAGGAAACATTGCACGTCGATTACCGATACCGTAAGGCGACTTTTTTCCGGGCTGCAAATGTATAGCGGCAGGCGACACCGAACCCTTAAATGAAAATGCCCGCAACAAGTG
Source organism: Stutzerimonas chloritidismutans AW-1 (assembly GCF_000495915.1). Classification (GTDB taxonomy): domain Bacteria; phylum Pseudomonadota; class Gammaproteobacteria; order Pseudomonadales; family Pseudomonadaceae; genus Stutzerimonas; species Stutzerimonas chloritidismutans. Next base: position 65,288 of record NZ_AOFQ01000007.1, read on the forward strand.
CGGGCATTTTCGTTAGCGCTGGGTGGCTCAGCCGGCGAAGTTCTTCGCGACGAATTCCCAATTGACCAGGTTCCAGAACGCTTCGACGAACTTCGGACGAGCGTTGCGGTAGTCGATGTAGTAGGCGTGTTCCCAGACGTCACAGGTCAGCAGTGGCTTGTCACCCGCGGTCATCGGGTTGCCGGCACCGATGGTGCTTGCCAGGCCGAGGCTGCCGTCGGACTTCTTCACCAGCCAGGCCCAGCCGGAGCCGAAGGTGCCGATGGCGGTCTTGGTGAACTCTTCCTTGAACTTGTCGAACGAGCCGAAGGAAGCGTTGATGGCATCGGCCAGCGCGCCAGTCGGCTGACCACCGGCGTTCGGCGCCAGGCAGTTCCAGAAAAAGGTGTGGTTCCAGACCTGAGCGGCATTGTTGAAGATGCCACCGGAAGAGGTCTTGATGATGCTTTCCAGATCCTTGCCTTCGAACTCGGTGCCCGGGATCAGGTTGTTCAGATTGGTCACGTAAGCAGCGTGGTGCTTGTCGTGGTGAAACTCGAGCGTCTCGGCGGACATGTGCGGCTCGAGAGCGTTCTTTTCGTACGGCAGCGGCGGCAATTCGAAAGCCATGATGTATCTCCTACTCAGGTGTCGAGGATTGATGCGGCCAGCTGGAAGGAGCGTGCGAGGCGTGCCGGCGATACCGGTGAGCAGGAGCGAATGTGCGTCCCGCCCTGACCTCTGTCGTTCCCTTCGCTCGCTACATGCTTGCGCAATCTCTGGCCGTTCACGGTCGGCCGAACAGACAGACTGAAGCCTTCCGCTTCATGTCTGCGAGCCAGCGATCATAGCACCCGACCTGCGGCAAAACCACGCGGCAACTGTATGGAATATAGGTTCCAGAGGGGTTGGCGAGGCGAAGCAGCGGATGCAAACAACTGGCTGCGCCTTGCGTGGACCGCGCCGTCGGGCCGGGCGTTCCTTGCGACCTGCAAAAATGGCGCGCGGCCGGTTGTCGCGCGCTAGGGCGTCAGCTGGCGAATGCGAGCTGTGCGGCAATCGCGAACATCATGGCGGCGACGCCGAGGTCGATCAGACGCCAGGTCAGCGGGCGGGCCAGCCAGGGTGCAAGCCAGGCGCCACCGAGCGCAAGGGTCATGAACCACAGGGTCGATGCACTGGCAGCGCCCAGTGTGTAGGCGCCTGGCTCGGGCTGCTGTGCGCCGAGTGAGCCGATCAGTACCACTGTATCGAGATAGACGTGCGGATTGAGCAACGTCACCGCCAGCGCGGCCAACAGCACCGCACGCAGTGGTCGCGGCTGCGCATCAGCGCTGCGCAGGCTCTGTGGCTTGAACGCGCGACGCAGCGCCAGGGTGCCGTACCAGAGCAGGAAGGCGACGCCGCCCCAGCGAGTGATCTCCAGCAGTAGCGGGTTGTCCGCCAGCACTGCTGCCAGCCCGAAGACGCCGACGCTGACCAACAGTACGTCACAGAGGATGCACAGCGCCGCCACTGGCAGATGGTGCTCCCGGCGCAGGCTTTGCGCGAGCACGAACGCATTCTGCGCGCCGATCGCCATGATCAGCCCCGCCGCGACCAGAAGGCCGTTGATATAGCTTTGCCAGATTGCATTCATGCCGCACGCCTCGTCTGATTTACTGGTGAGTCTGGGCAGCGGGGCGTTATAAGAGAAACAAATTCTCTTCAGGGTGCATTAGGAATACTGATGTTCGATTACAAATTACTCGCGGCGCTTGCGGCGGTTGTCGAGCAGGCAGGTTTCGAACGAGCCGCGCAGGCGTTGGGGCTTTCGCAATCGGCCATATCCCAGCGGATCAAATTACTCGAGGCGCGCGTCGGCCAGCCGGTGCTGCTGCGCGATACGCCGCCCCGGCCGACCGAGCTGGGTCAACGATTGCTCAACCATGTGCAGCAGGTGCGCTTGCTCGAGCGGGACCTGCAAGGGCAGGTCCCGGCGCTGGACGAAAATCGCCTGCCCGAGCGATTGCGTATTGCCCTGAATGCCGACAGCCTGGCGACCTGGTGGGCGGGCGCGGTGGCGTCGTTCTGCGCCGAGCATCGGGTGCTGCTCGATCATGTGGTGGAAGACCAGGCGGTCGGGCTCAAGCGCATGCGCGCTGGCGAGGTCGCAGCCTGCGTGTGCGCGGCGGAACGGCCGCTGGCAGGTGCGCGCAGTCAGTTTCTTGGGGCGATGCGCTATCGCGCGCTGGCCAGTCCGGTCTTTGTCAGTCGGCATTTCCAGCGACCGGCAGCCGCTGCGGATCTGGCTCGGGTGCCTGCCGTGGTCTTCGGCCCGGATGACCAGCTGCAACACCGCTACATGGCAGCAGTCGGCGGGGGAGAGGCGTTCGTCCATCACCTCTGCCCGTCGTCCGAAGGTTTCGTACGCCTGCTGCAGAGCGGGCTTGGCTGGGGGTTGGTGCCGGAGTTACAGGTGCGCGGCGAACTTGCGCGCGGGGAATTGGTCGATGTGCTGTCCGGACCGCCGATCGACGTGCCTTTGTATTGGCATCACTGGCGTAATGGCGGGCAATTGCTCGACGAGCTGACCCGGCATCTGGTGCGTTGCGCCAGCGACTGGTTACTGGTTGATTGAGCGCTCAGGCGAGTACGCGCTGGCCTCGGTAAATGCGTACCGTGGCGCCGCTGCTGGCCGCGCGTGGTGGAGGTGGTGCCGGCAACCGATCACTGAACGCGGCGAGCTGGCGTCCGAGTTCGCGGGTCAGCTCATCGTTGGAGTTCATGCACCCGGCAAGCATTGCCGTAACCGCATCCGGTTGGTCGAGATGGATGTCGAGTTGCTGCTCATCGCGAAGTCTGCGTCGCAGGCTGCGCATGCAGTCGATAACCGCCTTGTTCAGCTCCATGCTGTGTTCCTCGTGAATTGCCCTAAGGCCCAACATCCCTGTCGGAAGTGTCTATCCGCTGGCAAGAGAGACAGAGCAAGTGGCGTACCAATTTCCGGCGTTGCTGCGCGGTTTTTGCATCTGGCAGGCGAAGCGCCCGGCTGGCGAGGCCTGCAGACTGCCCGTAGGCGATGGTCACCGCTGTGGTGCCTGTTCGCGGGGCTGCCGAGTGCGCCATTCGATGCACCGTGATGCGTATCACAAGCGGCGCACTGCTCTACCACGGTGCATCTGCTCCACCGGCGCGCCGTCACTGATGGGCACGCCCTGAATCGTTATACTGCGCGCTGTATTTCGCACCGCGCCATTGAAGGTACCCCATGCGCAACGATGCTCACGACGAACTGGACAACATTCCCAGCCTGACCGCAGGCCGTGACCGCGTGGAGCCCTATCCGGCGCCGGATCTCGAGCCGATCCGCAGAACCGCCGATGAGCCTGTGGATGACGGGCGCTCCCGCCAGAAACGTCGCCCTGCAAGCACTGCTGGCAAGGTGAGTACGGCGCCGCTGTGGGTCATGGTGCTGGCCTTGCTCCTCAGCCTTGGCGCGCTCGGTTGGTGGAGTTATCAGAAGATCGCCATGCTGGAAATGCAGCTGGTCGCCACCCAGGAAAGCTTCGCGCGTATCAGTGAGGATGCCGCCGGACGACTGCAGGACATCAGCGGGAAAGTCGTTGCGACCGAGTCCAATGTGACTACGGAAAGCGAGGCGGTGAAACTGCGCATCAAGCAGCTTGAGCAACAGGCCATCGATCTTGACCGCAAGCAGCAGGCCTTTGCTACCGAACAGCAGAGTCTGACTGGCAAACAGGGCAATCAGGATCGACGCATGGACGAGCAGGGCAAGCGCCTCGAGCAGCTGGGTGCCGACCTGCAGGCTCAGCAGGGGAGTACTGCGACACTGGCAGAGAGCGTCAAGGCGTTGGGCAGCGAGCAGGCGTCACTCAAAACGACCCTGGACGAGCAGGGCAAGCTGGCCGGACGGGTCGACAGCTTGAGCAAGGACATCGCGGCGCTGAAGCAGGGCGGTAACCAGAGTCAGGCGATCAGCCGGCTGGAGCAGGACATCCTGGTGCTGCGCAGTGAGCTGGACAATCGGCCGGCGCCCGCGCCAAACGCGATCAACACCGCCGAGTTCGACTCCTTCCGGGCTCAGGTCACCCGCACCATCAATTCCATGCAGGGGCAGATCGCCAATCTGCAAGGTCAGCTCGACGGACGTTAACCGCGTAAGAGCCGCCGCGCGTATTCGCGACGGCGGCCTTTGCGCTCTACGAACCTTACAGGTCCCAGGCCAGTGACAGCCCCACTCCGTGGTCGCGGTTATCGTTGCCGCGGTAATGGTAGTTGGCGCGCAGCGCCAGACCGGGCGTCAGGCGGTGCGTCAGGCCCACGCTGAAGCGCGTCTGGTCGCCGGTCGGTACCGCGCCCGGCAGCTCGAAGCTGTTGCCCGACACACTGTTCAGCGACATGCGCAGGTCACGCCGATCCTCGTCCTCGCGCTCCACCTCCCGCGCCACCTCGCCGAATAGCCGCGTGCGTTCGCTCAGCGCATAGTCGCCGAACAGGCCGAGTGAGAGGCGCAGCGAATCCAGTTCCTGATCGTCATAGCTCAATGCAGTGGAGCGCTCGCCCTGCTCGCTGTAACCATCGACTTCGACCTTCTGATAGCTGGCACCGACGAATGGGCCGAACTGGAGTTGATCGCCTGGCTGCATCAGGTTGAAGCCAGCCTTCGCCGCCGCGCCCCATAGCGTGCCTTCGGTGTCACCCTTTTCCGTGCGCTCGCTGATGCCAAGGGCGAACGTACGCTTGAGGTCGTGGTAGTCCAGATACCCGGCGCTGAGGCTGAAGTCGGCGAACAGACGCTGGTGTTCGTAACGGGCGAAGGCCGTGGCCAGGTAGCTGCGCATGTCGTACTCGGAGTCGTTTCTGCCCAGTTCCAGCGAGTTTTCCGCCAGGCCCAGGCTGACGCCGGCCAGCCACGTCTCACTCAAACGCTGGGTAACACCAAGCGACAGGCTCAGGCCGCTACCGTCACCGCCACCGTAACCGTCGTACTCAGGCCGGTTGTAACCACCCTGGACGAAGGTGCGCCAGGCGCCGACCGCCTGCCAGTCGCCGCGCCGCGCAGACAGTTCGTTGTCCAGTTGCTGCAGGTGAGCGCGCAGTGCCGAGCGGCCCATTTCCGGTAGCAGGGATACTTCCCACGGCGCGGAAATGATCGAGTACAGGTAGTCGGCGCTGATCTGATGAACAGCGGTGGTTGGATGGACGGCGTCGTTGAACAGCAGGCGGTTAGGATCAGGTGCTGTGCCGCCGAGGCTGTAGGTCGGGTCCGGCAGGCAGGTGCCGCCCGACGCATCGAAACACACGGCTGTCTGTGCCACGTTGGGGTCGAAGCCGAAGGCGGCCAGGTCAGCACGTACCTCGGCCAGCAACAGGCGGTTGTTCACCAGCACATAGTTGCCACCCTGGGCTTGCAGCTGTTCTGCCAGCGCTGCGTTGAACTGGTCGCTCAGAAAGTTGAGTGTGGCAGCTCCGCCCGGACCAGCGGTGGCACCTAGTGGCGTGATGCCGACGTCCGGCAGATCGGAGACGATGAAGTAGCGCGCGCCCGCGGCCTGTAGTGCAGCGACGCCAGCCACCAGATTGCCGGCGGCGTCAGCCATCGTGACCGGGTTGGTGCCGAGCTGGAAGATGTCGTTACCGCCGCCGTTCAGGTAGTAGAGAGCATTGCTGTCGACGCGCGGGTTCTCGACCAGATAGCCGGGCCGGGTCCGGGTAGAGCCGCCCGCGGAAACGGTCGAGTCGAGGGTGATCGAATCGAGAATCTGGTCGGTGCGGTAACCGCCGACGGCATAGTTGGTGCCGTCCGGATTGCCTGTAAGGACTGCCGGTAACAGCGGCGTGGAGGGTAACGATTGAAGGCCCAGCATGCTCGCCAGGCGTTGCGTGCCGACCTCGCCGATATATTCGCCGGCACCATAGGTAGGGCCGGTGCGGTTGGTGAAGCGCAGACCTCCTGTAGGGTTGCCCCCGAGTGTCGGGCTTTGCAGATCGGGAAAGTTGCCAGCATCGCTCAGCGAGTCGCCGAACACGACGAACTGACTGAACGGGCCGTCATCGGCGATGGCCGCGTCTGTCGCGCAGGTGAGTAGAACGGCTGCCGCAAGCGGTTTGAGGGCGCTCTGCACGGGTAACTCCTTATTGTTCTTTTTGTTTGGATGCATCGCTCGCACATGCGCGGGCGATCCGGCCACGCTATTGGGAGCCGCCAGCGGGTATAAGCGCCCGAAAGGGCGATTTTTCCGAACGGTAGATCGTTCTTAGGAGTTATTTGCAGCTTCGATTTCATTGTCCTGGCTCAAGGGTTGTTGGTGGCCAACTGATACCATTCGCCGCGCTTGCGCTTCTGTGGACGTCCGATGCACCGGCGAACGGTGGTCTTCTTTGAGACGGATATGAAAGCAGCCGGCGGCGTCCGGACCGCCGGTTGTAAAGAAACCTTCCCTGCCTGGGAGCACAATAATAAATGCCATCGATTCTCGACCTGCTGCGCAGTCGCCTGAGCTCGTTGCTGCCCAGCGAGCTCAAGTTCAACGAGCTTCGCCATCTGCTGAGCCCGCGACGCCATCCACTGCTGCTCTGCCAGCGCCGCGCGACCCTGATCGTCAACCGTGTTCGCCTGTTTGCCTTTCTGTTCGCAGTGCTCACTCCGCTGTGGAGTCTGATCGATCTGCTGGTGTTCGAGCCCAAGCTGTGGGCAGCGCTGGCCGGTTTTCGGATGATGGCGTGCCTGGCGTTCACCTGCCTGCTGCTGTTCTACCGTCCGAGCGGCAATCTGCTGGACGCCTATCGGGCGATCGCGATCTTGTTCGCCATTCCGACCATCTTCTACATCGCCTCGCACACCTTGCTCGGCAGCTATCAACTGGCGCAGTTCTCCGCGGTGGTCGGCGCCGGCTATGCCTTTCTGCCATTCGTGCTGATGGCCGGGCTGACCATTTTCCCGCTGACCCTGGTGGAGAATCTGGTGCTCTCCAGCCTGTTGCTGCTGGCCCAGGCGCTGGCTGGCTATCTCAGCTGGGCGACGCTGAACTGGCCGTCGTTCGCCGGTGCCTTCTGGCTGTTGATCCTGATCGCCGGCGTCGCCAGCCTGGCCAGTATGAGCCAGCTGGCGTTCATGTTCGCGCTGGTGCGCCAGGCCATCCGGGACCCGCTCACCGGGGTCTTCTCCCGCGGCAGCGGCGAGGAGATCCTTCGGCTGCAGTGGGACAGCGCACAGCGCAAGAGTGGTCCGCTGGCGCTGGCATTCATCGACCTCGACCACTTCAAGTCGATCAACGACAACCATGGTCACGAATCCGGCGATCAGGTACTGCGCGAGGCGGCCAGGCGTCTGGTGGCGACGCTGCGTGGCTCCGACAGCCTGCTGCGCTGGGGCGGCGAAGAGTTCCTGTTGATCATGCCGGAGACCGACATGCAGCAGGCGCACATGGCGCTCGAGCGCATCATTGGCCAGGGCCTCGGCGTGCGGCCGGACGGTGCGCCGCTGACGGCGAGCATCGGGTTGGCCGAACGCCGTTGCGATCAGGTCGCGAACTACCGTGACCTGCTGGAGCTGGCGGATAAGCGCATGTACTGCGCCAAGACGAGCGGGCGCAATCGCCTCTGCGCCATGGAGCCGGAGGCTGTGCAGCCGCCCCAGGCATTCGCCGTGGGCGGCTAGTCGTTAGCCATTGGCCAAGCCGAAGACGTGCCGCATGTAGCTGACGAATGCCTCGTCGCGGCACATGGTCTTGCCCGGCGAGTCGGAGATTTTTGCCACCGGTTGACCATTGCAGGCGGTCATCTTGATGACCATGTTGGTCGGCTCCACGCCCGGGATGTCGCAGGTCAGTCCGGTACCGATGCCGAAACTCGGATTGCTGCGCCCGATCAGCGCGCGATGGAGTTCCAGCGCTCTGGCCAGGTCCAGGCCATCGGAGAAGATCAGCTGGCGGGTTTTCGGATCGATACCCAGGCGCTGGTAATGCGCGATGGCCTTCTCTGCCCACAGCAGAGGGTCGCCAGAGTCATGACGCAGGCCGTCGAACAGCTTGGCGAAGTACAGATCGAAATCGCGCAGGAAAGCATCCATGGTGATGCAGTCGGTGAGCGCGATGCCCAATGCCCCACGATATTCGCGAACCCAGCAGTCCAGCGCCGCAACCTGGCTGTCGATCAGCCGCGGGCCGAGTTGCTGGTGCGCCATGATCCACTCATGGGCCATGGTGCCCATCGGCTTCACATTCCGCGTGCGTGCCAGATGCACATTGCTGGTGCCGGCGAACCGGCCGGGAAAATCGCATTGCAGTCGGTCCACCACCATCGCCTGCACGGCAAAGGAGAAACGACGGCGTGTGCCGAAATCCGCCAGGGTGAAGCTGGCCAGTTCGTCGCTGCTGGCCTGGCTGCGTAGCCAGTGCAGCTTCTCATCCAGCCGGTCGCGCGCCTGGCCCAGCGTCACCGCCGGGTAGCGCGCGCGGTTGCGCACCTCGCTGACGATGGCCAGCAGCGGCACTTCGAACAGGATCACATGGAGCCAGGGGCCGCGCAGGTGCATCACCAGCTCGCCGTCCTCGATGCTCACCTGCAGATAACGCAGATCGAAACGGAACAAACCGAGGAAGCGGATGAAGTCGGGCTGCATGTAGGGGATGCGCTCGAGGTAGGCCAGCTCCTCGGTTGTCATCTGCAGCTCGGCAAGCGCCTCGATCTGCTGGCGGATCTCGTCGAGGTAGGGCGTCAGGTCCTCACCGGAGCGGCTGCGGAATGCCCACTCCACCTCCGCGTTCGGATAGTGATGCAGCACCGCCTGCATCATGGTGAGCTTGTAGAAATCGGTATCCAGCAGGCTCTGGACGATTCGTTCGGAAAAGGCGCTGCTGTTCATCGACCGCTCCAGCTTGAAATGCCTGTCGATGATATCGACAAACGGCAAGGGATGCAGGTCATCGTTATAAGTTAGGAATGAGTAAAATAACCGCAGATATCAGCTGCAGATATCAGCTTCTGCCTGGCCGTCGCTTTGCGCAAACGGCTTATGAATATAATTCGGCCGGCTATATATCGATCGGATAGCAATATCGCATTACTTTGCAGTTTCGTTTTTTGATTATTCGCTTAAAGGATTGAATGGAGAAATGAAGAAGGGCAGGGCCATACGGCGCCTGCCCTTCTTCATCTCCTCAGCACTTAGCTGCTGCGGCCACCGCCGTGGCTGTTCTGGCCGCCCTTGCGGCCGGCCTCGGAGGCCTTCTCGCGGTCATTGGCGAAGTTGCCGCCGCTGTTGTGGCCGCCCTTGCGGCCAGCATCGGAAGCTTTCTCTCGATCGTTGGCGAAGTTGCCAGGGTTGTTATTTGCCATGTGTATTTCTCCTCAATTGGATAGACACGTTCAAAAACGGCTGAAAGAGAGAGATCAATCAGCCTCACAGTGTCAGAGGAAGACTTCAGACAAGAGTTTCGGTGAATTCAAAAGTGTAGACGAATGGTTTTCCCCATGTTGCGTATGACTATGGCGGACTGAAATTACAGGCGAAGCGGCAAAGTTGCAGGAACGAATTACGATTATCCGAGAGCGGAATTATCCAACCGCGCCTCAGGCCGCAAGTTTCGTCTTGCGCTCGGCCAGAAGGCGCATCACGTAGCCGATCTTCAGCGCCGTGGGGCCGAGGATGACCAGCGCATGGGCCGCGATGATGCTGCCCATCGCCAGATGTCGATCGAACAGGTAGGCGCCGCTGATGCCCAGCAGCAGGAGCAGTATGCCTGCGACCATCAGCGCATTTGCGGCGCCCATCAGGCGTTGTGGAGAAGCTGAGTGATAAAGCATGACTGAATCTCCTTCGGGGAGAGGCTCGCGCCGGGCGAGCCTCCGAATGGATCAATCGAGTGCCGAAGCGGGTCCGAAGAACTCGTAGCGGGTTTGCTGTTCCGGCACACCGAGTGACTTCAGCTGGCGGCGGACGGCAGCCATGAAGGGTTTCGGCCCGAGGAAATAGGCGTCCACGTCGCGGTCTTCCGGTAGCCACCTGCCAAGCTGTTGCTCGGTCAGGCGGCCAACGGCATCCGGCGCGGCATCTGCGCCGTCGTGCTCCTCATAGCAGTAGAAACGCTTGAGCTGGGCGTGACGCTCGGCCAGCGCGTCCACGCTGCGGCGGAACGCATGCACGCCGGCATTGCGCGCGCAGTGGATGAAGTGCACCGGTCGTGCGCTGGCCAGAGCCTGTTCCAGCATCGCCAGGGTAGGCGTGATACCGACGCCGCCGCTGATCAGCACCAGGGGCTTGTCGCCCGGTTCGAGGGTGAACTCGCCAGCCGGCGCGAACAGCTCCAGCACGGCACCTTCGGGCATGGCATGCAGCGCGTTCGAGGCGACGCCGACGGGTTCGCGCTTGACGCTGATGCGGTATTCGCTGCCATTGCTGGCGGCGGACAGCGAGTAGTTGCGGCGCACCTCCTGGCCGTCGACCTCCAGGCGCAGGCCGATGTACTGGCCGGGCAGAAAGTCCATCAACGCGCCGCCATCTTCCGGCTGCAGGTGAAAGGAGGTGATCTCTGCGCTTTCGACGATCTTGCGCGCAATGCGAAAACGCCGCGCCCCCCGCCAGCCACCATCCGCCTCGGCCTTGGTCTGGTAGAGATTCTCCTCCTGACCGATAAGGATGTTGGCGAGTTGCTGGTAGGCGGCGCCCCAGGCGTCGATCACGGCGTCGGTAGCGATCTCGTCGCCGAGCACTTCGCGGATCGCCCGCAGCAGGCAGGAGCCCACCAGCGGGTAATGCTCGGGCAGTACCTGCAGCGCGACATGCTTGTTGATGATCTGAGCGACCAGCGGGCCGAGGGCGTCGAGCCGGTCGATGTGTTTGGCATACATCAGCACGCCGTTGGCCAGTGCACGCGGCTGTTCACCGCTGGCCTGGTGGGCCTGATTGAACAGCGGGCGCACTTCGGGATGCTCACTGAGCAGCAGGTTGTAGAAATGGGTGGTCAAGGCCTCGCCGCCGCTTTCCAGCAGCGGCACGGTGGCTTTGATAAGGGCAGTCTGTTCAGCGCAAAGCATTGCTAACTCCTCTGATGGGAAAGTCGTCCTGTATTCGCGGGGCGAACACGAAACGTTCTGCCATAGAGGCTTTCAACAATCGTTCCAGGTCGAAAATTGACTTGAATCAAGGTTTGCAGGATGTGCGAGGTAAAAAGAACCTTGGCTTTTCATGGTGATATGGACCTTAAAGGGTCGAAATCACCTTGGCGGTGACGATCGAACCTCGCCCGCTGGCAGCTTTCTTACCAGGGGCGATCCGCGATATTTCATTCAACAGCAGGAGAGAGGGCAATGGAGATCTATCACATCACTCACGAAGATGACCGCTGGGTGCTACGCGAAGAAGGCGATCAGCGCGCGTTGCTCGAAGCCGGGAATCGACAGGACATTCTCGATGAGACGCGCGACTACATGAAGCTGCGTACTGCGCTGGTGAACGTCCACGGCGACGACGGCAGCATCGAGGAGGAGCATCGCTACCCTCAGGAGCAGAACCCGCTGGAGACCAAGGGCTGACCGCTTGGCCATTGTGCGCTGGGTGGGCTGCCAACCTAGTCGAGGACTTCGATACGCAGCGTGTTGGTGGTGCCAGGTTGGCCGAGCGGCACGCCAGCGGTGATCAGCACCGTGTCACCACTGCCGGCCATGCCCTGGGCGCGCGCCAGCTCGAGGGCGTGGCTGCTGACCTGCTCCATATCGCGCATCGGTGCATCCACCACCGAATACACGCCCCAGGCCACCGTGAGCTTGCGCGCGGTGGCGGTGCTCGGCGTCAGGCTGAGGATCGGCGTGGCCGGGCGCTCGCGCGAGGCTCGCAGGCTGGAGCGGCCTGACTCGGTGTAATTGACCAGCACCGCAATCGGCAGGATGCCACTGATGCGGCGGATCGCGCAGCTGATGGCATCCGGCAGCGTTGCCTCGGCATTCGGTCGGTGCACATCGAGCTGGGCCTGGAAATCCGGGCCGCCTTCGACCTGGCGGATGATCTTGCTCATCATGCTCACCGCTTCCAGCGGGTAGTCGCCCGAAGCGGTTTCCGCCGACAGCATCACCGCGTCTGCACCCTCGGCGACCGCGTTGGCCACGTCGGTGACCTCGGCGCGCGTCGGCGCCGGGGCGAAGCGCATGGATTCGAGCATCTGCGTCGCCACCACCACCGGGCGGCCGAGCTGGCGGCAGATGCGCACGATGTTCTTCTGAATGCGTGGCACATTCTCCGGCGGCACCTCCACGCCGAGGTCGCCACGCGCGACCATGATCGCGTCGGACAGCCGCGCGATCTCGCGCAGGTGCTGCACCGCCGAAGGTTTCTCGATCTTGGCCATGAGGAAGGCGCGCTCACCGATCAGCTTGCGCGCCTCGTGTATGTCCTGTGGGCGCTGGACGAAGGACAGGGCCACCCAATCCACGCCCAGTTCAAGGCCGAAAGCCAGGTCGCGGCGATCCTTCTCCGTCAGCGGGCTAAGCTCCAGCACTGCTTCCGGCACGTTGACGCCCTTGCGGTCGGACAGCTCGCCGCCGGCGACCACGCGGGTGTCGATGGCATCGCTGTGGCGCGCGGTGACCGTCAGACGCAGGCGGCCATCGTCGATCAGCAGCTGCATGCCCGGCTCCAGCGCGGCGATGATCTCCGGGTGCGGCAGGTTCACGCGTCGGTTGTCGCCCGGCGTCGGGTCCAGATCCAGACGGAAGGCCTGATCACGATCCAGCCGCACCTTGCCCTCGGCGAAGCGGCCGACCCGGAGCTTGGGCCCTTGCAGGTCCATGAGGATGCCGATCGGTTGGTTCAACTCACGTTCCACCTCGCGAATCCAGGCGAAGCGTTCGGCATGGTCGGCGTGCTCGCCATGGCTGAAGTTCAGGCGGAACAGGTTGACCCCTGCCGCGACCAGCGCCCGTACATCATCGATGCTGCGGGTGGTGGGGCCGAGGGTGGCAAGTATCTTGACCTTCTTGTCGGGTTTCATGGCGGGCTCGCTGGCAGGGGAGCGTCCTCGGTCTAGGCCGAGGGCGGCAGAATCAGGATGGCGCGGAAATCGTTGACGTTGGTACGCGTCGGGCCGGTAACGATCAGGCTGTCCAGCGCGGCGAAGTAGCCATAGCCGTCGTTGTTGGCCAGCGCATCGGCGGCACGCAGGCCCTGTGCTTCGGCGCGGGCGAAGCTGTCCGGGGTCATCAGTGCGCCGGCGTTGTCCTCGGAACCGTCGATGCCATCGGTGTCGCCGGCCAGGGCGTATACACCGGGCAGGCCTTGCAGGCTTTCGGTGAGGGCAAGCAGGAATTCGGCGTTGCGTCCGCCGCGGCCGTTACCGCGCACGGTCACCGTGGTCTCGCCGCCGGAGAGGATCACGCAGGGCGCGCCGATCGGCTGGCCGTGCAGCACCACCTGGCGGGCAATGCCGGCATGCACCTTGGCCACCTCACGCGCTTCGCCTTCCAGGTCGCCGAGGATCAACGGGGTGATGCCGGCGGAACGGGCTACTTCGGCTGCCGCATCGAGCGACTGCTGCGGCGTGGCGATCAGCTGGAAGTGGCTGCGCGAGAGCATCGGGTCGCCCGGCTTGAGGGTTTCCGAGCGCGGGTCTTCGAGCCAGGCGCGCACGTTGGCCGGCACCTCGATGTGGTAGCGCTCGAGGATCTCCAGTGCCTGCGCCGATGTGGTCGGATCGGCGACGGTCGGGCCGGAGGCGATCACCGTGGCTTCGTCGCCGGGTACGTCGGAAATCGCATAGGTGTATACGCTGGCCGGCCAGCAGGCCCTGGCCAGGCGGCCGCCCTTGATCGCCGAGAGATGCTTGCGCACGCAGTTCATCTCGCCGATGTGCGCGCCGGAACGCAGCAGCGCCTTGTTGATCGCCTGCTTGTCGGCCAGAGAGATGCCCTCGGCTGGCAGTGCCAACAGCGAGGAACCGCCGCCGGAAAGCAGGAATATCACCCGGTCGCTTTCCTCGAGGTTGCTGACCAGCTCCAGTACGCGGCGTGCGACGCGCTCGCCGGCATCGTCCGGCACCGGGTGTGCGGCCTCCACCACCTCGATGCGGCGGCAGTCGGCGTGATGTTCATAGCGGGTCACCACCAGGCCGGAGAGTTCGCCTTCCCAGACCTGCTCAATGGCTTCGGCCATGGCCGCAGCCGCCTTGCCGGCGCCGATGACGATGGCTCGGCCGCTGCGGTCTTCGGGCAGATGGTCGGCGAGCACATGGCGTGGATGGGCGGCCTCGATGGCGCTATCGAACAGCTGGCGCAGCAGGGCTTGGGGATCGATGGGCATCTCTGGCTCCTTGGGTCTTTTTGCAGAGGCCGATTGCAGACCTTAGGGCTCGGCAATGCAAGCGCTAAGGGTTGAAATCGACCCGCCCGGCAGTCGGGCCGTGACTCCTTGTGCCGGGCGAATCGAAAAGGTGCCGTCCGCAGACGGCGGTTGGTGTGCAGGCGCGCGGGGCCCTGGTCGTGGGGGAGACGCGATGATTCCGACCCCGCGTACCTGCACACCAACCCTTTGAGCATCACTGGTGCCGAGCGTTGCGCTCACCCCACCACCTGGTCTGTCTGTCCCTGAAGGTGGGGTCGTAAGCCCGACTCAGTGCGCTCGAAGGCTTTACTCCTTGCGGATCGAGAAATTGGCCATGTGCTCCAGGCCCTTGATCAGCGCCGAGTGGTCCCAGCCGCTGCCGCCGATGGCCGCACAGGTGCTGAACACCTGCTGGGCATTGGCGGTGTTGGGCAGGTTCAGGCCCAGCTCGCGGGCTCCGGCCAGGGCGAGGTTGAGGTCCTTCTGGTGCAGGCTGATGCGGAAGCCCGGGTCGAAGGTGCCCTTGATCATGCGCTCGCCGTGCACCTCGAGAATCTTCGAGCCGGCGAAACCGCCCATCAGCGCCTCGCGCACCTTGGCCGGGTCGGCACCGTTGCGTGCGGCGAACAGCAGGGCTTCGGCGACCGCCTGGATGTTCAGCGCGACGATGATCTGGTTGGCCACCTTGGCAGTCTGGCCATCGCCGTTCTCGCCGACACGGGTGATGTTCTTGCCCATCGCCTGGAACAGTGGCAGGGCGCGCTCGAAGGCCGTTTCGCTACCGCCGACCATGATCGACAAGGTGGCCGCCTTGGCGCCGACCTCACCGCCGGATACCGGGGCGTCGAGGTACTCGGCGCCGCTCGCCTTGATCTTCTCGGCGAACTGCTTGGTGGCGCTGGGGGAGATCGAGCTCATGTCGATCACCACCTTGCCCGGGCCGACGCCAGCGGCGATGCCCCGGTCGCGGAACAGCACGTCTTCAACCTGCGGGGTATCCGGCACCATGACGATGATGAACTCGGCCTCCTGCCCGACTTCCTGCGGGGTGGCCAGGGCGATGGCGCCGGCCTGGACCAGGTCGGCGGGTGCCTTGTCATGATGTTCGGAAAGGAATATCTGGTGGCCTGCGTTCTGCAGGTTGCTTGCCATGGGTTTGCCCATGATTCCGGTGCCGATAAATCCGATCTTAGCCATGGTCGTTTCTCCTCAAATTCTGTTCGGGTCAGATGGCGTTGTGTGTCTTCAGCCAGGCGAGGCCTTCGGCGGTGCTGGTGGCCGGCTTGTACTCGCAGCCGACCCAGCCCTGGTAGCCGATGCGATCCAGATGCTCGAACAGGAAGCGATAGTTGATCTCGCCGGTGCCCGGCTCGTTGCGACCGGGGTTGTCCGCCAGCTGGATATGGTTGATGGCTGCCAGGTTGTTCTCGATGGTCCGCGCCAGGTCTCCCTCCATGATCTGCATGTGGTAGATGTCGTACTGCAGGAACAGGTTGGCGTGACCGACCTTGCCGCGGATCTCCTGCGCCTGGGAGGTGTTGTTGAGGAAGAAGCGCGGGATGTCGCGAGTGTTGATCATCTCCATCACCAGGCGAATGCCGGCTTCCTCGAGCTTCTGCGCGGCGTAGCGCAGGTTCTCGATAAAGGTGATTTCCAGCTGGCCGAGGTCGGCGCCACGCGGGGCAATGCCGGCCAGGCAGTTGACCTGGGTGTTGCCCAGCACCTTGGCGTAGGCGATGGCCTGGTCCACGCCGGCGCGAAATTCCTCGACCCGCTCCGGCAGGATGGCGATGCCGCGCTCGCCACCAGCCCAGTCGCCGGCCGGCAGGTTGAACAGCACCTGGGTCAGCTGGTTGGCGTCCAGCCGGGCCTTGATCTCCTCGGCCGGGTGGTCGTAGGGGAACAGGTATTCGACGCCGGTAAAGCCGGCTTCGGCAGCGGCGGCAAAGCGGTCAAGGAAATCGACCTCGGTGAACAGCATGGACAGATTGGCGGCAAAGCGGGGCATGGTTCTCTCTCCTGATCTGTAGGGATCAAATTCGGTCTGCATTGCGGCGGTGCGGTGACCACCCTGGGTGTTGCGTTGCGGTGGATAGGCTTCGCGATATCCACCCTACGGTTGCTTCGGTGCCCGTCGCTGATAACTGCGGCGGCCGGTAGGACGGGTGGCCGCCCCGTGGAAGACCGCGAAGCGTCTTCCACGCGGTTGTGGTTACGGGCGAATCAGTCCAGCAATCCAACCGCCGTCGGCGCGTCTTCCCGGCCTTCGGCCAGCGCCTCGAACTCGTTGATGGCGTCGATCTCTGTGCCCATGGCGATGTTGGTCACCCGTTCGAGGATCACCTCGATCACCACCGGCACCTGATGCTCGGCCATCCAGGCCTGCGCCTGTTCGATGGCCGGGCGCAGGTCTTCCTGCTTGAACACGCGCAGTGCTTTGCAGCCCAGCCCCTCGACCACCGCGACGTGATCGACGCCGTAGCCTTCCATGCCGCTCTGGTCGGCATTGATGTTCTCGAAGCCGAGCTGCACGCAGTAATCCATCTCGAAACCGCGCTGCGACTGGCGGATCAGCCCGAGGTAGGCGTTGTTTACCAGGATGTGGATGTAGGGCAGCTTGAACTGCGCGCCCACGGCCAACTCCTCGATCATGAACTGGAAGTCGTAGTCGCCGGACAGCGCCACTACCTTGCGCGCCGGGTCGGCGGCAACCACACCGAGCGCCGCCGGAATGGTCCAGCCGAGCGGGCCGGCCTGGCCGCAGTTGATCCAGTTGCGCGGCTGGTAGACATGCAGGAACTGCGCGGCGGCGATCTGCGACAGGCCGATGGTGCTGACGTAGCAGGTGTCCTTGCCGAAGGCATTGTTCATGCACTGGTACACGCGCTGCGGCTTCATCGGCACGCTGTCGAAGTTGGTCTTGCGCAACATCGTGCGCTTGCGTTCCAGGCAGTCGGCGGCCCAGGCGCGGCGATCCGGCAGACGACCTTCGGCCTTGCGCTGCCTCGCAACCTCGACGAACAGCTCCAGCGCGGCGCGGGCGTCGGAAACGATGCCGTAGTCCGGCGCGAACACCCGGCCGATCTGGGTCGGCTCGATGTCGACGTGAACGAAGGTGCGGCCCTTGGTATAGGTCTCCACGGAGCCGGTGTGACGGTTGGCCCAGCGGTTGCCGATGCCGAGCACGAAGTCGGATTCGAGCAGGGTCGCGTTGCCGTAGCGGTGGCTGGTCTGCAGCCCGCACATGCCGGCCATCAGCGGATGGTCGTCGGGGATCGAGCCCCAGCCCATCAGCGTCGGGATCACCGGCACGCCCACGGTCTCGGCGAACTCCACCAGCAAGGTTTCTGCCGCGGCGTTGTAGATGCCGCCGCCGGCGACGATCAGCGGACGCTCGGCGGCGCAGAGCATGTCGATGGCCTTCTCGATCTGCTTGCGGGTCGCCGCCGGCTTGTACACGGCGAGCGGCTCGTAGGTGTCGATGTCGAATTCGATCTCGCCCATTTGCACATCGAACGGCAGGTCGATCAGCACCGGTCCGGGACGCCCCGAGCGCATCACATGGAAGGCCTGCTGGAACACGCGCGGCACCAACGCCGGTTCGCGAACGGTAACCGCCCACTTGGTCACCGGCTTGGCAATGGATTCGATATCGACGGCCTGAAAGTCCTCCTTGTGCAGCTTGGCACGCGGCGCCTGGCCGGTGATGCAGAGGATCGGAATCGAGTCGGCGGATGCCGAGTACAGGCCGGTGATCATGTCGGTGCCGGCCGGGCCGGAGGTGCCGATGCACACGCCGATGTTGCCCGGCTTGGCACGGGTGTAGCCCTCGGCCATGTGCGAGGCACCCTCGACGTGGCGGGCGAGGATGTGGCGGATGCTGCCGTCGGCGCGCAGGGCGGAATACAGCGGGTTGATCGCCGCACCGGGGATGCCGAAGGCGGTGTCGATGCCTTCCTTGCGCAATACCGCGACGGCGGCGTCGATTGCTCTCATGCGGGCCATGGACCACTCCTCTTATTCGATAGTTTTTCTACGTGGCTCAAGCATGCCGGCCTGGATTCGCTGGCGGAATTGGTCGAGACTTCAGTTCTGTCGATATCAGGAGTATCGAATGGATCGCTATACGACCCTGCGCAGCTTCGTGCTGGTGGCCGACTGCGGCAGCTTCGCCGCGGCTGCGCACAAGGAGAACGTCACCCCGGTGGTGATGGGCCGGCGGCTGGATGCGCTGGAGCGGCATCTAGGTGTGAAGCTGATGCACCGCTCGACGCGCGGGCTGTCATTGACCGATCTGGGCGAGCAGTATCTGGAGCGCGCCCGTGGGCTTTTGAAGGATTTCGATGAGGTAGATGCCAGCATCAGCCACGACCGTACCTCGGTACGCGGCCATCTGGTGGTGTCGGCGCCGGCCGCATTCGGGCGACGGCATATCGGCCCGCACGCACCGGCGTTCCAGGCGCGCTATCCGGACCTGCAGCTGTCGTTCAACTTCACCGACAGCGTGGTCGACCTGGTGCGCCACGGTTACGACATGGGCATTCGCATCGGCGAGGTGACCGACCCCAACTATGTGGCGGTGCGGCTGTTTCCGAACAGGCGGGTGGTCTGCGGCTCGCCGGAGTACTTCGCCCGCCATGGCACGCCGACGGCATTGGAAGAGCTGACGCAGCACAACTGCCTGGCCTTCAACCTGCAGGGCGGGCAGCAGCGTGGCTGGACCTTCCTGCGCGACGGCAGGCAGGTGGCGATCCGCGTGGCTGGCAATCTGGACTGCAATGACGGTGAGCTGCTGTTCGACTGGGTCAAGCAGGGCCTGGGCATCGGCTGGCGCTCGACCTGGGAGATCCAGGCCGAGCTCAAGCGTGGCGAGCTGGTCACGGTACTCGACGAGTACGCGTTGCCGGCCTACGACATCCAGGCGGTGTACCCGCAGCAGCGCTACCTGCCGGCCAAGGTGCGATTCTTCATCGACTATCTGAAGGACATCTACAACGCACCGGGCTATTGGGAAGTGCGCTGAGCGGCTCAGTTGCCGCGGTAGGTGGAGAAGCCGTAGGGGCTCAGCAGCAGCGGGATGTGGTAGTGCTCGACGCTGCCATCGGCTTCGAAGATCACCGGAACTTCGGGGAAAAAGGTGCTGGCCTTCTGCGTGGCGAACCAGTCGCCAGTCATGAAGGTGACGCGGTAGGTCCCCTTTTCCAGCGCCTTGCCTTCTGGGTAGAGCGCGGTGATGCGGCCTTGGGCGTTGGTCTCGCCACTATTGAGTGATTTCCAGGCATCACCCTGACGTTGTTCCAGGGTGACGCGCACGTCCGGTGACGGCAGGCCGTTCTCCAGATTCAGCACGTGCACGCTGAGCGGGTTGCCGGCAGCCAGGGTGAGACCGGACAGGCCACTGAGCATCAAGCCGGCAGCGATTGAACGTAGTGCTTTCATGGTGTTTTCCTTTTCTTCAGTGGGAGGAGGGCAGCAGTTTTTCGATGGCGGCCATGGCGCAGGCCTCGTCGTTCTTGGCACCGCCGGCACCGGCCACGCCGATGGCACCAATCACCTCGTCGCCGACCTTCAGCGGCACGCCACCGCCGAGTAGCAGCAGCTCATCCAGCGTATTGAGGTTGGCGGCATCCGGCGTAGCGGCGGCGCGTTCGGCGAACAGGCGGGTCGGGGCCTTGCTCGACAGCGCGGTGTAGGCCTTGCGCTGCGCGGCCAGGGTGTTGTGCGGACCGACGTTGTCGTCGCGGCGCAGGGCAACCAGGTTGCCGCCGCGATCGACCACGGCGACTACCGCGGTGCGGTTCTGTGCGTGGCAGGCATCCAGGGTCTGCTGGATCAGGCCGTCGGCCAGGGCCAGCGAGACGTTCTGCTGGGTGATCGGTGCTGGCGTGGCGGCGTTGGCGCTTAGGGCCGGGGTAAGTAATGCCAGCGTCAGCAATGACAGTGTGGCTGCGATACGCATATCGGTTTCCTTGGGTGACTTGGCTTCGGGGCGCATGGTGCCGATGCCTGCCCGTCAGAACCGTTGCCTGCGCATTACGCTTTTGTAATGGCTCGCAGTGCGGCGGCGCCATAACCTATGCGCCATCAGCGAGGTGATCCGATGCGAATTCTGGTGGTGGAGGACGAGGCCAAGACGGCCGACTACCTCAAGCGTGGGTTGGAGGAGTCCGGCTACCGCGTCGAGGTCGCGCGCAACGGCGTCGACGGCAAACACCTGATCGAGGAGGAGACCTTCGACCTGGTGATCCTCGACGTCATGCTGCCGGGGCTCGATGGTTGGCAGCTGGTGCAGGTGGTGCGCAAGCGTTCGACGCATACGCCGGTGCTGTTCCTGACGGCGCGCGATGCGGTGGAAGACCGTGTGCGCGGGCTGGAGCTGGGCGCCGACGACTATCTGGTCAAACCGTTCTCCTACGCCGAGCTGCTGGCGCGGGTACGCACTCTGCTGCGCCGCGGGCCGCCGCGCGAGGTCGAACGCTTTCACATCGCCGATCTGGAGCTGGACCTGCTGCGCCGCCGCGTTACTCGCCAGGGCGAGCGCATCAGCCTGACCAACAAGGAGTTCGCCTTGCTGCATCTGTTGCTCAGTCGCCAGGGCGAGGTGCTGTCCCGCGCGCAGATCGCTTCGCAGGTCTGGCAGATGAATTTCGACAGCGACACCAACGTGGTCGACGTCGCGATCCGCCGCCTGCGCGCAAAGGTCGACGATCCCTATCCGCTCAAGCTCATCCACACCGTGCGCGGTATGGGTTACGTGCTGGAGACGGCATCGTGAGGCTGTTGCCGCGCTCGCTCAGCCTGCGCCTGGCCATCGCTTTCGCCCTGGTGGCGGTGGTGCTGCTCGGTGCCATCGGCCTCTATCTGTACCGCTCGCTGGACCGGGAAATCAGTTGGCGTGACGATCAGGCGCTGCTCGGTCGGCTGGAGCGCATGCAGGCCCTGCTCGAGGACAGCGCCAGCGTCGAGGCGCTTCGGCAGCGTCCCCAGCTTTACGAAAACATGCTGGGCAATCGCGACAGCCTGCTCTGGTTGCTCGACGCTCAGGGGCGCGCGCTGATCGAAATCAACCCGGCGCGGCTGGCTATACCACCGCTGCCGGCCGGCGATGCTGCGGCGCTGACCGATACTGATGGAGCGCGGCTGGCCTGGCGGCGGCTGCCGGGCGAGGCGGGGCTGACGCTGGTCGCCGGGCGCATGCTCGTCGAGCGCGAACAGATGCTCGCCGCCTACCGTGTGAAGCTGTGGTGGGCGTTGAGCCTCGGTGCGCTGCTGGCGTCAGTGCTTGGCTGGCTGATCAGCCGGCGCGCGCTACGTCCCGTACGGCATCTCACGCGCCAGGCGCTGGCGATCGATGTGCAGCACCTGCACTTGCGCCTGGACGAATCGGCGATGCCGAGCGAACTGGAACCGCTGCGTGCCGCGCTGAACCAGATGCTCAACCGGTTGGAACAGGGTTTCGCGCGCCTGTCACGCTTCAGCGAGGACCTGGCCCACGAGATGCGTACGCCGCTCGGCAATCTCATGGGGCAGACCCAGCAGCTGTTGCACAGGGACCGCGATGCCGAGGCCTATCACGCGCTGCTGGTGTCCAATCAGGAGGAGTATGAACGCCTGGCGCGGATGATCGACAGCATGCTGTTTCTCGCCCGTGCCGAGCAGCCGGCTGCGGCCATCGAGCGGCAGCGCTTTGCATTGCCGGCACTGGTCGAGCAGCTGTGCGACTACTTCGAAGGCGTCGCCGAAGAGCGCGGCATTCAGCTGTTCGATGAAACCGAGGGTGAGCTTTTCGGTGACACTGAGATGATCCGCCGGGCGCTGGCGAACCTGCTGGCCAATGCGCTGCGCTACGGCGCCAGTGACAGCACGGTGCGTATTGTCAGTGGCTCAGGAGTAGGTTGGCGGTCGGTCAGCGTGATCAATCTGGGACCTCCGATCCCGCCCGAGCATCTGCCGCGGCTGTTTGATCGCTTCTACCGCTGCGACCCATCGCGCGCCGAGCCGGGCGATACCGGCGGCCTGGGGTTGGCCATCGTGCGCTCGATCATGCAGCTGCATGGCGGCGAGGTGAGTGTTCGCAGCGACGCCGGGGTGACCGAATTCACCCTGCGTTTCGCCGAAACGCCGGCCTGATTCCGATCATTGGCACCGGATCGGGAAGCCGCACTGCGCTGTCACAGCTAAGGTGGATATAACCGCCTGTGAGAGACGCGCTTGTGGATAGTCTGAAAATCGCTACCTACAACATCAATGGCATCCGTGCACGTCGGGCCAATCTGCTCGAATGGCTGGCGCGCGAGCAGCCTGACGTGGTCTGCCTGCAGGAACTCAAGGCGCAGGATGCCGATTTCCCCATCGACGACATCCGTGCGGCCGGCTACGGCGCGATCTGGCACGGGCAGAAGTCCTGGAACGGGGTGGCGATTCTGGCCCGCGATTGCGAGCCGCTGGAGATCCGCCGCGGGCTGCCGGGCGTTCCGGATGACAGCCACAGCCGCTATCTGGAAGCGGCCGTGCAGGGTGTGATCGTCGCCTGCCTCTACCTGCCCAACGGCAACCCGCAGCCGGGGCCGAAGTTCGATTACAAGCTGAGCTGGTTCGAGCGCTTCATCGAGCATGCCGCCGGTCTGCTGGCAAGTGGTCATCCGGTGGTGCTGGCCGGCGACTACAACGTGGTGCCCACCGACGAGGACATCTACAACCCGCGCTCCTGGAAGAAGGACGCGCTGCTGCAGCCGGAGAGCCGCGAATGTTTCGAACGCCTGCTGGCGCAGGGCTGGACCGACGCGTTGCGCGCCAGGTACCCGGACGAGCGCATCTACACCTTCTGGGACTACTTTCGCCAGCACTGGCAGAAGAACTCCGGGCTGCGCATCGACCATCTGCTGCTCAGCCCGGACCTTGCGCCGCGGCTGCAGGATGCCGGCGTCGATCGCTGGGTACGCGACCAGGAACATGCCAGTGACCATGCGCCTACCTGGATAACCCTGAAAGGTGACGCGAGCGCGGCGGCCGAGCCGGCGAAGTCGAGCAAGCGTGGCAAGACGGGGGCGAGCAGCTAGAGGCAGGCGGTGCGAGGCGGGGTTCGAACGGTGCGGCAACGTGCGACGCGGCCGGTTCTACAAGGCCTTGTGCCAATCGTCGCTGAGGCATCAGCAGATCGACGGGCGCGACTAGTATCCGGGCAACTGGTCGGCAAACGACATCGCGGGCTCCAGCGGCTCTCCAGCGGCTCGCTGTCGACGGTATTCATACGGCAGCAATGGCAGCCAGCAAACGGGGAGGGACTCCATGTCTGATGACATACAGCAGGATCAGGTCGATCAACTCGGGATGGCCGATGATCCGCTCTCCATTCTGCGTCGCCTGGAGAGCGCCAACCTTTCATTGAGCGAGATGCTCGTCGAAACCCTGCATGCCGTGCGCACGCATCTGGGGATGGATGTCGCGTTCATCAGCGAGTTTCGCGGCGGCAGCCGGATTTTTCGCTACCTGGACGGCAATTTCGTACCCCTGCAGCTCGAGGTCGGGGCGTGCAATCCTCTGGACGACAGTTACTGTCAACGCGTGCTCGACGGGCGCTTGCCCGAGCTGATTCAGGATGCGGCGACTCTACCGGAGGCTTTGGCCATGCCGGTGACCAAAGCCTTGCCGGTCGGTGCGCACCTCAGTGTTCCGCTGCGCTTCAGCGATGGTCGGCTTTACGGCACCTTCTGTTGCTTCAGCACCACGCCGGACAACAGCCTCAACGAGCGAGATCTGAATACGCTGCGGCTGTTCGCCGACTTCGCCGGCCGATTGCTGGAACGCCATGCGCTCAATGAGATTCGCTATGCCGAGACGCTCACGCGCATTCGCTCGGTGCTCGAGCAACGCGCGTATTCGGTGGTGTACCAACCCATCGTGCATCTGGTGGAAAACCGCATCGTTGGCCACGAGGCGCTGGCTCGATTCAGCGCGCAGCCGCAGCGAACACCGGACAAGTGGTTCGCCGAGGCCGGGCTGGTCGGCTTGCAGCAGGAGCTGGAGGTCGCCCTGATCGAGGCGGCCCTGCACGACTTCGATCAGCTGCCTGCAGACAGCTACCTGTCGCTCAATGTTTCGCCGGAAACCATCCTCGCCGGCGCGCTTGGCACGGTGCTCGCCGATCAACCGCTGGCGCGGCTGATGCTCGAGGTGACCGAACACGCATCGGTACAGGACTACTCGCAGCTGGCCGAGGCACTCGAACCACTGCGCAGCAAGGGGCTACGGCTGGCGGTTGACGATGCCGGCGCCGGCTATGCGAGTTTCCGCCATATCCTCAAACTCAAGCCGGACGTGATCAAGCTCGACAGCAGCCTGATCCGCAATGTCGACAGCGACACCGGCTGCCGCGCGCTGGCCGCCGCGTTGATCCGCTTCGCCGAGGAAACCGGCTGCAAGGTCGTCGCCGAAGGGGTTGAAACCCAGGAGGAACTGGCCATGTTGCGGCGGCTTGAAGTGAACAAGGCGCAGGGCTACCTGCTCGGTCGGCCGATGCCATTGCATCACGGGCTCGCCATGAGCCGACAGGCATAGCCGGCGTGGCCGGGTGATGAGCCAAGAGAGTGCCTTCGGGCGGTTTCGCTGAACCTTTGTGGTGCGTGGGCAGTCGACTTTATAACGCGGGCGGCAGCGATGTGGCCCTTTCCGAGTCGACTTGTCAGGAGGTACAAGATGGATACGAAAGACACGATTTCAGTGCTCAACGACCTGATTGAAACCAGCAAGGATGGCGAAAAGGGCTTCCTCGAATGCGCCGAAGACCTGCGCGATCCGCAACTCAAGAGCACCATGAATCAGCGTTCGCGCGACTGCGCCACGGCCGCCGCCGAGCTGCAGCAACTGGTCCGCTCCATGGGCGGCGATCCGGAGACCAGCACCAGTGTGGCTGCCGACATGCACCGTCGCTGGGTAGACCTCAAGTCGATGATCACCGGCAAGGACGACGAGGCCATTCTCAACGAGTGTGAGCGTGGTGAGGATGTCGCGGTTAAGAGCTACCGCAAGGCGCTGGAAAAAGACCTGCCAGCCGAAGTGCGGATCGTGGTCGAACGTCAGTACCAGGGCGTACAACGCAACCATGATCAGGTAAAGGCTTTGCGCGACGCGGCTCGCGCCCGGAGCTGATGCTTCGCCAGCCGGTCAGGGTTTGAAGAACGCCAGCGCATGCTGGCGTTTTTCGTTTCCGCCGGTCAGTCGACCTGAGCCGGCTCGGCGATTTCGCAACCCTTGAGTACCAGGCGAATGATGGTGTCTGCCGCCGCATCGTAGTCGGCGTCGTCGAGGCGGTTCTTGCCGGTGACGGTGCTGATCTGCCAGTCGAAATCGGCGTAGGTCTGGGTCGCCGCCCAGATGCTGAACAGCAGGTGATTGGCATCGACCTTCGCCATCAGGCCGTCGTCGATCCAGCGCTGGATGCAGGCGATGTTGTGTGCCGCCTGGGCGTTGAGTTGCGCAGTGCGTTCCGGCGACAGGTGCGGAGCGCCGTGCATGATCTCGTTGGCGAACACCTTCGAGGCGCAGGCGTGGTCACGGGAAATCCTGATCTTGGTGCGGATATAGGCGCGCAGGACCTCGGCCGGATGGCCTGGCTGGTTGAACGGCGCCGAGGCTTCGAGCAAGGGTTCGACGATGCTCTCCAGCACCTCGCGGTAGAGGTTTTCCTTGGACTTGAAGTAGTAGTAGACGTTGGGCTTGGGCAGCCCGGCGCGGGCGGCGATGTCACTGGTCTTGGTCGCGGCGAAGCCCTTTTCGGCGAATTCTTCGCTGGCGGCTTTGAGGATCAGCTCTTTGTTGCGCTCACGGATACTGGACATGGGGGCCTTTCGCTGGCTGCCGGCGATACGAACAAGCGCCCGCATGCTAGCACCCTGGTCGCAAGCCCCTCAACCGAAGCGCCGGACGAGAGGCGAAGGGGCCCGGAGCCCCTTCGCGACAGCACTCAGAAGTGCGCCTTGACGATGGCGCTGAAGGTGCTCTGGTCTGTTTTGCCAACGAAGTTTTCGCTGACGAAGCCGCCGTCTTCGATGCCGTACTTGTCCGACCAGTAGTCGTACTCGATACCGACGTAGAGCTGCTTCTCGCCCCAGTTCATCGCCTTGCCTAGGTCGTACTTGATCTGCGGGTTGATGTGCAGGTTGGCGTGATATTCCTCACCGCGGGAGTTGCTGTCGTTGTCGACCACCCAATCGATGAAGCCGTCGATGAGGATGTCGGAGTTGCCCACCGGCAGGGTGTAGCCCCACACCGGGGTGACCTGCCAGGTGCCGTCGCCTACGCGGTCACCGTCAGTGTCGCGGTGGTAGACGTTCACCGAGACATAGTCGAAGCCGGGCACGTCCAGATCGAAGCCCGGGCCGATCATGTAGGTTTCCACATCGCCTTCGCCGAACTCGTAGGTCATTGCGACCAGCACATCCTTGATCGGGCCGAAGCTCAGGTCGCGCTGGAAGATCTTGCCGAACGACAGGCGCGGTGAGAATTCGCCGTAGAAGGTGCTGTCGTCGTTGCCGTTGTCGTTACCCTTGCCGTTGAAGTGGATCGAGTCGAGAAACAGGAACGTGTCGCCATACTTCCAGCCGTTGACGTGCTCGAAGGTGACAGTCTGCTGGATCGGCGCATCGATCTTGTAATCCTTGCCGTACAGGTAGGTCAGGCTGTTGCTGTGCCAGTGGAGGAGGCCTTCGGCCATCGCCGGGGCGGTCAGCAGGCTGCCGGCGAGCGCGACGGCGAGGGGAGCGGTCTTCAGTTGCATGTGGATTTCCTTGAAGTGGGTGACGGCTTTTTTTGGGCGCCATTGTCTTTCAAGACTGGCGTGGCGAGAAGCGCACGATGGCGTGATTCTGACCATCAGACGGATCGCCCCGTACAGGGAGTCGTGGCGTTATCCCTGCGCGCCGAATAGTCAGGAATATTCACCGACAGCGTGTTGGTGCCGACGGCATCCTCGACCAGTTCCTCGGGGTCGAATACATCGACTTCGCTCGGTTCGCGCGGCAGGAACAGGTTGAGCAGGATGGCGCTGAAGGCGCCGATGGTGATCGGCGAACCGAAGATGTTCTTCAGCACCTCGGGCATCGCGCTCAGCACCTCCGGCACGCCGGCGACACCCAGGCCGAGACCCAGGGAAATCGACACGATGAGCATGTTGCGGCGATGCAGGCCGGCTTCGGCGAGGATCTTGATACCGGCGATGGCCACGGTGCCGAACATGATCAGCGTGGCGCCGCCGAGCACCGGCTTGGGCATCAGCTGCAGCACACCGCCGACGAAGGGGAACAGACCCAGCAGTACCAGGACCGCGGCGATGTAGTAGCCAACGTAGCGGCTGGCGACGCCGGTGAGCTGGATGACGCCGTTGTTTTGGCTGAAGGTGGTCATCGGCAGGCTGTTGAACACCGCGGCGACCGCCGAGCTGCAGCCATCGGCGAGGATTCCCGACTTGATCCGCCGCAGATACACCGGCCCACGCACCGGCTGACGCGAGATCATCGAGTTGGCGGTGAGGTCGCCGGCGGTTTCCAGCGGTGTGATGAGAAAGATCACCGCGATCGGGATGAAGGCCATCCAGTCGAAGGCGAAACCGAAACGGAACGGTTGCGGCACGCTGAGCAGCGGCAGTTCGCCCAGCTCGGCGAAGTCCACCTTGCCCATGGACCAGGCCACCAGATAGCCCGCGGTCAGCGCGATGATCACCGCCGACAGCCGCAGGATCGCCCAGGGAAAGCGGTTGAGCACCACGATGATGCCGATCACCAGGCCGGCCAGCGCCAGGTTGGGCAGGGCACCGAGGTCATCGGCGCCGTAGCCGCCGGCGATATCGGTCATCGCCACCTTGATCAGCGAAAGGCCCATCAGGCAGATGATAGTGCCGGTGACCACCGGCGTGATCACCCGGCGCAGCTTGTTGATGCACTGGCTGAAGGCGATCTCGACGAACGCGGCGCAGAAACTCACGCCGAACAGCGTGGCGAGGATCTCCTCCGGCGTGCCGCCCCGCGCCTTGACGATGAAGCCGGCGCTGAGGATGGCGCTGAGAAAGCCGAAGCTGGTGCCCTGCAGGCACAGCAGTCCGGAGCCGATGGGGCCGAAGCGCCGGGCCTGGACGAAGGTGCCGAGACCGGAGACGAACAGCGCCATGCTGACGAGGTAGGGGACGTATTGATCGAGGCCAAGCGCGCTGCCGACGATCAGGGTGGGGGTGATGATACCGACGAAGCTGGCCAGCACGTGCTGCAAGGCGGCGAAGGTCGCGGGTAGCGGGCCGGGGCGATCATCGAGCTGATAGATGAGGTCCTGGTTCGCTTGCGGAGCGGTGCCGCTCCTGTTTTCGGTTGCGGTCATTGTTAAGCCTGCCATTTGTTGTTTTACGGTCATGGGCTTGCGAGGCTTCACGGCACCTCTATCGCTGTCCGTCGAAAGCTGTTCGATCGGTCAGGACGCCTGGACTATAGCAACCTGTAGACAGGCTGATAAACAATAAATCAGAAAATTGTGCACAATTGGATCGGCGGCAGTTGGCCCAGATCGCGCGAGCGGTTCTGGACCGGGCCTCAGCGCGGTGCCTGCAATTCCCGCGAGACATTTTCCGCAAGGCCCGCGCCGGCCTCGCTCATGGTCAGGTAGGTGCGGTCGGCGCCGGCTTCCTGGATGCGCTGGGCGATATCCTCGTACATCGCGTGGGACACGATGAGCCCGCCGAAGCCGCTTTCACGCAACTTGCGGGTGGAGATGATCTTGGCCTCGGGATCGTTCATCGCCAGGATCACCGCTTCGACCTCGTTCATCTCCAGGCTCTGCCAGAACATCTGGTCCTCGGCATCGGCAAAGAGGATGTGCCGGCCCTCGGCGGTGTTCTTTTCCACCATGACCGGGTCGGAATCGAGGCTGACCAGGGCGAAACCCTTCTCCGCCAGGTAGTCGTAGGCGGCGCGCCCGGTACGGCCCATGCCCATGATCAGAATGCGCGCATCGCCCAGGGACACCGGTTGTTCGTCGGGGTGGCGAATGTTGCGCTCGTAGCGGAGCAGACGCGGCGCCAGACGTTCGTACAGCGGATGGGCGAAACGGTTGATCTGCGCCGAAACGATGAACGAGAACGCCACGGTGATCGCCAGCGGCATCAGCCACTGCGGCAGCACCACGCTGACGACGATCAGGCCGAACTCGCTGTAGTTGGTCAGGCTGGCGGCACTGAGAAAGGCGCTGCGGGCGCGCAGGCGGAAGGCGACGAACAGGCCGAAGAACAGCACCGCCTTGAGCGGCAGCAGCAGCGACATGGCGAAGGCGAACCAGAGGGCGTCGGCGTCTGGCAGCCCACCGATGCCGATCTTCAGGAAGAAGCCGACCAGAAACACTTCCTTGATCGCCCACAGCGAATTCGACAGCTCGCTGGCGCGCTTGTGTTTGGCGAGCATGGCGCCGAAGGCCAGCGCCCCCAGTTCGGAACTCAGGCCGACGTATTCGAAGCCGAGACCGCCGGCCACCAGCGCCAGCATCAGGCCCAACAGCACCATCAGCTCTTCGTGGCCGCTGTGGTCGAGCAGGCGGAACAGCACGGGGCGCAGCAGCGGCAGCAGGAACACCAGCAATGCCCAGGCGGAAGGGGCCTTGCCTGCGGCGAGGCTCATGACCACCAGAGCGATGAGGTCCTGGATGATCAGCACGCCGATGGCGACGCGGCCGTGAAAGGCGCGCAGCTCGCGCTTGCTTTCCAGCACCTTGGCCGCCAGCACGGTGCTGGAAAAGGACAGCGCGATTGCCAGCAGCATGGCCTCACGCCAGCTGTTATCGAGGATCAGCATGATCGCCGGCATCACCAGCACGCTGGAGATGAAGAAGTGCAGCAGGCTGCCGCCGATGACCTCGCGGCGAACCAGATTGCCGAGCTTGAGCTTGAGCCCCACGGTGAACAGCAGCAGGAGCACGCCCAGATGCGACAGGTGATCGAGAACGATGCTGTCGTCACGGGTCACGCCCACGTAGTCGCCCGCTGCGGCCAGCGCGAAGCCGGCGCCCAGGTAGCCGATCAGCGGCGGCAGGCCGATGAAGCGGGCAAGCAGCCCGAGGGCGAAAGCGAAGGCAATCCAGCTGGCTTCAATCACGGGGCGGCGTCCGGCGTCGAGGGAGGGCGCGGCATTTTAACGGGGTGTCGGCGATTGGGTAGCGTCGGCAGCGATATTCCTTGCGGGAATCTGCTCGCCCGCCGCCGGCCTGGAGGCGGGAGTTGCCGTGATGCAGCGCAGCGTTGCCATGCCTGCCTAGGGAGCCGAGGAGGGATGTGGTGCGGCCAGTGCTCCAACTGGAACGGTACGTAGAGAGAACGCCGCGCGGGCTGCGCGCGGCGTCTTTGCTCAGTCGATGGACGCGCCCTTGGCGATCCAGTCACCCAGCAGATCGCGCTCGTCCTGGGTCATCTGGGTGATGTTGCCCAGCGGCATGATCTGGCTGGCCACGGTTTGCGCATGGATCTTCGCCGCCTGCTCGCGTATCTGCTCGGCGGTATCGAACATCACGCCCGCTGGGGCCGCGCTGAACAGCGGGCTGCTCGGCTGCGCTGAGTGGCAAACGGTGCAACGCTCGTGAATCACTTCGCTGACCTGGGCGAACTGGCTGGCACTGGCGCCGCTCTGCTGTGCACTCGTGCTGGCCTGCTCCGGCGAGGTCGCTGCCAGGTTTGGTGCCGGTTGGCGGTTCGGCGCGGTGACGTAGGCCAGGCAGATCATGCCCAGTGCCGCGGCCGGAAGCGCCCAGGCGAAGCGATTACTGTTGTGGCGGGGGGTGGAGGAGGGGGGCGCTGTTGAAGTAGTGGCGCGCCAGCACCGACAGCGCGCCGAGCGCGGCGAGGATCAGCCAGTTGTATTCGCTGCCGTAAGTGCTCGGGAAGTGGTTGCTGATCATGATGAACAGCACCGGCAGGGTGAAATAGTTGTTGTGCCGCGAACGCAGCAGGCCCTTGGCCGGCAGCACAGGATCGGGCGTGCGGTTCTGTTCGATGGCGGCGACCAGCGCACGCTGAGCCGGCATGATGATGCGGAACACGTTGCCGACCATGATGGTGCCGATCAGCGCGCCGGTATGAATGTAGGCTGCGCGGCCGCTGAATATCTGCGAATAGCCCCAGCACGCGGCGATCACCAGCACGAACAGCACCAGGCCGAGCAGGGTGGGGGTCTTGCCCAGCGGCGAATCGCAGAGCAGGTCGTAGACGAACCAGCCGACGATCAGCGAGCCGAAGCCGATGGCGATGGCCGCCGCAGGGGACAGTTCGCTGCCCGCTGCGATCAGGTACAGGCTGGGGTTGAGGTAGTACACCACCATCAGCAGCGCCACGCCCGATAGCCAGGTGGTGTAGGCCTCCCACTTGAACCAGTGCAGGTTTTCCGGCATCTGCGGCGGCGCCAGCTTGTATTTCTCCAGGTGGTAGATACCGCCACCGTGGATGGCCCAGAGATCGCCCGACAGGCCCTCACGCGGGTTGGCGCGGTTGAGGTTGTTCTCCAGCCAGACGAAATAGAAGGAAGCACCGATCCAGGCGACGCCAACGATCATGTGAATCCAGCGGATACTCAGGTTCAGCCATTCGGTCAGATGGGCGTCCATTTGTCATGCACCTCTTGCGGCCTGCAGGCGGCCGTATTTCTTCTTATTGGAATCGGCTTGAGCGCGGCGCGAACGCAGGCAAGGCAACGCCGAATGAGCCAGCGCAGTAGCGGTCATGTCGATTCCCGTTGGGGGTCGAGGAGGAGTTGCTGATCCTCCGTGAAGAAGTACTCGTCGCAGTTGTTGCCAGAACCGCTGCGATCGACCACCAGGAATTCATCCCGCTTTTCGATCGTCAGCACCGGGTGGTGCCAGACGCCGCGGTGGTAATTGACGCCCTGCCTGCGGTTGCTGCGGAAGGCGCGGACGTGACCCGGTACAGGTGCATCGCCAAGTGGCGCGACCACGACCAGAAAAGGGTTGCCGAGCAGCGGGATGAAGGCTTGGCTGCCCAGCGGATGACGTTCGAGCATGCGGATGACCAGCGGCATCTCCAGCGCCTCGGCGGCGAAGATGCTGATGATCGCCTGGTCATCGGGCGCGGCGGTCTCGACCGTGGCCAGCTTGTGATAGCGGCGGGTCGAGCCGTTGTTGATCATGAAGTAGTCGCTGCCTTCGGTCTCGATGACGTCGCCGAAGGGGGCGAAGGCTTCCTTGGTCAATGGCTCGATGGTCAGGGTGCGCATGGTGTGCTCGTTCAGTTAGTGGATGCTTTTCGTTGTTCGCTGGAGCCCGCCCCCTCACCCCGGCCCTCTCCCCAAGGGGGAGAGGGGGCACAAGGTTGAGCCCTGCGCCGCGCCGGTTCCCTCTCCCCTCTGGGGAGAGGGTTAGGGTGAGGGGCCAACCCCGCTCCTTACTTCACCACCTTGCCAAACAACCGCAGCCGGCTCACACCGCCGTCTGGGAAGATGTTCAGGCGCACGTGGGTGATCGGGCCGAGCTTGGCGATCTGCTCGCTGAACTCGTGTTCGGCGTGCATCGACAGCTTCTGGCTCGGCAGCAGCTCGCGCCAGAACAGGCTCTGGGTTTCGATCTGGCTGTCGGTGCCGCCTTTGACGTAAGCCGCCTGGATCGAGCAGCTGTCCGGGTAGTTGCCCTTGAAGTGCAGGGTATCGACGACGATGCGCTCGATCTCGCCCGGATGGCCGAGGGCGACGATGACCCAGTCGTTGCCGGGCGTGCGGCGGCGGGCGGTTTCCCAGCCGTCGCCCATGTTCTCGCCGCGGTTCGGGTTGAGGATGTTGCTCATGCGGCCGAAATGCTCGTCCGAGCAGGCCAGCGCGCGACCGCCATTCAGCGCCGCCGCCAGGTCGATCTGTTCGTTATCGCCGACGCTGCTCCAGTCGCGGAATGGGATGCCGTGCACGCGCAGACGCGCCACGCCGCCGTCCGGGTAGATGTTGAAGCGCAGGTGGCTGACTGGCTTGTCGAAGGCGATCTCGTGGTAGTGGTGGCTGTTGCCCTGAAGCTCGACGGCCGGGAGGATTTCCGTCCAGACGGTGTCGTCGCTCGGGTCGCCGTCGGCGACGAAGCAGGCTTCCAGCGAGGCGGACGGCGGGTAGTTGCCGGTGAAGTGGCTGGTGTCGATATCCACGCCCTTGATCTGACCCGGCACGCCCAGGCGGATCACCGCATGGTCGTAACCTTCGAAGCGCTTGCGGCGCGACTCCCAGCCGTCCATCCACTTGCCGTTGTCATCGAAAACGCCCTCCTTCCATACGGCCGGTGTTGGCTGGAACAACCGGTTGACGTCGGCGAACCAATCGTCGGTGACGGAGATGGCGCGGGTGCCCAGGCGGGCATCGGCCAGGTTGACGTATTTTTCGAAGGGTACGGCGTAAGCTTTCATGGACTCGTCTGCCTTGGATGAGAAGCGGTTTCTGTCATTACTGCCTTTGTTGCGGTTGGTGCTCGTTACATCGCCTGCAGGCGGAACAGGGCGATCTTGTTGATTTCCGCCAGCGCCCGGGCGAATTCCTGCTCGGGATCGTTGTGGATGCGTTCTTCGAATGCGGCGAGGATCTGGTGCCGGTTGCTGCCCTTGACCGCCATGATGAAGGGGAAGCCGAACTTGGCCTTGTAGGCCTCGTTGAGTTCGGTGAAGCGGGCGAACTCCTCCGGCGTGCATTCGTGGATGCCGGCGCCGGCCTGTTCCGAGGTGCTGGAGGCGGTCAGCTCGCCACGCACGGCGGCCTTGCCGGCCAGGTCGGGGTGAGCATTGACCAGTGCCAGCTGAGTGTCATGGTCGGCGGCGAGCATCGCCTGGGACAGGCGGGTGTGCAGCACCTCGATGTCGTCCAGCGTCTCGTCGACGCCCGCCTGGTAGACGGTTTCGGCAACCCAGGGTGAGTGCTCGTAAACGTCGGCAAAGGCGGCGACGAAGGCGTCGCGATCCAGCGTCGAGGGTTTGATCGTCTTGAACGGGGTCATCAATTGCGCTCCGCGGTAAAAGGATGGGTGGCGTGCCAGTGGCGGGCAATGTCGACACGACGGGCGCACCAGACCTTCTCATGACCCTTCACGTACTCGATGAAGCGGGCCAGCGATGCCAGGCGCGCCGGGCGCCCGAGCAGCCGGCAGTGCATGCCGATGGACAACATCTTCGGCGCGCCTTCGCAGCCTTCGGCGTAGAGCACGTCGAACGCATCCTTCAGGTAGGTGAAGAAGTCATCGCCGCTGTTGAAGCCCTGCACCTGGGTGAAGCGCATGTCGTTGGTGTCCAGCGTGTAGGGGATCACCAGATGCGGCTTGTCCGGCGTCGACTCGGAGTCCCAGTAGGGCAGGTCGTCGTCGTAGGTGTCGGAGTCGTAGAGAAAGCCGCCTTCCTCGCGTACCAGGCGCCGGGTGTTCGGGCCGGTACGGCCGGTGTACCAGCCGAGCGGCCGTTCGCCGGTGATCTCGCCGAGGATGCGGATGGCTTCCTGCATGTGCTCGCGCTCTTCGGCCTCGTCCATGTACTGGTAGTCGATCCAGCGGTATCCGTGGCTGCAGATTTCGTGTCCGGCGCCGGCCATCGCCTTGATCAGTTCGGGGTGACGCTGGGCGGCCATGGCGACGGCGAAGATGGTCAGCGGGATGTCGTGCTTGTCGAACAGCTTGAGCAGGCGCCATACGCCAGCACGGCTGCCGTATTCGTAGAGCGACTCCATGCTCATGTGGCGCACGCCTTGCAACGGTTGCGCGGCGACCATCTCGGAGAGAAAGGCCTCGGATTCCTTGTCGCCGTGCAGCACGCAGCGTTCGCCACCTTCCTCGTAGTTCAGCACGAAGGACAACGCGATACGCGCATCGCCCGGCCAGCGCGGGTGCGGTGGGTTGCTGGCGTAACCGATCAGGTCGCGTGGGTAGTCGGCGCTCACTGGGGTGCTTCCTGTATGGCGGGTCGTCATGGCACGACCGGATGACTGGATTGTATACAAATTGAATGGGGCTTTGTAAATAGCAATTTTCATCCTTTCGCTATAGCTGGTATCTGCCGTGTCGCGATTAACCATGCTCAGAGCCATCTGCAGCTTGCAGGTAACGGGCCAAACGATGCTTGAAAAACTGTATACAAAAATATCTGCAGATTGTCTTGAGCGATGTGGGGTGGATGGTTATGCTCGGGGCAGTTTCCATTCAACAGAGCGGAGGTGCCCGTGGGCCGATTGACCACACACGTACTCGACGCCGCCCACGGTTGCCCGGGCAGCGGAATCAAGGTGGAGCTGTATCGCGTCGAGGATCAGGCGCTGACCCTGGTCGCAACCCGTGAGACCAATGCCGACGGGCGCTGCGACAGTCCGTTGCTGGAAGGTGCGGATTACCTGTCCGGTGTCTATCAGCTCCAGTTCAGTGCCGGCGACTACTACCGCCGCCGTGGTGTGGTCCTGGCGGATCCTGAGTTTCTCGATGTGGTGGTGCTGCGCTTTGGAATCGATTCGGCGCAGGAGCATTACCACGTGCCGTTGTTGGTATCGCCGTATAGCTATTCGACGTATCGGGGGAGCTAGTCGTTTTTCCCTTTAGTGCTGACTCTTGTGGAGTCCCTTTTGCCCGCCGTAATGGCGGGTTTTTTGTGGGTCGAGTTTGGTCAGCGTGAGGCGCTCGGCGCTGGTTTTTAGCCTGAGTGGCCTAGGCATCTGTGGCGTGAGGTTCGTGCGATGGCGCCGCGCTTTCCTCGGCCCGACCGGCAGGTTGCGCCTCTCACGGCGCGTCACTTTTTCTTGCTTGGCCAAGAAAAGTAACCAAAAAGAAGGCCATCCCGGCATCCGGCCCTTCGCTGCGCGAAGGGTTCCCTCACTCCATCGCCATTGCAGGGGCACGCTGTGAAGGGCCATCCATGGCCCATCACAGCTCTCACGGCATCCATGCCGCTTCAACCCCTTCCATGACGATTACGCGCGGCCTACTGACGGGCCTCAGTGTCCGAGTCGCCTATGACTTCTAAGCGACGAAAGAAAACGCGCATTGCTTGCTCCTACTTGCACGGCCTGGCGGGCAACGTTCATCTTCCGCGACTGGAAAAAAGTGAATTGCCCAGCAGGGCGGAACCAATGCCTCAGCCAGGAGCCTGGCTAAGGGGCAAGCTGCAGAGCGCTACCGACTCATCAAAGACGCCGCCCCCGCGCCCCCAAACAGCGCCGCACTTGTCCGGTTGAACCACACATGCCCCTTCCCGGTGCGCAGGTAACGTGCCGCCCCCTGCGCGCCCAACCCGTAGGCCAGCTTGCAGAGCAGATCGAGGACGGCCCAGGTAAGGATCATCACCAACAGCTGCGGCAGCAACGGCTGCCCCGCGCTGAGAAACTGCGGCAGAAAGGCGGCGAAGAAGAGAATGTCCTTTGGATTGCTGCCACCAAGGATGAACGCCCGGCCGAACAATCGACTGAAACGTGGGGCGAGGGCGGGGCTTTCGATCTCGTGGGCGGTGGGTGTGCAACGGGCTTCCTTCCAGCTCTGCCAGGCGAGGTAGAACAGGTACAGCGCACCGACCAGCTTGAGCGTGCTGAACAGCCGCTCCGAGGCCATCAGCAGCGCGCCAAGCCCCAGCGCCGAGGCGCTGAGCAGGGCGATGGAAGCTGTCACGCCGCCCAGGAAGGCCGGCCAGGAGCGGCGCACTCCGTAGTTCAGGCTGTTGCTGATCATCAGTAACGACAGCGGCCCGGGGATCAGGATCACCACCAGCGCCG
Source organism: Stutzerimonas chloritidismutans AW-1 (assembly GCF_000495915.1). Classification (GTDB taxonomy): domain Bacteria; phylum Pseudomonadota; class Gammaproteobacteria; order Pseudomonadales; family Pseudomonadaceae; genus Stutzerimonas; species Stutzerimonas chloritidismutans. Next base: position 102,314 of record NZ_AOFQ01000007.1, read on the forward strand.
CACCGGCGAACAACAGCCATATTTCCAGGGTCATGACGGCCTCCTTCAGCCAATGCAAAAGCCCCACTGCGAAGCAGTGGGGCCGTAGGTGAGCCGGGTGCTGCCGGCCCGGTTCAGAGAAACGCGAACTTGGCGATGAATATCACGCACAACACATACAGACTGATCGATACCTTGTCGCGCTGGCCAGTCAACAGCTTGAGCGTCGCGTAGGTCAAGAAGCCCAGGGCGATACCGTTGGCGATGGAAAAGGTCAACGGCATCATCACCACGGTGACGATGGCCGGGATGGTGTCGGTGTGGTCCTTCCAGTCGATATTCGCCAGGCCGCTCATCATCAGCATCGCCACGTAGATCAGCGCGCCGGCTGTGGCATAGGCGGGAATCATGCCGGCCAGCGGGGCGAAGAACATGGCAATCAGGAACAGCACGCCGACGGTCACTGCGGTCAGCCCGGTGCGGCCGCCGGCGGCGACGCCCGCGGCGCTTTCCACGTAGCTGGTCACTGGCGGGCAACCGACGAAGGCGCCGACCACGCTGGAGCTGCTGTCGGCCTTCAGCGCGCGGGAGAGGTTCTCGATCTTGCCGTCCTCATTGACCAGGTTGGCACGGTGGGCGACGCCCATCAGGGTGCCGGCGGTGTCGAACATGTTCACGAAGAGGAAAGCGAGGATCACGCTGACCATCGCCACATTGAGCGCGCCGGCGATATCCATGGCCAGCCAGGTCGGCGCCAGGCTCGGCGGCATCGACACCAGGCCGTTGTACTCGACCAGACCAAGCGCCCAGCCGATACCGGTGACCGCGAGCATGCTGACCAGGATCGCACCGAAGACATTGCGGTGGCTGAGTACGGCGATCATCAGGAAGCACGCCGCGGCCAGCAACGCCGACGGCTCGGCGAACGAGCCCATGGTCAGCAATGTTGCCGGGCTATCGACGACGATGCCGGCGGTCTTCAGGCCGATCAGGCCGAGGAACAGGCCGACGCCAGCGCCCATGGCGAAGCGCAGGCTCATGGGGATGCTGTTGAGCAGCCATTCGCGGATGCGCGACAGGCTCATGATCATGAACAGCACGCCAGAGATGAACACCGCGCCGAGCGCGATCTCCCAGCTGTAGCCCATCTCGCCGACCACCGTGTAGGTGAAGAAGGCGTTGAGGCCCATGCCTGGCGCCAGGCCCACCGGCCAGTTGGCGTACAGCCCCATCAACAGGCAGCCGAGCGCCGCGCCAATGCAGGTGGCAACGAAGGCAGCGCCGTGGTCGATGCCGGCGTCGGCCATGATGTTCGGGTTGACGAAGATGATGTAGGCCATGGTGACGAAGGTCGTCAGGCCGGCGAGCAGTTCGGTGCGGATACTGGTGCGGTGTTCGCTGAGCTTGAACAGGCGGTCCAGCCAAACGGGGGCGGTGCGCTGCAAGGGTGCTGCCTGGGGCTTGCGCTTGATGCTTTCCACTGGGCGTTCCTCATCGTTCTTGTTGTCGATCACCCGGAGTGTGAGTACTCCCGAGGGGCGGGTGATGGTGGGCCATCTGCATCGGTAGTTGACCGAAAGGTCAGAAAGGCTTTCCGGATTATGCTTTTGTATACAAGAATTGCAAACAATAAATCGGTGGTCCCGCTGAATGTGCGTGGCCTGTGCGAGCTGACGGATTTGCGCGTAGGAAAACTTGAGGCTGTGAATTGTGCACAAGGTTAACGGCGTTTCAGCGTATTTATTTGTCCAGCGAACTGCCAGTAGCGGCGCGAACCCAGTAAAGTTCGGCGTTGCCGACACCTCATTTGCGAGCCATCGATGAACGAACAGTTGCAGCCCCTGAAGAAGCCGACCAAGACCGGCAAGACTCGCACCGGGACGCAGGACGATATCGTTTATGCGCACATCTTCGATGCCATCCTCGAGCAGCGTCTGGCGCCGGGGACCAAGCTCAGCGAAGAGGCGCTCGGCGAGATATTCGGCGTCAGCCGCACCATCATCCGCCGCGCGCTGTCGCGTCTGGCCCATGAAGGGGTGGTGCTGCTGCGGCCCAATCGCGGCGCGGTGGTGGCCAGTCCGAGCGTTGAAGAAGCGCGGCAGATCTTCTTCGCCCGTCGTCTGGTGGAAAAGGCCATCACCGAACTGGCCGTGCAGCACGCCAGCGACGCGCAACTCGCCGAGCTGCGGCAGATGGTGACTGATGAGCGTGATTGCTTCGACCGAGGCGATCGCGGGGCGGGCATTCGCCTGTCCGGCGAATTTCACCTCAAGCTGGCGGAGGCGGCGAAGAACGCGCCGCTGGTGAGCTTCCAGCGCAGCCTGGTTTCGCAGACCTCGCTGATCATCGCCCAGTATGAAAGCGGCAATCGCTCGCACTGCTCGTACGACGAACACAATGAACTGATCGACGCCATCGCTGCCCGCGACAGTGACAAGGCGGTGCGCCTGATGATGCACCACATGGACCACATCGACAGCAAGCTCAACCTCGAGGAAGACAGCGCCTCGGGTGATCTGCATGCGGTCTTCTCGCACCTGGGCCTGGCGAGGAAGAAGCCTCGCACGGCTCGCTAGCGTTGCCCCGCGCGCTGACTCGTTCTGAGTCAGCTCCGTCAGTCATCACCTGCCGCGGTGGCGGCAGAGCCATGCCGGCCTGCCAGCGCCGATCGCCCGCCAGGACCGCACGCTGCAACCCGATTCAGTACTGATCACGGCATCAGTGCGCTTCCCGCCTCCGATCCGATGTGCATAGCCGCGCTGTTCAGTGAATCAGCTTGAATTTATCTCGTTAGTGTTATGTTATAACTATCACATGTTGCGCATTGGCGTCTCTCGTTCCTGTTTATCGAAGGCGAGCGGTGCGCATTGTCTGGGTTGGAATCCTGACACCGAGGTAACGATGATCGAATGCCACGGCCTGCAATGGGGCTCGGGTAGGCCGCTCACGCCGCCATTGGATCTGCAGTTGGCTGCGGGCAGCCTGACCGCTGTCATCGGCAGCAACGGATCGGGCAAGAGCAGCCTGCTCAAGGTGTTGGCCGGCTTGGATCGGCCGCTGGCTGGGCGGATCGATGTGCGCGTACCGCGCATGGGCGGGGTGGCTTATCTACCGCAACAGCAGCATTTGGATAGGCAGTTTCCAATCCGACTTGCCGAACTGGTGAGCGCCGGTTTCTGGCGTAGCCGGCTCGGACGCGACGAGCGTCGGGCAAGGCTGCGCCAAGCGTTGGCGGACTGGGGCCTGCTCGATCTGCAAACCCAGGGGCTGCATGCATTGTCCGGCGGCGAGCTGCAGCGCGCCTTACTGGCACGGCTGAGCCTGACCGATGCCCAGGTGCTGTTGCTCGACGAGCCCGAAGCGGCACTGGACGATGTCGGACTGGGCTTGCTCTGGCAGCACATTGAGCGTTGGCAGCGCGAAGCGAGGACGCTGGTACTGGTCAGCCATAACCTAGTCGGGCTGACTTATCACCACTGTGACGGGTTGCTGATCGCTCGCAGCGGCTGCATCAAAGCACCGATCCGCCAGTTCGCGGCCGAGCGGCAACGGCTTGGGCAAGTCGCGTGACGCCGGATTTGCTCTGGGCGCCGTTCGGCGAGTTCGCCTTCATGCGCCGGGCGCTGTTTGGCGGCGTTGCGCTTGCCTGCAGCGCGGGGCCGCTGGGCGTATTTCTGATTCTGCGTCGAATGAGTCTGATCGGTGATGCCATCGCCCACGGCATCCTGCCCGGTGCAGCATTGGCGTTCTGGCTGTTCGGCTTGAGCCTGCCAGCATTGACCGCGGGCGGCTTGGTCGCCGGTCTCGGTATGGCGGGGGGGGGGGGCGGGGGGGCGCAGCGGCCTGGGTCACACGGCGCACCGGGCTACGCGAGGACGCGAGCCTGGCCGCGCTGTATCCGATTTCGCTGGCCAGCGGCGTGCTGCTCCTTGGTCTGGCCGGGCGCAAGCTGGATCTGCTTCACCTGTTGTTCGGCTCGGCGTTGGCGGTCGATACCGCGACCCTGTACGGCATGCTCGGCACCTCGGTGTTCAGTCTGGTGGTGCTTGCGCTGAGCTATCGCGCCCTGGCGCTGGACAGCCTCGATCCGCTGTTCCTGCGCAGCATCAGCCGCTTCGGCCCACTGGCGCATGCCGCGTTTCTGACGCTGGTGGTACTCAATCTGGTGATCGGTTTCCAGGCCATCGGCGCGTTGATGGTGGTGGGGCTGATGATGCTGCCGGCTGCCGCCGCGCGCTTCTGGAGCCGACGGTTGTTGATCCTGTTACCGCTTGCCGCGCTGATCGGTGCGGTGTGCGTATGGTTCGGTCTGGTTCTTTCCTTCTACGCCAGCTTGCCCAGCGGGCCGTGCATCGTACTCCTGGCCGGCGCTTTCTATCTGTTCTCGCTGGTGGCGGGCCCGGTAAATGGCCTGCTGCGCTCGCCCCCTTTCCCCGTCACCGTTTGAGGTATACACATGCGTTACCTGCTTATCGCGCTGGCCCTGTGGCTCCCGCTCTCACTGCAAGCCGCTGAAAAACTGCAGGTGGTGACGAGCTTCAGCATCCTCGCCGACCTGACCCGCGAGGTGGGTGGCGAGCATATCGAGCTCACCAACCTGGTCGACGCCGATGCCGATGCTCATGTCTACGAGCCCAGCGCGGACGACGCCAAGGCTCTGTTGCGCGCCGACCTGATCGTCGCCAATGGCCTGGGCTTCGAACCCTGGCTGGAGCGCCTGCTGGCCAGCAGCGAGCCCAAGGGCAAGCGCATCGACGCCAGCGCGGGTGTCGTTCCGCTGATGCTGGATGAAGATGGCGAGGCGGTTCCTGACCCTCATGCGTGGCAGAGCCTGACCAATGCCGAGATCTATGTGCGCAATATCGCCGAGGCACTTGGCGAACTGGACCCGGCCAACCTCAATGTCTACATCGAGCGACGCGATGCCTACCTGACGCGCCTGCACGCATTGCTGAAGAAAGCCGACGCGCAGATTGCGAGCTTGCCGCCCAGTCAGCGCAAGGTCGTCGCCAGCCACGACGCATTCGGCTACCTGGGGCAGGCCTGGCAGCTGAAGTTCATTGCGCCGCAGGGATTGTCCACCCATGACGAGCCTTCGGCGGCGGAAGTCGCGGCCTTGATCCGGCAGATACGCAATGAAGGAGTGCTAGCGGTGTTCGTGGAGAACATCCGTGATCCGCGACTGATCCGTCAGATCGCCGACGAAGCCGGCGCCAAGGTCGGCGGCACGTTGTATTCGGATGCGCTGGCCAGCGCAGGGCCGGCCAGCACCTATCTCGGGATGTTCGAGCAAAATCTCGACACGCTGATGGCCGCGCTCAAGCCGTAGAGTGGACGCCAAGCATTGATCCACGCGCTCATCAAGCATGGAGACGACCGTTGATGATCAGGTTCGCGATCAGCTGCTCAGCAACCCTTTCGGTGCACTGAAACCCCGGCGGCGAAGGTCTCCTTCACCGCGCGGTCGTCGCCGAGGATCATCAGGGCGAAGAGCTTTTCCTGCAGCGTTGTCGCCTGGCTCAGGCGGTAGTCGATCAGCGGCGTTGCCTTGTAGTCGAGCACGACGAAGTCGGCGTCCTTGCCCGGCTGCAGATTACCGATCCTGTCGTCCAGATAGAGCGCCCGCGCGCCGCCAAGGGTGGCGAGATAGAGCGCCTTGAACGCATCGAGCTTCTGGCCCTGCAGCTGCAGCACCTTGTACGCCTCGTTGAGGCTGGCGAGCTGCGAGAAGCTGGTGCCGCCGCCGACATCCGTACCCAGGCCGACGCGCACACCGAAGCCTTCCACTTTGGCCAGGTCGAACAGGCCGCTGCCGAGGAACAGGTTGGAGGTCGGACAGAACGACCCCGCCGAGCCGGTCTCACCGAGGCGCTGGCACTCGTCGTCGCACAGGTGCACGCCGTGGGCGAATACCGAGCGCGGGCCAATCAGGCCGTGGTGGTCGTAAACGTCCAGGTACCCCTTGCGTTCGGGGAACAGCTCCTTCACCCACTCGACCTCCTGTTTGTTCTCGGAGATGTGGGTGTGCATGTACAGGTCGGGGAATTCGGTGAACAGCTTGCCGGCGAGGGTCAGCTGCTCCGGCGTGCTGGTCGGTGCGAAACGCGGGGTGACGGCGTAATGCAGGCGGCCCTTGCCGTGCCAGCGCTCGATCAGCTCGCGGCTGTCGGCGTAGCCGGATTCGGCGGTGTCGGTGAGGAACTCCGGGGCGTTGCGGTCCATCAGCACCTTGCCGGCGATCATCCGCAGATTGCGCTTCTCGCAGGCCTCGAAGAAGGCGTCCACCGATTGCTTGTGCACCGTGCCGAACACCAGCGCGGTGGTGGTGCCGTTGCGCAGCAGCTCGCCGAGGAACAGCTCGGCCTGCTCGCGGGCATGCGCCATGTCGCTGAAGCGGCCTTCGTTGGGGAAGGTGTAGGTTTCCAGCCAGTCCAGCAATTGCGCGCCGTAGGAGCCGATGACGCCGACCTGCGGGTAGTGGATATGGGTATCGACGAAGCCAGGGGTAATCAGCGCATCCGGGTATTCGACCACTTCGGTGCCGGCCGCCAGGGTCGGCAGCAGCTCGGTGGCGTGGCCGATGCGCGCGACCTTGCCGTCCTCGACGATCAGCAGGCCGTCCTCGAAGTATTCATGGGATTGCTCGATGCCCACTTCGCGCGGGTCGGCGAGGCAGTGGAGCAGGGCGGCACGGTAGGCTTTGGTGCTGGGCATGGTGACTCTCGAAAATCGTTGTGTGAGGTGATGCGTTGACATGGGCAGGCCGCCGCCGAAGGCGTGCCTGCAACGAGGAAATCGGGCGGTCAGTTTGTCTGGGCGCGACGCGAAGCGGGGACCAGCATCGGTACCGGCTTTTCACCGTCCGCGGTCTTCTCGCCACCCTTTTCACCGAAATGCGCGTTGTAGGTGGCGATCACTTCGCCGGCGATGGACACGGCGATCTCCACCGGCAGCTTGCCCTTCACCTCGGCGATGCCCATCGGGCAGCGCATGCGTTGCACCGTTTCGGCCTGGAAGCCGCGCTCCCGCAGGCGATGCTCGAACCTGGCGCGCTTGCTCTTCGAGCCGATCAGCCCGTAGTAGGTGAAATCGTTGCGCGAGAGGATCGCGGCGGTCAGTTCCAGGTCGAGCTGATGATTGTGGGTCATGACGATGAAGTAGCTGCCGGCGGGCATGTTATCCACTTCCTCGACCACATCGTCGTTGACCACCTTTTCCACGCCGCGCGGAATCTCGGCGGGAAATTCGTTATCGCGCGAATCGATCCAGCGCACCTTGCATGGCAGGCTGGCGAGCAGCGGCACCAGCGCGCGCCCGACATGCCCGGCACCGAACACGGCGATATGCGCCTGCGGCTGGCCCATGGGCTCGAACAGCAGCACCGTGGCGCCACCGCAGCACTGTCCGAGGCTGGCGCCGAGGGAGAAGCGCTCGAGTCGGGTGTCGCGGCTGCGTTTTTCCAGCATCTCGCGGGCGATCTCTTGCGCCTTGTATTCCAGGTGCCCGCCGCCGATGGTGTCGTACAGGCGTTCGCGGCTGACCACCATCTTCGAGCCGGCATTGCGCGGCGTGGAGCCGCGCTCCTCGATGATGGTCACCAGCACGCAGGGTTCGCCCTGTTGTTGCAGGTCGGCGAGTGCTTCGATCCAGGCCGTGTTGCTCATGGTTCTGTCCTTCGTAGTGCGGGGGGCCGCCCCGTGGAAAACCGCGAAGCGTCTTCCACCAAAACGATCAAGTTGTGTCGATGGTGGACAAGCACAGCGTTGTCCACCCTACGTCAGGCCAGCGTCGTCTGCGTTGCCGCAGACTTGCTCGCCGCCTGCTTCAACTTGCGCATCTGCTCCACGCCCCAGAGCACGCGCTCGGGCGTCGCCGGTGCGTCGATCTGCGGCTGCGCCCGGTAGTCGGCCAGGCTGGCGACGGCGTCCTTGATCGCACACCAGACCGAGATGCCGAGCATGAACGGCGGCTCGCCGACGGCCTTGGAGTGGAACACGGTGTCCTCGGGGTTCTTGCGGTTCTCCACTAGCTTCACCCGCAGATCCAGCGGCATGTCCGCCACCGCCGGGATCTTGTAGCTGGCCGGGCCGTTGGTCATCAGCTTGCCCTTGTCGTTCCAGACCAGCTCTTCCATGGTCAGCCAGCCCAGACCCTGGACGAAGCCACCCTCGACCTGGCCGATGTCGATTGCGGGGTTCAGCGAGGCGCCGACGTCATGCAGGATGTCGCTGCGCAGCATCTTGTATTCACCGGTCAGGGTATCGACGATCACTTCCGAACAGGCCGCGCCATAGGCGAAGTAGTAGAACGGCCGCCCGCGCGCCTGGCTGCGGTCGTAGTAGATCTTCGGCGTGCGGTAGAAGCCGGTGGACGACAGCGAGACCTGGCCGAAGTAGGCCTGCTGGATCAGCTCATCGAAGCTGATGTACTGGTCGCGCAGGCGCACCTGGCCGTTCTTGAACTCGATGTCTTCCTCGAAGATCTGCCACTTGCGCGCGGCGAACTCCACCAGCCGTTGCTTGATGGTCTGCGCCGCATTCTGCGCCGCCTTGCCGTTGAGGTCGGCACCGCTGGAGGCTGCCGTCGGCGAGGTGTTGGGCACCTTGTCGGTGTTGGTGGCGGTGATCTGGATGCGTTCGATATCCACTTGGAACACCTCGGCCACCACCTGCGCGACCTTGGTATTGAGGCCTTGGCCCATCTCGGTGCCACCGTGGTTCAGGTGGATGCTGCCGTCGGTGTAGACGTGCACCAGTGCGCCGGCCTGGTTGAGGAAGCTCGCGGTGAAGCTGATACCGAACTTCACCGGCGTGAGCGCCAGGCCCTTCTTCAGGATCGGGCTCGCGGCATTGAACGCGCGGATTTCCTCGCGGCGCCGAGCGTATTCGGCGCTGGCTTCCAGCTCGGCGGTCATCTCCTCGAGCATGTTGTGCTCGACGGTCTGGTAGTAGTGGGTGACGTTGCGCTCGGTCTTGCCGTAGTAGTTGCGCTTGCGCACGTCGAGCGGGTCCTTGCCCAGCTCGCGCGCCACGGCGTCCATGATCTCCTCGATGGCGACCATGCCCTGCGGGCCGCCGAAGCCGCGGTAGGCGGTGTTCGACGCCAGGTTGGTCTTGCAGCGATGGCCGTTGATGGTGGCGTCGCCCAGGTAGTAGGCGTTGTCGGAGTGGAACATGGCGCGGTCGACGATGGAGCCGGAGAGGTCCGGCGAGTAGCCGCAGTTACCGGCGAGGTCGATCTCGATGCCATGCAGCAGGCCGTCGTCATCGAAGCCAACGTCATACTCGACGTAGAACGGGTGGCGCTTGCCGGTCATGGTCATGTCTTCCATGCGCGGCAGGCGCATCTTGGTCGGCCGACCGGTGAGGTGCGCGATCACCGCGCACAGGCACGCGGGGCCGGCGGCCTGGGTTTCCTTGCCGCCAAAGCCACCGCCCATGCGACGCATGTCGATGACGATCTTGTTCATCGGCACGCCGAGCACTTCGGCGACCAGCTTCTGCACCTCGGTGGGGTTCTGCGTCGAGGTGTAGACGATCATGCCGCCGTCTTCGGTGGGCATGACCGAGGAAACCTGGGTTTCCAGATAGAAGTGCTCCTGCCCACCGATGTGCAGCGAGCCCTGCAGCCGACGCGGCGCGCTGGCCAAGGCCGTCGCCGAGTCGCCGCGCTGGTGGGTGTGGCTGTCGAGCACGAAGTGTTTCTTGTGCAGCGCCTCGACCACGTCGAGCACCGGCTCAAGATCCTCGTATTCGATGATCGCGGCCATGGCCGCCTTGCGCGCGGTTTCCAGACTGTCGGCGGCGACGGCGATAACCGGCTGGCCGATGTACTCGACCTTGCCGTCCGCCAGCAGTGGATCGCCGGGCAATACGGCGCCGATATCCAACTGGCCCGGTACGTCCTTCGACGTGATGGCGATGGCCACGCCTGGAATCTGGTAGCAGGGCGCGGTGTCGATGCGCACGATGCGGGCATGGGCGCGCTCGCTCATGCGCGCATAGATATGCAGCTGGTTGGGAAACTCCAGGCGGTCGTCAACGTATACCGCTTCTCCGGAGACGTGCTTGGGCGCGCTGTCGTGCTTGACGCTCTTGCCGACGCCGGTGACCAGATCTTCGGTAAACAGCGCCGCGATTTCTTCCTGAGTGCGGGTGGTTACGTGGTTAGACATAAGCGGTCACCCTCGTTTCGGTTTTCGGTGCGTGTTGTTCGAGGAAGCATTTACGCAGCAGGTTCTGCGCGACCAGCAGGCGATATTCGCGGCTGGCGCGGAAATCGGTCAGCGGCGTGAAGTCCTCGGCCAGCGCATCGCAGGCCGCCTCCACGGTTTTCTGGTTCCAGGGCGCGCCGTTCAGGGTCGCCTCGCAGGCCGCGGCGCGTTTTGGGATCGCCGCCATGCCGCCAAAAGCGACGCGGGCATCGGCGATCATGCCATCAGTGATTTTGAGATCGAACGCGGCGCAGACCGCCGAGATGTCGTCGTCCAGCCGTTTGGAAACCTTGTAGGCGCGGAACAGGCGATCCGGCGTGGCGCGCGGCACGATGATCTGCTCGATGAACTCGCCGGGCTGGCGCACGGTGACCTTGTAGTCGAGGAAGTAATCCTCGAGCGGCAGGGTGCGGCTGACATCGCCCTTGCGCAGCACGACCTCGGCGCCCAGGGCGATCAGCAGCGGTGGGGCATCGCCGATGGGCGAGGCGTTGCCGATGTTGCCGCCCAGCGTGCCCTGATTGCGGATCTGCAGCGAGGCGAAGCGCTGCAGCAGATTGCCGAAGTCCGGGTACTCGGCAGCCAGCGCGGCGTAGCAGTCGGTCAGCGGTGCGGCTGCACCGATCTCGATATGGCGGTCGGTGATCTGGACCTGCTTCATCTCGGTGATCTGGCCAACATGGATCATTACCGGCAGTTCGCGATGGAACTGGGTGGCCTCCAGGGCCAGGTCGGTTCCACCGGCGAGCAGCCGCGCTTGCGGATTGGCGGCATACAGCTCGGCCAGCTCAGCGACCGTCAGCGGCGACAGGCTGCGCTTTTCGCCGTCGCTGAGTTCGGCCGTTTCACGTGGCGCGATGCGCTGCAGCTGGGCGATGGTCTCGGCTTCGCGGGCATCGAACTGGTCCGGCTGCTTAGCACAGCAGGCCTGTTCGGCGGCTTCGAGGATCGGGCGATAGCCGGTGCAGCGGCAGAGGTTGCCGGCCAGGGCTTCGTGGGTCTGGTGTGGATCGTAGGTCTGCACGCCGTCGCTGCGATTCTTCTGCAAGGCGAACAGGCTCATGACGAAGCCGGGAGTACAGAAGCCGCACTGCGAGCCGTGGCAATCGACCATCGCCTGCTGGACGCTGTGCAGTTGACCCTGATGCTTGAGGTCTTCGACGGTGATCAGTTGCTTACCGTGCAGGGCGCAGACGAAGGTCAGGCAGGAATTCAGGGTGCGGTAGCGCAGCCGATCGCCGACCAGTTCGCCGACCACGACGGTACAGGCGCCACAGTCGCCGGAGGCACAGCCTTCCTTGGTGCCCGTCTTGCCGCGGTGTTCGCGCAGGTATTGCAGCACCGTGGTGTTGGGGTCGAGAGCCTGCTCGCTGCGCAGCTCACGATTGAGGAGAAACTGGATCAAGGCGGTGCCTCCGACTGTTGTTGTTCTGACGCGCAAATTATCGCTATCTGACTTTTCGGTCAACTTATTCCTGACTCAAAAGTCAATGCGGCATGCGCGCGCAGGTCGGGCGAGGGCTGGGTGGCCATCGCCCGGTTCTTCCTACTGCAAGTAAAGCCCGCTCAGGCCGATTCGGCCTCGCCCTGCCGTCGGTAGGCATAGGTCTCGGCGAAGCGCGAGAGCATGTATCGGCTGCAGGTGGTGCTCGGGTATTTCGGCGGGTTGGTTTCGTCGTAGCAACCGGGCAGGCAGGCGATTTCGGTGTCCGGATGCGGCTCGGCGAAGAACGGCATGGAATAGCGATCCACGCCCAGCGGGCTGACCACGCGATGTGGCGTCGACTTGTAACGATCATTGCTCCAGCGCGCCATCATGTCGCCGATGTTGACCACGTAGGTGCCTTCGATGGGCGGCGCGTCGATCCATTCGCCCTTGACGTTCTGCACCTGCAGGCCGCCGGCCTGGTCCTGATAGAGCAGGGTGACGCAGCCGTAGTCGGTATGCGCGCCGGCGCCTTGCTGATCGGCGCTAGTGGCGGTCTGCCGGGGCGGGTAGTGGATCATGCGAAACACACTGATGGGCTCGACGAAGCGCTTGTCGAAGAAGTCCCGCTCGATACCCAGGGCCAGCGCGATGGCACGCAGCAGGGTGCAGGCAAGATCCTGCATGTCGCGGTAATGGCCCTCCATCAGCTCGGTCCAGCCTTCCAGCTGCAGCGGATGGCGGTTGGGCCCGCGCAGTGGTTTTTCGGCTAGCACCTCGGGGTGATCGGCAGGCATATGGAAACCCATGTCGAAGGTTTCCTTGAGGTCGCACGGCTGGCTCGGGTCCAGCTGCTCGGTGGCAACGGCACCGTAGCCGCGGTGGTGACGGCTCTTGGTGATATCGATCTTCAGCTTATCTTCGGCAGGCAGCGCAAAGAACCGCTGGGCATGGTCGGTGAGGGTGGCGATGCGCTCGGCGCTGATCGGATGACCCTTGATATAGAAGAAGCCCCACTCGCGGCAGGCGCGGTCGATGGCCTCGGCGACGGCCAGATGGCCGGCCTCGTCGGCGTTATAGAGCGGGGAAATGTCGATGATGGGCAGTGAATTCATGGCTGACTCCGGTACGGCGCCGCCGGTCTTCTCGTACCGGCGGCTTTCGAGGGCAATGCCCCCTGCGTGCGGTTCGCCAGGCGGCGGGACGGCACGCAGATTCCGCAGTGCGCCGGGCGGGGCCGGCGCGGGTAACGCTTACTTCGGCATTTCAGCCTTGACGCCTTCGACGTAGTAATTCATCGAGGCGAGGTCCTTGATGCTGGCGGTCTCGCCCTCGGCGATGCGCACTTCGCCGGCCTGGTCCTTGATCGGGCCGGTGAACGGGTGGAATTCACCGCTCTTGATGCTGGCGATGATCGCTTCGGCTTCGGTCTTCACATCGGCCGGCACCAGATCGCTGATCGGCAGGCTGATGCTGTCCTGGGCCAGACCACCCCAGAAGTCTTCGGATTTCCAGGTGCCGGCCATCACCGCTTCGGCGGACTTGGTGTAGTGCGGGCCCCAGTCGTTGACGATGGAGGTCAGCACGGCCTTGGGCCCGAAGTGCTGCATGTCCGAGGCGTAACCGACCGAGTAGACGCCACGACGCTCGGCGGCCTGGATCGGCGCCGGGCTGTCGGTGTGCTGGAAGATCACGTCGACGCCCTGGTCGATCAGCGCGTTGGCGGCATCGGCTTCCTTGCCCGGATCGAACCAGGTGTTGACCCACACCACCTTGATCTCGGTGCCGGGGTTGTACTTGTCCAGCGCCAGCTGGATGGAGTTGATGTCGCGGATCACTTCCGGAATCGGGAAGGAGGCGATGTAGCCGACCTTCTTGGTCTTGGTCATCTTCGCCGCGAGGAAGCCGCCTACATAGCGGCCCTCATAGGAACGGGTCAGGTAGGTACCGACGTTCTTCGCCTGCTTGTAACCGGTGGCGTGCTCGAAGGTGACCTTGGGGAACTGCTTGGCGACTTTCAGCGTGGGGTTCATGTAGCCGAAGGAGGTGGTGAAGATCAGGTCGTAGTCGCTCTTGGCCATGTTGCGGATGACCCGCTCGGCATCGGCGCCTTCCGGCACGTTCTCGACGAAGCTGGTCTTCACCTTGTCGCCCAGTTTTTCTTCCATGTACTTGCGGCCCTGCTCGTGCTGGTAGGTCCAGCCGTGGTCGCCGATCGGGCCGATGTAGACGAAGCCGACCTTCAACGGATCGGCGGCCGACGCCGCGGCGGTCGTCAGTGCGGCGCTGAAGCCGATCGCTGCGGCGAGTGCACGCAGCAGGGTTTTCCGAGTGTTGTTCTGCATGGCGGGTGACGCTCCTGTTTGTCTAGCTACAGAGCCTATGTTGGCTGATAGCTGGTTAGCAAAAAGCTGACCAACTGGACAGATACCTTCGTTGTGCCGGATTGCGGGCGCTTCGACTCGACGCTGATGCCTGGTCGAGGCTTGCGCTGGTGCGCCAGTAATCCACGGCGCCCAGCTTTGGTGCAAGCCTCGATCATTGCCGATTAGCCGTTTACCAGCTGCCGAGCCGCCTGCTGGTGATCGGCGATCAGCCCCTGAACGTCGAGGCCTTCGACCTGGCCGTCGATGACACGCCACTTGCCGGCGACCATCACCCGGTCGGCGCGGTCGGCGGCGCACAGCAGCAGCGCGGCGACGGGATCGTGGCTGCCGGAGAAGCGCAGTTCGTCGAGCTTGAACATTGCGAGGTCAGCCTGCTTGCCAACCGCCAGTTCGCCGATGTCGCTGCGCCCGAGCAGGCGTGCGGAGCTGCGGGTCGCCCAGCCGAGGACCTTCTCTGGCGTGATCTTCTCGGCGCCGTAGCGCAGGCGCTGGATGAACAGCGCCTGGCGCGCCTCGAGCATCATGTTGGAGGCATCGTTGGAAGCTGAGCCGTCGACGCCCAGGCCAATGGTGGCGCCCTTGTCTTCAAGCTCCAGCGTGTGGCAGATACCGGAGGCCAGGCGCATGTTGGAACTCGGACAATGGCAGATGCCGACCCCGGCCGCGCCCAGGCGGTGGATCTCCACCTGATTGAAGTGAATGCCGTGCGCCAGCCAGGTCCGCGGGCCGAGCCAGCCGACGCTCTGCAGGTAATCCACGGTGCGCATGCCGAAGCGCTTCGCGCAGAACTCCTGCTCGTCGAGCGTTTCGGCCAGATGGGTATGCAGACGTACGTCGCGCGCTTCGGCCATCTCGGCGCAGGCACGCATGATGTCGGTGGTGACCGAGAAGGGCGAGCAGGGCGCCAGGGCGATCTGGATCTGCGCGCCGTCGCCGCGCTCGTGGTAGCGATCGATCAGCCGCTCGCTGTCGGCAAGAATCGTCTCGGCGTCCTGCACCACGCTCTTGCAGGGCAGGCCGCCGTTTTCCTTGGACAGGTTCATCGAGCCGCGGGTGAGCATGGCGCGCATGCCCAGCTCGCGGACGGCCTCGACCTGAATGTCGATGGCATCCTCGAGCCCGCCCGGAAACAGGTAGTGGTGATCCGCCGCCGTGGTGCAACCAGACAGCAGCAGTTCGGCCAGCGCCACCTTGCTCGCCAGCTGTAGCGCCTGCGGCGTGAGCCGCGCCCAGACCGGGTAGAGGGTCAGCAGCCAGTCGAACAGCGGCTCGTTGACCACCGGCCCCCAGGCGCGGGTGAGGGTCTGGTAGAAGTGGTGGTGGGTGTTGATCAGCCCCGGCAATACCACGTGTTCACGGGCGTCGAAGGTCTCATCCACCGGCAGCGCGGGCGTGGCGCCGGCGGTTAGTAGTTCGGTGATGACACCGTCTTCGATCACCAGTCCGCCTGGGGCTTTCTGGCCGTTGGCAGTGAAGAGGGCGAGGGGATTCTTGATCCAGATTCGATGAGCAGCCATGGCCGGCTTTCTCCTGAATGGTTGAGTTCAGAGTAGCCAGCTCAGTTATGCCCTGTCTGCTGATCCAGGAGGCGGAGCGGTGGATGCCTCGCCGGGGGAGGAAGATAAAGGGTTTGGGGTGGGTTTGTCACAGGGCTGCCAAGGGTTGGGTAGTGGGAGTGGCCAATCCGACTCCCGAGATAACCCTTGTGGCCGTCATCACCAGGGAAGCGGATTGCCCTGGTAATCCAGATACCGATGCCCACCCTGTCCAATGGCCTGGGTAACCTGCTCGAGCATACCGCGCGTGCTGGTCTCGACATCCAGTGGCGCCTGGTCGCCGCCCATGTCGGTCTTGACCCAGCCGGGATGCATCGACAACACGGTCAGCCGGGTCTCGCCCAGTCCGGCGACGAAGGTACGGGTCATGTGATTCAGCGCGGCCTTGCTCGCGCCGTACAGGTCCATGCCCATGCCCGGACCGGTTTCGACGCTGCCGAGGATGGAACTCATAAAGACGATCACGCCCAGCGTAGGATCGACCAGCGGCAGCAACCGCTCGGCCAGGCGCACCGGTGCGACGGCATTGGTGAAGAACAGCTGGCCGACTTCCGTTTGATTGGCTTGCGTGGCCGGTTTGTGCTGCGGGCCGGCGACGCCGGCGTTGACGAATAGCACGTCGAGTCTGGTACCGGCCAGGCGGGCGGCCAGCTGGTCTACGCTGCCTGCATCGTCCATATCCAGCGTTTCGACGCGCACCTGCGGTATCTGGCTGAGGGCTTCGGCGTGCTGCGGGTTGCGCACCGTGGCGATCACCTGCCAGCCTGCGGTGCAGAACTGTTTCGCCAGGCCGAGACCCAGACCGCGGGAAGCGCCGATGATGAGTGCTGTTTTTTGCATGCTGCGTCCTCGGTAGGTCATGACTGACCGGCAAGAATAGCGCGGCTGCGACGCGCGCGTGCAGCAATGCTGGGGTGCGACATCTGGTCGTCGTGCGAGTGTTGCAAGCGGTTTCGCGGCGGTGGTCATAGGGGCGCTGTTTCGGCTCTGATGGGCCAGCGTTGCCGGTGCTTCCGGCATCATCGAATCAAGATCAGGGGGATCCAATGCCCGACCCGCAAACACAGTCGAACCGCTGGCATGCTCGGCAGAGCGATGAGGCGTTGCTCGAACTGGAGTCCTCGAGCGCCGGCCTCAGCCACGAACAGGCCCGGCAGCGCCTGCTGCAATACGGTCCCAATCGGCTCGATGAGGCCAAGCCGGCGAGTGTCTGGCAGCGCCTGCTGCGTCATCTCAACAATCTTCTGCTTTATGTGCTGATCGCCGCGGCGCTGGTAACCGGCCTGATGGGGCATCTGGTCGACACCTTCGTGATCCTGGCGGTGGTGGTGGTCAACGTGGTGATCGGCTTCGTTCAGGAGGGCAAGGCGGAAAAAGCGCTGCAGGCGATTCGGCATCTGCTGGCGCCGCACGCGGTGGTGTTGCGCGATGGCCGCCAGCAGGACCTCGATGCCGCCGAGCTGGTGCCCGGGGATGTGGTACTGCTGGCTTCCGGCGACAGCCTGCCGGCGGACGTGCGACTGCTGCAGGCGCGCAACTTGCGTATCGACGAGGCGGCGTTGACCGGCGAATCGGTGCCAGTCGACAAGCAGGTCGAGGCCGTGGCCGCCGATGCTTCCATCGGTGATCGGCTTTGCATGGGCTATGCCGGCACGCTGGTGACCCAGGGCCAGGCGCGTGCGGTGGTGGTCGCCACGGGCGCGGCGACCGAGATCGGGCGTATCGGGACGATGCTGGAATCCGTCGAACAGGGCACCACGCCGCTGCTGCGCAAGATGTCCGATGTTGGCCGGGCGCTGACGGCCGTGATCCTGGCCGCGGGCGTTCTGCTGTTCCTGTTCGGCACGCTGGTGCGGGGCATGGGCGCCGGCGAGATGTTCATGGCGGCGGTGGGGCTTTCGGTCGCGGCGATCCCCGAGGGGCTGCCGGCGATCATGACCATCACCCTGGCCATCGGCGTGCAGCGTATGGCCAGTCGCAATGCGGTGATCCGGCGCCTGCCGGCGGTGGAGACGCTGGGCTCGGTGACGGTGATCTGCTCGGACAAGACCGGCACCCTGACGCGCAACGAGATGACGGTGCAGGAAGTGATCTGCGCCGGGCAGGCACTGGAGGTCGAAGGCGCGGGCTATGCACCGCAAGGTGCGTTGCTGTTCGAGGGCGTGGCAGTCGAACCGGTGGCGCTGGCAGCGCGCACGCCGGCAGCCAGCGCGCTTGCCGAAGCCGCGGCGCTGTGCAACGACGCCAGCCTGCACGAGAAGGACGGACTGTGGACCCTTGCCGGCGACCCCACCGAGGGCGCGTTGCTGACCCTGGCGATGAAGGCGGGACTGTCGCCGGCCAACCTCCACGTCGACCGTCCGCGGCTGGACGTGATCCCCTTCGAGTCGGAACACCGCTTCATGGCGACCCTGCACGCCTGCGAAGGCGGCAGCGAAGTGCTGGTCAAGGGCGCGCCGGAACGGGTCCTGGCCATGTGCGCGCGGCAGCTCGAGGCCGACGGCCAGGAGCGGCTGCTGGATCAGTCGCACTGGCATGAACAGGTCGAGGCGCAGGCGCGGGCCGGTCGTCGCGTGCTGGCGCTGGCGCGGCGCAGGCTGCCGGCCGGCAAGGAGGCGATCGAGCATGCCGACGTTGCCAGCGAGCTGACCCTGCTCGGGCTGGTCGGCATTATCGATCCGCCGCGTGACGAGGCGATCCGTGCGGTGGCGCAGTGCCGTGCAGCTGGCATTCGCGTGGTGATGATCACCGGCGACCACGGCGTCACTGCCAGTGCCATTGCCAGGCAGCTGGGCATGGGGGATGACATCAAGGCGATCACCGGGCCGGAGCTGGAGCTGATGGATGAAGCGGCCATGCGCCAGTCCGTCGCCGAGGCCCGGGTGTTCGCCCGCGCCAGCCCGGAACACAAGCTGCGCCTGGTGCGTGCGCTGCAGGCCAATGGCGAGGTGGTCGCCATGACCGGCGATGGCGTCAACGATGCGCCAGCGCTGAAGCAGGCCGATGTCGGCGTGGCGATGGGCATGAAGGGCACCGAGGCGGCCAAGCAGGCCGGCGCCATCGTGCTGGCGGACGACAACTTCGCTTCCATCGCCCATGCGGTGGAAGAGGGGCGCACCGTCTACGACAACCTGCGCAAGACTGTGACCTTCCTGCTGCCGATCAACGGCGGCGAGTCGCTGTCGCTGCTGCTGGCGGTGCTGCTCGGTATCGCGCTGCCGATCACGCCGGTGCAGGTGTTGTGGGTCAACATGGTCAGCTCGGTGGCGTTGGCCATGGTACTGGCGTTCGAACCGACCGAGGCGGATGTAATGCAGAGGCCGCCGCGGCGGCCGGACGAGCCGATGCTGTCGCGCTTCGTCATCTGGCGGATCTTCTTCGTTTCCGCGCTGTTTCTCGCCGGCATCTTCGGCATGTACCAGTGGATGCTGACGCAGGGCGCGACGATCGAGGCGGCGCGCACCGTCGCAGTCAACACGCTGGTGTGCATGGAGGTGTTCTATCTGTTCAGCGTGCGTTATCTGAAGGCGCCTTCCTTCACCGTGCAGGGCGTCAAGGGTACGCCGCGGGTGCTGGTGGCGGTGTTCGGTGTGTTTGCCCTGCAGCTGATGTTCACCTACGCGCCGTTCATGCAGTCGCTGTTCGCGTCCGAGGCGTTGCCGCTGGCGACCGGTGTGCTGGTGGTGCTGGCCGGGGTGGCCGTGCTGGTGATTCTGGAAATCGAGAAGGCGCTGTTGCGTCGGATGGGCGTCGGCCCGGCGTGAGCCGGGCTTGCGCAAAGGTCAGAGCGGCGGCAGCTCTTCCATCAGGTCGGTCGTGTGAACGCCGGGGATATGCAGCTCGCTCTTGGCCAGCTGCTGGCCTTCCATCTGCGGCTGGGTCACCCAGGTGAGGATGTCGTAGTAGCGGCGGATGTTGGCCACGAAGTGCACCGGCTCGCCGCCGCGGGCATAGCCGTAGCGGGTCTTGCTGTACCACTGCTTCTGCGCCAGGCGCGGCAGCATCTGCTTCACGTCCAGCCACTTGTTGGGGTCCAGCCCCTCGGCTTCGGCGAGTTTGCGGGCGTCTTCGAGATGCCCTCCGCCGACGTTGTAAGCAGCGAGGGCGAACCAGGTGCGATCGGGTTCCTGCACGCTTTCGGGCAGGCTGGCGTGCACCTTGACCAGGTATTTGCCGCCGCCCTGGATGCTCTGCACCGGGTCCAGGCGGTTGGTCACACCCATGGCGTTGGCGGTGCGCAACGTCAGCATCATCAGCCCGCGCACGCCGGTCTTGGAGGTGGCCTCGGGCTGCCAGTGGGACTCCTGATAACCGATCGCGGCCAGCAGGCGCCAATCGATGCCATGTTTCCTGGCGGTCTCGCGGAAGGCTTTCTCGTAACGCGGCAGACGCTGCTGCAGATGCTTGGCGAAGGCGTAGGCGCCGACGTAGCCGAGCACGTCCACATGACCGTAGTAGCGTTCGCGCAGGCGCTGCAGCGTGCCGTTCTGCTGGGCCTGCTCGAGGAAGGAGTTGGCGGCCTCGAGCAGGCTGTCGTCCTCGCCCTTGGCCACGACCCAGGCCAGGCTGTTCTGCTCGCCAACATCGAAGCCGGCGCGGATGTTGGTGAAGTACACCTGGTTCATGGACATCTCGTTGGATTCCACCAGGGTCAGGTCGATCTGCCCCTCGTCGACCATGCGTAGCAGGTCGACCACTTCCACGGCGTCGGATTCTTCGTAGCGCAGGTCGGGATATTCGGCCTGCAGCGTGGCGAGCTTCTCAGCCTGGCTACTGCCTTTGAGCACGAGGATGCGCTTGCCGATCAGGTCCTTGGGGCTGGTCGGACGGCGCTGGCCGCTGCGGTAGACGACCTGGGTGGTGACGTCCAGATAGGAGCGGGTGAAGCGTGCCAGTTCCCGTCGGCCTTCGCTGGCGACCAGGCCGGCGGCGGCGAGCGCCGGGCCGCCGGGCCGGTTGAGACGGTTGAAAATGTCTTCGATGTTGTCGGCGGTTTCGATCTGCAGCTCGACGCCGAGATTGCTGGCGAAGCGCTTGGCCAGCTCGTACTCGAAGCCGGCTTCGCCGTTGCGGTCCTGGAAATAAGTGGAAGGGCTGTTGCGGGTGATCACGCGCAGTACGCCTTCCTCCTGTATACGCTCAAGCTCGCTGGGCTTCTCGGCGCAGCTGCTGAGCATCAGGAAGAGTCCGGTCGCCAACAGCCAGATGGCGCAGCGCTTGCGGAACACGGTTTGGGCAAACATCGGCGCAGTATACGCAAAGGCGAACCGCCACCATATCTGGACAGCGGTCGGGCTCTCTGCTAAGCGAGCACCTTCCTACGGCAGGGTAATGCTGCCAAACGACCGTGGCGCGCAAGTTCGGCATAATGCCGGCCCGTGCCGCCACCGACTCCGAGAGTTTTGCGAAACATGACCGAGGTTCAGCCCAAGCCCTGGTTCGTCTATCTGGTGCGCGCCGCCAACGGTGCGCTGTACTGCGGTATCAGCGACGATGCGCAGCGTCGTTTCGCCGAGCACCAGCGCGGGCGCGGGGCGCGTTTCTTTCACTCCAGTCCGGCGCAGGCGCTGGTCTATGTCGAGACTTGCGCCAGCAAGGGCGATGCGTTGCGTCGCGAGATCGCCATCAAGCGACTGGACAAGCGTGCCAAGGAACGCCTGGTGAGCCTGGCCAGCCCCGTTGCGTGAATGACGCACCAATCAGCCGGTAGGCTCGGTGGAGCGGAGCGTCTAAGCTGATGCTCTTCCAACGGGGCGACGCCCCATCTCGAGACCTCTGGCGGAGCCTGTCATGCACGAGCTGATCCTGCACCACTATCCCACCTCGCCCTTTGCCGAAAAGGCGCGCCTGATGCTGGGGTTCAAGCAGCTGTCCTGGCGCTCGGTAATGATCCCTCCGGTCATGCCCAAGCCCGACCTGACCGCGCTCACCGGCGGTTATCGACGCACGCCGGTGTTGCAGGTCGGCGCCGACATCTATTGCGACACCGCCCTGATCGCGCGTCGGCTCGAGGCCGAAAAGACCACCCCGGCGCTGTTCCCGGAAGGCCAGGAGTTCACCGCCGCGACGCTTGCCCAGTGGGCCGATTCGGTGCTGTTCCTGAACGCCGTGAGCCTGGTGTTCCAGCCCGAATCCATGGCCGTCCGCTTCGCCCAGGTGCCCAAGGAGTTCGTCCAGATCTTCAGCAAGGACCGTGCGCAGCTGTTCTCCAACGGCTCGGTCAGTCGCGTTCCGCTGGAGCAGGCGAAGAGTGATTGGCCAACCTTCATGACGCGCCTGCAGCAGCAGCTGGCGCGGGAGGAGGGCGAGTTCCTGTTTGGTGCGGCGCCGTCGATTGCCGACTTCGCCGTCGCGCATTGCCTGTGGTTCCTGCGTGCAACGCCGGTCACCGCGCCGCTGGTGGATGGCTACCCGGAGGTGGCGGCCTGGCTTGGCAAGGTACTCGGCGTGGGCCATGGCTCCAGCAGCGAGCTATCCGCCGACGATGCGCTGCGCATGGCGCTGGAGGCCGAGCCTGCGCCGCTGCCGGACGAAGCATTCAGCGAGCCGAATGGTTTTCAGGAAGGGCAGAATGTGGCCATCGCCGCAGTGGATTACGGCGCCGATCCGGTCGAGGGTGAGTTGGTCTTCGCCGGTAGCGAAGAGCTGATCCTGCGCCGCAGCGATGACCGCACTGGGGTCGTGCACGTGCACTTCCCGCGTGTTGGCTATCGCATCGAGGCGCGCTGAAGACGCCTCAGTGCGGCGTCGGTGATTCGCCGGCGCGCAGCTTCGGCAGCTCGCGGGCGAGCGTGCGGAAGTAGGCGATGCGCTCGTAGCACAGCGTAAGCTCACCGCTGATGCGGTTGAACCAGGCGTCCGGCGCGCCGCAGGTGGACATGCGCAGGGTCAGGTCGCGGGGCAGCTCGAAGGCATCGCTGGCCTTCGCCGCGACCGCTTCCAGCTCGCCGCTGGCGCGAATCTTTTCCAGCAGTTCGGCACCACCCGGCAGATGTCCGGGGGGTGTGTCGTAGATCACCTGAATGCGGTGCCGCGCCGGTCGCTCGTCGCTGCGGCCGAAGTGCTCGCGAAACCACTGCACTGCGTGGGCCGCCTGTTCGTATTCCTCGGGACAGTACAGCGCGCGCTCCACCGGCAGGCCGCTGACTTCCAGCACCCAGTCGAGCCGATCCGGGTCGCTGCCGTAGGCCAGGCAGGCGATGTTGTAGAAGCGCTGGGCGTCCAGTGCATGGCTGTCCCAGACCGGCACCGGGGAGCCGTCGCGTTCCGCGTGCTGCCATTCCAGGCGCCAGTAATCGGCGACATCCATCAGCTTGGCGTAGAAGTCGTCGCGGTGCTGTTCCCGCTGCAACAGGAACAGACCCATGAAGCCGAGCTGGTCGGCGGCGTCTTCCTCGCGGCCCAGTACCGGCAGCTGCAGTTCGCTGATGAGCAGGTGCCCCATCTCGTGCATCAGGGTGAATTCGGAGTTGGCGACCGTGAAGCGGACTTCGTCCACCGACAGTTCCGGTGCTGTTTCGCCTTGCTGCGCCTGCGCCAGCAGCGGCAGAAGCAGCAGCTGCAACAGAGCGAAGCGCTTCATGGCGTGCTGTCCAGATCGGCATGGGTGAATGGCGCCGGCCGCACCGGCCAGTCCAGTGCCAGGCGCTCGAACGCGCGGGCGAGCAGGCTGGCGATGAGCAGGTCGCGCAACCAGCGGTGGTCGGCCGGTATCACGTACCAGGGTGCTTCGCGGCTGTGGCTTTTGCTCAGCACGGCAGCCCATTGCGCCTGCTGCTGGGCGAAGTTGCGGTGGTCCTGCAGATCGCCGAGGGTCAGCTTCCAGCGCTTTTCCGGCTGCTCCAGGCGCCGATGCAAGCGCTGCTTCTGCTCGCCGGCAGACAGCTGCAGGTAACACTTGAGTGGCTGGATACTGGCGGCCGGCAGCTCGCGCTCGAAAGCCAGGATTGCGGCCTCGCGCTGCGGAATATCGGTAGGCGAGCACAGGCCGTCGCGCAGATCGCTGACCAGCGCTTCGTAGTAGCTGCGATTGAATACGCCGAGCATGCCGGGCGCCGGCAGCCGCTCCCGGTAGCGCCAGAGGAAGTCGTGGCGGCGTTCGTTCTCGCTGGGCGCCTGAAAGCTGTGCGGCGACAGCCCCAGCGGGTCCAGGCCACCCAGCACGCGGCGGATCACGCCGTTCTTGCCGGAGCAGTCCGGCCCCTGCAGCACGAGCAGCAGGGCGTCGCGGCGGTTGGCCCAGAGCATGGTCTGCTGTACCCGCAGCCATTCCTTCAGGCTTGCCAGCTGCGCTTGAGCCTGTGCTTTGTCCAGGCCGTAGCAGCGTGCCGGATCGCGCGCCAGCGGCGCCGCGGGGTCGCACAGGCAGTCATCGAGAATGGCGTCCGCCAGGCGCATGGCGCGGTCAGTCCTTGCGCCGCTTGAGCTGGTCTTTCAGTTGGGTCGGCAGCTGGCGGATGATCAGCATGTCGCGCGCCTCGTCGTACTCGACCTTCGAGCCCAGCAGATGCGACTCGAAGCTGATCGACAGCCCTTCGGCGCGCCCGGTGAAGCGCTGAAACTGGTTTAGCGTGCGTTTGTCGGCGGGAATTTCCGGCGACAGCCCGTAATCCTTGTTGCGGATGTGCTCGTAGAAGGCGCGCGGACGTTCCTCGTCGATCACCCCGGACAGCTCTTCGAGCGACATGGGTTCGCCGATCTTCGCCTGGCTACTGGCGTAGCCGACCAGCGCGCTGGTCTTCTCCCGTGCTTTTTCCTCGGGCAGGTCTTCGCTTTCGACGTAGTCGCTGAAGGCCTTGAGCAGCGTGCGGGTCTCGCCCGGGCCGTCGACGCCCTCCTGGCAGCCGATGAAGTCGCGGAAGTACTCGGACACCTTCTTGCCGTTCTTGCCCTTGATGAAGGAGATGTACTGCTTGGACTGCTTGTTGTTCTGCCACTCGGAGATGTTGATCCGCGTCGCCAGGTGCAGCTGTCCGAGGTCGAGGTGCCGGGCTTCGGTCACGTCCAGCGAGTCGGTAACGGTGACGCCGTTGCTGTGGTGCAACAGGGCGATGGCCAGGTAATCGGTTATGCCCTGCTGGTAATGAGCGAACAGCACGTGGCCGCCGGTGGACAGATTGGATTCCTCCATCAGCTTCTGCAGATGCTCGACTGCCTGGCGGCTGAATGCGGTGAAGTCCTGATTGCCTTCCATGTACTGCGCGAGCCAGCCGCTGAACGGATAGGCGCCGGACTCCTCGTGAAAGAAGCCCCAGGCCTTGCCCTGCTTGGCGTTGTAGCTCTCATTGAGATCGGCCAGCAGGTTCTCGATAGCCTGGGAGTTGCCCAGCTCCGAGTCACGGGCGTGGAGCACGGCGGGGGTGCCGTCCGGCTTTTTCTCGATCAGATGGACGATGCAGTGGCGGATGGGCATGGTGGTCTCACGGCTGGAATGCAACAGGTTGGGCAGTTTACCCGAGAGCGGGTAGTGCGTGCCTGCAGCCGAAGCTGCGGTCTGGCAGAGTCGATCTGTGTCAAGGACGTCTCGCGGCGTTGGGGTTAGCCTGCTGTACACCAGACGATAGCGGGAGGCGTAGATGAGCGGAACCTTGGACTGGCTGGGTGTGGCGCGCGGTCGTTTCCTGCTGCTGACGCTGAGCTGCGTGGCGCTCGGGCTGGCCTTGGCAGCGCGCGGGAGCGCGGAAGCGATGTCCTACAGTGATGCACTGCTGGTGATGCTCGGCGCCCTGGCCGCCCATGTGGCAGTCAATGCGCTCAACGAATGGGGTGATTACCGCAGTGGGCTGGACCTGCAGACCCGCCGCACGGCATTCAGCGGTGGCAGCGGTACCTTGGTGACCCATCCGCATCTGCTGGGTCGCACATTGCTGCTCGGTCTCGGCAGCCTGCTGACCTGCGCGCTGATCGGCGTGTTGTTCCTGCTGCGCCAGCCGCCGCTGTTGCTCAGTCTGGCGCCGATCGGTCTGGCGGGACTGTTGCTGGTGCTGCTTTACACGCCTTGGCTGACCCGCCACCCCTGGCTGTGCCTGTTCGCGCCGGGCTTGGGCTTCGCGCTGATGGTGCTGGGTACGCGCATCGTTCTCGGCGGCGCGCCGGATCTCGGCGATCTGTGGTTGATCCTGCCCCCTCTGCTGCTATGCAACAACCTGCTTTTGCTCGGCCAGTTTCCGGACATTGATGCTGACCGCGCTGTCGGCCGGCGAACCCTGCCGATGCATATCGGCTGCGCCAACGCCGTGCGCGTGGCGCTTGCGCAATGGCTGCTGGCCTACGGAGTACTCCTGGCTGTGCTGGCGCAGCCAGGTCTGGCCGGTGGCGCACTCGGCTTGTTGACCTTGCCGTTGGCCCTGCGAGCGGCATGGTTGCTGCGTCGCGAACCGCTGCAGGCGCAGCGCCTGCTGCCGGCATTGGGGCTGAACGCTGCGGTCAGCGTGGCGACGCCGTTGTTGATGGCCGTAGGGTTGCTGGCGCTTTAGCGTTCCGCGAGAGCGGAGGGCACCCGATCGGACACATGGGGTGACGAAAGAAAGGCTTAACTGAGTAAACTGGTCGCCTTTTCTTCGAGGAATGACCCCCATGACCGCTGCATGGCGCAACTCTGCCTGGATTCTCGCTGGTGGCTCGCTGATCCTCGCGATTTCGCTGGGTGTGCGCCACGGCTTCGGTCTGTTCCTGCCGCCCATGAGTGCCGAGTTCGGCTGGGGTCGCGAGGTGTTCGCCTTCGCCATCGCGATACAGAACCTGATCTGGGGCCTGGTGCAGCCGGTGACTGGCGCGCTGGCCGATCGCTTCGGCGTGGCTCGTGCGGTGCTGATCGGCGGCATTCTCTACGCCGTTGGGCTGGCATTGATGGCGGTGTCCGATTCGCCGACGACCCTGACGCTGAGTGCCGGGCTGCTGATCGGACTGGGGCTGTCAGGCACCTCGTTCTCGGTGATCCTCGGCGCAGTCGGGCAGGCGGTTCCGCCGGAGAAGCGCAGCATGGCGATGGGCATCGCCAGCGCTGCGGGCTCCTTCGGCCAGTTCATCATGCTGCCCGGCAGCCTGGGGCTCATCGAGTGGCTGGGGTGGTCCTCGGCGCTTATGGCGCTCGGTTTGCTGGTGGCGCTGATCGTGCCGCTCGCGGGGATGATGCGCAGCCCCGCGCGGCCTCCGGCGGCACCCGGAACTCAGCAGTCGCTGGGCGAGGCGCTGCGCGAAGCGGCCGGGCATTCCGGGTTCCGTCTGCTGGCGCTGGGCTTTTTCGTCTGCGGCTTTCAGGTGGTCTTCATCGGTCTGCACCTGCCGGCCTATCTGGTCGATAAGCATCTGCCGGCGCAGGTCGGTACCACGGTGCTGGCACTGGTCGGGCTGTTCAACGTCGTCGGCACCTACACTGCGGGCTGGCTGGGCAGCTGCTACTCCAAGCCAAAGCTGCTGGCCGGGTTGTATCTGATTCGCGGTGTGGTGATCAGTGTTTTCCTGCTGGCGCCGCTGAGTGTCTGGAGCGCGTACGCATTCGGCATCGCCATGGGCTTGCTGTGGCTGTCCACGGTGCCACTCACCAACGGTACGGTGGCGACCATGTTCGGCGTGCGCAACCTGTCGATGCTCGGCGGTATCGCCTTCCTTTTCCATCAGCTGGGCTCGTTCTTTGGCGGCTGGCTGGGCGGCTGGCTGTACGACCGTACCGGCAGTTACGATCTGGTCTGGCAGATCGCGATCGCGCTGAGCCTGATGGCGGCGGTACTCAACTGGCCGATTCGTGAGCAGCCAGTCGAGCGCCTGCGCGAGGCGCAGGTCAACTGATGCGGCCGCTCTGGCTGGGTATGAGCGTCGCCCTGGTGCTGGGTCTGCTGATGCTGGCCTGGTGGGGCTGGCAGCGTGGCGGCCTGGCGCTGCTGCAGATTGGGCTGGGCACCTGCTGATTCAGCTGGCCTGCGATCTCGTAATTCCTTCTTTTCCGCGTGGCCGGTTTATCCGGTCGCGCCAAAGCTGCCATGCCCGCAATAGTGATCCCATAGCCTTGCTTTCCAGTTCGAAAAACGGCGACGAACGTGACGGAATCAATTCGGTATTCATCGCTCCAAAGCGAAGCGGCGTAGAAGAAGTTAAGAACAAATCGCCGGTTCTTAGCAGCAACCTACCGGCTTTTGTGCATACCCCTGCGATCGAGTGGCAGCCTGGCAACCCTGTTCTAAGCTCGGCTGTCGCATAACCGTCATCAACAGTTGGTAAATACCTGCGGCACGCAGTCAATGGAGCAACAAGCAATGTCCACCCTTACCGAACTCGCCCAACAAATCGCCAAGCTCTATCCGTTGAAGGACAAGCGTGTAGGCAAGCGTTATCGCGTGGTAGGCGAGCTGGCCGGGATGACCGAACTGGAAGAGATCAACGGTGAACCGCGCTATATCCAGACCATGGCGCTGAAGAACAAGCAGCTCTGGGACGTGGCGGTCTAAACCTTTCCGTTGACGCCTGCCTGAATTTCACCCTTTCGCCCAGCGCTCGGCGCGCCAACTCGCCTGCTCCGTTTGACTCAGGAAGGTCCAGGCGACGAAGCGGCTCTTCTTCTGCCCCTGAGCCATGTCCAGCGTGTGCATCTGGCGGGCACCGAGGCGTTTCAGCCGCGCCTCCAGCGGCGCCACGTTGGCGCCCTTCGATACCAGGGTACTGAACCAGTAGACCTGTCTGGCGAACGCGACGCTTTCCTCCGCCATGCGCGCGACAAAGGCCGCTTCGCCACCTTCGCACCAGAGCTCCGCCGCCTGACCGCCGAAATTGAGCGCGGGTAGTTTGCGGCTCGGATCGAGCTTGCCGAGGTTACGCCACTTGCGCTGGCTGCCACTGCTGGCTTCGGCCTGCGATGCATGGAAGGGCGGATTGCACAGCGTCAGGTCGAAGCGATCCTCGGGCAACATCACCCCCTTGAAGATGTGCTTCGGCGCCGCCTGTTGTCTCAGCTCGATGGCCTTGACGAGGCCATTGGCCGAGACGATGGTGCATGCCGAGGCCAGAGCGGTGGCGTCGATATCACTGCCGGTGAAGCGCCAGCCGTATTCCCGGTGGCCGATCAGCGGGTAGATGCAGTTGGCACCGGTGCCGATGTCCAGCGCGTGAATGGCGGTGCCGCGGGGAATGGCGCTGGCATCGTTCTGCCCGAGCAGATCGGCCAGTCCATGCAGATAATCGGCGCGCCCTGGCACCGGCGGGCACAGGTAGCCTGGCGGAATGTCCCAGTGCTGGATTCCGTAGAACTGCCTGAGCAGCGCGCGATTGAACACCCGCACCGCATCCGGATTGGCGAAGTCGATGCTCTGCTTGCCGTAGGGGTTGATGATCACATGCTCGGCGAGCTCAGGGCAGCCGGCGATCAGCGCGGGGAAGTCGTAGCGGCCGGTGTGGCGGTTACGTGGATGCAGCACCGCCTTGGCTTCAGCGCGGGCAGGCTGCGGGGTTGGGCTCGGGGATTTGCGCGGCATTTGATCGGCGGAGGTTGGCGGCTGGGGCGCGCATTGTCCCACAACCGCTGCCCGCGGATAGGTCTCGTTGCTAACGGCGGCGCGGCACCATCAGCATCCAGAACAACCCCCAGAGCAGCGCCGCCGCGCCGAGCCAGAAGGCACTGTGCAGGCTGCCGCCCATCCCCATCCAGATGCTGGTCAGCCAGGGTGCGGCGAGCTGGGTCAGGCCGTAGAGTGCGATCAGCGCCGCCGACAGCCGCGGTCCTTGATGTGGATGCAGTGTCCGCGCCAGACGCTGGGTCAGCAGCACCGTGCCGAGAAAGGTGCCGCCGACCAGTACCGCACAGAGCAGGATGCCGACCGCGCCGGGCAGCAGCAGCGCGGCCAGTACGCCGAGCAACTGGGTGAGGTAGCTCAGGCGCAAGGCGATGTCGTCACCCATGCGCACGCCGAGACGATTCCACAGCCAGGGCGCCGGCAGCGTCGCCAGCGCCACCACCAGCCAGCTGCCACCGATGAGGAAGTCACCGGGCTCTACCTGCAGACGCGCGACCATCGGCAGGAAAGTCATCGGCAGGATGTAGCCCATGCCGGCGCCAGCGTAGGAAAGAAACAGCGGTGTGCTGGAGCGATCGAGCAGCTTGCCGCTGGGTGGCTCCTCCGCAGAATGGGCCTTTTCCTCGTCAGGCATGTCCAGCTGCGACAGCTGCCGCCAGCCCCACCAGGCCAGCGGTATCGAAAGCAACGCCGCCGGCCACCAGCGCTCGGCTCCCAGCAGGTACCCGTCGCTCAGGCTCACCAGCAAACTGGAGAGAATCAGCCCGACGCAGACACCGAGATAGACCAGGCCGCTGGAGGAAACGCGCTGCTGTCGCGCCAGCCATTCGAGGATCAGCGAGGGCGCCTGTACGAATACCAGACCGTTGCTGATGCCATTGGCCAAGCGCAATGCGGCGAGGGCGTCAGCGGATTCCGCCTGGGTCTGCAGCAGGGCGCTCAGGACGTGTAGCGTCAGTGCCCAGGGCAGCGTACGACGAATCTGCGCGACGCGATGCCAGCGCACCGCGAGCAGGGCGCCGATCAGATAGCCCAGGTAGTTCCAGCTGGCGATGCTGGCGCCTTCCTGCACGGTCAGCAGACCGTCCTCCACCAGCCAGGGCAGCAGCGGGGTATAGACGAAGCGGCCAAGGCCATGGACGACCAACAACAGGACGGCACCGGCCAGCAGGACCGGAAACAGGGCGACACGCTGAGGCATGGAGTCTGTTCTTTTTAGAATGAGAGCTGGAGCTTAACGGCTGGCCCTTTCAGCCGCCATGCCACTTTTCGCTGGCTACCCGTCGGTGGGTGTCCCGAGGCAGCCGGCATTCATAGCGGAAACAGCAGCGGCACCAGCAGCACCGAGACGATCATGACCAGCGCGGTAAAGGGCACGCCAACTCGGACAAAGTCGGCGAAGCGGTATTGCCCGGGACCGAGCACCAGCGTGTTCACCGGCGAGGAAATCGGCGTCATGAACGCGGCGGAGGCCGCCAGCGCGACGATCATGGCGAACGGGTAGGGCGAGGCGCCCAGCTGCTCGGCGGTGGACAGCGCAACGGGTGCCATCAGCACAGCCGTCGCCGTGTTGGAGATGAACAGCCCGATCACGGCGGTCAGCAGAAACAGGCAGGCGAGCAGGGCATGCGGTCCGGCGTCGCCGAGCAGGCCGACCAGCCCCGATGTCGCCAGGGCGATGCCGCCGGTTTTCTGCAACGCCAGGGCGAACGGCAACATGCCGACGATCAGCACCAGGCTTTGCCAGTGAATCGCCTTGTAGGCGCTGTCCATGTCGATGCAGCGGAACAGGCCCATGACCAGGCAGCCAATCAGCGCCGCCAGCACGTTGGGCACCAGCCCGCTGACCATCAATGTCACCATCACCGCCAGCCCGAGCAGCGCGAACGGTGCCTGGTTGGCCGCGGGTGCCACATCGTCCACCTCGGCCGGCAGGCTCAGCACGAGGAAGTCGCGGCTCATGCCCTGCAGACGGTGAATGTGCTTCCAGCTGCCGGCCACCAGCAGCGTATCGGCTGGCTTGAGCTTTTCATCCACCAGCAGCCCCTGCAGGGCTTGGCGATTGCGGCGCAGACCGACCACGTTGAGCTTGTGCCGGCTGCGAAAACCCAGTTGCTGGATGGTCTTGCCCGGTAGGCGCGAATCCGGTGGCAGCACCACTTCCGCCAGCCCCAGCTCGCGACCGTGCACCGAATAGTAGGAGGTGCTGAGTTGCAGGGGATCGAGGCCCAGCTCCTGATAGGCGCCGAGCAGGCCGATGGCCGGGCTGGCCAGATCGACCAGCAGCACATCGCCGACGAACAGTTCGGTATTGCCCGTCGCGATCAGCAGAAGGTTGCGAAAGCGGTCATGGCGTTCCACGGCGATCACGTTGATGCCGTACTGGGTTCGCAGCTTCAGCTCGTCCAGCGCCTGGTTGGCGAGAATCGATCCCGGCATCACCCGCAGTCGCCGCTCACGTTCTTCCAGTCGATACTCCCGCGCCAGATCCGCCAGCGTATGGCGATGTTCTGTCGCTTCGCTGCGCTTGTCGCTGCCCAGCCAGCGGCGCGCCAGCAGCATATAGCCGACGCCGAGCAACAAAATCACCAGGCCGATGGGGGTGAAATCGAAGAAGGCGAAGCCGTCGAGCCCGGCGCGGCGCAGTTCGCTGTTGATTACCAGGTTCGGCGGCGTCGCCACCAGCGTCAGCATGCCGCTGATCAGGCCGGCGAACGCCAGCGGCATCATCAGCCGCCGTGGCGAGACCTTCATGCGATTGGCGATGCCGAGCACCACGGGAATGAAGATCGCCACCACGCCGGTCGAACTCATCACCGAGCCGAGCCCCGCGACGGCCAGCATCAGCAGAATCAGCAAGCGGGTCTCGCTGCTGCCGGCGGTACGCATCAGCCAGTCGCCCAGGCGATAGGCGATGCCGGTGCGCACCAGGCCGTCGCCGATGACGAACAGGGTGGCGATCAGCACCACGCTCGGATCGCTGAAGCCGGCCAATGCCTCCTGTACGCTGAGCACACCAGTGAGCGGCAGCGCGACCATGGCCAGTACCGCCACCACGTCCATGCGTGGCTTGTTCAGCGCGAACAGGCCGATGCAGCCGGTGAGCAGGGCGAGAACCATCAGCAGGTCGCCACTCATGGTCGATCAGGGATATTCGAGAATGGATTTGATACGCGGCAGGTTGCGCTCGATCCAGCCCTTGTCGATGGCACCCCAGTCGCGGATGGCGTAGTGGCCGGCATTGTGCCGTTCGCCGTCGTCCTGCTCGAAGCTGCAGTCGATGTCCAGCTCCGCGAGCGCGGCAAGGGTGTCCTGGGCGGTGCGCCGTGGCATGCCGGTCGCGGCCATCAGTGCAGGGACACTGCAGGCGGTGCCGCTGTCGATCAGCCAGGCGACGTAGAGTCGGCGATAGAAACTGGTTTTGGTCTTGCTGACGGTCATGGAAGGTCCCTGGCCAGGTCGTCTGTGGGGGCAGCGACCTGGCCAGGCTCGCTGCGGTTTAGCGCAGGGCGAGCATGCCGATGTAGGTCGCGGCGCCCGCAGTGTAACCGAGGAAGGCCAGCAAGCTGACGCGCTTGACGTACCAGGTGAAGCTGATCTTCTCCATGCCCATCGCCGCGACCCCCGCAGCCGAGCCGATGATCAGCGTGCTGCCGCCGGTACCGGCGCAGAAGGCGAGCATCTCCCAGAAGTTGCCATCGACGACGAACTGGGACATCCAGCTAATTTCCTCTGCCGCGGTTGCAGCCAGCATCTTCTCGCTGACCAGCGGGTACATCTTCATCGCACCGGCCACCAGCGGCACGTTGTCGACCACGGCCGAAAGCAGGCCGATGGCGTAGGTGATCGGGTAGATGTGGCCGAGCGATTCGCGCAGGGCTGTCGCGACCTGGGTCAGGTGGCCCGCGGTAGCGAGACTGGATACGGCCAGCAGAATGCCGAGGAAGAACAGCACGCTGGGGGTGTCCACCTTGCGCAGAACGCCGACTACCGAAAGCGGGTGCTTGTCTTCGGCATTCTTGTTGCGGTGGATGAACTCGGTGGTCACCCAGAGCACGCCGAGGCCGAAGAGGATGCCCATGTAAGGCGGCAGGTGGGTCACGGTCTTGAACACCGGGACGAAGAGCAGGGCAGCGAGGCCAAGACCGAGTACCAGGTTGCGCTCGAATACGGTGGTGGTCGGCGGATGCTTCTCGGCCAGGTGAGCACGAGGACGCGGGCGTGGTGCCTCGCCGCGCAGACGGAAGCTGAGAATGATCAGCGGCACCAGCAGGCACACCAGGCTTGGCAGGAACAGGCCGGTGATCACGCCGGAAGCGCTGATCTGGTTGCCGATCCAGAGCATGGTGGTGGTCACGTCACCGATCGGCGACCAGGCACCACCGGCGTTGGCGGCGATTACCACGACGCCGACGAACAGCCAGCGCTCAGGACGGCCGCGGATTAGCTTGCGCAGCAGGGAGACCATGACGATGGTGGTGGTCAGGTTGTCCAGTGCTGCGGAGAGGAAGAAGGTGAGGAAGCCGATGATCCACAGCAGGTGTACGCGCTTGCGGGTCTGGATGCGGTCGGTGATTACCTTGAAACCTTCGTGGGAGTCGATCAGCTCGACGATGGTCATCGCGCCGAGCAGGAAGAAGAGAATCTCCGAGACTTCACCCAGGTGATGACGCAGCGATTCGACCACCACCGCCGAGGAGTCCCCGGGGTTGTGGCTGCCGGGTTGCAGCAGCGGAAGTATCTGGTCGGCGCCCAGCACCAGAATGGTCCAGGTCACAACCGCGGTTAGGATCGCGGCAGCGGCCTTGTCTATCTTCAGGGGATGTTCAAAGGCTATGCATAGATAGCCTATGACGAACACGACAGCCATGAGTGCATACATCGGAGGGACTCCATCTTGAGGAACCTTGCCGGGGCATGCGGGTGTGTCGACGCAGCCTCAGCGGCTGGCAGGGGAACGATTCGCTAGCGAGGTGAAACAAATCGGGGCGGTGGACTGCCCTGGGAGACGGTTGCGCGTTCGGCGAAATACGTGGGGCATTGCGCTTCGCAGCAGGGGGCTCATTTCACATCGTCGAGCTGTTCGTCTTGGCTTTAACGGCCTGCCAGTTTGTAAAGGGGTGTTTCATGTGCGGCATAGTGTATCAGCGTTGCCGGTAATAACTTGTCATCAATCAAGATGACCTCCTTAAGCAAAAAGGCCAGCACCTTTCGGGCTGGCCTTTTGCGTTTACCGCGTCCTGATCAGAGCGTGGCGATGCGGTCGCGCTGCTCCTGCAGCCTGGCTTTGGCCTGTTCGGCCTCGGCCAGTTTGGCGCGTTCCTTGTCGATCACCTCGGCGGGAGCCTTGTCGACGAAACCGGCGTTCGACAGCTTTCCGCCGACGCGCTTGACCTCGCCGTCCAGCCGGGCGAGTTCCTTGTCCAGGCGAGCCAGTTCGGCATCCTTGTCGATCAGACCAGCCATCGGCACAAGCACCTGCATGTCACCCACCAGCGCGATGGCCGACAGCGGTGCTTCTTCGCCGTCGTTGAGCAGGCGCACGCTTTCCAGCTTGGCCAGTTTCTTCAGCAGCGGCTCGTTGTCGGTCAGGCGGCGTTGATCGGTAGCCGAGGCGTTGCCCAGCACCACGTCGATGCGCTTGGCCATGGAGATGTTCATCTCGCCGCGGATCTGGCGGATGCCCAGCATGAAGGCCTTGAGCCACTCGATATCGCCTTCGGCGGCTTCGTCGATACGCTCCGGGTTGAACTCCGGCCACGGCTGCAGCATCAGCGTCGGACCGGACTTGCCGGCGAGCGGCGCGACGCGCTGCCAGATTTCCTCGGTAATGAACGGCATGAACGGATGCGCCAGGCGCAGCGCGGTTTCCAGCACGCGCACCAAGGTGCGGCGGGGGGCGCGCTGGCGGTCGGCGCTGCCGCGCTGGCGTTCGGCGCTTGCGGTCTCGTCCCACAGCAGCGGCTTGACCAGCTCCAGGTACCAGGCGCAGTACTCGTCCCAGATGAACTCGTACAGCGCCTGAGCGGCCAGGTCGAAGCGGAACGCCTCCAGCTGTCGATTCACTTCGCTCTCGGTACGCTGCAGCGCGGAGATGATCCAGCGATCCACCGACGAGAGCTCGACGGGCTCGCCGTTGGCCCCCGTGTCCTTGCCCTCGGTGTTCTCGAAGACGAAGTTGGCGGCGTTCCAGATCTTGTTGCAGAAGTTGCGGTAACCCTCGACGCGGCCCATGTCGAACTTGATGTCGCGGCCGGTTGAGGCCAGCGAGCAGAAGGTAAAGCGCAGGGCGTCTGTGCCGTAGCTGGCGATGCCTTCGGGGAACTCGGCACGGGTCTGCTTGGCGATCTTCTCGGCCAGCTTGGGCTGCATCATGCCGCTGGTGCGCTTGGTCAGCAGTTCATCGAGGGTGATGCCATCGACGATGTCCAGCGGGTCGAGCACGTTGCCCTTGGACTTGGACATCTTCTGCCCCTGACCATCGCGTACCAGACCGTGCACGTAGACGGTCTTGAACGGAATCTGCCCGGTCAGGTGAGTGGACAGCATGATCATCCGGGCGACCCAGAAGAAGATGATGTCGAAGCCTGTGACCAGCACGTCGGTGGGGTGGAAGGTCTTCAGGAACTCGGTCTGCTGCGGCCAGCCGAGTGTGGAAAAGGTCCACAGGCCGGAGCTGAACCAGGTGTCCAGGACGTCCTCGTCCTGACGCAGTTCGACGTTGTTGCAGAGGTTGTACTTGCTGCGTACCTCCACTTCATCGCGGCCAACGTAGACGTTGCCGGCTTCGTCGTACCACGCAGGAATGCGATGGCCCCACCAGAGCTGACGGCTGATGCACCAGTCCTGGATGTCGCGCATCCAGCTGAAGTACATGTTCTCGTACTGCTTGGGCACGAACTGGATCTCGCCGCTTTCGACGGCGGCGATGGCCTTCTCGGCCAGCGGTTTAGTGGAAACGTACCACTGGTCGGTCAGCCACGGCTCGATGATGGTGCCGGAGCGATCACCGCGGGGGACTTTCAGCGCGTGGTCGTCGATCTTTTCCAGCAGGCTCATGGCGTCGAACTCGGCGACGATGGCCTTGCGCGCATCGAAGCGGTCCATGTGCGCGTAGCCGTCCGGCAGGTTGGCATCGATCTTGTCGTTCGGCGTCCCGTCGATGTTGAACACCTGGGCCTTGGCGAGCACCGCGGCGTTGCGGTCGAAGATATTGATCAGCGGCAAGTGATGACGCTTGCCGACCTCGTAGTCGTTGAAGTCATGCGCCGGGGTGATCTTCACGCAGCCGGTACCGAACTCGAGGTCGACATAGTCGTCAGCGACGATCGGGATCAGGCGGTTGACCAGCGGCAGCATGACGTGACGGCCGATCAGGCTCTTGTAGCGCTCGTCCTCCGGGTGCACGGCGATGGCGGCGTCACCGAGCATGGTTTCCGGACGGGTAGTGGCGACCACCAGGTAATCCAGGCCGTCTGCAGTCTTGCAGCCGTCGGCCAGTGGATAACGCAGGTGCCAGAGATGACCTTTCTCGTCATGGTTCTCGACTTCGAGGTCTGAGATCGCGGTGTGCAGCTTGGTATCCCAGTTGACCAAACGCTTGCCGCGGTAGATCAAGCCGTCCTCGTGCAGGCGGACGAAGGCTTCCTTGACCGCCTCGGAGAGGCCATCGTCCATGGTGAAGCGCTCGCGTGACCAGTCCACCGAGGAGCCCAGGCGACGGATCTGCCGGGTAATGGTGCCGCCGGACTCTTCCTTCCACTGCCAGACCTTCTCGAGAAACTTCTCGCGTCCAAGGTCATGACGCGAAACGCCCTGCGCGCCGAGCTGGCGCTCGACCACCATCTGCGTGGCGATACCAGCATGGTCTGTACCTGGCTGCCACAGGGTGTTGCGGCCCTGCATGCGGCGCCAGCGGATCAATGCATCCATGATGGCGTTGTTGAAGCCGTGACCCATGTGCAGGCTGCCGGTGACGTTCGGCGGCGGGATCATGATGGTGTAGGGCTCGCCGGAACCTTGCGGGGCGAAATAGTTGTTCGATTCCCAGGTCTGGTACCAGGAAGTCTCGATGGCGTGCGGCTGGTAGGTCTTGTCCATGCGGCGGGACCCTTAAAACGGCTGGTCGGAAAAACGGGCAAGTATAAAGGCAAACGGCCGCGAGATTTCGCGGCCGTGCTTATTAACTGCGCATTGTCGCGGATGACTCAGGAGCGAGGCGGGGGCGTGCGTACCAGGCGCTCGATTCGGCTCTCGAGGCGACGCTTGAGTTCCGCCTCGATCTGCGGCACGAAGTCGTCGATCACTTCCTGCAGGATCAGATTGGCCGCGGTGCGCAGTTCGTGGTCGATGTGCCGTTCGGCCAGGGAGCGAAACGCGCTGCGCACGCTGGTTTCCCGCGGCTCGTCGTCGCTGGCGCTCGCGGCCGGAACGGCAGGCGCTGGCTCGACGATATCGGACAGCAGCGGAATGCTGTCCGGGTCCAGCGCTGCGCCGGCCGGAGCCTCGTCTGGAAAATCGTCACCGAGCAGGGCGCGGATGGACTCGAGATCGCTCAGCAGTTCGGCGGGTTTGTTCGGGGCTTTCGGTGTCATCTGAGAAGTTTCCGGGGCTTGAGCATCCCGGCGGCTGCCAGGGGTTTTCCCTTGCTGTCGAATGGTTGGTCTTAAAGCTCGACCCGTTTCGGATCATAGCCCTGGCGTCGATACAGGCGGAAATTCTCCCGGCAGGCGGTCAGCAATTGCGGTTCCTGGTTGACGATCTCGATGACCCGGCTGAACTGGTCGATGTGCGACGAAAGCGTCGATGCCAGGTTGATCAAGAGGCCCTGCGTGAATTGAGGTGCCTGGTCGACACCGATCACCACCGGGGCCTTCGGGTCGTCGACGTGCTGCTCGTGGGGAATGAAGCGCTCGGCGCGAAAGTCCCAGAGTAGCTCGTCGACTTCGCTCGACTGCGTTTCATCGACGCAGCGAATGAATACCTGCATGCCGTGTTGCCAGCCCTTGGCCGCCAACTGACAGGCCGCCCGCAGGCGGCCGGTCGGGTTGGCGTCGGGCAGGACGTAGAATTCGATCCGCGTCATGGGCGTGCTCCGCTCTGGCCGGGCAGCGCAAGGCGGCTCCGGCCTGAGGGATCAGGCGCGACGGCCAGGTGCATCTCAGTTGACCCGGTCCAGCAGGTACTGGGTCAACAGCGGCACGGGCCGGCCGGTGGCGCCTTTTTCCTTGCCGCCGCTGGTCCAGGCGGTGCCGGCGATATCCAGGTGCGCCCAGGCGAACTTCTTGGTGAAGCGCGAGAGGAAACAGGCAGCCGTGATGGTGCCTGCCTTGGGGCCGCCGATGTTGGCGATATCGGCGAATGGGCTGTCCAGCTGCTCCTGGTATTCGTCGAACAGCGGCAGCTGCCAGGCGCGGTCGGCAGCGTTCTCGCCAGCCTGCAGCAGTTGCTGCACCAGGGCGTCGTTGTTGCCCAGCAGACCGGAAGTGTTGCCGCCCAAGGCGACGATGCAGGCACCGGTCAGCGTGGCCACGTCGATCACCGCGCGCGGCTCGAAGCGTTCGGCGTAGGTCAGCGCATCGCACAGCACCAAACGGCCCTCGGCATCGGTGTTGAGGATTTCCACGGTCTGGCCGCTCATGGTAGTGACGATGTCGCCCGGACGGGTGGCGCCGCCGCTGGGCATGTTCTCGGCACAGGCCAGCAGGCAGACCAGGTTGATCGGCAGCTGCAGCTCCAGCACGGCCTTGAGTGTGCCGAGTACGCTGGCGGCTCCGCCCATGTCGTACTTCATCTCGTCCATGCCCTGGCCCGGCTTGAGGCTGATGCCACCGGTATCGAAGGTGATGCCTTTGCCCACCAGGGCATACGGCTGCTCGCCCTTCTTGCCGCCGTTGTACTGCATGACGATGATGCAGCCGGGCTGGTCGCTGCCCAGGGAAACCGCGAGGAAGGCGCCGGCGCCGAGATCACGCAGCTTCTTCTCGTCGAGCACGTCGACCTTCAGGCCCTTGCAGGCCTTGCTCATCTGCTTTGCCTGTTCGGCGATGTAGGTCGGGTGGCAGACGTTCGGTGGCAGGTTGCCGAGGTCGCGTGTGAACGCCATGCCACTGGCGATCGCCGAGGCTTCGCGGGTCGCGCGTTCCACGTCGGGCTGCTCGCTCTTGTCACACAGCAGGATGATCTTCTGCAGAGCGCGCGGGTCGGCTTTCTTGCTCTTGAAACGATCGAACACGTACTGGCCGTCGGCAAGGATTTCCACCAGCAGGCGAGTGCGGCCGTAATTGTCGCGGCCTTTGATCTGAACATCCTGCATGGCGAAGGCCGCATCGGCACCGCCGAGACCCTTGATTGCGGCAAGTGCGGCATTGGCGATCTTGCGCCACTGGCGGTTGTCCAGTTCGTCGACCTTGCCGATCCCGACCAGCAGTACGCGCTCAGCCTTGAGGCCGGGCAGGCCATGCAGCAGCAGGGTCTGACCCACTTTGCCCTGGATGTCGCCACGCTTGAGCGCAGTGCTGAGCGCGCCGCCGCTGGTGCTGTCTACGTTCTGCGCGACGCTGCCGAGAAGGCAGTCATCGCCGAGCGGCAGAACCAGGGTGGCGGTCTTCTGGGTGGAGGCTTTGGCGCTTTTGACAACAAATTCCATGACGTGGTGTCCCCAAGACAAAGAGTCGGGTTTGCAGGATAATGCCGGGCTTATTTTTCCGGTGGTTCGCCTGTTCGGTCGTTGCTAACGACTGCGCTAGGCTAGAAACGTTGCAATCGTCGATGCTTCCGCGATTGTTTCGGCGCGGCGGTCCGCGTCCGCTCGGTGCGTCATTACCCAATTTCCAACGGCCCGCTCCGGCGGGCCGGCAACTGGCGGCTAGTTTGAGCGTTGCCGCCAGAGCCTGACAACCCTGGAGTGTCTGGTTTGATCGTCTTTCGTTACCTGTCCCGAGAGCTGCTGGTCACCATGAGCGCGGTCAGTGCCGTGCTGCTGGTGATCATCATGAGTGGCCGTTTCATCAAGTATCTGGCGCAGGCTGCGCAGGGACTGCTCGACCCAGGGGTGCTGTTGCTGATCATGGGCTTTCGTCTGCCCGGCTTTCTGCAGCTCATCCTCCCGCTCGGACTGTTTCTCGGCATTCTGCTGGCTTACGGGCGCCTCTATCTGGAAAGCGAAATGACGGTGCTTTCGGCTACGGGCATGAGCCAGCGCCGGCTGCTGGTCTACAGCCTGGCACCCGCCGCCCTGGTGGCGGTGGTGGTGGGATGGCTGAGCCTTGGGTTGGCGCCGCAGGGCATCGCCGAGGTGGACCGTATCCTCAATCAGCAGGACTCCCTGACCGAGTTCGACACGCTGGTGCCGGGGCGCTTCCAGACGTTGCGCGGCGGTTCACGGGTAACCTACACCCGCGAACTGTCGGCTGACCGCAGCGAGCTCGGCGGGGTGTTCATCTCCGAAACCAATGTTTCGCGTCAGACCGGAAAGGAAAGCGGGCTGTCTGTGCTGGTTGCCGAGAGCGGACGGCAGGAAGTCCAGCCCGATGGCAGTCGCTATCTGATTCTGGAAAACGGCTATCGCTATGACGGCAACCCGGGGCAGGCCGATTACCGCGCCATCCAGTACGACACCTATGGTGTGCTGCTTCCCAAGCCGGAAGTGAGCATGGAGCTGAGCGAACGTGAGGCGCTGCCGACTCGGGAGCTGCTCGGCAGCGACAACATCCGTCATCGCACCGAGCTGCAGTGGCGCTTCTCATTGCCGTTGCTGGTGTTCGTCGTTACCGTGCTCGCGGTGCCGCTGGCCAAGGTGAATCCGCGACAGGGGCGTTTTCTCAAGCTGCTGCCGGCGATCCTTCTGTACATGACCTACCTCGCGTTGCTGATCGCCGTGCGCGGTGCGCTGGACAAGGGGCGAATCCCGATGGCGCTGGGCCTTTGGTGGGTGCACGGGCTGTTCCTGGCGATAGGCCTGTTGATGCTGTACTGGGAGCCGATCAGGCTGCGGATGAAGAAGGGCAGTGCGCAGCGGGAGGTGGCTCGTGGTTAAGCTGGATCGCTACATCGGAGTCCATGTCTTTCTCGCGATTCTGACTGTCCTCGGCATCATCGTGGGTCTGGCTCTGCTATTCGCGTTCATCGATGAATTGAGTGATGTGGAAGGCAGCTACGGGCTGGGCGATGCACTGCAGTACGTGCTGCTGACGTCGCCTCGGCGTCTGTATGAAATGCTGCCTATGGCGGCACTGATCGGTTGTTTGATCGGCCTTGGCACGCTTGCCAGCAGCAGCGAGCTGACCATCATGCGCGCGGCTGGTGTCTCGCTGGGGCGCATCGTGGTGGCGGTGATGAAGCCGATGCTGGTGCTGCTCATTGCCGGCATTCTGATCGGTGAGTACGTTGCGCCAGCGACCGAGGACATCGCCCAGGCGCGGCGCTCCCTGGCGCAGGGCGCAGGCGAGGCGCAGAGCAGCAAACGCGGCCTGTGGCACCGGCAGGAGAACGAGTTCGTGCACGTCAACGCCGTGCAGCCCGGCGGCATGCTGGTGGGGGTGACACGTTATCGCTTCGATGACGAGCGCCGCCTGTTGTCGTCCAGTTTTGCCCGTCGCGCCAGCTATCAGGCTGATCACTGGCTGCTCGAGAATATCTCGACCACCCATTTTCGCGGCGATCACACCGAGGTGGTGCGCACGCCGCAGGAACGCTGGGATGTTCAGCTGACGCCGCAGCTACTCGGGACGGTGGTGATGGAGCCGGAAGCGCTATCGATCACCGGCTTGTGGCGCTATATCCACTACCTGGGCGAGCAGGGGTTGAACAACGGTCGTTACTGGCTGGCATTCTGGACCAAGGTGCTGCAGCCGGCCGTCACCGTTGCGCTGGTGCTGCTGGCGATCTCGTTCATCTTCGGGCCGCTGCGCTCGGTCACGCTTGGTCAGCGCATCTTTACCGGCGTAGTGGTCGGCTTTGTATTCCGCATTATTCAGGATTTGCTCGGGCCGGCTAGCCAGGTGTTCGGCTTCTCGCCGTTGCTTGCGGTGGTGCTGCCAGCGGGCATCTGTGCACTCATCGGTGCCTGGTTGCTGCGTCGGGCGGGATGACGGGTGCCTCCGGCGTGAACCGCCGGAGGCGCTGTCGACAAGGTTTGGGTCAGTGTTGGTTCGGTGCGCAGAGCAAAGTCACTTCTTGTGAATGTTCTTCGGTAGCTGAACGGCCTGGCTCTCCGAGTACATGTCGTGCCAGGTGCGGTTCTGTTTGTCGAGCAGCATCCACCAATAACCCATGCCCAGGCACAGCAGCGAAACCAGTGCGATCAGAAAACGCAGAAGCGCCTGCCAAAGATCGATGGCGGTTCCGTCTGCATTCTGGATCCGGATGCCCCAGACCTGCATGCCCAGCGTTTGGCCGCTGTGGGTCCAGAACTTGGCGAAAAAGCCGAACAGGCTGAACAGCAGTAGCGTCGAGAGCAGGGGGTCGATGTCCAGGCGGCCGGCATCCGCGAGCTGCTGCAGCTGTTCACTGCCGTAGAGCAGGCGCAGCAGCACTTGCTGATAGAGCAGTGTCACTACCATCATCAAAGCGATGCACAGCAGGCTGTCATAGAACATTGCAGCAAGCCGACGTACCAGGCCGGCGGCGGGAAACTGGCCCTGCGGGCTGAGCAGGTGTCTGCGCATTGGGTGTCTCGATCAAAGAGGTGGGCGGCGCATTCTACGGAATTGCGCGCATAAAAAAGCCCCTGATGTTGCCATCAGGGGCTTTTCGGAGAAGAGGCTTAGCCCAGGATCTGAACCTGGTCTGCCTGCATGCCCTTTTGACCTTGCACTGCGACGAAACTGACTTTCTGGCCCTCTTTCAGGCTCTTGAAGCCGTTGCCTTCGATCGCGCGGAAGTGCACGAACAGATCCGGACCGCTCTCGGGAGTGATGAAAC
Source organism: Stutzerimonas chloritidismutans AW-1 (assembly GCF_000495915.1). Taxonomy (GTDB): domain Bacteria; phylum Pseudomonadota; class Gammaproteobacteria; order Pseudomonadales; family Pseudomonadaceae; genus Stutzerimonas; species Stutzerimonas chloritidismutans. The sequence continues at coordinate 145,300 of NZ_AOFQ01000007.1, forward strand.
CAAAACCTTTCTCGTCGTTAAACCACTTGACGGTACCGTTCTGACGATTCGACATGTCTTTGTATCCTTGAAACTCAAAAGTAGAATTGCCCCCCGCAGAGCAGGAAGCTGGAACTGGTTGCAAGGAGTAAGAGAGTCGAGCGGAGTAGCGGATCTGAAGATCTACTGCACCAGGTCACGATTCAACAGCGACCCATGCAAACACAGTGGGCACACTCTACGATAACTCGCCAGGGAATGCCAACCCCTCGGAGCCATAGAATTTGCCTGTCCAGGCGGCGCCATTTGGCGCTTTTTGACGTGGCTTTGACTCGCCTTATTCGCTGTTGCGAGAGAGGCAATGCCACGAGTCGACTGCATCGATATCGAGTGTCAGTCTGAGGGGAAGCGATGTAGCTGGCGTTGCTTGCCGTGCTGCCGATCCAGGTTGTCTGGATGCTTGCATGCGGCCTGGTGCGCTTTGAAGCTTCGCTACGGCGTTAGACTTGCAGGCGATCCGGTTGCCCGTTTCACTAAGCATGCAGCTTGGCTGCGTTGTAGCGATTCACTGATGGTGCCTCGAGAGAGACTCGAACTCTCACGTTGTTACCAACGGCGGATTTTGAATCCGCTGCGTCTACCGATTCCGCCATCGAGGCACAGTGGGCGCGCAGTATAGGGATGCGCGACGGGGTGGTCAATCGCTTGGCGTGGTCAGGTCGACGTGTTTCGGATAAGATTTGCGCCCTTTCCGCGTCCCGACCTCCGATCCATGCAAGTTGCCGATTTTTTCTTCCAGCTGCCCGATGCCCTGATCGCAAGACATCCCCTGGCGGAGCGGCGCGCCAGTCGTCTGCTGGTGCTCGAAGGCGAAACGGGAAAGCTCTCGCATCGCAACTTCGCCGATCTGCTGGACCATGTGCGGCCTGGCGATCTGATGGTGTTCAACAATACCCGGGTGATCCCAGCGCGCCTTTTCGGTCAGAAAGCTACCGGCGGCAAGCTGGAAATCCTTGTCGAAAGGGTAGTCGGCAATCGCAGCGTTCTGGCGCATGTCCGTTCCAGCAAGTCGCCCAAGGCCGGATCGAAGATCCTGCTCGATGGCGGCGGCGAAGCGGAAATGATCGCCCGGCATGATGCGCTGTTCGAACTCGAGTTCGACGAGGATGTTCTGCCGTTGCTCGAGCGCATCGGGCACATGCCATTGCCTCCTTATATAGACAGGCCTGACGACGCCGCCGACCGCGAGCGTTACCAGACCGTCTACGCGCAGCGCGCCGGTGCCGTGGCTGCGCCGACCGCAGGACTGCACTTCGATGAGGCGCTGCTGCAGATGCTGCGTGAGTCTGGCGTGGAAACGGCCTACGTTACCCTTCATGTCGGCGCCGGCACCTTTCAGCCGGTGCGCGTGGAGCGTATCGAAGAGCATCACATGCATCGCGAATGGCTGGAGGTCGGCCAGGATGTCGTCGATGCGGTGGCGGCCTGTCGCTCCCGTGGTGGGCGCGTGATCGCTGTCGGTACCACCAGCGTGCGTTCGCTGGAGACGGCGGCGCGCGATGGTGAACTCAAGCCGTTCAGTGGCGACACCGATATCTTCATCTACCCAGGCAAGAGCTTTCATGTGGTGGATGCACTGGTCACCAATTTCCATCTGCCTGAATCCACGCTGCTGATGCTGGTTTCCGCCTTCGCCGGTTATCCGGAGACCATGGAGGCCTACGCCGAAGCGGTGGCTCAGCGTTATCGCTTCTTCAGTTACGGCGATGCCATGTTCATCACCCGCAATCCCGCGCCGCGCGGCCCCGAGGAAACCCAATGACTCGCTCCTGCCATATGTCCTTCGAGCTGCTTGCCACCGATGGCAAGGCGCGCCGCGGACGTCTGACCTTTCCGCGCGGCACCGTCGAGACGCCGGCGTTCATGCCGGTGGGCACTTACGGTACCGTCAAAGGCATGCTGCCACGTGACATCGAGGCGATCGGAGCGCAGATCATTCTGGGCAACACCTTCCATCTCTGGTTGCGCCCTGGCACTGAAGTGATCAAGCGCCATGGGGACCTGCACGACTTCATGCAGTGGCAGGGGCCTATCCTCACCGACTCGGGCGGCTTTCAGGTGTTCAGCCTGGGGGCGATGCGCAAGATCAAGGAGGAGGGCGTCTACTTCGCCTCTCCGGTAGATGGCGCAAAAGTCTTCATGGGGCCGGAGGAGTCGATGCAGGTCCAGCGTGACCTGGGCTCGGATATCGTGATGATCTTCGATGAATGCACGCCTTATCCTGCTGACGAAGACGTGGCGCGGCGTTCGATGGAGCTGTCGCTGCGCTGGGCCAAGCGCTCGAAGGTTGCCCATGGCGACAGTCCGGCTGCGCTGTTCGGTATTGTTCAGGGCGGTATGCACGAATCTTTGCGCATGCGCTCGCTGGAAGGGCTTTGCGAGATCGGATTTGACGGCCTGGCGATTGGCGGCCTGTCGGTTGGCGAGCCGAAGGAAGAGATGATCCGTGTGCTGGATTTCCTTCCGCCACAGATGCCAGCGGATAAGCCACGCTATCTGATGGGGGTGGGTAAGCCGGAGGACCTGGTCGAGGGTGTGCGGCGCGGCGTCGATATGTTCGACTGCGTGATGCCAACGCGCAATGCGCGAAATGGGCATCTTTTCGTTGATAGCGGTGTGATCAAGATCCGCAACGCCGTTCACAAACACGACGATTCTCCGCTGGATCCGAGCTGTGACTGTTACACCTGCAAACATTTCTCCCGCGCTTATCTGCATCATCTGGATAAATGCGGCGAAATGCTGGGTAGCATGTTGAATACCATCCATAACCTGCGGCATTACCAGCGGGTTATGGCTGGTTTACGCGACGCCATTCAACAGGGTACATTGGCGGCCTTTGTCGACGCCTTTTATGCCAAGCGCGGTCTGCCAACGCCGCCGCTTGCGTGACGTGCCAGAACAAAACAATCCTTTCTGCAACAGGAGTGCTACATGAGCTTTCTGATTCCCGCCGCCTATGCCCAGGAGGCTGCTGCTGGTCCTGCTGGTACTGGTTTCGAGTGGGTTTTTCTAGTCGGTTTTCTGGTCATCTTCTACCTGATGATCTGGCGCCCCCAGTCCAAGCGTGCCAAGGAACACAAGAACCTGATCGCCGGCCTGCAGAAGGGCGACGAAGTGGTCACTTCCGGCGGTATCGCTGGCAAGGTCACCAAGGTCGCCGATGACTTCGTGGTGATCGAGGTGTCTGACAACGTTGAGCTGAAGTTCCAGAAAGTGGCGATCGCCGCAACATTGCCCAAGGGCACACTGAAAGCCATCTGAGCTGACTTCATTCAATATCGACGGGGCGCGCAAGGCGCCCCGCGTTCATTAAACGGGCTGCGTCATGCTCAATAGATTCCCTCTCTGGAAATACCTGCTGATTCTGGCAGTGCTCGCGATCGCCTTTATTTACTCTGCGCCCAACCTCTATCCGGATGACCCGGCGATTCAGGTTACCGGTGCCAGCACATCGCAGGAGATCGGCGAGGCAGACCTCGAGCGCATCAGCAAAGCACTCGTGGATGGCGGTATCGCGGTCAAGTCTGCGTCCCTGGACGAGCAGGGCCGAGGTGGCCTTGTGCGTCTCGAGCGTCAGGATGATCAGTTGCCGGCAAAAGATATCGTGCGCCGCGCGCTCGGCGACGCCTACGTAGTTGCGCTCAATCTGGCGCCTACGACTCCCGACTGGTTGCGCAATCTTGGCGCAAGCCCGATGAAGCTTGGTCTGGATCTCTCCGGTGGTGTGCACTTCCTCCTGGAAGTGGACATGGACAAGGCAATTGAAACGCGCCTGAACGTCTCCGAGGGTGAGGTCAAGAGTCTGCTGCGCAAGGAGCGTGTGCGATACCGCAGTCTGCCGAATCTGAAGGATTCGGTGCAGTTGGGCTTTGCCGATGAGGCTACCTTGGATGCCGCCCAATCGCTCATCCGCAAGGAATTTACGGACTTCGAGCTGACGTCCGCAGAACGCAACGGCCAGTACGTGCTGCGTCTGACGCTGACCGAAGCCAAGCTGGCGGAAATTCGCGAGTACTCGATCAAGCAGAACCTGACCACGGTGCGTAATCGCGTCAACGAACTCGGCGTGGCTGAGCCGTTGGTTCAGCGTCAAGGTGCCAATCGGATCGTCGTCGAGCTGCCGGGTGTGCAGGATACGGCCGAGGCCAAACGTATCCTCGGCAAGACGGCGAACCTCGAGTTCCGCCTAGCTGCCGATTCAGATGCATCGCGTGCTTCCACCGAAACCTTCGAGTTCCGCGAAGAGGGCCGCCCGCCGGTTCAGCTTGAGCGCACACTGATCATTACAGGTGATCAGGTGACCGACGCCCAGGCCAGCTACGACGAGAATGGCCGTCCGCAGGTGAATATCCGGCTCGATGGCCACGGCGGCGATCTGATGAATCGCGCCACGCGCAACAATGTCGGGCGCAGCATGGCCGTGATCTTCATCGAGCAGCGGCCGATGACTCGCTATGTGCGGCAGACGGTTGATGGTGTTGAGCAGGAAGTGCGCGTCGAGACCTTCCAGGAAGAAAAGAAGATCATCAGCCTTGCAACTATCCAGTCGCCACTCGGCAGCCAGTTCCGCATCACCGGCCTCGATGGCCAGGGCGAGTCGTCAGAGCTGGCGTTGCTGCTGCGCGCCGGTGGTCTGGCGGCGCCGATGTACTTCGCAGAAGAGCGCACCATCGGCCCGAGCCTGGGCGCTGAAAACATCAAGCTGGGCGTCCAGGCAGCCATGTGGGGCTTCCTCTTCGTCGCCATCTTCATGGTGCTGATCTACAAGTTCTTCGGTGTGTTGGCGACCATTGCGCTGCTGTTCAATATGGTCGTGTTGACAGCCCTGATGTCGATGCTCAATGCCACGCTGACCCTTCCGGGTATTGCCGGTATCGTGTTGACCATGGGTATGGCGGTGGATGCCAACGTGCTGATCTTCTCGCGAATCCGCGAGGAGATCGCCAATGGCATGTCGATCCAGCGCGCCATCCATGAAGGCTTCGATCGGGCCTTCTCGGCGATCGTCGACGGCAACCTGACCACTCTGCTGGTCGGCGGCATCCTGTTCGCCATGGGGACCGGCCCGATCAAGGGCTTCGCGGTCACCCTTTCGATCGGCATCCTGACGTCGATGTTTACCGCAATCATCGTGACGCGCGCCATGGTCAACCTGATCTACGGTGGCCGCGATCTCAAGAAGCTGTGGATTTAAGGGGCTAGCACGATGAAACGCGTAATCAATTTCATGGGTGTCCGCCATGTGGCCTTCGCCCTGACCGTGGTGCTGACCGTTGCGTCACTGGCGAGCCTGGTGGTCAAGGGGCTCAACTTCGGGTTGGACTTTACTGGCGGTACACTGATCGAGCTCGGCTATGAGCGCCCGGTTGAACTCGAGCAGGTGCGTGGGCAGCTGGTGCAATCCGGTTTTGGCGACGCTGTAGTGCAGAGCTTCGGTGCGACTACTGACGTGCTGGTGCGCATGCCGGGCGACGATCCTCAGCTGGGAGAGCGCATCGCTGATGCATTGCGCGGCGCTGACAGTGCCAACTCGGTGAGCGTCAAGCGAGTCGAGTTCGTCGGGCCTGCGGTGGGTGAGGAGCTGCGCGACCAGGGTGGCCTGGGCATGCTGCTCGCGCTGGGTGGTATTCTGGTCTACGTGGCCTTTCGCTTTCAGTGGAAGTTCGGTCTCGGTGCCGTGCTGTCGCTGTTCCACGATGTGATCGTCGTTCTCGGGGTGTTCTCCTTTTTCCAGATATCGTTCGATCTCACCGTGCTGGCCGCTGTGCTGGCGGTTATCGGCTATTCGCTGAACGACACAATCGTCATCTTTGACCGGATCCGCGAGAACTTCCGCATGCTGCGCAAGGCGGAGCTGCTGGAAAACATCAATATCTCCACGACGCAAACCTTGCTGCGCACCATGGCAACTTCGGTATCCACGTTGCTGGCTGTCGGTGCGCTCATGGTCTTTGGTGGCGAGAATCTGTGGGGCTTCTCGTTGGCGCTGTTGATCGGCGTTGGGGCAGGCACGTACTCGTCGGTCTATGTCGCTGGCATGCTGCTCGTCTGGCTGAAGCTCACCCGTGACGACCTGATTCCACCAGTGGTGGAAGAGGAAGCGGACGAGCGCCCCTGATCTTCTTCGAACTTCCGCAGCCTAAAGGAGTCCAAGGCTGCGGAACGGGCGCAGCCCGAAGGAAGAGGAAGTCACAGTGAACAAGTCCATGTTGGTCGGTACGGCGCTCGGAGTGGTGGTCGCCACGGCTGGCGGCGCTTTCGCTACTTATAGTCTGGTTGATCGCGGGCCGAAATTCGCCGATGTGCTGGCGGTGGAGCCGATCAAGGAAACCATTCGGACTCCGCGAGAGGTTTGCAAGGATGTCGCGGTGACTCGGCAGAAACCAGTGCAGGATCAGCATCGCATCGCAGGTACAGCAGTGGGTGCGGTGGTTGGTGGCCTGCTCGGCAATCAGGTTGGTGGCGGTACCGGCAAGAAAATTGCGACGGTCGCCGGTGCGGTCGGTGGCGGTTATGCAGGCAATCAGGTGCAGGGCCGCATGCAGGCCAGCAGCACCTATACCACTACCGAAACACGTTGCAGCACGGTAACCGATTCGCACGACAAGATCGTCGGCTACGACGTGAAGTACGACCTCGCCGGCAAGGTGGGTCGCGTACGCATGGATCGTGATCCGGGTAGCCAGATCCCGGTGCAGGATGGACAGTTGTCGCTATCGCAGCAGTGAGTTGAGCGATTGTGCAGCAACAAAAAAACGCCCCGTTGGGGCGTTTTTTTATGGTGCGCCAGGCATGGCGCGTAGCGCCGTGACTGGCGCTGTCGGGTTCACTGTGGTGGTGAGCCTGGCGACTTGGAGGTGAAAGTCCTCTACACACCCGGCAAGGGGAAGTGTTAGCTGAAGGCAAGGGTGTCGCGGGCGACTGCGAATCTGAAGGAAGCCCGAGGCAAAATGCTGGCCTGACGAACAGGAAGCGGATGAGGCGGCGCAGCGGGGTGAGGTGGCCATAATCGCCAAAGCCCGATACTTGCACGGAACGCTGCGACGTAGATCCGACAGGCATAAGCAGGAAGGTCGCGCGAATTACCCTGGGAGATCTGTACGCTTGCCATTGTGCTACCGATTGTCGAGAGGCGACGGGATGGGCGTGCAGAAGTCAGCCGAGGCCGTAGTAAGTGGCGGTCAACCACGCCATCAAGGGCCGAACAGGTCATGCCGCCAGTAGGCGTCAGCGTCTCGTCGATAACCGAAATGCAGAAATTTCTCCAAGAGAAGACTGTCACCCCGAGTCCCGGCCAGAGGCCGAGGATGACGCCTGACAGCGCAGAGGTATCGGCGGCGTCGGTGACGTGGATGAACGCGGAGCCGGACACGCTGATGGAGCGGGTGCTTGCACCGGCGAATCTCAAGCGTGCGTATCAGCGCGTGGTCAGCAACAAGGGGGCGCCGGGTGCCGATGGCATGACGGTCGCCGACTTGGCAGGCTACGTGAAACAGTATTGGCCCATCCTGAAGGTCAGGCTGCTGGCAGGTGAATACCATCCCCAGGCAGTGCGGGCGGTCGAAATTCCCAAACCGCAGGGCGGTATGCGGCAACTGGGCATTCCCAGTGTCGTGGATCGCCTGATCCAGCAAGCCCTGCTGCAACAGCTCACGCCGATCTTCGATCCGCTGTTCTCGGACTATAGCTACGGCTTCCGTCCGGGCAGAAGCGCTCACCAGGCTGTCGAGATGGCCCGCACCCATGTGGCGGCGGGTCATAGGTGTTGCGTGGAACTCGATCTGGAGAAGTTCTTTGATCGGGTCAACCACGACATCCTGATGTTCTGTGTTGAGCGCCATGTCGAAGACAAACAGGTGCTCAGACTCATCCGCCGTTACCTCGAAGCGGGCGTCATGTCGGACGGGGTTGTCAGCCATCGGCAGGAGGGGGCGCCGCAAGGCGGCCCGCTTTCGCCGCTGCTGTCGAACATCCTGCTCGATGAACTCGACCGTGAGTTGGAGCGGCGAGGCCATCGCTTCGTGCGCTATGCCGATGACGCGAACATTTATGTCCGTAGTCCGCGTGCTGGCGAACGAGTGCTGGCCAGTGTCGAGCGGTTCCTGAATCACCGTCTGAAACTGAGACTGAATCGGGACAAGAGTCGCGTGGCTGGGTCGTGGAAATGCGACTACCTGGGGTATGGGATGAGTTGGCACTCGCTGCCTAGACTGCGAGTGGCAACCATGAGCCTGCGCCGTGTGCGCGACCGTCTCAGGGAACTGCTGCGAGGGGTGCGGGGCCACAAGATGGCGAATGTCATCGAGCGGGTAAACCCGGTGCTGCGAGGCTGGGCAGGCTACTTCAAGCTCAGCCAGAGCAAGCGTCCACTGGAAGAGCTGGATGGCTGGGTCAGGCACAAACTTCGCTGTGTCATCTGGCGGCAATGGAAGCAGCCCTCTACGAGGGCGCGCAACCTGATGCGCCTGGGATTGAGCGAGGAGCGTGCCTGCAAGTCGGCCTTCAATGGCCGAGGCCCGTGGTGGAACTCAGGAGCGCCGCATATGAATCAGGCGCTGCCGAAGAAGCTATGGGACAGACTTGGACTGGTCTCGATACTGGATACGATCAATCGGCTTAACCGCATGGCCTGAACCGCCGTGTACGGAACCGTACGCACGGTGGTGTGGGAGGACGGCGGCCGTGAGGCCGCCTCCTACCCGATCCCTGAACAAAGCGCCTGTTCCGCTCAGGCCGCGCGTTCGCAGTCGGTGGGAAGATGCCGGCCAATCCAGCTCAGGCGCGCTTCCTCGACCTCCACCCAGTTCGCGCCATCGGGCCGGCCGGCACTGCTCAGCAGCATGCGGCAGCGCCCCTGTTCGTCGAGCAGGGCGAAATGACGGGGCTTGCGGCGGCGCAGCAGCGAAAGGATCTGGCGCATGGGTTTCACTCCTGGCGAAGAGATGCTCCCTTATCGCAGGGCTCTATGGCAGCCGCATTAAATGAACGGCGCAGCACTGCCATCGGTCTGAATCGCATCACTGTCGGCGCGTCGTACCGCTGGGTATACTGCGCCGCACTCGTCGCCCCCTAACCTGGAGAAAACAGCATGCTGCAACGCCTGTTGTTCGGTTTTGTCACCGTTCTTGGAATGAGTCTCGTAGGCTGTGCCCACAGCCCGCAGCAGCTCGATCCGAACCCCAAACTCAATGGCACCATCAATCCTGTCGGCCAGGGCCAGCCGGTCGTCGTGCGCGTGGTCGATGCGCGCCCCTCGCCGACGCTTGGCACCCGCGGCGGCCTTTACCCGGAAACCAGCGCGGTGATCGTGCCAAGTGCCAAGGTCATACCCAAGCTGCAGGCTCAGACCGAAGCGGCGGTGCGCCTGCTCGGCTTCACCCCGTCGCCCAACGCCTACAACGCGCCGCAGCTAACCCTGACCCTCGCGGAGCTGAAGTACCAGTCGCCGAAAGAAGGGCTGTACGTGACCGAGGCCAATATTGGCGCGACGCTGAAGATCGAAGTGCAGAACGCCGGTAAACGCTACAACGGCCGCTATGGTGCCTCGCTGAACCAGCGTTTCGGCATGGCGCCGAACGAGCAGACCAATACCAAGCTGGTCACCGATGTGTTGAGCGATGCACTGACCCGGGTCTTCCGCGACGACAACATCGGTCGCCTGCTAGCCGAGTAAGTTGCCAGCGATACGCACGACTCGCCGGTCCTGCCGATCCGAAACCCTGCCATGGCCCAGCCTGGCAGGGTTTCTTCGTTTTCACGGGGCGGAAAACGAAAACGCCCCGCGATCAGCGGGGCGTCGAGTGCAGCCAGTCGAATCAGCGAACGCCGGAGTTGCGCAGGGCAGCCGGGGTGTACTGGTTGGAGTTGGCCTTGTAGTTGTAGGTGTAGGGGTTCTTCTCTTCGTTCTTCATGCCCATGACCAGGTAGCGGCCAGAGATGAGGTCGTACAGGGTCTCCATCGAGTACAGCGGAACCTGCACGTTGTAGAAGTACAGACTGTGCGCCTCGGCTACGCGCCACAGCTGGTTGCGGCCGTCGTAATGGTCGATCACCGCAGCTTGCCAGGTGTCTTCGTCGATGAAGAAGTGGCGCTTGGCATAGATGTGGCGCTCACCCGACTTCAGCGTGGCTTCCACTTCCCATACGCGGTGCAGCTCGTAGCGGGTCAGATCCTGATTGATATGGCCGGCCTTGACGATGTCTTCGTACTTCAGCTCGGGCGAATCCAGGCGGTAGGAGTTGTAGGGGATGTACACCTCTTTCTTGCCGATCAGCTTCCAGTCGTAGCGGTCCGGCGCACCGTTGAACATGTCCAGGTTGTCGGATGTGCGCAGGCCGTCGGCTGCAGTGCCCGGGCCGTCATAGGCGACCTGCGGTGCGCGGCGTACACGGCGCTGGCCGGCGTTGTAGATCCACGCCATGCGCGGTTCCTTCACCTGGTCGAGGGTCTCGTGTACCAGCAGCACGTTGCCGGCCAGGCGGGACGGCTCGGTTACCTGCTGCTTGAAGTAGAACAGCACGTTGCCATGCTTCTCGGGGTTGTAGTCGGTCAGGGTGTCGGTATAGACCACCTCATCGACGAACTTAACCAGGCTGAAGCTGCCGTTCACCTGTGGCGTGGCCTGGGCGACGACGCGCCGCGCCGAGCCCCCGCGGTAGCGGGTAATGTGGTTCCAGGCGACTTCGAGGCCGTCCTTGGGGATAGGGAAGGCGACGGCCTTCTCGAAGTTCTCCAGGCCGTTGCCGCCGCGGACCATGTTGGTCTGCGTGGCATTGCGCGCGGCGGCGTCATAGACATGCTGCGGCATGGCTGCGCTGCGGCGTGTCTCGTAGACCGGCAGGCGGTAGCTGTCCGGATAGCGCTTGAGCATGGCGATCTGCCCAGGTGTCAGGTTGTCCTTGTACTGCTCGTAGTTCTGCGCCGTGATGGTGAACTTGGGCTTGTCGCTGGCGTAAGGATCGCTGACGAAACCGTCTGGTGTCACCGTCGCAGCGTCCTGAGCCAAGCCGCCGGTCCAGGCTGGAATGGTACCTGCAGCGTTGCCGGACTTCTCCGCGCCGATCGGCGTCAGTTCGTTGCCGAGGCGGGCAGCCTCGGTTTCGGACACCGCAGCCATGACGTTACTGGCCAGCAGTGAAAGCGTGAGCGCTCCGGTTGTGAACATTGTTATTTTCATTATCTCGTCCTGTCATTTCTGAATAGCTGATTCCCCGTGGCGCTCGCTGCTGCTGCGCCATGTGATTCGGCCTGAAGAGCTGTGCCTGCAGCGCCTGGGTTGCGGGTAACCGCTCGATGGAAAGGGATGCTTGTCCATTGACCGTTATCGCATTTGGCTGCCGCCCCCGCACAGGCTCTATTTCGCCGTTTCGAGGTATGCCGAGGGTGACGGCGCACCCGGCCTTTAGTCAAGGCCGACCGGTGAAGAGCGCGTCATAAGCTGGCCTGATAATGGTGCAGGACTGACATCGCTCCGTCGGGGAATTCGGAATCCTGGCGGGCGTCTGGATATACTACGCGGCTGCCTGGGCGACTTCGAAGAGAGGAAAATCTGAATGGTGTTACAAGCGCAGTCGGGGCTGGTGATTGCCCCAGCATTGCTTCTCAACGGGCTGGCGCTGCTGTGCGCGCTGTGCGGCGGCTGGTTGCTATTGGCGACGCAGTGGCGAGAGACACGCGCCCTGCGGCGGCCGCTCGTCGCTTCCGCACTGGAAACTGCGTCGACGAGAGATGGCGCGACTCAGCGCGTCAATCAGCTGTTCAACAGGGTAGGCGGGGCTGGACTGCTGCTCGGTCTGGGGCTGTCGATGGCCTCACGGCTACTCTGAACGTGTTTTCGGTTCGCTGAAGGGCCCGCAGATCAGGTACTGCGGGCCTTATGGGTTCAGGGTTCCAGACCGGCGTTGAGCCGGTACTGATTGCGCACCGGCATGGCGTACTGCTGAATCAGATAGGGCTGCTGCACGCTCGGGCAGGCGGCCAGACGCTTGCTCCATTCGGCTTCGGCGCGCTCCACTTCCTCGCGACTGAACAGCTCGGCGGCACTGGGCACCTGGATATCCGGATCACGGTCGTCCCAGAGGCGGTACGCGAGGTAGTGCACCGGGAACAGCCGATAGCTGCCGAGAATCTGCCGATCCAGCGCCAGGGCCATCTGCTTGGAATCTTCGGGCGCGCGCTCCATGGGCGTGCCGAAGGCGATGTGCACGCGTCCCTTGTAGCCGGTGATGCCCAGGGCAATGCTCGCGTCGTCCTCGCCCGGTGCCTTGGTATAGGTGCCGGTGGTGGCGCGGATGTATAGCTCGCGGGCCTTGGCCTGGTCGCATGGGTCGTATTCATAGCTGATCGCCACCGGCACCGGGCGCAGTGCCGCCAGTGCGTCCGCGAACGCCTCGTCCTTGCGGCTCATGTGCAGCATCTTGAGGATCGCCGAATCGGTGCGGTCGTCCCCATCCTTCGCGCGCCCTTCGGCCTGGGCTATCCACACCGACTCGCCATCGTTGCGGATCGAATGGTTGATGTACGCCGACAGCACCTGGTAAGCCGCCAGCTTCTCGCGCCGCCCACTGATGGAGCGGCGCACGATGAAGCTCTTGTTCAGACGCATCAGATCGCTGACGAAGGGGCGCTGCAGCAGGTTGTCGCCGATGGCGATGCGCGGAGTGCGGATGCCGGCCTGATAGACCGCATAGTTGACGAACGCCGGGTCCATGACGATGTCGCGGTGGTTGGCCAGGAACAGATAGGCTCGTCCCTGCTGGAGCTGCTCCAGGCCGGAAAAGGTCACGCCGTCGGTAGCGCGCTCGATCGTGCGGTCGATGTAGGCTTCGATCTTGTGCTGCAGTGCGTCTACCGTGCGGATACTGGCGAACTGCTTGCGCAACCTCCGCGAAATGACTGGCTTGATCAGCCAGCCCATGCTGTCGGCCAGCCGCGGGAAACGGAAGTGCGCCAGAATGTCGAGAAACTCGCGATCGGCGAACAGGCGCGCCATGACCAGCGGTACTTCGGCGTCGGCGTAGGGTCGGATGGCTTCGAATTCGTCCATCATGCTCTCTGTAAAGGAAACGAGGAACGGGCCTGCAACGGATGGGCAGGCAATTTGCGGAACGGACCGGAGCCGGCTGGCTCATACTCATCGAGTAAACGGCCGTTTCGCCTCATGCCTGTGAAATCCTGCTTGCGGCCCAGGGTGCCCAATTGCGGGACACACCGAGTCGGTCTTCTAAAGGTTCGAATCAGCGACCTTTAAAGACGGCGATTATAGCGACAAGTCACCCGGAGGACCGATGCTGGAAACACAGCTCTTTCATTGCCCTTATTGTGGCGAGCCGGTCGAGGCCGTCCTCGATCTCAGTGCGGGCGATCAGCAGTACATCGAGGACTGCGCCGTGTGCTGCCGGCCGATCGTCTTCGACCTGCGTACGGACGGTGAACAGTGGCAGCTGGAAACCCGCGGGGAGGACGAATGATGCGGCGTATCTACGAGCCGCGCGATCTGCTGGAGGCGGAGATGCTCAGCGGCATGTTGATTGCCGAGGGCATCGAGGCATTCCTGGCGGGTAGTCATCTGATCGGCGCCATGGGCGAGCTGCCGGCGGCCGGGCTGCTCGGACTGATGGTTGCGGATGCGGATGCCGAGCGGGCACGTCAGCTGATCGCTGCGTACAATGGCGCCGAGCCGTTGCCGGGCGATGAACCGGAGAGTTACCCCGGCGAACTGATCTGCTGACGAGTCTTTTTATGTGCGGTCGCTACGCCCTTTTCCGCTGGAGCCAGGACTTCGCTGCCTTGCCCGGCTTCCCCTCTGATCAGCAACCGCACTGGAGCCTCGCGCCTGGCGCTTCGGTGCTGCTGCTGCGCAAGGTCGATGCGCAGTTGCAGCTCAGCCGCGTGCGCTGGGGGCTGACCCCGGCCTGGCTTACTGATCTGACGCGCACCCCTGCCCAGGCCCGGGCAGAAACCATCAGCGAACAGCCTATGTTCCGCGAGGCGTTTCGCCTGCGCCGCGGGTTGCTGCCGGCCAACGGCTTCTACGAGTGGCGTGGCGCGGCGCGCAAGCGCCCGTACTGGATGACCAGCGAAGGCTCGCTCGGCTATTTCGCCGCACTCTGGGAAGCCTATCCGGTACAGGGTCATACGTATCTGAGCGCCGCCGTGGTGACGCTGCCCGCGGCTACGCTGCGTCGGCCACTGATGCTTGATGAAGCCGGGCAGGCCGCCTGGCTCGATCCCGAAACGCCGCTCGAGACATTGCAGGCGCTGCTGGCCCAGCCTCAGCCGGCCTTGCGTGAGCGCCCACTGGCAACCGTGGTGAATGACCCGCGTATCGACGGGCCGGAGTGCCTCACGCCGGCGTGAACCGGCGCGGCTGCGTCGTCGTCACACCCTGAACTGGTTGATCAGGCGACGCTGCTGTTCGGCCAGGCGCGTCAACCCGGCACTGGCCTGGCTGGCTTCCTCGGCGCCACCGGCAACTTCCTGCGCGACCTGACCGATGTTGGTGACGTTGCGGTTGATGTCTTCGGCCACCGCGCTCTGCTCCTCGGCGGCACTGGCGATCTGGTTGTTCATGTCGTTGATCAGTGAGACCGCCTGGGTGATCGCCTGCAGCGCCTCGGCGGCGGCATCCGCCTGCTCGACGCTGCGCTGGGTGCGGCTCTGACTCTGCTCCATCACCTGCACCACATCCCGCGTGCCGTTCTGCAGCTGCTGGATCATCTGCTGGATCTCACCGGTCGCCTGCTGCGTCTTCTGCGCCAGGTTGCGGACCTCGTCGGCCACGACGGCGAAGCCGCGTCCCTGCTCGCCGGCGCGGGCCGCCTCGATTGCTGCATTGAGGGCGAGCAGGTTGGTTTGTTCGGCAATGCTGCGAATGGTCACCAGGATGGCGTCGATGTTCTCGCTGTCGCGGGCCAGGGTCTGCACCACCTCCACCGCGCGGCCGATCTCGTCGGCCAGTTCGGTGATGGTCGAGCCGGTGTCCTGCACGATGTGCCGGCTCTGATTGGCCGCGCGATCGGCATTGTTGGCGGCTTCGGCGGCCTGGGTCGCGTTGCGCGCCACGTCCTGGGCGGTGGCGGTCATTTCGTGCACGGCAGTGGCCACCAGCTCGATTTCCGCCAGCTGGGTCTGCACGCCCTTGTCGGTGCGGATGGCGATGTCGGCGGTGTGCTCGGAGGCATCACTGACCTTCTGCACCGAGCTGACGACCTCGCCGATCATGCCCTGCAGGCGCGCGAGGAAGGCGTTGAAGCCGGCGGCGATCTGGCCTAGCTCGTTGCGACTGTCGATGTTCAGGCGCTGGGTCAGGTCGCCTTCACCCTGGCCGATGTTGTCCAGCATGACCACCATTTCGCGCAGCGGGCGGGTGATGCGGCGGCTGATCAGCCAGATCGCCAGCAGACCGGCAAGGCCGATCAGCACACCGATGACCAGCATGGTAGCAAGGCTGCTGCGGCTTTCGTCGGCGAGGGCGACCATCAACTGGTCCAGCTCCTTCGTCACCTCGGCGGTCGGCAGCTCCAGCATCAGCACCCAGCGGGCCTCGGTGCCGGCAAAGGAAAACGGCAGGAACAGCGCGACGCGGCCACGGGCCTGATCGATTCGATAGTGGGTCTGACCGGCCGGCAACTGCTTGACCAGTGCCTGCTCCTCGGCATCGAGTATCTGTGCGGCGGGCTTGCCGATAAGGGTGGTGTCGCGGCTGTAGGCGGCAAGGCGGCCGTTGTTGGAGATCAGCGCGATCTGGCCGACGCCACCGTAGAGCTGGGTGTTGGCGTCGCTCAGCAGCTGTTGGATGAAGTCGACGCTGATGTCCGCGCCGACGATACCGTGGAACTTGCCCTCGATTATGATCGGCGCATTGAACGACGACAGCAGCGACGTCTTGCCATTCATCTCGTAGGGTGCTGGATCGCCTACGCAGGGCTTGAGCTGCTCGCGCGGGCAGAGGTAGTACTCGCCGGCGCGCACGCCGGTTTCCAGCAGGCGGGTATCCTCGATGTCGGTGAGCTTGTCGACCACCATCTGGCCGCTGGCGTCGCGGTAGATCCAGCTGGCGAAGCGGCCGTCGACCATGCCCGGGGCGTCGCCGCGGTACATGACGTCGTTGACGTCCACGCCGTTGGGCTCCCAGGCGATGTAGGTGCTGGTCAGATTGGGGTTCTCGAGCAGGGTCTGTCGCGCCAGATTGATCAGCTCTTCGCGCGTCAGGTTGGCCATCGGCATCCCTTCGTCATCACTGAGGCCGGTCAGGGTGTGTACTCGAGCGAGGCCTGTGGCGATCTGCAGGGGGGCCTGGAGTTGTGCCTGGATGCGGCTGACCTGGGTCTGGGCGAGGGCGGTGACGCGCTGCTCGACCATGCCGTCGATCAGCGAACGGGTCCGCTCCTCGACCAGCGCCTGGCTGCGCATTCCGGAAACCATCGCATACAGCAGAAGTGCGGCGATCACGGCCAGGGTGCAGGCGCCGGCCAATGCGGCGAAGGCGGTCTGGATGGATCTGAACATGTGCGGAACTCCAATTGCGCAGCGGATAAAGAGGCTATCGGCAGGATTTGCGACAACTGCAGCGGTACGTTCGGTTGCCTGACAGGTGGGTCCGCGATAGGGTCTGTTCCCGTTTCGTACGCGGCCGCGCCGCCCGGCCATGGCGCCATTTGGCGCAGCAACGTGGCTTGCGACGAAACGGGAACAGACCCTAGGATACGGCGCAGGTTTTCCGGAGAGACTCGATGTTCAAGCCGCACAGATTGTCGCTGTTGGTCGCCGCTGCCGTGCTGGCGGGCTGTCAGGCCGTCAACACCACCAGCGGCGGCGCCGTAGGCGTCGACCGCAAGCAGTACATGTTCAGCATGCTGTCGACCGAGCAGGTCAACCAGATGTACGCCCAGTCTTATCAAGAGACGCTCAGTGCGGCGTCAAGCAAGGGTGTGCTGGAGAAAAACAGCGCAATCACCAAGCGGGTCAACGGTATTGCCCAGCGGCTGATCGCCAAGGTGCCGGTGTTCCGCCCCGATGCCGCGCAATGGAACTGGGAGGTCAACGTCATCGACAGCCCGGAGCTTAACGCCAACTGCGGCCCGGGCGGCAAGATCATCTTCTACACCGGCCTGATCGAGAAGCTGAAGCTCACCGACGACGAGATCGCGGCCGTGATGGGCCACGAGATCGCCCACGCATTGCGCGAGCACGGTCGCGAAGCCATGTCCAAGGCCTATGGCGTGCAGATGGCGACGCAGCTGGGGTCGGCCATGGGCGTCGGCACCGGCGGCCTGCAGCTGGCGAACATGGGTGTGGAATATCTGATGACGCTGCCCAACAGCCGCGGCAACGAGAACGAAGCGGATCTGATCGGCCTGGAGCTCGCGGCGCGCGCGGGCTACAACCCGAATGCGGCGATCACGCTGTGGGAGAAGATGGCTTCGGCCGGTGGTTCGGCGCCGCCCGAGTTCATGAGCACGCACCCGTCGTCCACCACCCGCACCGCGGCGTTGAAGACGAATATTCCGAAAGTGATGCCGCTCTACGAACAGGCCCGCAGCGGCCGTTGAGCGATGACCTGTCGCCGGCCGTTCAGGCCGGCGACAGCAGCGTCGAAAGGGGTGTCTCGATACCCAGTTGCTGATGCACGCCTTCGAGGTCGATGAGCGTGTGGATTTCCTCGATATCGCCAGCCGGGTTCAGCGTCCAGACGCTCATCACGGCGATCGCGAGAATCTTGTCGGCGACCGAGTAGCCGAACAGCGGCGTCGCCAGCGTTCCCATCACAGTGCTTGAGGTGACCACCTTGTGGCCCTCGCAGATGCACTCATCCACCACCACTTCCAGATCCGGCATGGCTGTACGCACATTGCGCACGAGCTCGGCGAAACCTGCGCTGTTCAGCGGCTGGCCGATGAATGAGCCCTTGTAGGCGAAATACTTGCTCTGCATCTGTTCGGAAAGGGCCAGGCGGCCCTTGTTCCAGCTCAGATCGATATGGTTGCAGACTCGTTTCTTGCGTCCATCCGCTGACATGCAGCCTGATCTCCTCGGGGCGCTGATGTGCGCTGCGGTAGCGCACTCTATCAGCTCCCCGGTGGCGCAGATTTGCGCTGGGTATCAGCCTGAGACAATCGTGCTCATGGACAGCGCCTGATAGCCGGCGTACAGCGCGAGTGCGGCAAAGCCGGCCGCGGCGACCCGGCGGATCAGCGTCAACGGCAGGCGGTCGGCGGCGAAGTGGCTGATCAGCACCACCGGAACGTTGGCCAGCAGCATGCCGACCGTGGTGCCGAGGATGACCAGGATGAATTCCGGATACTGTGCGGCGAGCATCACCGTCGCGACCTGGGTCTTGTCGCCCATCTCGGCAATGAAGAAGGCGATCGTTGTCGCGACGAAGGGGCCGTAGGCGCGGCCCAGCTTGGCATCGTCGTCATCCAGTTTGTCCGGCACCAGCGTCCACAGCGCTACCGCGGCGAAGCTTGCCGCCAGTATCCAGCTCAGCGCCACCGGCGAAAGCAGGCTCGATACCCAGCTGCCGACCGCGCCGGCGGCGGCATGGTTGGCCAGTGTGGCGACGACGATGCCCCAGATTATCGGCCACGGTCGTCGATAACGCGCCGCCAGCAGCAGCGCGAGCAACTGCGTCTTGTCGCCGATTTCGGCGAGCGCAACGATCAGGGTGGGGACGAAAAACGATTCCAAGCGGCATTCCTTTAGGGCGGGTCGACAGATTCACCATGACATGCGCAGCCTGCCCGCCCGGGTCAGGTGTACATGTCATGGGTCTTGTCAAACCTGGCCTGGCGTATCGTTACGCGCTGGCCGGTCGCATGCGCCATGGTCTGCGGACCAAGTATGTTGACGCATGCCGGACGAGCAGGGCGCTCGTCGGAGACTACTCCCCCAAGGACGGCGGCGAGTTTGCCGCAACCGGCCGGTCGGTGCAACCGCCGGTCGCGGGCGTCAGGGGTGCACGGCGCGGTAGATACGGAAGCCGTCGCGCTCTGCAAGCGTGTGACAGGGGCCAAGATGCTGCTCGACCAGGGGGGGATACCTGAGGAACGCGTTGGCTACCAGGCGCAGCTCGCCACCGCTGACCAGGTGCTCGGCGGCGCGCTCGATCAGCGCCTCGCTGGCCCGGTAGCTGGTGTGCACGCCCTGGTGGAACGGCGGGTTACTGACGATCGCCGCCAGGTGTCGTGGCGCGGCGTCGATGCCATCCTCAGCAATCACTTCAGCTTCGAGCCCGTTCGCGGCGAGCGTCCTGCGGCTGCTCTCGATGGCGAAGGCGTCCACATCCAGCAGCAGCAGATTGCTTTGCGGATAGCGACGCTTGAGCGTGGCGCCGAGAATGCCGGCCCCACAGCCGAAGTCGAGCACGCGCCCACTTGGGAGGTCATCGAGATGCTCGAGCAGCAGGGCGCTGCCGACATCCAGGCGACCATGGCTGAACACGCCGGGCAGGCTGATGACCTGCAACGGGCCGTCCGTCAGCTCGAGGGTGAAATGGTGCGCCAGGGCGTCCAGTTCGGGAGCAGCAGGTACCTGCTCGACCATTACCTGCCAGAGCTGGCAGTGGCGGGCGCTGTCGAGCTTGCGCGCGCGGCCGAACCCGGCCAGTTGCCTGGCGGCGCGCTCGACGCCGGCACGTTTCTCGCCGACCAGATACAGCGGCCGTCCGTTGAGGCGCGCCGCCAGCGTTTGCAGCAGATAGTCGGTGAGCTCGCGGGATTTCGGCAGGAACAGTACGGCGGCGTCGAACTCGCCCGGTACCGGTGCGACGCCAAAGCTGCAACGCCCGCCGAAGCGCCGGTCCAGCAATTGCTGCTCGCCTGCATGCCAGCTCCAGCCAACCGCGGCGGGAAGCTGACCCAGCAGGTCGTCGGCGGGCGGCCCGGCCAGCAGCAGCCGGCCTTGAAACAGCTCGGCCTGACGCAGCAGCACTTCGCTTCGAGGGTCCATTGGCGTCTCCCGGAAAAAGTCGGGGAGCTTAGGGGCTATCGGCGTTTTCTCGCAAGCCGGGACGCCCAGCCCCTGGGCCGGTGCTCAGTTCACCTGCCGAATCGGCGCGCCGGCAAAGAAGGCCGTTGCATTCTCGGCGAGCTGGCCGACGATGCGCTGGCGCGCCTCGCGGCTGCCCCAGGCGCTGTGTGGGGTGATGATCAAGCGGGGCAGGCTCGGGTCCAGCAGCGGGTTGTCGTCGCTCGGCGGCTCGCTGGTCAGAACGTCGGTGGCGGCACCACCCAGGTGACCGCGGCGCAGGGCATCGGCCAATGCCTGTTCATCGACCAGACCACCACGGGCGGCGTTGATCAGGAACGCGCTCGGCTTCATCAGTTGCAGTTCGCGCGCACCGATCAGATTGCGCGTCTGCTCTGTCAGCGGGCAGTGCAGCGTCAATGCGTCCACCTGCGGCAGCAGTTCGTCCAGATCCAGGCGTTCCGGGCGCTTCGGCCGTCCCGGCAGGTTGCCGACCAGCACGCGCATACCGAACGCCTCGGCCAGTCGCGACACCGCGCTGCCGAGTTCGCCGTGGCCGAGCAGGCCGAGGGTCTTGCCTTCCAGCTCGACGATGGGAAAGTCCAGCAGGCAGAACTGACCGCTTTCCTGCCAGCGGCCGCGGGCGACGGCCGCCTGGTAGTCGGGCAGGCGCGTGGCCAGTGCCAGCAGCAACATCAGGGTGTGCTGGGCCACGGTCGGGGTGCCGTAGGCCTGGCAGTTGCAGACCACGATGCCGCGCTCGCCAGCGGCCTGCAGGTCGATGTTGTTGACTCCGGTGGCAGAGACCAGGATCAGCTTGAGATCGGGGCAGGCCGCCAGGGTGTCTGCACTCAGCGCGACCTTGTTGACGATGGCCACCTGCGCGCCGCGCAGACGCTCGACAATCTGATCCGCTGTGCTTTGCTCATGACACACGAGTTCGCTGAACGCGTCCTGCAGCGGGGTCAGATCGAGGTCGCCTTGTTCGAGTGGGGAAAGATCGAGGAAAACGGCGCGACTGGACATCAACTGTACCTTTCGAAGAAGCCGGGGCTGATCGACAATGAAGCCCGGCATTGCGTGGAGACTGGATTGTGTACTGGATGGAATTTATGACCGTGGCGCTGGTGCATCTGCTCGCGGTGGCCAGCCCGGGACCGGATTTCGCGGTGGTGGTCCGCGAAAGCGTGACCCAGGGACGCCGTGTCGGAAGCTGGACGGCGCTGGGCGTCGGCTGCGGGATATTCGTCCACGTCGCCTATTCCCTGCTCGGTATCGGCCTGATCGTCTCGCAGTCGATTGTGCTGTTCAACCTCTTCAAGTGGCTGGCTGCAGGCTATCTGCTCTATCTCGGCTGGCGCGCGCTGCGTGCACGACCCATGAGCCTGGATACGGCAGACGAGGTCGACACCACGTCGGATCGGTCACCCTGGCAGGCGTTCGTCGTCGGCTTCGTCACCAATGGCCTGAATCCCAAGGCCACGCTGTTCTTCCTCTCGCTATTCACGGTCGTGATCAGCGCCGATACGCCACTGTGGGTGCAGGCCGGTTACGGCGTCTACCTCGCCGGTGCCACCGCGCTGTGGTTTCTGCTGGTGGCCTGGCTGTTCAGCCGAGGCCGCGTGCGTGCTGGGTTTGCGCGAATGGGCCACTGGTTTGACAGGCTGACCGGCGCCGTGCTGATCGGCCTTGGTGTACGCCTGGCGGTAAGCGAGATCGGTTAACACGCGGAAACGAGGTGCGCGGAAAATAATCCTTTGGACTGATTTTGCCTGGGGGCGGACGCTCTAGAGTGCTGTTTACAACTCCAACAAGAACAGGATGCCCCCATGCTGCAGACCCGTGTCATCAAGCCCGCGGCGAACGCTTACCAGTACCCGCTGCTGATCAAGCGCCTGCTGTTGTCCGGCGTGCGCTACGAGCGCACCCGCGAGATCGTCTACCGTGACCAGCTGCGTTACGACTACCGCACCCTGAATCAACGTGTCGCGCGGTTGGCCAACGTGCTGACTGCAGCTGGCGTCAAGGCAGGTGACACCGTGGCGGTGATGGACTGGGACAGCCACCGCTATCTGGAATGCATGTTCGCCATCCCGATGATCGGCGCCGTGGTGCATACCATCAACGTGCGCCTCTCGCCGGACCAGATCCTCTACACCATGAACCACGCCGATGACCGCTTCGTGCTGGTCAACAGCGAGTTCGTGCCGCTGTACCAGGCGATTGCCGGGCAGCTGACCACCGTGCAGAAGACGCTGCTGCTCACCGATGGCGACGTACACGACGCCGGCCTGCCGGATTGCGTCGGCGAGTACGAAAGCCTGCTGGCTGCCGCCGAGCCGAGCTACGACTTTCCCGATTTCGACGAGGACTCGGTCGCCACGACCTTCTACACCACCGGCACCACCGGCAACCCCAAGGGCGTCTACTTCACCCATCGTCAGCTGGTGCTGCACACCCTGGCTGCGGCAGTGACCGTCGGTTGCCGGGAGAATCCTCGGCTGATGGGCTCGGACGACGTCTACATGCCGATCACGCCGATGTTCCATGTGCATGCCTGGGGTTTGCCCTACGTCGCCACCATGCTCGGCCTCAAGCAGGTCTATCCCGGGCGCTACGATCCCGAGTACCTGATCGACCTGTGGCGCCGTGAGCAGGTGACTTTCTCCCATTGCGTGCCGACCATCGTGCAGATGCTGCTCAACGCCAAGGCGGCACAGGGCACCGATTTCAAGGGCTGGAAGATCACCATTGGCGGCAGTGCGCTGACCCGCGGCCTGTATGACCAGGCCAAGGCCCGTGGCATGAACCTGATCGCTGCCTACGGCATGTCCGAGACCTGCCCGCTGATTTCCGGCGCGCACATCAACGACGAGCTGCTCAAGGCCGACGAAGACACCCGCAGTACCTTCCACCTCAAGGCCGGCGTCCCGGTGGTGCTGGTCGATGCGGCGATTCAGGCGGCGGACGGCAGCTTCCTGCCGGCGGATGGAAGCTCCCAGGGCGAGCTGGTGCTGCGTGCACCCTGGCTGACCCAGGGCTATTACAACGAGCCGGAGAAGAGCGAAGAGCTGTGGGCTGATGGCTGGCTGCACACCGGCGACGTCGCGGTCATCGACGAGATGGCCAATATCGAGATTCGCGACCGCATCAAGGACGTGATCAAGACCGGTGGCGAATGGCTGTCCTCCCTCACCCTTGAGGGGCTGATCAGCCGTCATGAGGCGGTGCGCGATGTCGCCGTGGTTGGTGTGCCGGACGAGCGCTGGGGTGAGCGACCCTTTGCCCTGGTGGTGCTGGGCGAAGGCCGCGAACTGAGCGCTGCCGAGTTGCAGGCCTTCCTTGAGCCGGCGGTGGCCGAGGGGCACATCAACAAGTGGGCGATCCCGCAGCAGATCGCGGTGGTCAGCGAGATTCCCAAGACCAGCGTCGGCAAGCTGGACAAGAAGCGCATCCGCAGCGAAATCGCGCGTTGGCAGAAAGAGGGGAGCGCCGAGCAGACCTCGCTCAGCTGAACCGAGGTCGCGTATCGGCTCAACGCTCGGTAGGGGCCGTCCACGGATTTGCCGGGCGCCCTGATACCGGGTGATCACCGTCGCGATCGGCCTGAACCATCGCGGCGGGCATTCATCGATGTCGATCCCGGCAGTTGCCTGAAGCCTGCCCACTCGGCAAGCTGCGCTCCCTGCGCGCCCGCGCAGCGAGAGATTGCCAAGCACCCGAGGACGTCATGGCTGCCACCCAACAGATGCTGATTCGCGAAACCTTCCCCGTCGGGCCTTTGCAGTGCAACTGCACGATCATTGGCGATCCTGTCAGCAAGAAAGCCATCGTGGTCGATCCGGGTGGCGATCCTGAACTGATCATGGCGCGACTCGACGCCCATGGCCTGAAGGTGGTGAGCATCATCCATACCCATGCGCACCTGGACCACTTCCTCGCATCCGGCTCGATGAAGGAGAAGACCGGCGCCACGCTCCATCTGCACAAGGCCGATCAGGTGCTCTGGGACAACCTGGAGATGCAGTGCCGCATGTTCGGCGTGCCTTACCGTCCGGTGCCAGCGCCCGATCAGTGGCTGAGCGACGATGAGGAGCTGGCCTGTGGCTGTGGCGTGGCATTGCACACGCCGGGGCATACGCCGGGATCCATGAGCTTCTGGTTCGCCGACGCCAAATTGCTGATCGCGGGCGACACCCTGTTCCGCCGCGGCATCGGGCGCACCGATCTGTGGGGTGGTGACTACGCCACCATCGAGCGCTCCATCAAGCAGCGGCTCTACTCGCTGGATGAAGACGCGACCGTGGTGACCGGCCACGGCCCGGATACGCGGCTGGGGGACGAAATGCGCGAGAATCCTTTCGTCCGGGCCTGACCCGGGGTGCCGTTGGCCGGGTTCTGCTGCACGGTTCCTATCCCTGGCGGTGACCGATGGTACTCTAGCGCCGCATTCAGGGCCGCGCTCGCAAGGGCTGGGGACTGCCCTGGTAACCGACGAGAGAAGGAAGTAACTATGAAAATGCTGAACATGACCGCCCTCGCAGCGAGCGTCGCTCTGCTGGTGGGATGCACCACCAATCCCTACACTGGCGAGCAGCAAGCCGGCAAGGCCGGCGTTTACGGTGGTATCGGCGCAGTCAGTGGCGCCGTAATCGGTGCGGCGACCTCGAGCAAGAAGGATCGCACCAAGGGCGCGTTGATCGGTGCAGCGGTCGGTGGTGCGGCTGCCGGTGGCTATGGCTACTACGTCGACACCCAGGAGGCCAAGCTGCGCCAGACGCTGCAGGGCACCGGTGTTCAGGTTCAGCGCAATGGTGACAACCTGACGCTGATCATGCCCGGCAACATCACCTTCGCCAGCAACTCGGCGGATATCTCCAGCAGCTTCTACCCGACCCTGAATTCCCTGGTGCAGGTGTTCAAGGAGTTCAACAAGAACGGCGTCGATATCGTCGGCCACACCGACAGCACCGGCTCCCTGCAGCTGAATCAGGACCTGTCCAACCGCCGCGCCCAGAGTGTTGCTTCCTACCTGGTCGGCAATGGTGTGGCCGCTTCGCGGATTTCTTCCTACGGTGCCGGCCCCAGCCAGCCGATCGCCAGCAACGATACAGCTGCCGGTCGCGCGCAGAACCGCCGCGTCGAGATCAACCTGCGTCCGTTGTAAGCATTCATAGGCCGCGGGGCTGCAACGGCCTCGCGGGCGTCGAAATTCAGACGCCATAATTCCGTTTATCTCTGCTTCCATTGAACCTCTCTGCGCTATTCGTATCTGACATTCGATAGCACGCCAGTTGTGGCACAGAGGAGGTCGAATGGATGATCGTACCGCTCTCCATTCCCGCAGGTCCTGGTTGCCATTATTGGTCGCTCTGGCCCTGATGGCGGGCCTGGGTGGATGGATCGGCTGGCAGTGGCATGTCCAGGAACAGCGCAGCAAGGTCGAGCAGGAGCAGCGCTTCACCTTCGCTGTGGATGACATCGAACACACGCTACGCGAGCGGATGCGCGCCTACGAGATGGTCTTGCGCGGGCTTGCTGGCGTCGTTGCCGGCAGCGACGAGGTCCGCATCGATGACTGGGCGCGGGCCGTGGACCAGCTGCAGCTGCAGGACTTCTATCCGGGCATCCAGGCTGTCGCGCTGGCGCGGCATGCGACGCCGGAAACCCTCACC
The DNA here is from genome assembly GCF_000495915.1 of Stutzerimonas chloritidismutans AW-1. Lineage (GTDB taxonomy): Bacteria > Pseudomonadota > Gammaproteobacteria > Pseudomonadales > Pseudomonadaceae > Stutzerimonas > Stutzerimonas chloritidismutans. The sequence goes on from NZ_AOFQ01000007.1 coordinate 170,986, forward strand.
AGCCTGATCGACCAGATCCGCGCCTCCGGCCGCGAGCGCTTTCGCATGTATCCGCCGGGCGACCGCGAAGAGTACGTGGTGACCGACTACATCCATCCGACCGACTGGCGCAATCGGCGGGTGCTCGGTTTCGATCTGTTCAGTGAGGCGACCCGCCGCGAGGCGATCATCAGTACGCGCAACAGTGGCAATCCGGTGCTCACGGGGCCGTTGCGCCTCAAGCAGGAAACCGAGCAGAACGTCCAGGTGGGTGTTCTGTTGTTCTTTCCGATCTATGCGGCGACGGCGCCGGTCACCACCGAGGAGGAGCGTCAGCGCGCCTTTGTCGGCACCCTGCACGGCGCGTTCCGTCTGACCGACCTGATGGAAGGCATACTCGGCTCGCGCAGCCGAATGCTGCAACTGCAGCTGTTCGATGCCGCCAATCCGGAGTCGCCACTGCTCACCGGACGTGCGCCGGTCAGCGCCGACGCCAAGTTCCAGCGCATTCGGAATATTTACATGTACGGCCGCAGCTGGCAGCTGCAGGTGGCCAGCACGCCGGAATACGAGGCGGTGCTGCGTGACAACAATCGGGCCTTCAGCCTCGCCGCGGCGCTTATGGCGGCGGCATTGTTCTCGTTGCTGGTGGGCGGCTATTTGTATCTGCGCGAACGTGCGCTGCGCAACAGTCAGGTATTGAGCCTGCAATTGCAGGAGCGCGAGGCGCGCTTCCGTCAGCTGATCGAACAATTGCCCGTGGCGACCCTGCTATGCAACGCCGGTGGGCGCATCGAACTGGCCAACCAGAGCGCCGGGCAGCTGTTCGGCAGCTCGACGGAGCTGCTGGCCGGCGAGCGTGTGAGTCGTTACGTGCCCGGCGTGCTCGGCGAGCAGGTGCTCGGGCAACTGCGCGAAACCAGTCAGCTCGAACTGCAGGCGCAGCGCGAGGACGGCAAGGCGATCCCGGTTGCCGTCAGCCTGACCAGCTTCAGACATGACGATGTCTTGTATTACGTCCTGAATCTGCTCGATCTGCAGGCGCGCAAGCGCGACGAGGAGCGCTTCCGTAATGTCGTCGAGGCCTCGCCCAATGCCTTTGTGCTGGTGGATACCCGCGGCGACATCGTCATGGTCAATCGCCAGACCGAGCTGCTGTTCGGCTATGAGCGCCAGGAGCTGGTCGGGCAGCCCGTGGAACTGCTGTTGCCCGAAGCCTTGCGCGAAGCGCATCGCGGTCTGCGCCAGGGTTATGCCGAGAATCCGGAACCACGTCGCATGGGCGGCAACCGCGAGCTGTTCGGCCTCCACCGCGACGGCAGCGCGTTGCCTGTGGAAATCGGCCTGTCGCCCTTGCGCAGTGGCGACGAGCAGCTGGTGCAGGCGGTGATCATCGATATCAGTCACCGCAAGGCGGCCGAGCGTCGCTTGCGCGAGCAGGCCGACCAGCTGGCAGTAGCCAATCGCTACAAATCCGAGTTTCTCGCCAATATGTCCCACGAGCTGCGCACGCCGCTCAACAGCATTCTCATCCTCAGCGATCAGCTGCGTCAGAACGGCTCGGGCAACCTCAACGACAAGCAGGTCCGGCATGCCGACATCATTCATCGCGCCGGTCATGAGCTTCTGCAGTTGATCAACGATGTGCTGGATCTCGCCAAGATCGAGTCCGGCCATATGCAACTCAAGCTGGAGCCGCTGAACCTGCGTGAGTTGCTGACCGAACTGGAAACCTCGCTGACGCCGATGGCCGAGCAGAAGGGCTTGGCGCTGAAGGTGGTGGTCGACGCCGACGTACCGCCTGCGCTGAATTCCGACCGGGCCCGGCTGCAGCAGATTCTGCGCAACCTGTTGACCAACGCCTTGAAGTTCACCGAGCAGGGGCAGGTGGAGTTGCTGGCGAGCTACCCGCCGGAGGACGCTGACGGACAAATCCTGCAGCTGCAGGTACGTGACAGTGGCATCGGCATCGCCGAGGACCAGCAGGAGCGGATCTTCCAGGCGTTCCAGCAGATCGATGGTTCGATCAGCCGTCACTACGGTGGCACCGGTCTGGGCCTGGCGATCACTCGCCAGTTGGTGGAGGTGCTCGGGGGGCACGTCACGGTTGATAGCGAACTCGGCAACGGCGCCACCTTCACTGTGCGATTGCCGGTGGAGTCGACGTCCGGCGCATCAGCGCAGGCGCTGTTGCCGCGCCAACCGCAGCGCCGTGGGCGTGGTCCGGGGCTGTTGATCATCGAGGACGATGCCGATTTCGCATCGGTAGTGGCGGAGGTCGGGCAGAGCCACGGCTTTACCAGTCTGATCTGCAGCACCGGTCAGCAGGGGCTGGAAGCCCTGCGGCGCGAGCACTTTGCCGCAGTGATCCTTGACATTCTGCTGCCGGACATCAGTGGTTGGCAGGTGCACCGGGAATTGCGTGGCGACGAGCGTCATCAGGGCATGCCGGTGCTGATCATTTCCTGCGTGCCGCAGCCTCACGACTGGCATGACGATGGTTCGCGCTATCTGGTCAAGCCGGTAGCGCAGGCCGAACTCGAGCGCATCTTCATCGAACTGGCGCGCCACGAACAGAATTCGCTGCGCCTGCTGCTGGTGGAGACCGATCCTCGTCGCCGCGAACTGATCCGTGTGTACTTCGAGCGGCTCGGCTATAGCGTCACGCTGGCAGGGGGCGCCGAAGCGGCCCGGCTGGCGTATGCCGAACAGAATTTCACTGTGGTGGTGGTCGAGCAGGAACTGGCAGACGGCAGCGGGCTGGATCTGCTGGATGCGCTGGAGCGCCTGCGTTCGCTTCGCGGCGTCACGGTGTTGGTGAACAGTCGTGAAAAGCTGTCGGATACAGACCTGCAACACTTGCGCCGTTATTCGGCTTCAGCACTGTCCAAGGAGGATGATGTGAAACGTATGGGAGAACTGGTTCGCCGAGGGCCAACGGTGTCGTCGCCAAGCGCCGCGGCTTCGCTGCAGGTGGCGGCGTCGGGCCGGCGCGTGCTGCTGGTGGATGAGGATGTACGGCTGATCTATTCGCTGACCGCCCAGCTCGATGAGCTCGGGCTGCTGGTGGTCCCGGCCACAAGTGCCGACGAAGCGGTCGAGCGTTTCGATGAGGATGCCTTCGATCTGGTACTGCTGGACATGAGCCAGCCTGGGGCGGAAGGTCCTGATTTGGCGCAGCGGCTTAAGCAGGCGCATGACTGTCAGGCCCCCATCGTTGCGCTGGTGACAACGACCGGTGGGGGTGAGCGCGAGCGTTGCATGGCGGCTGGTGCCGACGACGTTCTGCTCAAACCCGTCGAGGCCACGGCGCTGGCGGCGCTGTTGCAGCAATGGCTGGGTCTGGAGAGCGGTGCGGCCGAGGCTGAAGAGGAGTAAGCAAGTCGTGCGTGTTGAACATGCCTGTGGTGATGCGTTGATCGAACGATATGACACCTGGTGCGCGAATGCCCCGTGGGACGATTGTTGTCGGCAGTTTGGCAACGGATTGCTCGGAGGTTGGCGATGACGCAGACGCAGCTCAAGGCCAAGCCACGCAGTCGTACGCTGCTGGTGGTGGACGACCGGGAAGCGAATCTGGTGGCCATGGAAGCGTTGCTGGGCGATGGTGACTGGCAGGTGCACACGGTCAACTCCGGCGAGGCTGCGCTGCGGGCATTGCTGGAGCTGGACGTCGAGCTGGTGTTGCTGGACGTGCAGATGCCCGGCATGGATGGCTTCGAAGTCGCCCGGCTGATGCGTGGCAGCCCGCATACCCGCTACACGCCGATCATCTTCGTTTCGGCCATCGCGCATACCCGCGACTCCGTGCTGCGCGGTTACGCCACCGGCGCGGTGGACTTCATCCTCAAGCCGTTCGATCCACAGGTGCTCAAGCACAAGATCAACACCTTGCTGGCCCACGAACACAACCGCCGTGATCTGCAACTGCTCACACAGCAATTGGACAGCGCCCGTGCATTCAATGCCTCGGTCCTGAGCAACGCGGCCGAGGGCATTCTGGTGGTCGCCGAGGACGGCTATATCAGCTTCGCCAATCCGGCGATCGCCGGCATGCTGCACACCCGCGTCGAGGACCTGCAGGGCACGCCGCTGCTCTCGCATCTGGCGGCGCCGGAGATGCCGGCCAACTGGCAGGAGTCGGACTTCTACCGTTACTGGCGCAGCGGCTCGACCTATCGTCTGCACGAGGCGCAGCTGCACACCGCCACCGGTACGCCGTTGCCCGTCGCGTTGTCCAGCTCGCCGCTGCCGCGCCAGCAGCGCTCCATGGTGGTCATCGCGTTGGACATGTCGGTGGTGCGCAACCTTCACGTTCAGCTGGAGACCCAGGCGGTCACCGACTCGCTGACCGGGCTGCTGAACCGGCGCGGCTTCCATCAGGCGCTGGAATCGTCGCTGGCGCGGGTCGATCGCAACGGCAAACGCATGGCGATCCTTTATATCGATCTGGACGGCTTCAAGCGCATCAACGATTCGCTCGGCCACGATGCCGGCGACGAAATTCTGTGCAAGGTGGCGCGCCTGCTGGAGACCTGCATGCGTCCCTACGACATCATCGCGCGCATGGGCGGTGACGAATTCACCGCGTTGCTGGATTCGCTGGATCACCCGGAGGATGCCGCACGGGTGGCGGAGAAGCTGATCGAGCTGATTTCGGTACGACACAAGATCGATGGCACCGAGGTGACTCTTGGCGCCAGCATCGGCATCGCCCATTTCCCCGACTGCGGGGTCAGCGTCGATCAGCTGCTGCGCTCGGCGGACATGGCGATGTACGAGGCCAAACGTGCCGGGCGCCGACAGTATCGCTTCTTCTCCAGCGACATGAACGAGCGTGCGCATGCGCGGCTGATGATGGAGGAGAACCTGCGCAGCGCCACCGAGCGCAACGACTTCGAGCTGCTGTACCAGCCGCAGATCATGCTGGCGACCGGCAAGCTGAGGGGGTTCGAGGGTTTATTGCGCTGGCCCCAGGGTGATGCAGAGGAAAACCAGCCGGGCAACTTCATCCCGCTGCTGGAAGAAACCCGACTGATCGAGCGCGTCGGCGACTGGGTGCTGCGCGAAGGCATGAACCAGTACTGCCAGTGGCTGCCGTCATTCGGCAGCGATCTGATTCTCAGCCTGAACGTCAGCCCGGTGCAGTTCAGCCGGGCTGGGCTGTTCGATTCGCTTCGCCGTCTGCTGGATGAATATCAGCTCCACCCTGCGCAACTCGAGCTGGAGGTCACCGAAGGCACGCTGATGCAGGATCTCGAGCAGAGCTGCGAAAAACTACGGCAATTGCGCAAGCTCGGCGTGCGCGTGGCCATCGACGATTTCGGCACCGGTTATTCATCGCTGGCTTATCTGCGGCACTTCGAGCTGGATACACTGAAGATCGACCGACTTTTCATCGCCAACATGCTGGATTCCCCCCGCGATGCGGCGGTGGTAAGCACCATCATTGATCTGGGCCGCAACCTCAACCTGGAGGTGGTGGCCGAGGGCGTGGAAATCCTGGCGCAGCGTGACTGGCTGGTGGAGAACGGCTGCGACGTCATGCAGGGCTTTCTCGTCTCTCCGGCCTTGAGCGCCGAGCAGGCACGGGCCTTTCCCACTCAGGTCGCCTGGGACGCGCTCTGAGCGAGCCGGTCAGGGCTGCACCGGAAACTGCTGGTGCAGCTGCTCCAGTTGCAGATCCTTTTCACTCCAGAGCCCGTTGACCCACTGCTGGAACGCCAGTCGGTACGACTCGTCCTGGTCGTAGTTGTGGCGGAGAAACTCGGCGGGAATCGGCTGCGCCTGGAGGCGTACGACGACCTGATGAATGTTGCCGGCGAGAAGGTCCCAGAAACTCGGGCGACCGTCGGGGTAATGGATGGTGATGTTGATCAGCGCCGTCAGTTGCTCGCCCATGGCGTCGATGACGAAGGCGATGCCGCCAGCCCTTGGCTTGAGCAGATAGCGATAGGGTGAGGCTTGTTCGGTGTGCTTGTCCTCGGTGAAGCGTGTGCCTTCGAGGAAGTTGAACACCGACACCGGATTGGTCCGATAGCGCTCGCAGGCTTTGCGTGTGGTCGCCAGGTCCTCGCCACGCTTCTCCGGGTACTTGGCCAGATACTCCTTGCTGAAGCGCTTCATGAAGGGAAACTCCAGCGCCCACCAGCACAGGCCGATCACTGGGACCCAGATCAGCTCCTGCTTGAGAAAGAACTTGAGGAAAGGCATGCGCCGGTTGAGCTGGTACTGCAGCACGAGGATGTCCGCCCAGCTCTGGTGGTTGCTGGTGACCAGGTAGGAGTGATGCATGTCAACCTGATCCAGACCCTGCACGTCCCAGCGGATCGGGCGAACCAGATTCATCCAGAAGCTGTTCATCGCGATCCATGACTCGGCGATCCAGTGCATGCCGAAGCGCAGGCTGCGTTGTATCGCAGGGATTGGAAACAGCAGCTTGAGCAGCGAGAGCGCAAACAGCGGCCAGCACCAGAACAGGGTATTGAGCGCAAGCAGCAGGGCGGCGAGCGTGCCGCGGAGTGGCGCGGGGAGAAAGCTCAGCATGAAGTTCTTGTCGATACGGCTGATTCGAGGCGCCAAGAGTAGCGATTACGCGCTGAACTGCAACTATCGAGAGGGGTGAAGCACTGGCGCCGCCTGCCGGAGGGCGAGGCGGCTCCAGTCGGAAGCGGCCGTCAGGCCTTCTGGTTGGCAGCCTGCAGAGCGGTCAGGGCGATGGTGAAGACGATGTCATCCACCAGGGCGCCGCGGGACAGGTCGTTGACCGGCTTGGCCAGGCCTTGCAGCATCGGGCCGACGCTGAGGCAGTTGGCGTTGCGCTGAACCGCCTTGTAGGTGGTGTTGCCGGTGTTCAGATCGGGGAAGATGAACACCGTGGCCTGGCCGGCGACCTTGCTGTTAGGGGCCTTCTGCTTGCCGACGCTGAGCACGGAGGCGGCGTCGTACTGCAGCGGGCCGTCGATCGGTAGTTCGGGCGCACGACCCTGGGCGATGCGAGTGGCTTCGGCGACCTTCTCGACTTCTGCACCGCTGCCGGAGCTGCCGGTGGAATAGCTGATCATCGCGACGCGCGGGTTGACGCCCAGGGCCACGGCGGACTCGGCGCTCTGCAGGGCGATCTCCGCCAGCTCGGTGGCGCTCGGATTCGGGTTGACCGCGCAATCGCCGTAGACCAGAACCTGATCCGGCAGCAGCATGAAGAACACCGAGGACACCAGGCTGTAGCCCGGTGCGGTCTTGATCAGCTGCAGGGCTGGGCGGATGGTATTGGCGGTGGTGTGCACTGCGCCGGAAACAAGGCCGTCCACTTCGTCCAGCGCCAGCATCATGGTGCCGAGGACCACGGTGTCCTTCAGCTGCTCGCGGGCATCGTCCGGGGTCAGGCCCTTGGCCTTGCGCATTTCGCACATCGGCTCGACGTAGCGGTTGGCGATGTTGTCCGGATCGAGAATCTCCAGGCTGGCGGGCAGGGTGATGCCTTGCTCGCGAGCAACCTGCTGGACTTCTTCCGGCTTGGCCAGCAGCACGCAGCGGGCGATGCCACGCTCCTGGCAGATGGCGGCGGCGCGGATGGTGCGTGGCTCGTTGCCTTCGGGCAGCACGATGCGCTTGTTGGCATCCTGCGCGCGCTTGACCAGCTGGTAGCGGAAGGCTGCCGGCGACATGCGCAGCTCGCCACGCGGCACGCTGTAGCGGGTGTGCAGGAACTCGGGGTGCAGGTGCTTGGCGATGAAATCGGTGACCCGTGTGGCACGTTCGATGTCGTCCGACGGGGTTTCCTTGTTCAGGCCGAACAGGTTGTTCGCCGTGTCGTAGGAGTTGGTTTCCACGGTCATCACCGGCAGGCCGCCGTCCAGTGCGGCCTTGCACAGCTCGAGGATGCGCGGGTCCGGCGCGAAGTCGCTGCACAGCAATAGGCCGGCGAGTTTTTCGCCGTTGAGCGAGGCCAGGCTGGCGGCCAGGATGATGTCGTCGCGGTCGCCTGGCGTCACTACCAGCACGCCGGACCGCAGCAGCTGTACGGTGTTCGGAACGGCGCGCGCGCACAGCACGATCTTGTTGACGCGACGCTGGTCGGCTTCACCGGCGTTCAGTACCTGAGCGCCGAGCAGCTCGGCGATGTCTCGGGTGCGCAGTGCGTTGAGCTCTTCGGAGAAGGGGATCGCGCCCAGCAGCTGGAAGTCGGCGCTGCCCAGCAGCGGCAGGTGCTGCTTGAGGCTGTCGACGAAAGCCGGCAGGCCTTCTTCGGTCTTGACCTTGTTGAGGATGACACCAAGCACCTTGGGGTCCTTCGCGCCGCCGTACAGCTGCGCCTGGATCTCGATGCGTTCGGCCAGGCGCTTGAGGCTGTCGCTGCCTTGGGCGCCGATCAGGATAACCTCGGCGTCCAGGCTCTTGGCCAGCTGGGTGTTGATGCGCTGGGTGTAGTTGGACTCGCGGGTGGGCACCATGCCTTCGACGATGACCACGTCCTTGCCGGCAGCGACTTCCTGGTAGCGGCTGATGACATCTTCGAGCAGCAGGTCGATCTCGCCATCGGCGAGCTGACGCTCTACCTGCTCCAGCGGCAGCGGCTCGGGCGAGGTCAGGTTAAGGGTGCGCTCGACCAGAATGCAGGAGCGCTCACGGCCCTGATCGACCGGAAAGGGCTGGGCGATCGGCTTGAAGAAACCGACCTTCAGCCCGGCGTTTTCCAGGGCGCGAATCAGGCCGAGGCTGATGGAATTGAGGCCGCCGCCGAAACCGGTAGGGGCTAGAAAGATTGTGTGCATGGCATCTCCTTGAGGGCAGGGTGCTCGGGGTAACGGTGCTGGGCGCCGGCAAGGCTAGGGCAGTTGCCACGGGACGGAAACTGCCGGATTGCCGCGGCGCTGATGTGCAAAGACCCGACCGCCAGGGGCTGTCGGGTCTCGGAATCGCTACATGCCTACTGCGCTCAGGCGTCCAGCAGCGCCAGCGTATCGAGGGCAATCTGGCGCTCCTCGTTGGTCGGGACGACCATGACGCGCGGGCTGCCTTCAGCCTGGATTTCGCCGGCAACGCCGCGGGTGCAGCGGGCGTTGGCTTCGGCGTCGAGCTTGAAGCCGAACAGCTTGAGGTGTTCCAGTGTCCGCTCGCGCACTGCCGAGGAGTTCTCGCCGATACCACCGGTGAACACCAGGCCGTCCAGCTGCGGCAGGGCGCAGGACATGGCGGCCAGCGACTTGGCCAGGCGGTAGCAGAATACTTCGAAGGCCAGCACCGCGCCTGGATGACCGGCGTTGCGGGCATCGGCCAGGGTGCGCATGTCGTTGGACAGGCCGGAGAGGCCCTTCAGGCCGCTTTCCTTGTTGAGCATGTTGTCGATCTTGGCCAGGTCCCAGCCCAGCGTCTTGCTCAGGAAGTTGTGCAGGCTCGGATCGACGTCACCGCTGCGGGTGCCCATCACCAGGCCTTCGAGCGGCGTCAGGCCCATGCTGGTGTCGCGGCTTTCACCGTTGACTACCGCGCAGGTGGAGCAGCCGTTGCCAAGGTGAGCGACCAGCCAGCTGCTGTTCTCGACCGGTACGCCGGCCAGTTCGGCGGCGCGCTTGCTGACGTAGCGGTGGCTGGTGCCATGGAAGCCGTAGCGGCGTACACCATGATCCTTGTACAGCACATCCGGCACGGCATAGCGGTAAGCATGCTCGGGCATGGTCTGGTGGAAAGCGGTGTCGAACACGCCAACCTGCGGCAGCTCGGGGAACAGATTGATGGCGGCGTGGATGCCGCTCAAGTTGGCCGGGTTGTGCAGCGGCGCCAGCTGAATGTTGGCTTCGATGCCGGCCAGGGTTTCATCGGTGAGCAGCGAGGAGGCAAAGAACTTTTCGCCGCCGTGTACTACGCGGTGGCCGATGCCATCCAGATGGCCGCCAGCGGCGTCTTCCACGCGCGGCAGGATCTGGGCCAGAGCAGCCTGATGATCGGCATTCGGCACCTTGACGCTTTCCTTGCCGGCTGCGCTCTCGAAGTGGATGACGGCTTCCGGGCTGCCGATGCATTCGGCCAGGCCTTGTAGCGGGAAGGTCGCTTGCGCTTCGTTGACCAGGGCGAACTTGATCGACGAGCTGCCACAGTTAATCACCAGGATGTTACGAGCCGACATCGGTGCTCCTTGGTTCTCTAATGTTATTGATATGGGTGCCAAAGATACTTTCCGCCGATTCTTGCACATCGGCCATGAAAGCGATGCCATCCAAAGGTTGTAGTCCCATGTTCAATGGCACTACATGCGGGGCGAGGGCGACGAACGGCATTGGCCCGTTCATCCAAGGTCGGTTCGCAATCGGCGCGGTGGATGGTTAAACTTCGACATCCATTCTCTAAAGCAAAGGTTCTGCCCCATGCTGATTGCCGCTAACAAGGCTGTCTCCATCGACTACACACTCACCAACGACGCCGGTGAGGTGATCGACAGCTCGGCCGGCGGCGCGCCGCTGGTCTACCTGCACGGCGCAGGCAACATCATTCCGGGCCTGGAGAAGGCCCTCGAGGGCAAGCAGGGCGGTGACCAGATCCAGGTCGCCATCGAGCCGCAGGACGCTTACGGCGAGTACAGCGCGGAGCTGGTCGCTACCCTCAATCGCGCCATGTTCGAAGGCGTCGACGAGCTGGAAGTTGGCATGCAGTTCCACGCTTCCGGTCCGGACGGCGGCATGCAGATCGTCACCATTCGTGACGTGGAAGGCGACGACGTGATCGTCGACGGCAACCACCCGCTGGCCGGCCAGCGCCTGAACTTCGACGTCAAGGTCGTCAGCGTGCGTGACGCCAGCGAAGAAGAAGTTGCCCACGGCCACGTCCACGGCGAAGGTGGCCACCACCACTGATCCGGGTCGCCGCATAGGCGTCCGCAGGCACGGCGGCAGGAACCGCTACCGTGCGGATCGAAAAGAAGAGCGCTCCGGTCGTTGCCGGGGCGTTTTTTCGTTAGGAGAGATGAGATGAGCGCATTCCACCAATTGGTGTTGCCAGGCCTGGGCAGCGAGGAGCTGCCGTTGGCGCAGTTCGGCGATCGGATCACGCTGGTGGTCAACGTCGCTTCGCAGTGCGGGCTGACCCCGCAGTACGCCGGCCTGGAGCGGCTGCAGCAGCAATACGCTGCCCGCGGCTTCAGCGTGCTGGGCGTGCCATGCAATCAGTTCGCTGCGCAGGAGCCGGGCAGCGATGAGGAAATCCGCTCGTTCTGCACACTCAACTATGGTGTGAGCTTTCCTCTGAGCGGCAAGCTTGAGGTGAACGGTCCGCAGCGCCATCCGCTGTATCGTTTGCTGGCTGGCGAAGGGGCCGATTTTCCGGGGGACATCACCTGGAACTTCGAGAAGTTCCTGGTGGGCAAGGACGGCCGTGTGCTGGCCCGTTTCTCACCGCGCACCACGCCCGACGACCCCGCCCTGATCCAGGCGATCGAAACCGCTCTGGCCTGATCTGCAGTTCTGCGACCGTACGCGCGGTCGCGTTCTCTTTCTTGAGTACTGGATATGCCGGCCATGCTTGCCATGGTTGCCGCTGAATAAGTGTCATGGATGATGCTGTGCCGGCGAGACGACCGGTCATATTCTCGCTGCATGACCAATCCAGCACGCAACGACAAGCGCGACCTGATCCTGTCCAAGGGTGCCCGGGTGATGACCCGCCGCGGCTATCACGGCACCGGTGTCCAGGAAATCGTCCAGGCGGCCGGTATTCCCAAGGGCTCGTTCTATCACTACTTCGCCAGCAAGGAAGACTTCGCCCTGCAGGCGCTGGACTATATCTATGCGCCCCGGCTGGAGCGCTATCAGGCGGCGCTGAGTAACTCAGCAGTCTCGCCCCGGCAGCGCATCCTCGACTACTACGCCGATCTCGTTGCGCACTTCGCCCGCCAGGAAAAGCCCGAATATCACTGCTTCATCGGCAGCCTCAGCTTCGAGATGGCCGAGCTGTGCCCGGCCATCGCTAAACGGCTCAGCGCGATACTGACGCAATCGGTCGAGTTGCTTACGGCCTGCCTCGAACAGGCGCGTGACGCTGGAGAGATCGCGGCCGATTGCGATTGTGCAGTGCTGGCGGAATTCATAAGCAACGCCTGGGAAGGTGCGCTGCTGCGCATGAAAGTGAGCGGCAGCGTTGCGCCTTTGCAGATGTTTTTCCAGCAGCTCGAACGCCTGTTGGCGCCGGCTGCAATAACTTCGCCGGGGCATGAGCGCCCGGCTGCCTTGACCAATGCCACAGGAGTCGATCGATGACCGCCAGCGTACAAGCCTTGTTTCAGCCCTTTGAGTTGGGTGCTCTCCGTTTGCCGACCCGTGTGGTCATGGCGCCGATGACCCGTTCGTTCTCGCCTAACGGCGTACCCACTGCCGATGTGGTCGAGTACTACCGCCGTCGTGCCGCCTCCGGGGTCGGGCTGATCATCACCGAGGGCACCACGGTCGGCCACGCCGCGGCGAACGGTTATCCCCATGTGCCGCGTTTCTACGGTGAAGATGCGCTGGCTGGCTGGAAGGCTGTGGTCGATGCAGTGCACGCCGCTGGCGGCAAGATCGTCCCGCAGCTCTGGCACGTCGGCAACGTGCGCCGCAAGGGCACCGAGCCGGAGCCGGAGGTCGTCGGTTACGGCCCGATGGAGAAGCAGAAGGACGGCCAGGTCGTCGTTCATGGCATGACCAAGCAGGACATCCAGGATGTGATCGAAGCATTCGCTCAGGCTGCCCGCGATGCTCAGGCGATCGGCATGGACGGCGTGGAAATCCACGGTGCCCACGGCTACCTCATTGACCAGTTCTTCTGGGAAGGCAGCAATCAGCGCACCGATGAGTACGGCGGCAGCCTGGCCAATCGCTCGCGCTTCGCTATCGAGCTGGTGCAGGCCGTACGTGCAGCGGTTGGCCCTGTTTTCCCGATCATCTTCCGCTTCTCGCAGTGGAAGCAGCAGGACTACACGGCGCGCCTGGTGCAGTCGCCCGAAGAGCTCGGCGAGTTCCTGGCACCCTTGTCAGCGGCCGGCGTGGATATCTTCCATTGCTCGACGCGCCGTTTCTGGGAACCGGAGTTCGAAGGCTCCGATCTCAACCTGGCCGGTTGGACCCGCCAACTGACCGGCAAGCCGACCATCACCGTCGGCAGTGTCGGCTTGGATGGCGAATTCCTGCAGTTCATGGTCAAGACCGACAAAGTGGCGCAGCCGGCCAACATCGAGGGATTGCTGGAGCGTCTGAACAAGCAGGAGTTCGATCTGGTGGCGGTGGGGCGTGCGCTGATCTGCGATCCGGATTGGGCGGTTAAGGTGCGTGAAGGGCGGATGGAAGAGATTCTGCCGTTCAGTCGTGAGGCGTTGAAGACGCTGGCGTGAGTGAGGGCGGCAGCCAGGGTGATCTGGCTGCCGATTTCCCCTTACCCGGCAGCATCCGATCTCGCCAGGCCTTCACGCTGAGCTGTCAGCATGTGACGTGGTGCGGACGGAGAGACTCGAACTCTCACACTTTGCGGCGCTAGAACCGCGACCGCGGAGTGCGACGCCTGACGTCTACGCAGGTCGGTCCAGCTGCCGATTCGGCCCGCCTTCCCTTACCCAGAACAGCGTCGCTCCCGCGACGGCCGCCGGCATGATCAGCAGGTTCAGGACCGGCACCAGCAACGCCGCATAAGTCACCGCACCAAAGCTCAGGCTCTGCCAGCGTCGCTGGCGCAACCAGCCCATCATGTCCGCCCAGCTCAGCTTGTTGTTGTCCGCCGGGTAGTCGATGTATTGCACTGCCATCATCCACACGCCGAACAGCAGCCATAAAGGCGCGGCAACAAGGTTCAGCACGGGGATGAATGAAAGCACCAGCAACGCCAGCGCGCGCGGTGCGAAATAGCCCAGCTTGCGCAGCTCGCGGCCAATCGTGCGGGGCAGCATGGCCAGCAGCTCGGCCCAGCTGAAAGGCGGCGCTGCGTCTTCGCCGCGCACCACTACCTCGACCTTTTCCGCCAGAAAGCCGTTGAACGGTGCGGCGATGATGTTGGCCAGCATGGTGAAGCTGAAGAACACCATCAGTACCACCAGCACGACGAACAGCGGCCAGAGGATGTATTCGAGAAAGGCGAGCCAGGTCGGCAGGTTGGGCATGAAGGTGTCGACCCAGCCGCTGAACTGGCCGACCGCGAACCAGATCAGGCCGAAGAACAGCAGCACGTTCACCGTCAGCGGCAGGATCACGAACAGACGCAGCCCCGGGCTGAGCACCAGGCGCAGGCCTTCGCGAAGGTATTGCGGGCCGGAGAGGGCGGATACGGGCATTGGCGTCTCCTGAAAAAGGGCAGGGTTTCGTCGAGAGGGGCGTAGCGCAGCGGGATAGTCGATGACTATGGGGTGTATGCAGAACCTGAATTATCCACGGCCTTGGCGGATAGCTAAGGTGGCGCTCAACGTTTTTCGGGTCATCCGCTCCTTCAGCCTTCCCCAAGTGCTTGGGATGACCCTTTTTATTCCCATTGAGCCGGCATAGCCGGCTCGATCCGTCGAAAGGATGCGCGTTACTTGCGCTTGAGCGGTTGGGTGTCGAAACGCACGCCCGGCAGGCCGGTTTCCATGAGCGCGCGAATGTTGCGGTGGTCGCTGCCGTTCGGGTCGGCCAGGACCGCCTGATAGTGCTCGCCGAACGCAAGCAGCGCTTCTTCCGTCGTGAAGTCTTCAAGCAATGCGAGGCCCAGCGTCTTGCAGGAACCTTCGTTCTCGCCGGCAGCGTTCTCCAGTGTGCCGTTGACGAAGCGGCTCGGCTGGGAGTCGTAAGCGCCCCCGATGAAGGCAAGCGTTT
>NZ_AOFQ01000008.1 GCF_000495915.1 Stutzerimonas chloritidismutans AW-1
ATCCGCAAGCGGGGGGAGCCGCTACCGGTCGTGTCTGCACGCTTTGTCCCGGTGCCGCTCGGCTTTCTGCCTGCCGGGCGTACCGGCTCCGAGGAGCTGACGATACGAATCGAAATTCCCTACCACGCCGGCAGTCTGTCGGTGCACTGGCCGGTGGAGGACGGCGAGGGCTGTGCACGTTTGCTTCGCGGGCTGCTCGCATGATCCGCATCGAACGCATCTGGCTGGCCACCGAGCCACTGGACATGCGCGCCGGCACTGAAACAGCCCTGGCGCGGGTTGTTCAGGTGTTCGGTGCGGCGCAGCCGCACACGGCTTACCTGTTCACCAACAAGCGCGCTAACCGGATGAAAGTGCTGGTGCACGACGGCTTCGGTGTCTGGCTCGCGGCCCGCCGCCTTAACGAGGGCGGCTTCGTTTGGCCCGGTCGCGAGCAGGGCACGCAGCGCGAGCTGAACCCCGAGCAGTTGCAAGCGCTGGTGGTCGGCCTGCCTTGGAAACGGCTGGGGCAGGACGCCGCGATCAGCCTGCTGTAACACCCGCATCGGCTATCAACCATCGCTGCGCGGCAATTCACCGAACGCCTTATCGTCAGGTAAGGACGGGGCCGTCACAATCGGCCACATGCCCTCGACGACCTTCGACCATCTGACCCCCGAGCAACTGCGCGAACTGGCCGCGCAGTTGGCCGAGCGTGTCGTCCACCTTGATCAGCAGGTATCCGGTCTCAGCCAGCAGGTTCACTTCCACAAGACCCGCAACGAGCAGTTGGCCCACGAGATCGCGATCCTCAAGCGTCACAAGTTCGCCAAGCGAAGTGAGCAACTGAGCCCCGATCAGATCAGCCTGCTTGATGAACTGCTCGACACCGATATCGCCGCTATCGAGGCAGAACTGAAAGCCGTAAATCCCCCAGCGGCCCAGGGCGAACCCCGCCAGCAGCCCAAGCGTGCGCCGCTACCGGCCCAGTTTCCGCGCACCCTGATCCATCACGAGCCGGACAACACCCAGTGTGCCTGCGGCTGCCAGCTCAAGCGGATCGGCGAGGACGTCAGCGAAAAGCTCGACTACACGCCGGGCACCTTCACGGTGGAACGGCACATCCGTGGCAAGTGGGTCTGCGACCAGTGTGAGACGCTGATCCAGGCACCGGTGCCAGCTCAGGTGATCGACAAGGGCATCCCCACTGCCGGCCTGCTGGCTCATGTCATGGTGGCCAAATACGCCGACCATCTGCCGCTGTACCGGCAAGAGAAGATCTTTGGCCGTGCGGGTCTACCTATCGCGCGCTCGACATTGGCACAGTGGGTCGGACAAACCGGCGTGCAGCTCCAGCCGCTGGTCGACGCCTTGCGCGAAGCGGTACTGGCGCAAGGTGTGATTCACGCCGACGAAACCCCGGTGCAGATGCTGGCCCCAGGCGAGAAGAAAACCCATCGGGCTTACGTTTGGGCTTACTGCACCACGCCCTTCGCCGACCTGAAGGCGGTGGTCTACGACTTCAGCCCGAGCCGCGCTGGCGAACACGCACGTAACTTCCTCGGCTCCTGGGGCGGCAAGCTGGTCTGTGATGATTTTGCGGGCTACAAGGCCAGCTTCGAGCAAGGCATCACCGAAATCGGCTGCATGGCCCACGCCCGGCGCAAGTTCTTCGACCTGCACGTAGCTAACAAAAGCCAGTTGGCCGAGCAGGCGCTGCACTCGATCGCCGGCCTCTATGAAATCGAACGGCAGGCGCGTGACTTGAGTGCTGAGGATCGGTGGCGGATACGGCAGGAAAAGTCCTCGCCGATCCTCAACGCGCTGCATAAATGGATGCTGGCCCAGCGCGACCTGGTGCCTGATGGATCAGCGACCGCCAAGGCACTCGACTACAGCCTTAAACGCTGGAAAGCGCTGACGCGCTACCTGGATGACGGCGCCGTGCCCATCGACAACAATCGGGTCGAGAACCAGATCCGGCCTTGGGCGCTTGGACGCTCGAACTGGCTGTTTGCCGGCTCGCTACGCAGCGGCAAACGGGCGGCGGCGATCATGAGCCTGATCCAGTCGGCGCGCCTTAACGGTCACGACCCGTATGCCTATCTGAGAGATGTGCTGATGCGCCTGCCGACGCAACGGGCGAGCGAGATCGGCCAACTGCTCCCACATCAGTGGATGCCTGCCTGAGGCAAGCAAATAACGACAGCGGTGTATCACCCCAAACAGCCTACCCGTAATAGTCTCGCACTGATTTTTATGCGTGCAGCGTGTGATACAGAGCAGGCGTGCAGCATGTGATACAGCCTACCCGTGCACCGTGTGATACAGCTTGGGAAGGTGACTTGGCTAGACGCTTACGGACTTGTCGAACTCGCGCCAAAAAATCTGTTTTAAGCTCAAGCCACAAATATTCTCTAGCGGTTCGGGTATTGCCTCCGGGCCTACCTCCATAAAGCTGCGAATACACTCCCACTGCGCCATGGAGGAAATTCCACCGCCGGTATTGACCATCAGCACCCAGCCTTGTTTGTCGGGGGCGTAGTCTTCGTGCTCTTCCCCCTTGAGCGGGAACCACAGCAGCAGGCTGCCGTGCTTGCTGGCGCCGCCGGTATTGAGGCTGAGCGCACTGGGGGCAATGGCATGTACTCGCTCCCAGGGAACAAACCAGTAGCTACCATCAGGTTCGGTGATACAGACCTCGCGGCGCTGGCGATTAAAGCGAATCGGCGGGATCAGTGGCTTGCGGTACTGCTTGATAAACAAGTACCAAAGGGTGCCCATAAGCCCCCCCATAACCCCTAAAACCACCAGGCTGGCCACAATATCCCCACCTAAAGCGGCCCAAATAGCAACAGCGACAAATAAGAATGTCCCCATATGCAACGTCAGCCAACCCGCTCCCATGGAAAAGCTGCCGATATCCAAAAACACCTGATTTTTACGCCAGATGATATTCATCAGGTCGCTGGCGGGTTGGCCGGTTGGAATGGGTAATGGGGCCAGATGCTCCTGCTTCCGGAGAAGCCCCTGGGCGTGTTCGGTCATTGACTTTCCTTGGGTTGGAGCTGCTCAGCGCTCACTGGTACGGTGCTACAGCTATCGATAAGCAAAGGGCCGTCATTGGAGGCATGCTCAACGACTGCAGTGCCTCGGATGATATAGCGCAGACCCATGCCGCCGCCGACCACCATTTGCTGCGGGCCGAGTGTGCCGGCCTGCATAGCCAACGGGCTATGGTACAAAACCTGAAGCTGCCAGTAATGGCTGTCGGCGCGCTTGGGCAGTGCACCGCTCAAGCGCAAGCCCATACCCTGATGAATAGGTAACCATTGGCTTTCCAGATTGCCTAACCACTGCCGGGTACAGTCGGTGGGGGTGTTGCGGTTGTCGAATGCCGCAAGCTTTACATACAGCTGAGTACGTTCGGGATTGGCCCCCGGTAGAAACAGTTGCAGGCTGTCGGTTCGACTCTCGATCACGATGCTGTGATCACTCTGCCCAATCTGGCGGCTATGCAGGCTCGCGGAGGCCAATAGCTTGGGCTTAAACAGCAGGTCAATCAGGGTTTGCAGCTCCTCGCTGCGCTGCGCCGGGCTGTCGCCCCAGCGCCGCTTTTGCCCCCAGTAACATTGCTCAAGGAAGGCTTGCAGCTCGCTGTCCTTGAAATAGTTCCAGGCCAGGTACAGTCCTTCGATAATCAGCAGTAGCCAGTTCACTGGCACGATGCGCAAGGTGAACCACTTGATCGCCTGTTCGGTGGTCCATTTCCCAGTCAGCGCCATATAGGTAGCATAACCACCCAGGCCGGTTTGAGCGCTCATTACACCGAAGACTGCACCATCATGCCCCAAACGTGCCCAATGATCAGCCGTCCAATAGGCACCGTCTTTATGCATTTCAGCGGAAAGTTTGAGTAAATCGAAAACGGCTCCAAGAGTGGCCAATACACCAGTAGTAAAACCAAACAGCGTTACGATGGGAGCCTTAGCACCGAACTTGCTGATTTCAACCCGCCCAGTCGCCTCCCACGCCGCACCGATCACTGCCGATAGCGCCGCCCCTACCTTGAGGTTTTCGGCCAGATGTTCACGACTACGCACCTCATCATGCTCGCGCCCCTGGTCGCGCTGATTAAGTACCTGCACGTTGTTCATATGCAGCAGCAGAGCCGCCAGTGGCAGCACGCCACCCAGGGTGTTCAAACTCTTGATACCGGTGACAGCCGGGGTCAGACCTTTCTGCAGATTTTGCCCGGCAAGCCGACCCCAGTCCCACAGACGTTGCCCCACCGTACCGCTGAGGCTAAAGCCCATGCTGCCGGCCTTGATGGCGCTGTCCGAGCACAGCCTTACAATCACCAACAGCGCACGTAGCGGATCGGGGAAGCGCTGGATCAAATTGCTCGGGGCTGCGCTACTGGCCAGGTGCTCGGCCTCCAACGCAGCAAAGGCCGCAGACAACCGCGATACAGACTGCCCCCAGTCTGCGCCGCTTGGGCCGCCGAGCTCACTGAGCCAGGCATATTTACCACTGGCCACCAGGCTGCCGATCAGTTGGCCAATAGCCGCCTGATTGGCACTGGTGAGGGCTGCTTCTACCTCGGCGCCACGGTCTGCCAGGTCCATCAACGAGGGGCTGAAACCACTGGCCAGCAAGCTGAAAGGTTGTTCAACCGAAGGCGAGCGCAGCAGATTTACGGCCAGCTGAGTGCCAGGACCGCTGCTGCACAAGGCACTCAGGCTGTTGAGGCTGAGTTCACTGAGCCAGGAGCAGTGTGCGCCGTTGTCGTAATCGGCATACCAGAGCGCGCTCCCGTGGCGCGCCAGGTAGGTGGACATGTCTTTATAAAGCACCTCGCGGCGGGCAAACAGCCATTGGCGGTGCGGCTCGGCGATCTCGGCCATCCATTTCTGCATAGCTGCCAATTGCACACGGTCAGCAACCTGAGCGCTGCTTTTGGCGTCAGTCATGTTGTGGACCTTATTGGCCTGGTAGGCCATGACCACACCTTGCAACTGTCCGTGCAGATCCAGTGGAATAAATTCCCGGGTAGGAGCCAGAACCACTTCTTCACGGCGATGAATATCGGCAATGCGAGCATCAGCGGCAGCATGACCAATTCTGTGGCGCTGACGCTGATTGACTGCGGTCTCTTCGTCGAGCAAAGGGGTGAGTTCGCGCCGGGCCTTGAGCAGAATATCGCCCTGCTCCGGGGTGAGCTGGATATCGCGATCGCGGTAACGGTAGTTGATCAGGTTGCTCAGCTCTGCGCCGTCTTCACTGATCAGGCTGTTGATAAAGCCGGCGATCATCCCTTTGTGGGCGTGCTCCTGATCCCAGTCTTCTTCGCGCTGATTGACCATGCCTTGCTCATGATTCAGATCACGCAATACACCCAGATCATCGTCCAGGCTGGCGAACACCCCGTGAAGCTCGACAGCCTGGCTGCGCGCGCTGCTCAGCCAGGTATCCGTTGCCGGCACGTCCCATGGTTCCGCGCTCCATTCGCCGGGCGCGTGTTCGGCAGCTTCTGGCTGGCGGGCTGCGGCCCGTTCGCGCTCGTGCAGCCAGGTACGGGCATGGACGTACGCCTGAATGCGCTCGGGGGTAGGCTCGTCCATCATCTGCTTGCCGAGGGTATCCACACCCCCGCGGTAGGCGTCGCCGTTCTGCGCGTAGTCGTGGGACAGGGCTCGATCGCGAATCTCGGGCATCAGCTCGGCCATGACCTGCTCGGCGCTGTCCAAAGCTGGGCAATGGTCGGCCTCCAAGGTGCGCGCGACTTGAGTCAGGCTGATGCAGCGCATGCGGGCGCGGCGCTCGCTCGGTTCGCCGGTGAGGCGCTGGTGGACAGCGGCGGTCAAAGGGATTTCGGTATAAAGCAACAGGGCGTCGTGTTGTTTGTTTAGTGCGATGCCAGCGATGCTGCCGTTGGCTACGGCGCTTGCGGCGTCATCCAGTCCCTGCTCCAGCAACTGGCCGTCGGCGGCCACGGCAAAGCGGCGCAGCGGTCCTTGGTCGTGCCAGAGATAAAGGTAACCGGGGCGCAAGCGGCGCAGGGCCATGGGATGGCTCTGGGTTCCGCTCGCTGGTCTACAGCGTTTATGCGCGGCTGGCTGTTCGGCCAGGGCATAGCGTACGGGAACGATAAAAACCTCGGCCTGGCGCGCCGGACAGCTGGCCATGGGGCTGGACAGGTCGTCCTTTTCGAAGTCCTGTTGCGCGGCTTGGTCGGCGTGGGCCAGGCGTAGCGTTCGATCCTGAGGGCGGGTGGTCATGCGACTGACTCCTTGTCGGTACGCAGCAACTGGCATTGCAGTTCGCCGATGAGGTTGTCCAGGCGTTGTGCGGGTAGCGGGCCGCGCTGTTCGAGCAGTTGCCGATAAGTTTCGTGCTCGGGGGCCTGCGGAAAATCACTGCCCAACTCGGCCAACAAGCTCGCCCAACGGGCGACTTCATCGGCCGCGCTATAGCCATATCGTGCCGCGCTTTGACGACACAGGGTGACGAATTGCTGCTGGGCGGCAGCATCCATGCCCTGTAGCGATTCAGGGAAGAAACGCTGCAGATGGGCCAGCAGACGCTGATCGAAGCAGGCGTGCTTGGCCTGGTTTAACTGTTCCAGTTGTTCTTGGGAGAGCCGCAGCCAAGGCGTGTCGTCATAGCGCGCAAAGGTCTGCGGCTTGTTCTCGCGTAGCAGCGCCAGTTTCGCGCCAGAATCTGCCGGTAGGCGAATACGCTGCACCGGCCCCATCAATGGATCGCGCTCGTCCGCATTCAGCGGGCCCAGCCATAAAGCCATGATGCGTGGGTCGTGGTAGCGGAACAGAGTCGTTTGTTCACCTTCCAGGCGCACATGAATCAAGCTGCGCAGGTGCTCGACCAGATCGTCTTCGCTCGCATCGGACTCGAGCCAGATACCAGCCGTTGCTTGCCACTCCTGCTGGAATACCTGCGCAAGTTCGCTGTGCGGCCGTACCGCTACCAGCAGCGGGCCGACTTCTGCCAACGGTTCATAGGTGCTGTGTTGATAAAGCAGATGCAGCGAGGGGGATTCTTCCAGGCCGTAAATTCGGACAGCCAGTCCTTCGATCTGCGCGCCATCGAGTAATAGGTAGCTATGCAGCAGCGATTGGGCCGTCATACTTTGGCCTCGGTCTGCTGACAGATTTCACAGATCGGCAGGGCGGTACGCGCGGCCTGTTGCAACGCCTGTTTCTGCGCCTGAATCAGTAACTCACCGGCCTTGTCGGCATCCGCCGCCCTCACCTTGCCCGGCAACACTGGCGCCGCGCCCGAGCCCTTACCCGGACTTCCCCCGGAGTTCATTCGAATCACCGGCCCCACCATCGTGATGCCGCTCGCATCGAGCTTCATAAAGCTACCGGCGGCTTTGAAGGTCAGTTCGCTGCCAGCTTCAAGGACAACTTTCAGGCCGCTGGACAGGTGGATTTCCTGGCCGGCTTCAATGAACTGGCCGGTACCAATCTTCAGGTGTTGGCTGTTACCCACGGTGAGGTGGTCGTTGGCGCGGATTTCGGTCTTGCGGTCGGCGTGGGTGGTGCGGTGTTCTTCGGCGCGGAACTCGCTGTAGCTGTTGGCCTCCACGGTGTCGTGGCGCTCGTGGCCGACGCGGATTTTCTGGTCGTGCTCGATGTTCTCGTCCCAGTCGCGCTGGGCGTGGAGGTAGATCTGTTCGGCGCCCTTGCGGTCTTCGATGCGCAGTTCGTTGTAGCCGCCACCGCCCGGGCTGCTCAGGGTCTTGAACACGGTGCGGGTCTTGTTCGCCGGCAGGTCGTAGGGGACCTGGTGTTCCTTGTGGTACAGGCAACCGGTCACCAGCGGTTGATCGGGGTCGCCTTCGAGGAAGGTCACCAGCACTTCCATGCCAACACGCGGGATGGCGATGCCGCCGTAGCGGTCGCCGGCCCAGCTGGAGCTGACGCGCAGCCAGCAGCTGGTCTTGTCATCGGCCTGGCCTTCACGATCCCAGTGAAATTGAACGCGTACTCGGCCGTACTCGTCGCAGTGGATTTCTTCGCCTGCCGGCCCGGTAACTACGGCGGTCTGGCTACCGAGAACCTTCGGTTTCGGATGGCGAAGGGCCGGGCGGAAGGGGATGTCCCAGGGGGTGGCGGTGAAGTGGTTGCGGTAGCCTTGTTGGAAGCCGGAGCTGGTAAGAGCCCCCTCACCCCAGCCCTCTCCCCATAGGGGAGAAGGGGCCAGTCCGTGTTGAACCGGGACATTGGTAATTGACTCCTCCAGTACCTGTGGCTGCTTACCTTCATGCAGCACTTCGGTCAGCAGCCAGAGCTGGTTCCAGTCGCTGCGCGGGTGTTCGCCGAGCGGGAGGAAGTGCCCGCTCGCCAGTTGCGGCTGGTCGCTTTCGCCTTCGGCCAGTTCGTAGTCGTGGCGGTGGCGCTCCAGGGCGCGTTGCGACAGGTGCTTGCCGCGGGCGCGCTCGGTGAAGCGGCCGGGGTAATCGTAGTCTTCAAGGTCGGGCTGGAAGTCGCTGTGGAACGCGGCCTCCATGTTCAAGCGCGGCTTCTCGAAATCGTAATCGCGGCGCGTGACGCGGCTGGTGCGGGTTTCCAGGCGCAGGCCGAAGCGCTTGATCACCGGCTGGTCGGCGACCAGACCGCTGTCCTGCTGATAGGCGGTGGCGGCGAGCCTGGGGAAGACCGTCTGGTCATCGCCGAAGACCAGCACATGGCCAGCTGTGCTGTGCTGGAAGTGATAGTGAATACCCTCTTCCTCGCACAGGCGCTGGATAAAGTGCAGGTCGGTTTCGTCGTACTGCACGCAGTACTCGCGCTGTGGGTAGATCACCGGGCCGAGCTGGAAGCGGTAGGCATCGGCCTGGATGCCATGCTCCTCGAGCACCTGGGCGACGATCTGCGGCACGCTCAGGTGCTGGAAGATGCGCTGGTTGGTGCGATGGGCAAGGTAGGCCAGCTGCGGCACGAGCGTGACGCGATAGCGGGTCAGGCGCTTGCCGGATTCACCTTGGGCGGCTTGATGCACCAGCCCGTGGATGCCGCTGCCGTCCGGGGCGAAGGCGAGGAAGGCCGGGCGATGCAGCAGGCTTTCCAGATCCAGATCGGGGTGCTCGCTGACCAGTTCCAGGTCGAAGCGGTAGGGCTGGCTGATGGCCTCGCGGCCCTGGAATTGGAGCACCTTGAAGTCGTGCTCGACGCCTTCGAGGGAAAGCGTGAAGTGGGCCTGGTTGGCTGGGGCGAACATCCATGTTCCTCCTGTTCAGTCCATGTATCAGCGCATGGGCGCTTGCGGAGCCCCGTGTAACACAGGCCGGCCGCTCTAGAATGCATGGTCCGCGCATTCCAGAACGACGATGGCGGAATCTGTTCAGTGCTTCGCAAAAAGCATTCGGCCAGGCGAGCCTGGCCGAAGCGGGACCGCGGCGAATCAGCCAGCGATCGGGGTGCGCCAGTCGTCGGAGCCGGAGGTGCCGGAAACCTCGTGGGTCCAGACGATCTTGCGGTAGGTGAAGTACACGTCTTCCAGATGAGTGAAATGGGACATGTTCGGGTCCTGGCAGTTGGGCATGCGCGACTGCACGTCGACGATCACCGCATCTTCCAGTTCGATGGTGAAGTAGTGTTCCTGGGTGCCGGTGGACGAGGTGCGGTACCACTCCAGACGGCACTTGTTCAGGCGCTCGCCGGAAGTCAGAGCGTTGAAGATCAGCGGCGACGACTTATCGAATACCTTGGTGATCATCAGCGGCTTGTGTACGCGCTGGCCTGTCGGCTGGCCGGACTGCGGGTCACGCGGGATGATGACCTGATGCTGGAAGGCCTGCACCAGGATCTGGTCCTCATGGCCTTCCTGGAAGATGTTGCCAACCGAGTCCTCGGTGAAGGTGCCGGCGGTGATCAGGCCTTGCTTGGTGCCTTCGAGGGACAGATACGCGGGTGTTGGCATGGGTGCTCTCCTTGTCTGAAATGAGTGCCAAATGGCCATTTCGTAACAACAATCGCCATGCCAAAAATAAAAAACTGCTTATTTATCAAAAAGATATCTAATTTAAATTACACAGCCCGAATAGCAGAAGTGATGCCCGACACAGAAAGCTGCGCAAGTTCCTGCGCAGACATGGCAACAAGTTGCGCAACGCCCACCAAGCTCGTGACTCATCGCACTGCGAACAGCTTACCCACAAACTTATCCACAGAATGCTGCGCAAGAAATTGCGCAGGCCATTGCCCCTGATGAGGCCTCATCCACTTTTCTGCAGGCAAAAAAAACCTCGAACTTCATTGGGGGAGGGGGAAGTTCGAGGTCCAAATCCGGACCGCTAGGGCGGGGTCCAGAGATCTGCCAACACTTAACACAACAAGGAGCATCGAAGGGCTTTTACACCCTTCGCATGCTCTGACCGGATGGTTGCAGCGGAAGTTCAACGCGGACGAAAAAAATTTCGTCGACTACCGACATTTTTCGGCAGCCCGGTCAGTGGGCCTCGTCCCAGTTGTTGCCAACGCCCGCTTCGACCAGCAGCGGTACGTCCAGCTGGGCCGCCTCGCTCATCAACGGACAGATCTGCTGGCGGACCTGCTCGACCAGGTCTTCGCGCACTTCCAGCACCAATTCATCGTGTACCTGCAGGATCACCCGCGCATCCAGCCCGCTCTGCTGCAGCCAGCCGTCCACGGCGATCATGGCGCGCTTGATGATGTCCGCTGCGGTGCCCTGCATCGGCGCGTTGATCGCGGTGCGCTCGGCGCCCTTGCGCATGGCGCCGTTCTTCGAATTGATCTCCGGCAGGTATAGGCGCCGGCCGAACAGCGTCTCGACATAGCCCTGCTCGGCGGCCTGGGTGCGGGTGCGCTCCATGTAGGCCAGCACGCCGGGGTAGCGGGCGAAATAACGGTCGATGTACTCCTGCGCTTCCTTGCGGCCGACGTCGATCTGCTTGGCCAGGCCGAAGGCGCTCATGCCGTAGATCAGGCCGAAGTTGATCGCCTTGGCGCTGCGTCGCTGGTCGTTGCTGACCTGCTCCAGCGGCACGCCGAACACCTCGGCAGCGGTGGCGCGGTGCACGTCGAGGTCGTTCTGGAAAGCGTGCAGCAGACCGGCATCCTGCGCCAGATGAGCCATGATGCGCAGCTCGATCTGCGAGTAGTCGGCCGCGAGCAGCTTGTAGCCCGGCGCCGCGATGAAGGCCTGGCGAATACGCCGGCCCTCGGCGGTGCGGATCGGGATGTTCTGCAGGTTCGGATCGCTGGAAGACAACCGCCCGGTGGCGGTCACCGCCTGGTGGTAGCTGGTGTGGATGCGCCCGGTGCGGGGGTTGATCTGCTGCGGCAGCTTGTCGGTGTAGGTGCCCTTGAGCTTGCTCAAGGAGCGGTGCTGCATGATCACCTTGGGCAGCGGGTAATCCTGCTCGGCCAGTTCAGCCAGCACGCTTTCCGCGGTGGACGGCTGGCCGCCGGCGGTCTTGGAGATTACCGGGCAGCCGAGCTTGTCATAGAGGATCGCGCAGAGCTGCTTGGGCGAGCCGAGGTTGAACTCCTCGCCGGCAATATCGAAGGCCTCGCGTTCCAGCTGCACCAGCTTGTCGCCCAGCTCGACGCTCTGCTGGCCGAGCAACTGCGCATCGACCAGCGCGCCGTTGCGCTCGATGCGCGCCAGCACCGGCACCAGCGGCATCTCGATCTCGGTCAGCACCTTGAGCAGCGATGGCGTCTGCTCCAGCTTGCCGAGCAAGGTCTGGTGCAGGCGCAGGGTGACATCGGCGTCCTCGGCGGCGTAGGGGCCGGCCTGTTCGATGGCGATCTGGTCGAAGGTCAGCTGCTTGGCGCCCTTGCCGGCGATGTCCTCGAAACGGATGGTGCCACGGCCGAGATATTTCAGCGCCAGGCTATCCATGTCGTGGCGAGTGGCGGTGGCGTCCAGCACGTAGGATTCGAGCATGGTGTCGAAGGTCATGCCGCGCATCTCGATGCCGTAGTGCATCAGCACGTTCATGTCGTACTTGCCGTGCTGGCAGATCTTGGTCTTCGCCGGATCCTCCAGCAGCGGCTTGAGCGCGCCAAGCACGGCATCAAGCTCGAGCTGCTGCGGCACACCCATATAGGAATGACGCAGCGGCACATAGGCCGCCTGGCCCGGCTCGACGGCGAACGACACGCCGACCAGCTCGGCGCGCTGAGCATCGATGCTGGTGGTTTCGGTATCGAAGGCGAAGCACTCGGCGTTCTTCAGGCGCTCGAGCCAGGCATCGAACTCGGCCGGATCGAGGATCGTGGTGTACTCGGCTTCGGCCTGGATCGAGCAGCCTTCGGGCTGCACCTCGCAGTTCTCGCCCGCGGCCTTGGCCTCGCGCAGCAGGTCGTCCAGCCAGTTCTTGAATTCCAGCTCGCGGTACAGCGCAATCAGCGCCTCGCGGTGCGGCTCGCCGGGCATCAGGTCGGCGACCTCGACGTCCAGCGGCACGTCGAGCTTGATGGTCGCCAGCTCATAAGACATGAAGGCGGCGTCGCGGTGTTCGGCGAGCTTGGCGCCCAGTGACTTGGCGCCGCGGATCGGCAGGCCGGCGACCTGGTCGAGGTTGTCGTAAAGCCCCTTGAGCCCGCCGGGAATACCGTTGAGCAGGCCACAGGCAGTCTTTTCACCCACGCCTGGCACGCCCGGAATGTTGTCGACCTTGTCGCCCATCAGCGCAAGGAAGTCGATGATCAGCTCCGGGCCGACGCCGAACTTGTTCTTCACGCCTTCGATGTCATAAACGCTGCCGGTCATGGTGTTGACCAGGGTGACGTGCGGACAGACCAGCTGCGCCATGTCCTTGTCGCCGGTGGAGATGATCACGTCGCGGCCGAGCGCCGCGCACTGGCGCGCCAGGGTGCCAATGACGTCGTCGGCCTCCACGCCTTCCACGCACAGCAGCGGCATGCCGAGGGCACGGACGCTGGCATGCAGCGGCTCGACCTGGGAGCGCAGGTCATCCGGCATCGGCGGACGATGAGACTTGTAGTTCTCGAACAGCGCGTCGCGGAAGGTTGGCCCCTTGGCATCGAAAACCACCGCGAACGGACTGTCCGGGTATTGCCGACGCAGGCTGAGCAGCATGTTCAGCACGCCCTTGACCGCGCCGGTCGGCTTTCCGGTTGAGGTGGTCAGAGGAGGCAGGGCATGGAAGGCGCGATAGAGGTAGGACGAACCGTCCACCAGGATGAGGGGAGCTTGGCTCATGAGCGGAATCAACCTTTTCGGCGGGCCCGGAGCTAGAATGCCAAGGACCACTTATCGACAAAGGGACAAGGTTACCATGCGCGCTCTCAAACACCTGATGCTGGCCAGCCTGCTGGCGTGCGCTCCCCTGGCCGGTTTTGCCCAGGAGTCGGTCGACGGCGAGCCCGACGTAACCATCCGTCAGGAAGGCGACCGTACCGTCGAGGAATACCGCGTCAATGGCTTCCTCTATGCCGTGAAAGTCACGCCCAAGCATGGCAAACCGTACTTTCTGGTGCGCGCAGACGGCAATGACGGCAACTTCGTCCGTTCCGACCAGCCGGACATGCTGATCCCCTCCTGGAAGATCTTCAGCTGGTAACCCATCAACCGCCGGGAGGACAGCATGTCGGTATTCACGCCCCTGCAACGCGATGAACTGGAAGCCTTTCTGGCGCCGTACCGGCTCGGCCGGTTGCGCGGCTTCCAGGGCATCGTCGCAGGCAGCGAGAACAGCAATTTCTTCGTCAGCCTCGAACAGGGCGAATACGTCCTGACGCTGATCGAGCGTGGTCCGACCCAGGATTTGCCGTTCTTCATCGAGCTGCTCGACGTGCTGCACCGCGCCGGCCTGCCGGTGCCCTATGCGCTGCGCAGCGAGCAGGGTGAGGCGCTGCGCAAGCTGGCGGAAAAGCCTGCGCTGCTGCAGCCGCGCCTGCCCGGCAAGCATGTGATGGCGCCCAATCCGCACCATTGCGCCGAGGTCGGCCGGCTGCTGGCGCGTCTGCATCTGGCCACCCGCGAGCACATCCTCGAACGCGCCAGCGACCGCGGTCTGGACTGGATGCAGGAACAGGGGCCAAGCCTGGCGCTGAGCCTGTCCGAGGACCAGCTGCCGCTGTTGCGCGAAGGCCTGGCAGAGATCGCCGAGCTGCGGCCGAAACTCTTCGCCCTACCGCGCGCCAACCTGCACGCCGATCTGTTCCGCGACAACGTGCTGTTCGAAGGCAGCCACCTGACCGGCGTGATCGACTTCTACAACGCCTGCTCCGGGCCGATGCTCTACGACCTGGCTATCGCCGTGAACGACTGGTGCTCGCACCCCAATGGCGAGATCGACGGTGAACGCAGCGAACCACTTCTGGCGGCCTACTCCGCCCTGCGCCGCTTCACCCCGGCCGAAGCCGAGCTCTGGCAGCCGATGCTGCGCGTGGCCTGCGTGCGTTTCTGGCTATCCCGGCTGATCGCGGCGCAGCGTCACGAAGGCAAGACGGACGTGCAGGTGAAAGATCCCGGCGAATTCCATCGGCTGCTGAAAGCGCGCCAGCATCCATCCAGCGCGCTGCCTTTTGCCTTCTAGGTCGATTCCCGCTACCGGCTCGGCGCGAAAGCGTTCAGCACCTCGCAAATTTTCCAGCGCAACTTGCGACCGCCGGGGCTTTACCCCAAAGTGCCGGGCGCACAGGATGCGCGCTGGCGTTAGCCGAAATGCGCGACTCGCCGATCATCGAAAGGAATCGATGCATGCCCTCCATCTATCAGCTCAAGCCCCGTTTTCAGGCACTACTACGCCCACTGGTCCAGCGCCTCCATGACAGCGGCATCACGGCCAATCAGGTCACGCTGGCAGCGCTGGTCGTGTCGCTGGCAGTCGCAGCGGCGGTCGCGCTGCTGATCGAGCACCTCTGGATCTTCCTGCTGATCCCACTGTGGATGCTGCTGCGCATGGCACTGAACGCCATCGACGGCATGCTGGCGCGAGAATTCGGCCAGCAATCGAAGCTCGGCGCCTACCTCAACGAACTCTGCGATGTGTCCGCCGATGCGGCGCTCTACCTGCCGCTCGCGCTGGTGACCGGCGTCTGGCCAGCTGCCGTGGTGCTGGTGGTGGTGCTCGCAGCGCTGACCGAGTACGCCGGTGTACTCGGTCCGATGGTGGGCGCCTCACGCCGTTACGACGGCCCGATGGGCAAGAGCGACAGGGCCTTCGCCTTCGGCGTGCTGGCCACCGGCGTCGCCCTGGGCCTGTTGCCAGCCGCCTGGATCAACGGCTTGTTGCTGCTGATCGCCGGGCTGTCGATCCTCACGCTGAGCAACCGGGTCAGACAAGGCCTGGCGGAAACCGCAGCGGCGCCAGCCGAAGCGGACTGAACCGCCACCCGCCCGCACCACCGACTTTCCGCCCCGATACCGAGGAACCTCCCATGCTCGGCGCCCTGCTCGCCTTCGCGATCACTTCCGTTGCACGCCTGCTAACCGGTACGCGCAGCCTCTGGATCGGCTGCGCGCCGCTCAACCGGCAACGCATCTATTTCGCCAACCACAGCAGCCACGGTGATTTCGTGCTGCTCTGGGCATCGCTGCCGCCTGACCTGCGGCGCAGGACCCGGCCCGTCGCCGGCGCCGATTACTGGCAGAGCAGCGCGCTGCGCCGCTTCGTCATCCATCGCCTGTTCAACGGTGTGCTGGTGGAGCGCGAGCGCAGCGGCCCGGAGTCGAATCCGCTGCAACCAATGCTCGACGCCCTGGCCGGCGGCGATTCACTGATCCTCTTCCCCGAGGGCACGCGCAATCTGGAAGAAGGCCTGCTGCCGTTCAAGAGCGGGCTGTATCGCCTGGGCCTGGCGTGTCCGGACGTGGAGCTGGTGCCGGTGTGGATCGCCAACCTCAATCGGGTGATGCCCAAGGGCCGCAGCCTGCCGCTGCCCCTGCTGTGCAGCGTCAGCTTCGGTGCACCAATGAGTATCGAAAAGGACGAGGACAAAGACGCGTTTCTGCAGCGCGCTCGCCTGGCTCTGCTAGAACTGGCCCCGAAGGAAGACTGACATGGATCGCAATACCCTGCTGCTGTTCGCCGGTATCGGTGCCCTGCTCGCCCTGGCATCGCTGATCGGCTTCGTCCTCAAGCGTCGCAGCGGCGGCGAGAGTCCGGTGATCGACAACCTCAACGCCCGCATCAATGCCTGGTGGGTGATGGTAGCGCTGATCGGTATCGCCTTCTGGCTCGGCCACACCGCCGTGGTGATCCTCTTCTACCTGGTGTCGTTCTTCGCGTTGCGCGAATTCATGACGCTGACGCCGACACGCAGCAGCGACTATCCGGCCTTGGTCGCGGCGTTCTACCTGGTGCTGCCGCTACAGTATCTGCTGGTAGCGGTCGGCTGGTACGGCCTGTTCGCCATCTTCATTCCGGTCTACGTGTTCCTGTTGCTGCCGATCCTGGCGTCGCTGGGTGGCGACACCACGCGCTTTCTCGAACGTGCCTCGAAGGTGCAATGGGGCCTGATGATCGCAGTCTTCTGCGTCTCCCACGTCCCTGCCCTGCTCACCCTGGAAATTGCCGGCTACGAAGGTCGCAACCTGCTGCTGATCGCCTGGCTGATCATCGTCGTGCAGCTCTCCGACGTGTTGCAGTACGTCTGCGGCAAGCTGGCCGGCAAGCGCAAGATCGCGCCGCGTCTGTCGCCGTCCAAGACCGTCGAAGGCTTCGTCGGCGGGATCTTCCTCGCGACACTGATCGGCGCGGCGCTGTTCTGGATCACCCCGTTCGCCTGGTGGCAGGCGGCGCTGATGGCGCTGCTGCTGAACCTGCTGGGCTTCTTCGGCGGCCTGGTGATGTCGGCGATCAAACGCGACCGTGGCGTCAAGGACTGGGGGCACATGATCGAGGGCCACGGCGGCATGCTCGACCGGCTCGATTCGGTCTGCTTCGCCGCGCCGATCTTCTTCCACCTGGTGCGCTACGGCTGGACCTGACCAGCCTGGCACTTGCGCTGCCCGGCGAACCGCCGATCGCCCCGAGGGTCGAACCTGCCACGGCTCTCGGAGCGATTTGCCTCTCGCCTACCGAACGGATCGCCCACCGCTGCTGCGCCACCGCGTTAAGATGGCAGCACGCAGCCGCCGTTTCGGTGCACCAGCTCCGCGATGGTGTCGCCATCGAATTCAGGAATCACCAATGACCCAACGCAACGTAATCAACGCCTCGGTTACCCCCAAAGGCAGCCTGGAAACCCTGTCGCAACGCGAAGTACAGCAACTGAGCGAAGTCGGTTCCGGCAGCACGCACAAGCTGTTCCGCCAGTGTGCCCTGGCAATCCTCAACACCGGCACGCGCATCGATAACGCCAAGACCATCCTCGAAGCCTATGAGGACTTCGAGGTGCGAATCCTGCAGCAGGATCGCGGCGTACGCCTCGAGCTGTTCAATGCGCCGGCCGACGCCTTCGTCGATGGCGAGATGATCGCCAGCACCCGCGAGATGCTCTTCAGCGCGCTGCGGGACATCGTCTATACCGAGAGCGAACTGAGCAGCGCGCGCATCGATCTGAGCACTTCCCAGGGCATTACCGACTACGTCTTTCATCTGCTGCGCAACGCCCGCACGCTGCGTCCGGGCATCGAGCCGAACATGGTGGTGTGCTGGGGCGGCCACTCGATCAGCACCGAAGAGTACAAGTACAGCAAGCGCGTCGGCCATGAGCTGGGCCTGCGCAGCCTGGATGTCTGCACCGGCTGCGGTCCGGGCGTGATGAAGGGGCCGATGAAGGGCGCCACCATTGCCCACGCCAAACAGCGCCGCGTTGGCAGCCGCTATTTGGGGCTGACCGAGCCGGGCATCATCGCCGCCGAGGCGCCGAACCCGATCGTCAACGAGCTGGTGATCCTGCCGGACATCGAGAAACGTCTGGAAGCCTTCGTCCGCGTCGGTCACGGCATCATCATCTTCCCCGGCGGCGTCGGCACGGCCGAGGAGTTCCTCTACCTGCTCGGTATTCTGTTGCACCCGGCCAATCGTGAAGTGCCGTTCCCGGTCATTCTCACTGGGCCTAGCGATGCGGCGGATTATCTGCAGCAGCTGCACGATTTCGTCGGCGCGACCCTTGGCGAGGAAGCCCAGAAGCGCTACCAGATCGTCTTCAACGACCCTACCGAAGTGGCCCGGCAGATGACCGAGGGCCTGCGCGAAGTACGACGGTTCCGCCGCGAGCGCAACGATGCCTTCCACTTCAACTGGCTGCTGAAGATCGAGGAAGGTTTCCAGCGACCCTTCGATCCGACCCACGAGGCCATGGCCAGCCTGCCGCTGCGCCGCGACCTGCCGCCCCACGAGCTGGCCGCCAACCTGCGCCGCGCGTTTTCCGGCATCGTCGCCGGCAACGTCAAGGACAAGGGCATCCGCCGCATCGAGCAATACGGCCGTTACGAGATCCACGGTGACACGGCGATCATGCAACCGCTGGACAAGCTGCTGCAGGCCTTCGTCGAGCAGCACCGCATGAAACTGCCCGGCGGCGTGCCCTACACCCCGTGCTACCGCGTGGTCAGCTGAAGCTGCCGAAAGGCCGGGCGGCAACGCCCGGCCTTTGTTCATACGCGATGCGGCTGCGGCGCCGCCCTGAACACCAGTGCCAACCCCAGCAGAATCGCCCCCATTCCCAGCAAGCCGGTGCGCGACAGCTGATTGCCGAGGAACAGGTAATCCATCCCCACGGTCACCACCGGCACCAGGTAGAACAGACTGGTGACGTTCACCAGATTGCCGGTCTGGATCATGCGGTACAGCAGCAGCTGCGCCGCCACCGAGATCACCAGACCCAACCACAGCACCGGAATGATGAAGCCCGTCACCGCTTCCAGGCGCATCGGCTGGAACGGCACGAACGCCAGGCACAGCAGCAGGCTGACCCCGTACTGGGTCGGCAGCACCTCCACCGGGCTCTGGCGAACGCGCTGCTGCAGGATCGCGCCCACTGTCATGCACAGCAGCGCGCCGAGGGCGAAGAGCATCCCGGCGAGCGAGAAGCGCGCCAGCACCAGACTCTGAAATACCACCGCGGCCAATCCGGCCAGTGCCACCAGTAATCCCAGCAGACGCAGCGGCGAGAAGCGTCGTTCGAGGAGCAACAGGGTGAGAATCGGCTGCACGCCAAGCAGCGTCGCGATCACACCCGGCGTCACGCCATGGGCCATGGCCTGGAAATAGCAGATCGAATAGCAGCCGATCATCAGCAGTCCGGTGGCCGCCGTCTGCCAGACAGTACCAGGCGCCGACCGCCAGCGTCGGCGGTAGAGGCCGATCAACAGAACGGCACCCAGCGCCAGCGCGAAGCGCACGATCAGCAGGGCAAACGGGGTGCCGTGGTCCAGCCCCCAGCGGGTGAAGATTGCCGCGCTGCCCCACAGCAGCACGAACACGGTCATGACGCCGTAGGACGTCCACAACGATTTGTTGAAAGTCATCAGTGATTACCTGTCGAAGCGAAACAGGCTCCAGCGACGCCGAAGCGCGCGCACACCGACCCAGAAGGATCGGAAGCGAAAACCGGAGCTGCGAAGTGTGGGCGGATCAGCCCAGCGCAACCGCCTGTGGAGGTGGTGGCGCGATTGCCGGATCGGCAACGACAGAGGGAGGTGGAGCGAGTGCGCACAACCGGGCCGCGCCGAGATCGACGGGCTTCAGGAGTAACAGGCTGCGAGCAGTGGAAGACATTGGTTCAACGGCCGGACGGCGGTATGGAGAACGAAAACTAGCAGAGCCAGGCCCGCCGGGTAAAGCGGGCCTGACGAGCGTCACGGCAGGCGAAATCAGCGCAAGCCGTTTAGCCGCACTTGGAGTTGCCGCAGTTCAGGCAGGTGGCGCAGCCGTCCATCTGCACCACGGCCTGGGTATTGCACTTGTTGCACAGCTGCGCGCCGGCCGGGAAACCCTCGCCCGGCTCGACCGCCACCGCGCCCTGGCTGGCTTCGTAGGCGGCGCGCTTCTCGGCTAGGTACTTGAGCTGGGTTTCGTCCAGCGCATGACCTTCGAGCATGCCGATGGCGATCAGATGGCGCTCCAGCACCGCACCGATCTCGGCCACGATCGACGGCATGTAGACGCCGCCCTTCTTCAGGTAGCCGCCGCGCGGATCGAACACCGCCTTCAGCTCCTCGACCAGGAAGGTGCAGTCGCCACCCTTGCGGAACACCGCAGACATGATGCGGGTCAGCGCCACGATCCACTGGAAGTGGTCCATGTTCTTCGAATTGATGAATATCTCGAACGGCCGGCGCTGCTCGTGCGGGGTGCCGGCGTTGAGCACTATGTCGTTCACGGTGACGTACAGCGCGTGTTCGAACAGCGGCGACTTGATCTTGTAGGTCATGCCGATCAGGGTTTCCGGACGCTGCAGGCTCTCGTCCATCTCCACCACATTGACGGCCTTGCTCGCCTTGTTATCGGTACTGGCGGCAGCGGCCGCGGGGCGTTCGAGGGCCTCGTCGACGACCTTGAAGCCCTTGATGCGCTGGGTGATCTTTACGGTCATTGTGCAGATTCTCCTGCCGGGCGCAGCGATGGCCCGGCGCTTATACGATTGGCAGTCCGGTTCAGTACTTGCCGTAATAGCCTTCTTTGAGGGCGTCGAACAGGTTGGCGGCGGTGTTCACCTCGCCGTCGTACTCGACCTCCTGGTTGCCCTTGAGCTCGACCACGCTGCCGTCCTCCAGAGTGAAGCGGTACAGGGTCTTTTCCAGATCGGCCTCCTTGACCAGCACGCCCTGGAAGGCTGCCGGATTGAAGCGGAAGGTGGTGCAGCCCTTGAGGCCCTGGCGCCAGGCGTAGCGGTAGATGTCCTTGAACGCCTCGAATGGATAATCGGTCGGCACGTTGGCAGTCTTGGAGATCGACGAATCGACCCAGCGCTGCGCGGCGGCCTGGATATCCACGTGCTGGGTCGGGCTGACGTCATCGGCGGTGATGAAGTAGTCCGGCAGCTTCTCGCCCGGCTCGTCGGAGCCCGGCTTGGCGCGCTCGTTGATCAACGTGCGATAGGCCAGCAGCTCGTAGCTGAACACCTCGATCTTCTCCTTGGCCTTGCGGCCCGGACGGATCAGGTTGCGCGAGTAGTGATGGGCGAAGCTCGGCTCGATGCCGTTGGAGGCGTTGTTGGCCAGGCTCAGGCTGATGGTGCCGGTAGGCGCGATCGAGCTGTGGTGGGTGAAGCGCGCGCCCTGCTCGGCCAGCGCCTCGATCAGCTCGGGCGCGTACTCGGCGATCTTCTGCATGTAACGCGAATACTTGGCGTGCAGCACGCGACCGGCAATCTGGTCGCCGACCTTGTAACCGTCCTTGGCCATCTCCGGACGCTTGCGCAACATCTCGGCGGTGACTTCGAAGGTCTGGCTCAGCAACGGTGCCGGACCCTTCTCCTTGGACAGCTCCAGCGCCTGCTCCCAGCCGACCAGCGCCATCTCGCGGGCGACTTCCTCGGTAAACACGCAGGCTTCCGGGCTACCATAGCGCAGCTTGAGCAGTGTCAGGGTCGAGCCGAGACCGAGGAAACCCATACCATGGCGGCGCTTGCTTTCGATCTCGTGGCGCTGCTGCTCCAGCGGCAGGCCGTTGATCTCGACGACGTTATCTAGCATGCGGGTGAAGACGCGCACCACCTCGCGGTACTTGTCCCAGTCGAAGCGCGCGTCCGCACCGAACGGGTCGATGACGAAGTTGGTCAGGTTGATCGAGCCCAGTAGACATGACCCGTACGGCGGCAGCGGCTGCTCACCACAGGGGTTGGTCGCACGGATCGCTTCGCACCACCAGTTGTTGTTCAGCTGGTTGACGCGGTCGATGAGGATGAAGCCCGGCTCGGCGTAGTCATAGGTGGAGACCATGATCATGTCCCACAGATGCCGCGCCTTGACCCGCCCGTATATCTTGCAGGCCACCAGGCCGTCGTCACGCACGATGTAGCCGTCATGCACTGGCCATTCGCGCCAGAGCACATGCTCGGCGTCCGCCAGGTCAAGCTCGGCGGCTTCCTTGGCGTGCACCGGGAAGATCAGCGGCCACTCGCCATCGACCTCCACCGCCTGCATGAATTCATCGGTGATCAACAGGCTGAGGTTGAACTGGCGCAGTCGGCCGTCTTCGCGCTTGGCGCGGATGAACTCGCGCACATCCGGATGGCCGACATCAAAGGTGCCCATTTGCGCGCCGCGGCGGCCGCCGGCCGAACTCACGGTGAAGCACATCTTGTCGAAGATATCCATGAACGACAGCGGGCCGCTGGTGTGCGCACCGGCACCCGAGACGAAGGAGCCGCGCGGACGCAGGGTGCTGAACTCGTAGCCGATGCCGCAGCCGGCCTTGAGCGTCAGGCCCGCCTCGTGGACCTTGCCGAGGATGTCATCCATCGAGTCGGTGATCGAACCCGAGACGGTGCAGTTGATGGTCGAAGTAGCCGGCTTGTAATCCTGCGCGCCGGCGTTGGAGATGATCCGTCCGGCCGGGATGGCGCCGTTGCGCAGCGCCCAGAGGAAACGCTCGTGCCAGTGCTCGCGCTGCTTGGCCGGCTCGACGTCAGCCAGGGCGCGGGCGACGCGCTGCCAGGTGGCGTCGACGCTGTCATCGATCGGCGTGCCGTCCTTGCTGGTCAGACGGTATTTCTGTGCCCAGATATCTTCGGAAGCCGCCTGCAGGGCGATGCTGGAAGTGCTCTTGCTGTCTGCCGCGATGGGCCCGTCCGTCTTCGCCATGCGCTGCGCATCCTCGTGCCGAAAGTGGGAGAAAAGAAAGCTCGCACGATAGGCGAATTCGACAGGCGCCGTACATGATGCATATCAAACTAGGCAACGCGAACGACGACTGGTGTCAGGCACCGACACCAAGCGTTCGCCAGAAACGAAAAAACCCGCCGAGAGGCGGGTTCTTTCTTCAAGGGCCGATCAATTACTTGATCTTGGCTTCCTTGTAGATCACGTGCTTGCGTACGACCGGATCGAATTTCTTGATTTCGATCTTGTCGGGGGTGGTGCGCTTGTTCTTGTCGGTGGTGTAGAAGTGGCCGGTACCGGCGCTGGACACCAAACGGATCAGGTCACGCATGATTGCTCTCCTTAAACCTTTTCGCCGCGGGCGCGCAGCTCGGACAGAACGACGTCAATGCCGCGCTTGTCGATGATGCGCATGCCTTTGGCACTCAGGCGCAGACGGACGAAGCGGTTCTCCGACTCGACCCAGAAGCGATGATGCTGCAGGTTCGGCAGGAAACGACGACGGGTTTTGTTCATTGCGTGGGAAACGTTGTTCCCGGTTACCGGACCCTTACCGGTAACTTGACAGACTCTCGACATGCCTCAGCCCTCTAAAACCACATGCCCAACCCGGCATGGGTTGGCCGCTTGAATTCACTTGTCAGTTCGGCGCTCAGCGCCACGTTTCATGGGGGTCTTACCGGCCACGTTGCGAACGAAGATACCGGGCCCCTAGAAAAGAGCGCTGCTTTATATCAGAAACCCCCTAGGGCAACAAGCGCGGATTGAAATTTCCGCCCGACTGCCGTGCCTTCGAGAGTTGCTGCTCGATGCCGACCGGGGCCTGAGCACTGCAGCCCGTTCGTCAGCTCACCACCTATATATAGGTGGCAATCAACCTGCGCTACCCCGCGCCTCGTCGCGCAGCTGCCGACGCAGCAACTTGCCCACGGCTGTCTTCGGCAGCTCGTCGCGCAGCTCGAGATAGCTCGGCATCTTGTAGCCGGTGAGGTACTGCCGGCAATGCTCGAGCAACGCCTGCTCGTCGGCCGCATCGTCCTTGAGGCTGACGAAGACCTTCACTGCCTCACCCTTGCGCGCATCCGGTACGCCGACCGCCACGCATTCACGCACGGATGGATGCTGCATCAGCACATCCTCGATCTCGTTGGGAAAGACGTTGAAGCCGGAGACCAGGATCATGTCCTTCTTGCGATCGACGATTTTCACGAAGCCGGCGGCATCCAGCAAGGCGATGTCGCCGGTCTTCAGCCATCCCTCGGGCGTGAACACCTTGGCCGTCTCGTCCGGTCGCTGCCAGTAGCCCTGCATCACCTGCGGGCCGCGCAGCCATAGCTCGCCCGGCATTTCCGGCGCTACGTCGTTGCCCTCGTCATCCACGGTGCGCAGCTCGGTTTCGATCAGCGCCTGGCCGATGTAGCCCTCGCGGTAAGGGCTCAGCTGTGTACCGGTCGCCACAACAGGCGAGGCCTCGGTCAGGCCGAAACCTTCGCGGATCGGCGCCCCGGTCAGTGCCTGCCAGCGACGCCCGACTTCACTGTTGAGCGGCGCGCCGCCGGACGTCGCCCACTTCAGATGGGAGAAATCGATGCTGCGAAACTCCGGGTGATTCATCAGCCCGACGAACAGCGTGTTGATGCCGCTGAGCAGGCTGAACGGATAGCGCTGCATGGCACCGATTGTTTCGTCCAGATTGCGCCCGTCCCGGATGAATACGGTGTGCAGGCCCATGCCCACCGAACTCAGGCAGTTCGTGGCAAAGGCCATGATGTGATACAGCGGCAGCGGTGCGATGCGCACGTCCTTTTCAGGCTCCAGCAGACCCGGCTTGTCGAACAGCTCGATGGTCTGCAGCACATTGGCTAGCAGATTGCGGTGACTGAGCATCGCGCCCTTGGACACACCGGTCGTACCGCCGGTGTACTGCAACAACGCCAGCCGGTCGAGGCCTGCTTCGCGCTCCAGCGGCGGGCTTTCCGCCCCCAGCCGCAGGGCCTGCATGAAGCGCTGCGTTCCCGCCTCGCTGCCTTCGTGAATCGGCCTCTGCAGATCATCGACGCTGGTGAGCATTACGTGCTCCAGCTCGGTGTCCGCCTGCACCGCGCGTACCAGCGGCAGCAGCCGATCGAGCACAAGGATCGCCCTGGCGCCGGAATCGCGGAACTGATGGCGGGCTTCGACGGCCGTGTACTGCGGATTGGTATTGACGATCACCAGCCCGGCCTTGAGTGCGCCAAACACGGCGATGGGATATTGCAACGAATTGGGCAGCTGCAGCGCCAGCCGGTCACCGGGTTGCAGCCCGGCGTGATGCCGCAGGTAGCGCGCGAACGCGTCGGCAAGACTGCCCAGCTCGGCGTAGGTGAGCTGGTCGTCGCCACAGGAAAATGCCGCGCGCTGCGGATGCTTCGCGCAGGCCTGAGCCAGCAGGTCATGGACGTTCTGGTAGCCGCCACGGGCGAGTTCGTTAGCCACGTAGCCTTGCACGGAAGCGGACATCGACATTCTCCAAAATGAATTATTGTTTTACTGTGCGAAACTGGATGTCGAATCCGATAGTAGTAGATCGCTTTTTCCGTCGCAATGATCGCCAATGGCCGCACTGCCCCGCGTCGGGCGATCTGCTATCGTTCGCCACCGCTGCCC
This sequence comes from Stutzerimonas chloritidismutans AW-1, assembly GCF_000495915.1. Classification (GTDB taxonomy): domain Bacteria; phylum Pseudomonadota; class Gammaproteobacteria; order Pseudomonadales; family Pseudomonadaceae; genus Stutzerimonas; species Stutzerimonas chloritidismutans. The sequence goes on from NZ_AOFQ01000008.1 coordinate 25,366, forward strand.
ACTAGCCAGACAGACCGAGACCATGAGCGACGACATCGAAGACACCGGCACACCCAAGGATCGCAAGTTCGTCGAGGCCCTCGCCCGCGGGCTGGACGTGCTGCGTGCCTTCACCCATGGCTCGGTGGTGATGGGTAATCAGGACATCGCACGCATCACCGGGCTGCCAAAGCCCACCGTGTCGCGCATGACCTACACGCTGACCAAGCTCGGCTACCTCAGCTATTCGCAGCAGCTGGAGAAGTACCAACTCGATTCCGGCGTGCTGGCGCTCGGTTATGCCTACGTTTCCAACCTGCGCGTGCGCCAGCTGGCCAAGCCGTACATGGACGAGTTCGCCCGCCGCACCAACACCACCGTGGGCCTGACCTGCCGCGACCGGCTGTCGATGATCTACGTGGAGAATTGCCGCCCGGCCGAGGTCACCACCCTGCGCATGGACGCCGGCGTGCGTCTGCCGCTGGCCACCACCGCCGCTGGCCGCGCCTTTCTCGCCGCCACCCCGGAGAAGGAACGCGAGCATCTGATGGCCGCTCTGGCCAGCAAGTACGGTGATGACTGGGCCGCCATCGAGGCTTCACTGCACGCCTCGTTCGAGGAGTTCGTGCAGCACGGCTTCTGCCTGTCGCTCGGCGACTGGGACCGCAACGTGATGGCCGCCGGTGTGCCGCTGCACCTGGCCGATGGCAGCATCATGGCGCTGACCTGCGGCGCGCCGTCATTCCAGCTCAGCGAGGAAACCCTGAAGAACTCGCTGGCCCACCAGCTGGAAATGCTCGCTCGGGATATCGAAAGCCTCGGCGTCTGATCGTCAGGCCCTGACGCTGGCCCAGGCGATGTCCGCGAGCAGCTCGCGGCAGTCGGCCAGCGCGGTGCGGGAACGCCCCGCCAGCCAGTTGCGCGCCATGTCGTGGCAGGGTCCGATCACCACCGCGAGAAAGCAGTCGCCGGGCATACGCCGAAAGGCTCCGCTTTCGCGATGGCGCCGCAGAATTGCCCCAACCCGCTCGCCGTGGGTGCGATTGACCTCGCGCAGCTGCTCGCCCATCTCGCCCGCCTCGACCCGCCCGCGGTTGTGCAGGACGAAGCGCGCCCAATCCGGGTTCGCAACCACCCAGTCGATGTAGCTGGTGACGAACAGCCGGACGCAGGCCTCGGCATCCAGCGTCTCGATCAGCCCGGCTTCCAGCAGCGCGGCGTACTCTCCGATGCCTTCCAGATACAGCGCGGCGATGATCCGCTCGCGATTGCCGAAGTGGTGATAGAGGCTGCCGATGCTGGCGCCGGAGCGATCACGAATCATCTCGATGGTGGTCGCCTCCACGCCGAACTCGGTGAAACAGGCGAGTGCGGCCTGAAGGATTTCCTGCTTGCGGCTACTACGGGCCATCCGGCCTCCAGTCTGAACTAGAATATTTTTCTAGAATTATCTTCTGCTCTTCGTATACTGCACCGATCGCAGCAATCGCAGAAGCGCGGAGAACAACAAGATGGCGACGATACAGGTTGAAGAACGCTCCATCGACAACGGCAACGGCCATGCCCTGTCCAGCTACTGGTATCAGCCGAGCAGCCTGCCATGCGGCGTCGTGCTGATCGCGCCGGCGATGGGCGTGCCGCAGCGCTTCTACACCGACTTTGCCAATTGGCTGGCCGGCCAGGGCTATTTGGCGGTAACCTTCGATTACCTGGGCATGGGCCGCTCGCGGCGGGTGCCGCTCCGCCAGTTGAACGTCGACATCCTCGACTGGGCGCGCCACGACTGCAGCGCGGTGCTCGCCGCGGCGGCCGAGGTTGCCGGTGAGCTGCCGCTGTACTGGATCGGCCACAGTGTCGGCGCGCAGATCCTGCCGCTGGTCAAAGGCCATGAGCGCCTGACCCGCATCGTCACCATTGCCGCCGGCAGCGGCTACTGGCGCGAGAACAGCCCGCAGATCCGCAACAAGGCCTGGCTGCTCTGGCATGGTCTGGCGCCCGTGCTGACCGCCGTGGCCGGCTACTTCCCGGGCGGTCGCATCGGGGCGGTCGGCGACCTGCCCGCCGGGGTGATTCGCCAGTGGCGGCGCTGGTGCCTGCATCCGGACTACCTGGTCGGTGTCGAGGGCGAGCCCGTGCGCCAGGCCTTCGCGGCGGTGCGCACGCCCCTGACCTCGCTGTCCTTCAGCGACGACGAAATGATGTCGGCGCGCAACACCGAATCCCTGCATGGCTTCTACAGCTCGGCACCGAAAACCATGCAGCGCATCGCGCCCGCGGAAATCGGCGCCACGCGGATCGGCCACTTCGGCTTCTTCCGTCGCAGTTTCGCCGACAACCTCTGGACGCCACGTCTGTTGCCAGAGTTGGTGCCAGGCCAACAAAAAGCGATGGTGTGAGCCCACAAGCGCACCTGTTTCGCAGGGCGGAACACGGCTAGCATATTTCGAAACATATGCGAGGGTTATTCACCTTGCCGGATGGCTGATCTCCGACAAAAGTGAGGATGGGCTGGTTACAGCCCTCCTCGCCAATGGAGCCTTGCCATGCACAACAACAATAACGGCTACCCCTCGCAAACCCGCGCCTGGGCCACGGTCGCCATCCTCATGCTCGCCTATGTGCTGTCCTTCGTCGATCGGCAGATCCTCAACCTGCTGGTCGAACCGATCCGCCGAGATCTGGACATCACCGACACCCACATGAGCCTGCTGATGGGCTTCTCCTTCGCGGTGTTCTACACCATCTGCGGCGTGCCCATCGGGCGCCTGGCCGACCGCAAGAGCCGCCGCGGCATCATCGCCATCGGCGTGCTGGTGTGGAGCCTGATGACCGCGCTGTGCGGCACCGCGCGAACCTTCTGGCAGTTTCTCGTGTTCCGCATCGGCGTCGGTGTCGGCGAGGCCGCGCTATCGCCCTCGGCCTACTCGCTGATCGCCGACAGCTTCCCGCCCAAGCTGCGCGGCACCGCGATGAGCGTCTATTCGATGGGCATCTACATCGGCTCCGGCCTGGCCTTTCTGCTCGGCGGGCTGGTGGTCAAGTTCGCCTCGGCCCAAGGCGACGTGGAGCTGCCGGTGCTCGGCATGGTCCGCCCCTGGCAGTTGATCTTCCTCGTACTCGGTGCAGCCGGCGTGCTGTTCACCGCCGTGCTCTTGCTGATCCGCGAGCCGTCGCGCAAGGGTGTCGGCGCCGGCGTCGAGGTGCCACTCAGCGAGGTGGCCGGCTACATTCGCCAGAACCGCCGCACCGTGCTCTGCCACAACTTCGGCTTCGCCTGCCTGGCTTTCGCCGCCTACGGCAGTTCGGCGTGGATTCCGACGTTCTTCATCCGCACCTACGGCTGGTCGGCCAGCGACGTCGGCGTGCTCTACGGCTCGGTGGTGGCGGTGGCGGGCTCGGTCGGCATCATTGCCGGCGGGCGGCTCTCCGACCTGCTGCACCGCCGCGGTTATCGCGACGCACCGCTGCGCGTCGGCATCATCTCCGCCGCGCTGACCCTGCCACTCAATCTCGCCTACCTGGCCGGCACCGGCGAACTGGCGCTGGCGCTGATCGCCCTGCACGTCTTCACCATCGCCATGCCCTTCGGCGTCGGCCCGGCGGCGATCCAGGAGATCATGCCCAACTCCATGCGCGGCCAAGCGTCGGCGGTGTACCTGTTCGTCATCACCATGGTCGGCCTCGGTATCGGCCCGACCGCCGTGGCGCTGGGCACCGACTTCGTCTTTGGCGACGACAACGCCCTGCGCTACTCGCTGCTGATCGTCACCGGCGTTGCGCTGGTCGGCGCGATAGTCCTGCTCGGCATGGGGCTCAAGCATTACCGCGGCAGCCTGGATCGCTTGCAGGAGTGGAAGCCGCAAGGTGTAGCGCCAGCCGAGGCAGAGGCGAGACCGGCCTGATCGGACGCGGGACGTCAGGCGTAGGGCGGATCACGCTTTACCGATCCACCGATCCACGGGTACCGACCCAACCGCGTGGATGTGAAATGCGACATCCACCCTACGAACCCGAACCGATAGCGTAGGGTGGATCACGCTCCTCCGATCCACCGCCCCACCCAGCCAACGTGCCGACCCGCCGCATGTGGTGAAACGCGCCAACCGCCCCTACCGAACTGTTCGCATACCCGGCTTAGCACCGGAGCCAAGAAACGTCGCGGATAAGTCCGCTCCCACAGCACAATCACCGCAACGGTATCCACCGCCCACAAAAAACCCGCTCCTGAGAGCGGGTTTTTTCATGCCTGACGGCGGACGATCACGCCACCTGCATCAACTTCGCATAGACCTTCAGATGATGGTCGTCGTCACCGAACTGGTGGGCGATCATCACCAGGCGCTTGGCGTGGTGGGCGAGGTTGTATTCCCAGGTCATGCCGATGCCGCCGTGCAGCTGGATCGCTTCCTCGGCCACCTTGCGTGCGGCGCGGGCGCAGATGTATTTGGCGGAGGCGATGATGCGACGGCGGTCGTCGTTGTCTTCGCCGTCGGCAAAGGTCGCGGCGAGGATCGCCATGCTGGTGGCCTGCTCCAGTTCGGTCTGCATGTCCACCATGCGGTGCTGCAGCACCTGGAATTTGCCGATCGGTACGCCGAACTGCTTGCGCGTCTTCAGGTAGTCCAGGGTCAGCTTGCAGGCTTCGTCCATGCTGCCCAGCGCATCAGCGCACTGCGCGGCGATAGCGCGGCCCTGCTGGTAACGCAGCGCCGGCAGTGCATTACCGATCTCGCCAAGCACCGCATCGGCACCGACCTGCACGTTGTCGAGGAACAGCTCACAGCCTTTACGTCCGTCGATGGTCGGGTAGACCCGGCGGCTCACGCCTTGAGCATTCGGGTCGACCAGGAACAGGCTGATGCCGGCCTCATCGCGGCTATCACCTGAGCTGCGTGCGGAGACGATGATCTTCCCGGCGCTGTGCCCGCCAATCACCACAGCCTTACGGCCGGACAAGCGATACCCGCCGTCGACCGCCTCGGCTTTGGTCTGTACATCGTGCAAGTTGTAGTGGCTCTGCGGTTCGTCGAAGGCCACCGCCAGTTGCAGCGAACCAGCAGCAACCTGCGGCAGCAAGTCCGCTATCTGCGCATCGCTGCCCAGCTGATTGAGCAACCCACCGCCGAAAATCACCGATTGCAGGTAGGGCTCAAGCGTCAGGCCGCGGCCCAGCTCGGTCATCACCAACATGGTTTCCACGCCGCCGCCGCCAAAGCCGCCGATCTCTTCGGCGAACGGTACGGCGGTCAGGCCCAGCTCGCCCAGCTGGCCCCAGAACTCGGCAGAAAAGCCCAGTTCCGACTCGCTGAATTTCTCGCGCTGCTCGAACGGGTAGGCGTCGCGCACCAGGCGCGCCGCGGTGTCTTGCAGCATTTGCTGCTCTTCAGTCAGTTTGAAGTCCATTGCGGTGCCCCCTTACAGCTCGAGAATCATCTTCGAGACGATGTTCTTCTGGATTTCGTTGGAGCCGCCGAAGATCGACAGCTTGCGCATGTTGAAGTAGTCGCCTGCCAGCGACGCGCTGTAGTCGGCATGCAGCAGCTCGCCGTCATAGTCCAGCTGCAGCTCTTCTTCGAGGAACGGCAGCGCGTACGGCCCGATAACCTTGCGCAACAGGTGAGTGATCGCCTGGCGAATCTCGGTGCCCTTGACCTTGAGAATCGACGACTCGGCACCGGGCACGCCGCCTTCCTTCGCCGCGGCGAGGATGCGCAGGGTGCTCATCTCGATGGCCATCAGCTGCATCTCGACCTCCGCGACCTGAGCGCGGAACAGCTGGTCTTCGAGCATCGGCTTGCCGTCGCAGACTTCCTTCATGGCGATGCGCTTCAGATGCGCCAGCACTGCCTTGGACGAGCCGATGCCGGCCAGGCCCGTACGCTCGTGGGTCAGCAGGTACTTGGCGCATGTCCAGCCCTGGTTTTCCTTGCCGACTAGGTTCTCCACCGGCACGCGGACGTTGTCGAAGAAGACTTCGTTGACCTCGTGGTCGCCGTCCAGGGTGATGATCGGCCGCACGCTGATGCCCGGGCTTTTCATGTCGATCAACAGGAAGCTGATGCCGCGCTGCTGCTGGGCTTCGGGGTCGGTGCGCACCAGGCAGAAAATCATGTTGGCGTGCTGGCCGAGGGTGGTCCAGGTCTTCTGGCCGTTCACCACATAATGGTCGCCGTCGCGCACGGCGCGGGTCTTCAGGCTCGCCAGGTCGGAGCCGGCACCGGGCTCGGAATAGCCCTGGCACCACCAGTCCTCACCGGAGAGGATGCGCGGCAGGTAATGGTCGATCTGCTGCTGGGTGCCGAACTTGATGATCACAGGGGCAACCATGTTGACGCCAAAGGGCACGGTACGCGGCGCGCCGAAGGCCGAGCACTCCTCGTCGAAGATGTGCTTCTCGACCGGGCCCCAGGTGGTGCCGCCCAGTTCAACCGGCCAGCCCGGCGCGTACCAGCCGCGCTTGACCAGAATCTGCTGCCAGCGCTCGTGATCCGCTTTGGACATGTGTTTGCCGAGCTTGACCTTGGCGGCGATGTCCGCCGGCAGCTCGCTTTTCAGGAAGGCGCGCACTTCATCGCGGAAGGCGAGCTCTTCGGCCGTGTAGTTGACGTTCATGGGAAAGTCCTCATGGTGCGTTCGGATTGCAGGCGGGTCGCGTTCATTGCCCGGCCTGCCATTCGGTGAAGGTGCGGCCTTCGGCGGCCAGTTTTTCCAGCAGTGGCGCCGGCTTCCACCAGTCGCCGCAACGTGCGTGCAGCTCCTTGACCCGCGCCAGCACCGTGTCCAGGCCAACGCTGTCGGCATAGAACATCGGCCCGCCGCGGAACGCCGGGAAGCCGTAGCCGTTGAGGTAGATGACGTCGATATCACTGGAGCGCTGGGCAATGCCCTCTTCAAGGATCTTCGCGCCCTCGTTGACCAGCGCGAAAATGCAGCGCTCGACGATGTACTGCTCGTCCAGCGCCTTTCGCTCGATGCCTTTCTCCTGCGACGCTGCTTCCAGCATAGGCACGAGTTCGGGGTTCTCCAGCGGGGTGCGGTTGCCCGGCTCGTAGCAGTAGTAGCCGGCGCCGGTCTTCTGCCCCAACATGCCAGCGGCGCAAAGCTTGTCGGAGACGGTGGGGAAATCCAGATGCGCCGGCAGCGTCGCGCGCTGGCGTTTGCGGATCGCCTGGCCGATGTCGAGCCCCGACAGATCGCGCATGGCGAACGGCCCCATGGCCATGCCGAAGTTGCGCAGGGCAGCGTCGACCTGCTGCGGCGTGGCGCCCTCCTCCAAGAGGAACTCCGCCTCGCGGCCGTACTGGAAGACCATACGGTTGCCGACGAAGCCGTCGCAAACGCCGACCACCACTGAGACCTTCTTCAGCTGTTTGCCGATGGCCATGGCAGTGGCCAGCACTTCATCGCTGGTCTTCTCGCCACGCACTACTTCCAGCAGGCGCATGACGTTGGCCGGGCTGAAGAAATGCAGACCGACCACGTCTTCCGGCCGTTTGGTGAAGGCGGCGATGGCATCCAGATTCAGTGATGAGGTGTTGGAAGCGAGAATTGCGCCGGGCTTGCAGACGGCATCCAGCTGTTCGAAGACCTGCTGCTTCACGGTCATCTCTTCGAACACCGCTTCGACCACCACGTCGGCATCGGCCAGCGCGGCGTACTCGGTCACGCCCTCGATCAGCGCGAGGCGCTTCTCCATCGCCTCCTCGGTCAGGCTGCCGCGTTTGACGCTCGCCGCGTAGGTGTCGCGGGCGCGCTGCAGGCCGCGTTGCAGTGCCTCCTCATTGATTTCCAGCAGCTTTACCGGAACACCGGCATTGGCGAAGCTCAGGGCGATACCGACACCCATGGTGCCGCCACCGATGACCGCGGCGGAGTTGATCGGCCGCGGCTTCACGTCGGACGGCAGGTCATTGATCTTGCCCGCCTGGCGTTCGGCGAAGAACGAATGGACCAAGGCACCACGCTGAGGCGAGTTCAGGCACTCGGCGAACAGCTCACGCTCACGCTTGAGGCCCTCGGTCAGCGGCAGCTTTGTCGCGGCCTCGACCGCCGCAATGCAGCGCAGCGGCGAGAACAGCCCAGGCATGCGCTTGGCCACCTCGGCGTGCTTGGCGCGGATCAGCGCCTCGTTGTCGGCGCCCTCAAGGCCTTGAGACTGCTCGCCAGTGCGTCGCGGGGCGCGGCCTTCCTCGACCATACTACGGGCGTAGGCCAGGCCAGCGTCCACCAAATCACCCTCGAAGAGCTCGTCGACGATGCTGTGCTCGACAGCCTCGGCAGCGCTGATCGGCGTGCCGCTGACAATCATGTCCAGCGCTTTCTCGACCCCTGCCAAACGCGGCAATCGCTGGGTACCACCGGCACCGGGTAACAGACCCAACTTCACTTCGGGCAGGCCGACCTTGGCGTCCTTGCGGGCAATGCGGTAATGACAACCCAGCGCAACTTCCAGCCCGCCACCGAGTGCGGTGCCATGAATGACTGCAACGCTCGGCTTGTTGCAGCCTTCGATGACCTCGATCACCTCGGGCAGGCTCGGCGCCTGCGGCGGCTTGCCGAACTCCTTTATGTCCGCGCCGGCAATAAAGGTATTGCCCTCGCACACCAGCGCCACGGCGCGGACGTGCTGGTCCGCTTCGGCATGCTGAAAGGCCTTCAGCAGCCCCTCGCGCACCGCCTGGCCGAGGGCGTTGACCGGTGGATTGTTGACCGTGATCAGCGCGATATCGCCCTGAACTTCGAGCCGTACGACATCTGTCATGACTGGCCTCCGCTGTGTGAAATGCTGATTGGAATTGTAATTTCACGGAATCATGTTTCGCACAGCAGAATAAAGGAGTCACGTTACGCATGTCGATAGGCCGGCATCGGACAGCAATCAAGCGAGGCAAATGGGCGCAACGCGCGTCAGTGCTTGATATTGCCGGCAGCCGGACCGGGCGTCGCACAGCACTATCAGTCAGAGAAATGTCGCCGCAAAAGCGGGGGCGGCGGTGTCAGCCGGAAACGGCATGCCGCGGGGCGCGAGCGAGCAGGTCGGGGTCGATACGCAGCAAACGCACCGTCCGCTCGCCGGAAAGGGAGGCGGGCTCGCCGCCTTCCGGCAGATCGATCAGCAGCCGCGTCAGGTTGAGCACCAGCGCTTCGCGGCTGAGTGCGCCGGCGCCCAGGGCGTAGTAGGCCGCGATCACCTGGCGCAACTCCAGCGGCAGCGCCCATTGCGCGCGCAACGCCGAGCCAAAGCCTGCGGCCCGTTCCCGCAGGCAGCGCTGAAGACTCGACTCATCCAGCTCACCGCCACTGTCGAGCCAGTCCTGCAGGCTGCGTAATAGCGCCAGTTCACCGATATTCCTCAGCAGGCCGGCGCTGAAGCAGAGCTCTCTGTCCAGCTTCAGCTGCCGCGCCAACCAGCTGGCCAGGCGTGCGGTGCGCAGCGCCTGCGCGCCAAGCTGCGCACCCAGTTCGGCCAGACGTGGCTCGATCAGCCGGGCGTTGTGCTGCAGCGCCAGCTCGGTCACCAGCTGGAGACTGCGCGCAGCGCCGAGCCGGCGCTGTGCCTCGCCCAGGCTGAGGCATGGTGCGGCCTGTTGCGTACCGCTGCTGGCGACGCTGATCAGCCGCGCGGTCACCTGCGGGTCGCGGGCCAACAGCTCTTCGAGCTCGGCGAAATCCTGATCACCGCTCTGCAGACGCTGCAGTGCCACCAGCACCCCCTCCTGCAGCGGCGCGCCGCGGTTATGCGGGCGCATGCGCTCAAGAAAACTGTCCACGCTGTCTGTCGATGCGGGCGTCGTTATCCCTGCACGACCGGCCGAACGCGGCAACAGTTTGTCCAGGCGCTGGCGCAGGTCGTCGAGATCATAGGGTTTGCCCAGGTAGGCGGCGGGTGCCAGCGGCAGCACGGTGCGTACGCTGGCGGTATCGGTGCGCGCGCTGATCAGCACGCAGGGCAGGCGCTGGGTCGGACCGTGGCGACGCAGTTCGCGCAGCAGTTGGCGGCCATCAAGGCCATCCAGCTCACCATCGACGATCAACAGGCTGGGCACCTGACGCTTGCACAGTTCCAGCGCGGCATGCCCATCGGCCGCTGGCTGCACGCGCATACCGGGGCGCAGTTCGCGCACCAGCTGACAAAGCTGATCCGCGCGCCAGGGCTCGTTGTAGGCAACCAGAACGAATGAAACTTGGGCGGAGATGCTCACTGCACTGCTCGCTGGAGATGTCACCACAGCCTAGCGACGGTGTAGGTAGATGGCGAAAGATCCTCGAGAGGGATCGCGCCAGTGGGGGCGCGATTCTGCACGGACCTATAGCAAACAGCCAGCCTCGGCCCCTGAGGCCAGCTGTCGCAGGTGGCTCAGATGCCCATGCAGAGATACTTGATCTCCAGGTAATCCTCGATGCCGTACTTGGAGCCCTCGCGGCCGAGACCGGAGGACTTCACGCCGCCGAACGGCGCCACTTCGGTAGAGATCAGCCCGGTATTGATGCCGACCATGCCGTACTCCAGCGCCTCGGCGACGCGGAACACCCGGCCCAGATCGCGCGCGTAGAAGTAGGAGGCCAGGCCGAACTCGGTGTCGTTGGCCTTGGCGATCGCATCGGCCTCGTCCTTGAAGCGGAACAGCGGCGCCAGCGGGCCGAAGGTCTCTTCCTTGGCCACCTTGGCGCTGTCCGGCACGTCGACCAGCACGGTCGGCTCGAAATAGCTGCCGCCAAGCGCATGGGCCTGGCCGCCCGCCACCAGTCGCGCGCCCTGGGCGACGGCATCCTCGATATGCTCGCGGACCTTGGCGGCAGCGCGATCATCGATCAGCGGGCCGAGATCCGTGCCCTCCTCCAGGCCATTACCGACCCGCAGCCTGGCCACCGCCGCCTGGAATTTCTCGGCGAAGGCGTCATACACGCCATCCTGCACATAGATGCGATTGACGCAGACACAGGTCTGCCCGGCATTGCGATACTTGGACTGCACGGCACCCTTCACCGCCTCGTCCAGATCGGCGTCGTCGAAGACGATGAACGGCGCATTGCCGCCCAACTCGAGGGACACCTTCTTGATCCCCGGCGCGCACTGCTCCATCAACTTGGCGCCAACCTCGGTGGAGCCGGTGAAGGAAATCTTGCGCACCTTGGGGTTGGCGGTCAGCTCGTTGCCGATGTCGCCGGCCGAGCCGGTCACGACGCTGAGCACGCCCTTGGGAATCCCGGCGCGTTCGGCCAGCTCGACCATCGCCAGTGCCGAGAACGGCGTCTGCGAAGCGGGTTTGATCACCATGGTGCAGCCAGCTGCGAGTGCCGGGCCGGCCTTGCGGGTGATCATCGCTGCCGGGAAATTCCACGGGGTGATCGCCGCGGTCACGCCGATCGGCTGCTTGATGACGATGATGCGTTTGTCTTTCTGATGGCCAGGAATGGTATCGCCGTAGATGCGCTTGGCTTCCTCGGCGAACCACTCGATGAAGGAGGCGGCGTAGGCGATCTCGCCCTTGGCCTCGACCAGCGGCTTGCCCTGCTCCAAGGTCATCAGCCGGCCCAGATCGTCCTGGTTCTCCATCAAAAGCTCGAACCAGCGGCGCAGCTTCTGCGAACGCTCCTTGGCGGTCAGATCACGCCAGGCCGGCAACGCACGCTCGGCGGCATCGACGGCGCGACGGGTTTCCGCGGCGCCCATCTTCGGCACCGTGCCAAGCGTTTCGCCGGTGGCAGGGTTGTTCACGCTGATGGTCTGGCCGCTGTCGGCATCGACCCAGGCGCCATCGATATAGGCCTGCTGACGGAACAGAGCGGTGTCTTTGAGTTGCATGGCAGTCTCCTCGGGCATCGTAGCGGCAGGCCCGCTGCGGAAAGTTTGGCTGATACGACGATCATCTGAACCGTCCTTCGCCGCCCGGTTCCTGTCGCCGCATTGCACTGCGAACGGCCATGCTAGGACCGCAGCCACTGGCCCGGCAAGCTCATGACGCATGACGTTGTCGCGCCATTGACCAGCCTGATACATCGCACGGCCTGTCACGACTTGTTACCCAAACCCTACTACTGGCCGGGGTATAGTTGCGCGCGAGCGGCCTCGGCCGCCGATAACCAAGGATCGATAAGGAGTTACCGTGAAAGCATTGATGACAGGCGCCGTGGCCGCCGCCCTGCTGGCCAGCACTGCCGTCCAGGCGCAGATGAAGCCGGAAGAGATGGTCGAAACCCGCCAGGCCGGCTACCAGTTCATGTCCTGGAACATGGGCAAGATCAAGGCCCAGGTGGTCGACGGTAAGGAGCCCTACGACCAGGCCAAGGTCGCCGCCGCCGCCAATGCCATCGCCGCCATCGCCAATGCCGGCATGGGCAGCCTGTACAGCCCGGATACCACTACCGAGCAGCTGGGCAAGGCGACCCGTCTGAAGCCTGAGTTCTTCCAGAACCTCGATGAGGCCGGCCAGATCGGTCGCAACTTCACCGCCGCCGCCAACCAGCTCGCCAAAGTCGCCGCAGAAGGTGATCAGGCCGCCATCAAGAAGGCCTTCGGCGATGTCGGCGGCAGCTGCAAGTCCTGCCACGACAAGTTCCGCGCCGACTGACCCGGCGCAGCCAGCCGACACCTGCCAGTCGGCTGGCTTACCAGTCCAGGCTCGGTGCGACCGCAGCGGGCTCCGGCTCCAGCCAATCCCCTACCGCTTGCACGCCCCATACGCAGGCCGCACCCAGCGCAATCGCCAGCACCGCCGCGAACAGCGAACCACCGCGGGCATCCTGCTGGGTCGGGTGCTCGCGCTGCGTTCTTCCTGCAATCATCGCGCGCACCAGCGGACGGCGCATCACCAGCGTGTAATAGATGATGGCCCCGATGTGCATGCCGATCAGCACCAGCAGCAGCCACTTTGCCTGCCGATGCAGGCCGCTCAGCGCGCTGCCGGTTTCGCTGCTGACCAACGCATAAAGCGGGCCCTGGAAGGCAATGTCATCGGTTGCCATCAAGCCGCTTGTCACCTGAAAGCTCACCAGCAGCAGCATGGCCAGCACCGAAAAAGCACCGAGCGGGTTGTGCCCGGCCTCGCGCCAGTTGCCCTGCAGATAGTCCTTCACACCGACGGTTGCCGCGAAGATCCGCGACCAGCGTGCGTAGGTCGACCCGACGAAGCCCCACATCAGACGAAATACCAGCAGCCCCAGCACCAGCAGACCGAGCCGGCCATGCCAGGGCATCAGATTGCCGCCCACCCAGCCGGTGACGACGGCTGCGATCACCGTCCCGGCGAACAACCAGTGAAACAGCCGCAGCGGCGCATCCCAGAGTTTGATATGGCCCGACATCTCCATCCCCTCGCCATTCGAACACCCACGGCCCCCGGCCGCGACACGCAAGGGTACCAGCCGGACCAGCCTCGGGCAGCTGCGAAAAAGCCGCACTTGGACCGTATCCGTCCGGCCGCACCAGCATGGACGCCCGTCAACGACATGCGTATGATTGCGCCCCGCAACGCATCCGTAGCTCAGCTGGATAGAGTACTGCCCTCCGAAGGCAATACTCACCGAGTTGAGAAGGGTGTCAGCTAATGGTCAAATAGACCGCCGCAACACATGCGCACCAGTAGCTCAGCTGGATAGAGTACCGCCCTCCGAAGGCGGGGGTCGTGGGTTCGAATCCCGCCTGGTGCGCCATATCTCTTTGTTTTATAAACTTTTTTATAAAGCTCAAGCCGATTCAAATCTCGTGCTGGCCCACTCCTGCACGAACCTCCCGATGTCGGCCGTCAGACGCGACGAGCACTGCCCTGGCCACCGTTTTTGGCTGTATTTCGGGCTGTGCCAATTCTGTGCCTATACCGTGCCGCATCCTCTGACGGAGTGCCATCCCTTGCCACCTGCACGAGCACTAGCTCATCGCGCGACGCACATACGCTCAAAACAGCCGCGCTGCACTCAGCCGAATTCAGAAGCTCAGCCCTTACCCCACAAACGTAGCTCCCGATCCAGACCATGGAAAACGCAGCAAGTGATAAGACAGCTGAACATAATCTGAATCGCCCCTAGTTTCGTAGACACCTCCAGGCCTCATAATACGGCCCACTAGGAGGAGTCATGAGCAACCCGCGTTATCCCGAATAATTCAAAATCGAAGCAGTCAAACAGGTGACCGAACGAGGTCTGCCAGTGGCGGAGGTAGCTGCTCGTTTGGGCATGTCGACCCACAGCCTGTATGCCTGGGTTAAGCGCTACAGCAAGCCCCAAGAGCGGCGCGCGCAAGAGGACGATCAGCAAGCTGAGCTGCGTCGTCTTCGTACCGAACTCAAGCGCGTGACCGAAGAGCGAGACATCCTAAAAAAGGCCGCCGCGTACTTTGCCAAGGAGTGCGGCTGAAGTACGCCTTCATCAACCAGCTATCCGCTGACTATTCGGTTCGCCGCCTGTGCCTGACGCTGAAAGTACATGCCAGTGGTTACTACGCGTGGCTGGCTGAACCGAAGTCGGCACGAGCCAAGGATGATCAACGCCTGCTTGGACTGATTAAGCACGCGTGGCTAGAGAGCGGCGGTGTGTACGGCTACCGCAAAATCCACGACGACCTGCGTGAGCCTGGAGAAGCATGCGGCAAGCATCGTGTTGCTCGACTGATGCGCTTGGAAGGGCTGCGCTCACAGACAGGGTATCGTCGCCGACCGGGCCGCTATGGTGGTAAGCCTCCAGCGGCTTCACCGAATCATCTGGAGCGCCGATTCAATGTCACCGAACCCAACAAGGTCTGGGTCACGGACATCACCTTCATCCGCACCTATGAGGGCTGGTTGTATTTGGCGGTGGTGCTCGATCTGTTCTCGCGGCAGGTAATCGGTTGGTCAATGAAACCGCAGATGACCAGCGACCTGGCTATTGATGCGTTGCTGATGGCAGTTTGGCGGCGTAAGCCAAAGCAGGAAGTGATGATTCACTCAGATCAGGGGAGCCAGTTCAGCAGCGGCGACTGGCAGAGCTTCCTGAAAGCCAACAACTTGCTTGGCAGCATGTGTCGGCGCGGCAATTGCCATGACAACGCAGTAGCGGAAAGCTTTTTCCAGCTGCTGAAGCGGGAACGGATCAGGCGAAAAATCTATAGCACCAGGCAGGACGCACGCGCTGATGTGTTCGACTACATCGAGATGTTTTACAACCCAAAACGCCGACACGGTTTCAACAACCAGCTGTCACCAGTAGAGTTTGAGAAGCGACATTTACTGAGCCTGGGAAGTGTCTAAGAAATCCCTAAGAAATCCGGGGCGATTCAATCTTCATCGCCATTCTCCCAAGGGGTAATTAAACATGAATCCGCATAACACGCAAGATTACAGCTGTACGTATATGCGCCCGGCACGAGTTATAACTGAATGTAGTGTTTGAGGAATTGAAAAAAGCGGCGTATCTGGTTGATTGTTAGTCGCCAAACAAATCAGCCAGATACGCCGCCATGAATAAGCCATTGACCGACCTGCTGCGCCAAGGAGCGCGAGACCTGATCCAGCGGGCTGTGGAAGCTATGCTGGTGGCTGGCCTATTTGAGACCAGCCCCGCCGTCACCAACCGACACAATAGGCCTACTTATGGTTAGGCGCCATATAGGCCTCAATGACCTTCATTCCCACATAAAACACGCTAGCCGGGTGAGTGACTCGCAGCGCTGATCCGTCGCGAAATTTGTACACTTGGTAAAATTCTTGCTCCCCACGTCCCCATAAAAACTGTGAATCTAAGTACCCCCATTCAAATTCTGCTGACCGAACTTTTTCCTTCACTAAGATCTCGATCTCCTCTCGTGGGAGACCATCTGTTGCAGCCAGAATCCTGTATGCATCAAGGGGCTGCAGCTCACGCGCCCGGTTAGCCCTAAGCGCCTCCTGAGCACTCTTGACGTCTTGCCCCATAAAGCAGCCCAGCCACTCGCACGGCCCTTCGAGATAGGAGATCATCCATAAATCTCCATCCGCATCACGCCAAAGCTGCGAACGGCTAGAGCATCTGTCCTGCCCAGGCTCTACTGATGTCAGACTGAACGGCAGGACCAAGCCGGTTCCATATGGCGATTCCCATCCTCTACACAAGGTAACGCCTAGCCTGCCAGACCGCCCGGGGAAGAATTCAGTGTGCCCATTTTCCAGTATCATACCGCGCTCCTTATATCGGTAACCGTTACTCCCTCCAGCATAAGCGACTGAAATTTCTGAGCAGCCGAAGTCGTTGCACTTACTCCAACCTAGGCTGAGCAGAGCCGCTGGCCTAAGCATGCCCTTCATAGCGAACCGCCAGGGCTGAGCAGAATGGAGAGCTGATTGGCGGAAGTATTCAGCCGCTTTAAATGCTGACTGGCGGCCTGGTAGATCTCGCCGAAATGAACGGGGGAAGACAGGAAAAAGTAATGCGCGGTGATGGGTACATCGACCTGCTGGCGCAGCCAGGCCAGGTAGGGCTCCACTAGCTCGGAGGGGTATGAGCAGAGCAGTTCGACGCTATCGAAGGACACCGTGTTCAGCGTCGCCAGAATCGGGCCTGCCTCAGCACCTGCAACTGCCTTGAGATCATTCCCGCCAACCCAGCTGGCCAATACGCACTGCTTCTTTACCACTGTCCCTGTACTCCCGACCTCCCTATTGCCCATCAACGGGCAGGAGAAAAAATGTGCTCTGGTTCGCGCCTTGGATAGTAACCAATACGCTGATCCGGGTCTTTAACTGCCTGACTGGATGTTCAAGTTGCGCTTTGCCGACAGTGGAACCGTTGATCCAAACGCAGCTCGGCGGGGGAATGGATCACGCTCGCCGCTGCCAGGGGGAGAACAATGAAGGGGCCTTTCGGCCCCTTCTGCACTTAGTTAGCCAATAAGCTTTCAAGCTTCTCGATCAGAAAGTCCAGCGGGCTACGGCCCTCCAGGCGCTTTTCGAACACTTCGTTGCGGTGGTAGGCGACCCAGGTCTCGAGGGCATGCCGGTTATCCTTCTCGTAGCCGGAGCCGAGGACGCAGATAAGCTCGGTGCCATGGGGGTTCTCAAGGTAGTGACTCATAGCTGAAGCCAGATGCTTGAGGTACTTATGCTCGCGGGCCTCCATAGATGGATGCAGAGGGGTCACGTTGTCGCATTTGATCAGTTTCATGATGGAACTCCTCAGGCCTTGAGATTGGCTTTGATCAGGTTGTCGAAGGCACTGCCATCACGGCGGGGCAGGGTGGGGACATA
>NZ_AOFQ01000009.1 GCF_000495915.1 Stutzerimonas chloritidismutans AW-1
CCCCCGGTTGCGCCAGCCGAGCCCCGCCAACAACCCAAGCGTACAGCGCTGCCCGCGCAATTTCCGCGCACCGTGATCCATCACGAGCCGCAGAACACTCAGTGCGCCTGCGGCTGCCAGCTGCAACGCATCGGCGAAGACGTCAGCGAAAAGCTGGATTACACACCGGGTGTGTTCACGGTCGAGCAGCATGTGCGTGGCAAATGGGCCTGTCGCCAGTGCGAAACGCTGATCCAGGCACCCGTGCCGGCCCAGGTGATCGACAAGGGTATCCCCACCGCCGGCCTCTTGGCTCACGTGATGGTGGCCAAATTCGCCGACCACCTGCCGCTGTACCGGCAAGAGAAAATCTTTGGCCGGGCTGGCCTGGCCATCGCGCGCTCGACACTGGCGCAGTGGGTCGGGCAAACCGGTGTGCAGCTTCAGCCGCTGGTCGATGCGCTGCGCGAAACCGTGTTGACCCAGCGCGTGATCCACGCCGATGAAACCCCGGTGCAAATGCTCGCCCCAGGCGAGAAGAAAACCCATCGGGCTTACGTCTGGGCCTACAGCACCACCCCCTTTGCTGATCTCAGGGCGGTGGTGTACGACTTCAGCCCCAGTCGTGCGGGCGAACATGCGCGCACTTTTCTGGGTCAGTGGAATGGCAAGCTGGTCTGCGACGACTTCGCCGGCTACAAGGCCAGCTTCGAGCAGGGCATCACCGAAATCGGCTGCATGGCTCACGCCCGCCGCAAGTTCTTCGATCTTCACGCGGCGAACAAAAGCCAGTTGGCCGAACAGGCACTGCACTCAATAGCCGGCCTGTACGAAATCGAGCGGCAAGCGCGCGACCTGAGCGATGAGGAGCGCTGGCGAATGCGGCAGGAAAAAACGGCTCCCATCCTCGCCACGCTGCATGCCTGGATGCTCGCCCAGCGCGACCTCGTGCCCGAGGGCTCGGCCATCGCCAAAGCCCTGGATTACAGCCTCAAACGTTGGGCTGCACTGACTCGCTACGTCGAGGATGGTGCCGTGCCCATCGACAACAATTGGGTCGAGAACCAGATCCGGCCATGGGCGCTGGGTCGCTCAAACTGGTTGTTCGCCGGATCACTGCGCAGCGGTAAACGGGCAGCAGCGATCATGAGTCTGATCCAGTCGGCGCGGATGAATGGGCATGATCCGTATGCCTATCTCAAGGACGTGCTGACACGACTGCCAACGCAGCGGGCGAGTGAGATCGAGCAACTGCTGCCGCATCAGTGGGTACCCACCTGAGTCACGCAAGGTGACTTGAGCGGACGCTTACTGTTTGACTGCTTCGATTTTGAATTCTTCGGGATAACGCGGGTTGCTCATGGCACCTCCTAATAGGCCATATTATGAGGTCTGGAGGTGTCTACGAAACTAGGGGCGATTCAGTGAAAAACACGCCGCTCATTACGGCAGGACGCTTTCGGAATAAAACTAAGGACGCGAGACTTCTACATCTTGCCGATCGGCTTTGATGTCGTGAATTAAACCGTAGGAAAAGCGGCTTTCAAAAGCGCTGGCAGCACCTCGGATGCTCGGCCAATCAACATCAGCTCGTTGGCATTGCCGAGGGAGACGTCCGCAAGATTGACATGGATTACGGTAGCTCCCGCAGCGAGTGCTATTTCCGGGATGTCCGCCGCAGGCGTAACGATGCCTGAGGTACCTACAGAGATCAGTACCTGGCACGTTTTCACCATATGCATGGCTGCTTTCCAGGGAGCCATGGGTAAATCCTCTTTGAACCAGACGACAGCGGGCCGCAATTTCCCATTGCAGCGTCTGCAACGAGGGGGCTCTACCTCCTGTCCATCACCATGTACCACTAGCTGCTCCTCACTCAGATCGGCAGGCCGATGGCAGGCGAAGCATTTCGGCTGCGCAAGACTCCCGTGTAGATGAACCACGTCCACCGACCCAGCGCGCTCGTGAAGGTCATCAATGTTCTGAGTCACTACGAACACCTCCCTGCCTGTGGCAGCAAGTCGCGACGGCACTAGATGAGCTGCATTCGGTTGGGCTTGTGTAGTCTGATGCCTTCTCCACAAATACCATCCCCAAACGAGCGCAGCGTTGGCACGGAACGCCTCTGCGGTCTCCAATCGCTGGGGATCGTACGTTGCCCAAAGCCCGGTAAGCTTGTCGCGGAAGGTGGGAATACCACTTTCCGCGGAAATACCAGCGCCCGTGAAGAACACCACGCTACGGGCGGATTGCAAGGCGAAGGATGCTTGCTGCATGTCGCTCATGAGGGACCTGTCTGATGATGCTTTATGGCTGGATCGTTAGAGCAGGTGTCATAGCTCGATGGTCGAGCGCCCGACTCTAGCGATGAGCAGAGCAGCGGCTGGTGGAATGCGATTACCCTCCTTCGGTATTCATCCTCAGGCGCCTCGTTCACCAGGCATTCCTCAAGACGCCCCAGCGAGAAAACTTGAGCGGCAGAGAGGTAGTGCCTAAGCAGACTTTTGGCAGAACGGCGGATACCCTGCGGTAAATCTTCGTCACGAGAGAGCTCACGCAGGAACGCCTCTGTTTTGACGATTGCGCGCGTTCGCTCATAAGGAAGGGTCAATCTCGTTATCTCCTGATCATGAACTAAAAGCCCCGGCTAGCTAGCTCACCAACGCCGACCATCCAGTGCGCAGTTCAGCGCCTCGGGCATCGAAGCAAAAGTGGTGAAGCCGTACCAAGTAGGGGGCGATGTCCACTAGCGTTTTACGAGCTGAAAGCTGCAGAGCTTGTAACGCCGCAAGATTCAAGGTGGTCCAATCCTGATCAGAGCGCGTGATCATGATTACGCTCCTTTTTGGCCTCCCTCCATTCCATCCACTTGGCAAAACCCCACGCCGCGGTTCCCATTGTCAGCAAGGCCCAGAGTAGCCATTGCGGAAATTGGTACTGGCCGCTTAGCCAAAGACCTGCGCCTCCGCTAAGCATCGCCATACAAAACCATCTCATCAGCCTGTTCCCCGATTACATACGAGATACCACGATAACCGCATGCTCTCCTGTGCTAACGCCAGTGCTGAAAATTTTGTCGGCTCCGAGATTTGGAAGTGAGAATGGAAAACCTCCGAATTCCCGACGCAGCCTTCATACTGCCGAAAAACCTGGTCGCCTGGGAACAGCGTGAGCATGCGATTTGGTGGAGGTTTCCCAGTGAGCGCTTGTGGCGGTCCTGTGATTTTTTGCAGGACCGCCACCGACATCTTGCGGTAATCGAGTGCAGCGACACTGGCTACAAGAGCGAAGTCTCGATGACAGATCAGTGAACTGCTGATGGATTAGCTGAGTGCGGCATGGGAATAGTGAATTTGCCCGGTGGTATTGCGGGATTTTCAGCTCAGCAACGGCGGTGGTAGCTGGCAGGCCTGCGGCGAATTTAAATATCAGAAGCTGCGGATAGAGATGAGGGGCGTCGTCGTTACAACGCTCTGGGCCTAGGAGCTTTTTGCTATTCTGTCGGCCTGCGCCGCGGGACTTCGTTGGCAACGGCTCGCCGTTGCTTCCCCCTGCGGACACCCATTCAACCGTTTCCTGAGGTCACGATGCGAAATCATGTAGTGATTGAGGACTGGGATGGCGACGGTGCTATTCGCCTACCCGACGAAGTTCTGCAGGAAATGGGCGTCGACGTTGGGGACACGCTCTATGTGCTCGAGGAGTTCGTAGGCACTACTCGTTGCCTCGTGCTCAGTAAATCGCCGCGTATCCCTGATCGTGTAGATGAGCTGGTTGGCCATTGGGAGTCGTTTGGCAAAGACTCCGCCGAGATAAACGCCAAGGACGAGTGAGCTGACTACCCAGCCTGCTGCCCGCGAATCCTGTTTGACGCTCTACCATTGGCCCCAGCAAAGAGCAGAGACCTTCATGCATAGACAAGGGCCGATAGCTTTTGGCCAACCACGTTCCTAGGTTGCGCAAAGGTAACAGCCCAGGACAAAAAGCAGGTTTTACGAACTCAAGCGCAGCATGATTGTAGTCATGCATCCCAAGCGCTGATGGAGCCGGGGCGGCGCCAGGTACCAGCGATCTATTAACCTCACTGAGCTACGATGCTCGCTGCAGGCCGCGAGGAACTCCGGCTCAATGAGACGACAGTAAGACGCGTCAGGGTCTAGCTAGTGGTCAAAAATCGATATTCCGGATTTCGTTTTTTGTGCCAAAGGTAACTGCCCTCAGACGCCGCTATTAGCCTTAAACTGCAGACACGGTAAAAGACGAAATCCTTGCAGTACGGCACTTAGAGCCATTTTTGAACGCTTGCCGCCAATCAAGATTTCTGTACCGCATTGCCCTCCGAAGGCAGGGGTCGTGGGTTCGAATCCCGCCGGATGCGCCATATAGATAGTCGTTTCGAGTCCCGCTCGAAGCGCTCCGACAAAGCCCGCTCACTGCGGGCTTTGTCGTTTCTGCGCACCATCTTCAGACCGTTGCCCTCGATCGGCCAAAAGCCAACACAGGCAAGTGCAGGTCTCCTTGCCTGCATCGGGATGCTGATGCAAGGGAAACCTGCCATGCGGCGCCATCGGCCTGCGCCAACCTGACCTCACGCTCGTTTTAGACGCATCCAACGGGTGTTCTGTGAACCCGATCACCGAGCCTGCAGGACAACTGAACTTCAATGCGCCGACCAGGTCGCGCCATGCGCACCTTGCCCCCACACACGACTTCAAGGAGGAAATCGCGTGCCCGTGCGCTATTACGCCCTCGTTTCGCTCTTCGCCGCGGCCCTGCTCACCGGCTGCACCGGCAACTACAAATTCAACGATGACCAATATCGTCCGCTGGGCGACCCGCAGGCTTTGAATCGCGGCCAGTGACCGCAAGGAGCGACACGACCATGGAACTGGTCTTCGATATGGTGGGTGCCCAGCAATTCGTGCCCGGGCTGCTGACCACCAAAACCTTCAAGCAGGCCGGCGGCGTGATCGGCCGGGCCGAAGGTTGCGACTGGGTGATCCCCGATCGCAAGCGTGTACTTTCCGGGCGCCACGCGGTGGTCAGCTATCGCGACGGCGCGTTCTTTCTCACTGACACCAGCAGCAACGGCATCCAGCTCAAGGACAGTGGCGCCAGCCTGGTCAAGGGCCAGCCGCAGCGCATCGAGCATGGCAGCGTCTACTGCCTGGGCGACTTCGAGATCCGCGCCCGGCTGATTCAGGACCCGGCGCTGTTCGAAGGCGACATCGGCCGCCCGCAGCCGGCCGGCAGCATCATCCCCGACGACGCTTTTCTCGACCTCGATCCGCTGGTTGCCATGGATCAGCAGGAGCGCGTCTATGCCGAGGTAGACGACCTCGACCTCGCCCTGGTAGCGCCACAGCGCCAGGCGCAGCAGCGCGACTACGCGCGCATCGACATGGAAAGCCTGCCGTTGCCGGAGCTGGTCATGCCGCAGGCAGCGCCGGAAGCCAAGCGCGAAGCCGAGCCCGAACGACAGCCGCAGGGATTCTGGGCGCGTTTCGGCGAGGCGCTGGGCATCGATCTCGACGATCTCGATGAGGACCAGCGCCAGGCCCTGACACTGACTGCCGCTCGCCTGCTCAAGCAGAGCGTCGGCGGCCTGCAGCAGAGCCTACGCACCCGCAGCGAGCTGAAGAACGAGTTGCGCCTGGCGTTGACCACTGTGCAGAGCGCCGGCAACAACCCACTCAAGCACAGTGCCGATACGGGTGAGGCCGTGAGCGCCCTGCTGCGCGGTGGCAAGCCCGGCCAGCTCTCGGCCGAACAGGCCATCGGACGCGCCTTCCGCGACCTGCAGGCGCATCAGGTGGCACTGCTGGCGGCCAGCCGCGCCGCCGTTCACGCCATGTTCGAACAGCTGGCGCCGGAGCAGCTGGCACTGCGTTTCGAACGCGAGGGCCGCAAGCCGCTGATCGCCACCGCCGGCAGTCGCTGGCGCGCCTACCGCCGGTTGCATCACAGCCTCGGCCAGGACGCCGACTGGAGCGAACGGCTGTTCGCCCGCGACTTCGCCAAGACCTATGAGGAGCAGGTGCGCCTGATCGCCACGCTCGATTCAACCCATCAAGGATGATCCCATGCCTCGTCGCATCACCCTTGCCATGCTGGCCTCGCTGCTCGTGCTGGGCGGCTGCTCGGCGCTGTCGCCGTACTCCAAGCTGACCAAGCTCGACCTCGAACTGCACGGCAGCGACCGTCTCAATCCCGACCTCAACGGCCGGCCGTCGCCGATCGTGCTGCGCCTGCTGGAGCTCAAGCATCCGGTGGCGTTCGAAAACGGCGACTTCTTCGCCCTCTACCAGCGGCCCAAGGAAGCCCTGGCGCCAGACCTGGTGACCTCCGAGGAACTGGAACTGCGTCCCGGCGAAAGCCGCGAGCTGAAGCTATCGGTGCAGGAGGGCAGCCGCTATGTCGGCGTGCTGGCCGCCTACCGCGACCTGCCGGAAGCCAGCTGGCGCTACGTCATCGCCGTGCCGCCGCAAGAGCGCACCCGTGTCGCCCTAAGCCTGGATGAGCGCGGCATCGCGCTGTTCGACCCGCTCGCCGAAGAAGGAAAATAAGCATGAGCCTGCACAAGGTTGTCTGGCAGGAAGGCATGCTGCTGCGTCCGCAGCACTTCCAGCAGAACGATCGCTACTACGATCACCAACTCAAGGCGCGCACCCAGAAGCTGGGCAGCTATGCCTGGGGTTTCTTCAATTTGGAGATCGACCGCCAGTTCCTCAACATGGGCAAGCTGGTGCTCAGCCAGGCCAGAGGCATCCTGCCGGATGGCACGCTGTTCGAGCTGGGCAGCGAGCGCGAGCCACTGGCGCTGGACATTCCGCCGAACACCGGCAGTACACCGGTATACCTCGCGCTGCCACTGGTCACCGGCAACCACATCGAAACGCGTCGCCCCGAACAGAAGGACGTGCTGGCGCGCTACACCGCCCATGAGCTGGATGTCGCCGACTCCAATGCCGGCGACAGCAGCACCAGCCAGGTCAGCACCGGGCTGCCGGATTTCCGCCTGCTGCTGGGCGAGCAGCAGAGCGACCAGGCCTACGTGAAACTGCAGCTGTGCGAGGTGCTCGACACCACGCCGGACGGGGTCATCAGCCTCGACCCCGAGTTCATTCCGACCTACGTCAACTTCCAGGCCTCAGGCTATCTGCTGTCCTGCCTGAAGGAAGTGATCAGCATGCTCGCCCACCGCGGCGACACCCTCGCCGAGCGCATCAGCGCCACCGGCAAGGTCGGTGGCGCCGAGGTCGGCGACTTCATGATGCTGCAGCTGATCAACCGTCACGAACCGGTGCTGCGCCACTACCTGGGCGTGGAGCAGGTGCACCCGGAGCAGATCTACCGCGACCTGCTTGGTCTGCTCGGCGAGCTAGCGACCTTCTCCAGCGAGAGCAAGCGCCCGCGCCTGGACGGTCGTTACCAGCACAGCGACCAGGGCGCGAGCTTCCGCAAGCTGATGGACGCGATCCGCCAGGTGCTGTCGATGGTGCTCGAACAGCACGCCATCGAACTGCTGCTGCAGCAGCGCCAGTACGGCATCCAGGTATCGCCACTGCACGATCACAAGCTGCTCGGCACGGCGTCCTTCGTGCTCGCCGCCAGCGCCCAGTGCGATTCGGAAACCCTGCGCACCCGCCTGCCGGCGCACCTGAAGATCGGCCCGGTGGAGCGCATCCGCCAGCTGGTCAACCTGCATCTGCCGGGCATCCGCATCAAGCCGCTGCCGGTGGCGCCGCGGCAGATCCCCTTCCATGCCGGCAAGACCTATTTCGCGCTGGAACTCAACGCCGAGGACCAGGCGCAGCTGGAGCGCTCCGGCGGCTTTGCCTTCCATGTGTCCGGTGACTTCACCGGGCTCGAACTGAAATTCTGGGCGGTCAGGGACTGAGCGACATGATCAAGGAAATGGATTACGGACAGAACGACCACACGGTCATCGTCAACCGCGCCGGCGAGGCCCCGGCACAGAGCCCGTTGACCGACTTCGACACCCCGCCGCGCTTCGAGCAGCTGGAGGAGCGGATGATCTACGCCGCCCGCCTGCGCCCGGCGGAAACCTTCAACATCAGTCTCAATCCGCTGGTGGCCGCCGCCTCGCCGCTGCTCTCGGAAGTGGTACGGCTCAAGCACAGCCTGGACAGCGAAGACCTGCAGGCACTGCACCGGCAATTGAGCAGCGCGATCAAGCTGTTCGAGCACCGCGCCCTGCACGACGGCGCCGAGAGCAGTCAGGTGATGGCGGCACGCTACGTGCTCTGCACCATTCTCGACGAGGCCGTAGTGACCACGCCCTGGGGCAACGAGAGCGAATGGTCGCAGATGAGCCTGCTGTCCTCCTTCCACAACGAAACCTTCGGCGGCGAGAAGTTCTTCCAGCTGCTCGAGCGGCTATCGCGCAACCCGGTCAAGCACCTGCCGATGCTCGAACTGATGTACCTGTGCCTGTCCCTCGGCTTCGAGGGCAAGTACCGCGTGTTGCCGCGCGGCATGCTCGAGCTGGAAGCGGTGCGCGACAGCCTCTACCGGCAGATCAGGCAGATGCGTGGCGACATACCGCGCGAGCTGTCGCCGCACTGGGAGGGCCTCAAGGACACCCGCCGGCGCCTGGTGCGCATCGTGCCCTGGTGGATGGTCGCGCTGTTCACCCTGATGTGCCTCGGGGTGATCTACAGCGGTTTCGCCTGGGTGCTGGGCGAACAACGCGAGAGCGTGCTGCAACCCTATCGCTCGCTGGACATGGATGCCGGCGATTCCACCTTTTCAGGGATGAAATGAGATGAAGACGTTCTTCGGCAAACTCGGCGCCGTGCTGCGCCGAACCTGGGTCTGGAGCCTGCTGCTGGTCCTGCTGCTGGCGGTTCTGGTGTGGTTCGTCGGACCGCTGCTGGCGGTGAATGACCACCGCTTCTGGGAGTCATCCAGCAGTCGTCTGCTGAGCATCAGCGTCCTGTTCCTCGGCTGGGGCCTGGCCATGGTCTTCGCCAGCTGGCGCGCCAGCGCGCGCAAGAAGCGCGATGCCGAGGACCAGGACATTCAGGAGCAGCTGCGCCGCGACGGCCTGATCGGCGAAGAGCAACAGGAGCTGCGCCATCGCTTCAGGCAGGCGCTGCGCACCCTGAAAACCTCCAGCCTCTACCGCGGGCGCAGCGAGAAATGGCGCAGCGAGCTGCCCTGGTACTTGCTGATCGGCCCGCAGGGCAGCGGCAAGACCAGCCTGCTGGATTTCTCCGGGCTGGATTTCCCGCTCAATCGCAGCGAGCAGCAGCGCCTGACCAAGGACGTCTCCGGCACCCGCTACGCCGACTGGTATTTCGCCGATCATGCCGTGCTGATCGATACTGCCGGCCGTTACCTGACCCAGCCCGACGCCGCCGTCGACGGTAGCGCCTGGGACACCCTGCTCGGCCTGCTGCGCAAGCGCCGTGCCCGACCGCTCAACGGCGTGCTGGTCAACCTGCCGTTGGATCAGCTGCTAGGCGGCAATGAACTGGAGTTGGAGCACCTTGCGCGTCAGGCCCGCCAGCGTCTGCATGAGATTCACCAGCGACTGGGCGTCGATGTACCCGTCTATCTGGTGCTGAGTAAGGCCGATCGGATTCTCGGTTTCGACGAGTTCTTCGATCAGCTGTCCCGCGAGGAAAGCGATCAGGTACTCGGTGCCAGCTTCCGTAAGGAGCAGAATGGCAGCGATGCGCAGGTGGTGCGCGAGGAGTTCGAGGAACTGCTGCGCCGGCTGAACAGCCAAGTGATCATGCGCATGCACCAGGAACGTGACAGCCAGCGCCGCGGACGCATCCTCGACTTTCCGCATCAGCTGGGGCAGATCGGCGAGCGCCTGAGCCTGTTCATCGAACTCGCGTTTGCCGGCAACCGCTATCAGCGTGCCAGCCAGCTACGTGGCTTCTACCTGACCAGCGCGCCGCAGCTACGCGAAGGTCTCGACCCGCTCACTGCCGGCATCGGCCGCCAGCTCGGCCTGGCCAGCAGCGCACTGCCGACCTTCCGCAGCGGTCGTGCACGCTTCATCAATCAACTGCTCAGCCGGGTGATCTTTCCCGAAGCCGAACTGGCGGGCCTCGATCAGCGCGAGGTTCGCCGCATCGACTGGGGCCAGCGCGCGCTTTATGCAGGCGCCTTCGGTTGCCTGGTGCTGTTCGGCGGCGCCTGGGCACTGAACTTCTCCAGCAACCACGAGCGCCTCGAACAGCTGCGCGGCATCGCCCAGACGCTGGGCGGCGAACGCAAGACCATCAAGGTGGAAGACGAAGCACTGCGCACCCTCAAGGTGCTCGATGGCAGCTACGCGGCAACCGAGGTATTTCCGCCCAGGGACGATGTGTCCTGGCTACGCCGTGGTGGCCTGTATCAGGGCGAGGCGGTCGACCCGACATTGCACGACGCCTACCGTCGCAATCTGGAAACGCTGCTGCTGCCACGGGTCGGTCGGCAGCTGGAAGCGCAGATCCGCGCCAACCTGAATGATCGCGAACAGCTGCTCGGTAGCCTGCGCGCGTACCTCATGCTGAACCTTGCCGAGCGCCGAGATGCGGCCTTCCTCAAGGACTGGCTGGCCGCCGACTGGTCGCTGCGTCATAGCGGCAACGCGGTTGCCCAGCAAGGCCTGAACACCCATTTTGCCCGCCTGCTGGAGGAGTCGTTCGCACCCTATCAGCTGAACGACAACCTGGTGGCCAAGGCCCGCGCCCAGCTACGCAGCGAATTGCTGGCGGCAGTGGTGTACCGCATGCTGCGCGATCAGGCGCGCAACCTTCCCGACTACCGACTGAACACGCAGCTCGGCCCGCAGGCGTCCCTGTTCGTCGGCGGCGACTATGCGATTCCCGGCTTCTACACCCAGCGCGGCTATCAGGAGCTGTTCGTCGCCCAGGGCGCCGAGCTGGTCAGCGAAATCCTGCGCGACAACTGGGTGCTGGGTGAAGGTGACAGTCTCAGCGCCAAGGACCTCGGGCGCCTGCTGGTGGAAATGGAACAGCTTTACTTCCGTGACTACGCCACACATTGGAGCGAGGCAATCACCCAGCTGAACGTCCTCCCGGCGGGAAGTGCGGCGCAGGGTGCCACGCAACTCGCCGGGCTCACCGCTGCCAACTCACCGCTGCTGCAACTGCTGCTTGCGGTGCGCGAAAACACCCGCTTCGCCGGCCTCGCCGACGCGACTGAGGAGGCCGGCGACCTGGCCGATGCCGCCCAGAGCGACGGCGGCAAGCTTGGCAAGGCGGCCAAGCTGGCCACCGCCGCAGCGGAGCAGGCCCAGGCCGCGCTGCTGAAAAACGTACCGGACACCGCGCGCAAGACCCTCGAACGCCGTTTTGCACCGCTGCACCAGCTGCTCGACGAAAACGGCGCGGCTGGTCCCGAGCTGACGGCAAGCCTGCAGGCACTCGACGCCCTGCAATTGCAGCTGGCCTCGCTGGCCCACGCCAGCGCACCGGAACAGGCCGCATTCGAGATGGCCAAGGCACGCATGGGCGGTCAGCGCGACGCCATCAACCAGCTGCGCAGCAGTGCTTCACGGCTGCCGCAACCAGTCGGCAAGTGGCTTGGTCTGCTGGCCGAGGACAGCTGGTCGCTGGTGCTCAGCGACGCCTATCACTACCTCAACCAGCGCTATCGCAACGAACTCTACGCCAGCTATCGCGGTTCGCTGCGCGAGCGTTATCCGTTCAGCGCACACAGCGCCAGCGACGTCGCCCTCGCCGACTTCCGCGAGTTCTTCAAAGCACAGGGCCTGGCGGACAGCTTCTTCGAGCGCTACCTCAAACCCTTCGTCAGCGGCAGCGCAGGCCAGTACCGGTTACGCCGGGTAGACGGTCGCGGCCTGCCACTGTCCGAGCAGTTCCTCGCGCAGATGAGCCGGGCGCAGACCATTCGCCGCAGCTTCTTCGCCGAGAACCCCAACGAGCCGCTGATCCTGTTCAAGCTGGAGCCCTATTCGCTGGATTCGAGCCTCGGTCGTGCCGACTTCCGCTTCGGTAACCAGCAGATGGAGTATCGCCACGGTCCGATCGTGCAGACCGCATTCCGCTGGCCAGCCGAGGCCGACGACGGGCGCACCAGCCTGGTGGTGGAAGAACTCGGCGGCCGTCGCGTCGGCATCGAGAAGAACACCGGCCCTTGGTCGCTGTTCCGCATGATCGACCTGATGCAGGTCGACTACCACAGCGGCCGCGACGTGCTGATGCTCAAGGCCGATCTCGGCGGCCTGCGCGCCAACTACCTGCTGCACGCGCAGCGCTCGCCGAATCCTTTCGACCTCGCGCTGCTGCGCGGCTTCAAGCTGCCGGCGACGCTGTGATGAGCGCGACGGCGTGTAGCTGGCGCAGCACGGCGCGCACCGACACCGGCAAGGTGCGGGCGCGCAACGAGGATGCCTTCCTCGACCTGCCGCAGGCCGGGTTGTGGGCCGTGGCCGACGGCATGGGCGGACACCAGAACGGCGCGCTGGCGAGTCGCCTGATCGTCGAGCAGCTGGCCGATCTGTCCACTACGGGCGACCTGCCTGAGCGGGTGCTGGCGCTGCGGTGCTGCCTGCACGAGCTGAATCGCCGGCTCAGCCAGGAACTGACGGTCACCGCCGAACGCCCCGATCCGGTGATCGGCAGCACCGTGGTCGCCCTGCTCGTGGTGGATGACCGCGCGGCATGCATCTGGGCGGGCGATAGCCGCTGTTATCTGTGGCGCAGCGGGCGGCTCTATCAGCTATCGCGGGATCATTCGCTGTTGCAGCAGCTGCTCGACGAGCAACAACTGAGCCCCGAACAAGCAGCCAGACATCCCGCGTCCCATGCGCTGACCCGCGCCATCGGGGCCAGTGAAGAGCTGGAGCTGGATATCCTCGAGTTCGACGTGTTTCCCGGGGACACGCTGCTGCTATGCAGCGATGGGCTCTACCAGAGCATGTCCGCCGACGCCCTCGGTGCGGCACTTAGCCTGCCATCCACACACCTGGCACTGGAGCGGCTGTTTCGCCAGGCATTGAAGGGGCCGGCACGGGACAACCTCAGCGCCGTGGTGATCCGCCGATGAACGCACCGCAATTGCAGGCCAGCGACCTCACCTACTTTGCCCTGGCGTCCACCGCGGCCACGCCAGCAGCGGTCAAACCGAAGACAGCCCCTGGCGAGCTGCCGGACGTGCTCGGTGGCCGCTACCGGATCGAGCGCCTGCTCGGCGTCGGCGGCATGGGTGCGGTCTATCGCGCGCGCGATCTGCTGCGCGAACAGTTTGGTGATCCGGAACCTTACGTGGCGCTGAAGACGCTCAGCGAGGATTTCGCCGAATACCCCGACGCCAGCGCGCTGCTCTACAGCGAGTACGCACTGACGACACGCCTCAGCCATCGGCATGTGGTGCGCCTGTACAACTTCGATATCGACCCGGCCAGCCAGCGCGCCTTCATCACCCTGGAGCTCCTCAAGGGGCCAACCCTCGACCAACTGCTGTGCGAACGCCCGCAGGGCATGGCCTGGAGCGAACTGCAGGGCATCGCGCTACCGCTGCTGGAAGCGCTGAGCTATTCCCACAGCCTGGGCGTGCTGCATGGCGACCTGAAGCCGAGCAAC
The DNA here is from genome assembly GCF_000495915.1 of Stutzerimonas chloritidismutans AW-1. Classification (GTDB taxonomy): domain Bacteria; phylum Pseudomonadota; class Gammaproteobacteria; order Pseudomonadales; family Pseudomonadaceae; genus Stutzerimonas; species Stutzerimonas chloritidismutans. The sequence continues at coordinate 13,575 of NZ_AOFQ01000009.1, forward strand.
GTGATGCTCGCCGAGGACGGCCTGCGCCTGTTCGACTACGGCCTCGGCCAGCCGCTGGAAGGCCTGCTACCCGGCCTGCCGCGCCTGTGTCGCACGCGTTTTGCGGCCTGGACGCCGCGCTATGCGGCACTGGAACTGCTCGACGGCGGCGAGCTGACCGCCAGCGCCGATATCTATGCGCTGGCCTGCGTGCTCTACGAACTGGCCAGCGGCAGCCATCCGTTTCGCCGGCTCAGCGCTCGCCAGGCCAAGGCGATGGAGCTGGACCGCGCCCTGCAACGGCCGCCTCAGCTGCCCGCGCACTGCTGGCCGGCACTGCGTCTGGCGCTGGCATTCGACGAAGCGCAGCGCAGCATCGATGCGGCAGGCTTGCTGCAGGCCTTCAGCCGCCCCGCACCGAGCCGTCTGCGGCGCTGGTTCGGGCACTCCCACGGATGACATCAGGACAAGGAAAGCCCCATGTTCAACGCGGCCAATGAAACCCACTTCAGCCTGACGCTCGAAGGCGTGGAGCACGACCTGCAGGTCCTCGCCTTCAGTGGTCGGGAAGCCATCAGCCAACCGTATCGCTTCGACCTCGAGCTGGTCAGCGAGCTGCCTGATCTGGATCTGCAGGCGCTGCTGCATAAACCCGCCTTTCTCGCTTTCGACCCCGCCGGCATGGGCATCCACGGCCTGGTCCACCGCATCGCCCAGGGTGAATCGGGCAAACGCTTGACCCGCTATCGCCTTACGCTCGTTCCGCAACTGGCCTACCTCGCGCACCGGACCAACCAGCGCATCTTCCAGCACCTCAGCGTGCCGCAGATCATCGCCCAGGTGCTCGAGGAGCATGGCATCCAGGCCAACGCCTACCGCTTCCAGCTCGGCCCGGTGATCTACCCGCCGCGCGAATATTGCGTGCAGTACGACGAAACCGACCTGCACTTCATCCAGCGCCTGTGTGAGGAAGAAGGTATCCATTACCACTTCGAGCACAGCACCAGAGGTCATGCGCTGGTTTTCGGCGATGACCAGACCAGCTTCGCCAGACTCGGCCAGCCGACCGCCTATCTGCAGGACAACGGCATGACGGCCGACGAGCCGGTGATCAAGCGCTTCGCCGTGCGCGTCGCGACACGCACCAGCCGGGTCAGCCGCCGTGATTACGACTTCGAACAACCCAGGCTGCTGATGGAGGCAGCCCACCGCGGCGAACCGGCGGCAAACGCCATGCCGCAGCCCGACCTGGAGGACTACGACTACCCCGGCCGCTTTGCCGCGCGCGCCCGCGGCAAACACCTCTCGCAACGCGCGCTGGAGCGCCACCGCCACGACTACCGCCTGGCCGAGGGCAACAGTGACCAGCCGCGGCTGGTCAGTGGCCATCTGCTGGAAATCTCCGACCACCCGCGCCGCGAATGGAACGACCTGTGGCTGCTTACCGAAGTGCTGCACGAAGGCAAGCAGCCACAGGTGCTGGAAGAGTCGGTCACCAGCCATGTCGATACCGGTGACGGTTTCACTCAGGGCTACCGCAACCACTTCACCGCTACGCCCTGGGATATCCCTTTCCGCCCGGCACTTAACCATCCGAAACCGAAAGTCCTCGGCAGCCAGACCGCCGTGGTCACCGGCCCGGCGGGCGGAGAAAACCACTGCGACCA
>NZ_AOFQ01000010.1 GCF_000495915.1 Stutzerimonas chloritidismutans AW-1
TTGGTCTTGAACCGCTCGGCCTCCAAGCGCTTGAGCCACAAACAGAAACCGTTACGATGCCAATACAGAATTTTCACTTGGTTGCGCGTGCGGTTGAGAAAAACGAACAACGCCGGGTCGAACACCGCCACCTTGATATCCAACTCGACCAAGGCGGCCAGACCGTTGATGGATTTGCGGAAATCGACCGGCTTGGGGTAAAGGTAAACGGCTTTGACCTTGGGGTCGGGACGCATCATGGGCTGGGCTCCAGGAAAATCGGGAGCACAGCATCTGTGGGCCTTCACTTAACTTGAAGGTGTGGTTTGTGGAGCGGTTACGAGATGGGGGTGCTGGTCATACTGTTTAGCCCGGCCAATCTGTTGATTGCTGCGACGCTTTCAGCCCTGCTGGGCCTGAACCTGCATGGTGCTCTGGCGTTGCGTCAGAACGCCAACTGCACGGCCATCGCCAGCGCGGGGGTATGGCCCTCTCTGCTGGCCGGCGGTGCGTGCTGCGCCCCCAGCCTGTTATTGCTGTTAGGCATACCCGGGCTGGGTGTATTTGTCAGCCTATTCGCCTGGATGTTACCGCTGGCGCTGATTCTGTTGCTGATCAGCCGCTGTTGGCAAAGGTACAAAGGTGCGCCAGCAATATGATTGTTGAGCAATATAGCCGCCGCCATGATATTGCCACCGCATGAAGTACACATTCCTTTGCCACATAACGGCCTATGTGTTGTTAATCTTATGAGAATCACTAGCAAAAATCGGGTGGCTATACGTGGCGCAGAAGTTAGGGAACGCACTTCCCATTAGGCATATGGCGGGGATGGGTGATATAAATATTTATTACCCGACATCGCACCCAATTATCGAGCAAGTTCCATGAGCACATCTAGACGATTCCTGGCCCTCGTCCCACTCTTTTTTACGCCATTAGTGCTGCTCGGCATCAACAACATGAGTTCAGACAAGGCTATTGCCCTGATTATTCCATGGATAATATTTAGCATTTTCCACCTGATACTTTTTCTGTTTCTCAATAAGTATATACTATCTACTGGGCAACTCATTCTGACTAGCTTTTCGATGGCACTATTTATTACATGCATTATTGCGCTTTACTTCTTCTCACATGCATGGAGTGCAATCGCATAGCACGGCATGCGCCAAAGATCCGCGCCCGCTTACCATTGAATACTGACAATTAAAAAATTTAGCTAAACCCTGAGAACTCATTGCATCACTCAGTATCAAACCAGATTATTTAAAGCAAACAGCCTGAAAAAACAGAGAGCTTAAGTCGACAGACTATAGTTTCTCTCAATAATCTCCAGCGCCTGCCTGCCTAATAAAATATTGCTTCCAGATCCAGATACTGCCTTCTTTGTGTCCTCGGTCAAGATCTCAACCTGCCCAGTCAGGTTATTTAGGCGCACCCTTTCACTTGAGAATAGCAACTGAACACGGTCTAATTTTTCACGTAGATCTGCTGAAGCTCTCTCTACCTCAGATGTTGCAATCACCATTTCACTTTGTCCGTCGACTGTTTTCTGCTTTGCCTGCCCCATCAATAATCGCATTTCGCTAATAAGCCCCGTCAAATCCTCTTGACACTTTTCAAGAGATTTCAGGCGTATACCTATACTCTCCGAGTTATCCTTGGACATTGCTGCTAAACTTTTTACTTGGTCTGCAACAACCGCAAACCCTCGCCCTTGTTCTCCAGCTCTTGCGGCTTCGATTGCCGCATTCAGCGCCAATAGATTAGTTTGACTGGCAATTGCTGTTATGCCTTTTGAAAGGTCTGCTATGCTTTTGAACTCTACAAGAAGAATCTTTTCAGCCATTGAGAGTTTATCAACTACATCAATAGACCTTGTCACATGACCACCCAAGTCACGAACATTCTCGCAAACCGCCTCAAAAGCCTTATCAATATCATTTAAAATCCCATCGCAAGCCTCGATGTCTTTACTGAGTTCCGCGCTAGACTTAGCTGCTTGCAGAGCATCCTTAAGTACCCCTTCTACAAAATCGAGTTTCTTAGCTGAAGCAGAGTTAACATTCATTGCATTGTTGGTAATCTTCTCAATGCAAGAGTGCAAATCTTCAACTTCAGAAACCTTGCGCTCGTCAACTTTACAGCCAGTAATATGCTGCTCCTCAGCCACGTACCTCGATCTCAAGCCGCCACTTAAAACAACCCACAAAGAAAGCAATATGAAAACTATAGCAACATAGACTGCGCGCCCTGACTCATCACTCATGCCGAAAGGGTAAAACACCAACAACACATACATCACCACACAAAGTAGCGACACCCATAGCACGCCGCTCAACTTGGAGCGCGGTATTGAATTCAAAATATCAATCACCCCCTCACCACTCATAATAGAAATCGTTCAATCCAGCCAGCATGAGAATCAAAAACAAATAGAAGCAATAAAACTCACCCCCAAAACAAGCCGCTGTCTATATGACTGCATCATAGGGCAGCACAAGACACTACATGGCCAGTGTAATTTCCCCGATGAGTTTTAATTCATTTACACAATGAGAGGTATCAAGTTTATTAAATGGCAATTGCAGAAAGCGCTCGACACGGGCGCGAATGATTTGCACGGTCTGATCGAATACCGCGTTTATCTCCTCCTCCGAGCCCTGTTGCGCTGCCGGGTCGGCAAGCCCCCAGTGCGCCTTGAACGCCTGATCGAAATAAGCCGGACAAGGTTCATTAGCCGCATTGTCGCAGAGCGTAATCACCACATCGGGTTGCAGTTGTGCGTGCACCTCCTGGGACTTGCTGTACAGCCCCGTCTGCTCGATGCCGGCCCGTGCCAGGGCCTTCAGGCTTTGCGGATGCACCCAGCCACAGGGTTTGCTTCCCGCACTCACGGCACGCATGCTGACAGGGGCCAGGTGATTGAACACAGCTTCAGCCAGAATGCTGCGGCAGCTGTTGGCGGTACAAAGAAACAGGGCGGCCGCAAAAACTGAGTGCAACACCTGACCTTTCCGGTACGGTGTTGCCCCATGTCCTATTCCGAACTCAGCGTCGAAGAGCGCGCCGCCATTCAACTCGGTCAAGCCCAAGGTTTCAGCCTGCGCGGGATTGCTCGCCTGATCAACCGATCGCCCTCGACCATCAGCCGCGAGCTGAGACGCAATCAAGACGGCATTGGTGCTTACGCGGCCCGTAGCGCCCAACAACAGATGAGGATTCGGCGCCAAGCCTGCCGGCCCAAGCGCAAGCTGCTGCCGGGCAGTGAGCGCTTCGAGTTGGTGGTCCACATGCTGCGTGAGCGTTTGTCTCCCGAGCAGATTGCCGGCAAGCTGCGCAGCATGAACATTTCCAGCCTTAGAGATGCCTACGTCTGTCGCGAGACGATCTACAACGCGATCTATGCCCTGCCGGTCGGCGAACTGCGCCAGGAG
>NZ_AOFQ01000011.1 GCF_000495915.1 Stutzerimonas chloritidismutans AW-1
CGCTTTGGCCTCGCCCAGCCTTCGGCGGGCTGGCCCTGCGCATCGCTTGCTCACTTTGTCGGTGTTTTTCTCGCCGGTGTTCTCGCGCGCAGCCCTGAGCTTTGCCCTCGCCCAGCCTTCGGCGGGCTGGGCTCGCTTCAGGTTGCGCGCTTCGTTTGGGAGGTTGAGTTGGAGTTAGATCAAAAAGGAGCGACGCCCGTGTCCTCATGGACTCGGGCCGAAGCGCTGGATCGTGGCAAGGAAAAAATGGAGTCGGTCATTCGGTGGCTCGCTTGGTTCGACTATTCAGATCGCGAAACCTTGGCTGACATGCTGGGGGTGGATGCAAACGGCCAGAGTGCTTTTTTCAAGCGCCTTGAGGTGTCTGGATTTGTCCAGGTCGAGATTGCGCCTGGAATTCGTCGGCGGATCTATGGGCTTGGCGAAGCGGGTTATGAGTATGCCTTGATGCTGTTGCCTGAGCTGGAGCTGAAGCGTCGGCGCCGGCTTCCATCCTGGGTGTCGCTAGTCCATTCGTTCTCTGTGCAGGCTGCGATCATTCGGCGACTACCTGAGGTTGAGTCAATCCGTCCCGAGAAGACACTTAAGCACCTCAGGACGGTGCGGCTCCCTGATGCGATTCTGACCATGAAGAATGGAGAGAAAATCGCCTTGGAGGTCGAGCTGAACCACAAGTCGAGCGCCAGGGTGTTCAACATTTTTTTGTCTCACCTGAAGAATATTCGAGCAGAGCATTACGACCGGGTGCTGTACGTCTTTCCTGGGGAGCCGTTGTGCAGGCTTTACCGCGAGAAATTCGATTTGGCTGTTTGGCCGATTTATCGGATGCGGGAAGGCAGTACCCGTTTGGTTCTTGAGACGAGTCGAAATTTCGATGCAAGCCAGGTGCATGCGTCGAATCTTTTTGCCTTTACCGTAGAGGGGTTGTATTCGCTATGAGCATGATTGAAACAGCTGTGGGTTCTGTCTCTGAAAATGACCGTCGCGGGTGGGATTTGCTGCTCCACTATTTTGAGCCGCTGATGCCTTACTACGAGGACGAGGCAGTCACCGAAATCATGGTTAATCGCTATGACGAAATCTGGATTGAACGAGGTGGGCGGCTGGAGCGTGTCGAGGCAACTTTCGGTTCTGAGCGGGCGCTGCAAGAGCTGATCTACCAGATCGCCAATCGCCTCAATCAGCTTGTGGATGAAGATAACCCGATTCTGGATGCTCGCTTTCCTGATGGTTCGCGCTTGTGCTGCACATTGCCGGCTGTCTCGCCGGGGGGCTCGACCATAACGCTTCGTTGCAAGCCTCGCGTTTCGTATACCTTTGAGGATCTTGTCGGTTTTGGGGCGTTGACCCAGGAAATGGTTGACTACATCGGGGAGAGGGTGCGGGCGGGCGATACGATGCTTGTCTCGGGCAATACCGGTTCCGGTAAAACTACCGTGCTACGAGCTTGTGCGACCTTCATTGATCCGCGCGAGCGCGTCATCAGTGCTGAAGACACTATGGAACTGCATTTGAAGCAGATGCTTCCGGGTGCGGTAGAGCATGAGGCGCCTAAGCGGCGCCCCAAGGAGGGGGTTCAACCAATCACGCTAGCGGCGCTGATTAAGTTGATGCTGCGGGAGCGACCTGACCGTGGTTGGGTGGGTGAGATTCGTGACGCTGCTGCTGCTGATGCGTTTTTGCAGTTGAGCAACACGGGCCACACGGGTGGGGCGAGCAGTCTTCATGCAAATGGCCCCGGCGATGCTGTTCGGCGGATTCAGTACATGATCGCTTCTGCAGGGTTGGTGAGCTACGAATTGGCTGGGCATCAGGTGCTCGGCGGGGTTCAGCTGCTGATTCACTGCGCCCGGAGTTACAAGTGGGGGCGGAAGGTCACGCATATTTGCCGGATCGAGGACGAGAAAATTATTCCGATCTTTCTTTTTGATGAAGAACGGTTGGAGCACGTTCGCGCGACCTAAGAGCGCCCTCCGGGCAGGCCAGGGTTGCACCCTGGACGGCAGGCAAACATCCCAGGGGCTGCGCGCCCCTGGACCCGCGCCGGGGGCCGCCCCGGTCGCTCGGGGGGCATGCCCGGCGAACCGTTCATGCCCCTTCGCTGGGGAGGCTGTGTGGTCGCTGCGCGCCGTCAAGCAGAATGCGCCTGCGGCGGCCCTACGGGCGCGGAACCCACCGCTGCGCGGCGGGGCCCCCGCCATTCAACTTGACCGCTCTACGCTCAAGGGCGGCGCCCTGGCGGGCGCTGGTGGCGGATCCTGGTCGAGCTGCTGGAGCTGGAGCACGTCGCCGGCCAGGCCGGCGCCGAGGCGACGGGCCGGGCCTGTACGTCAGCACACACAAACAACCTGGTGCTGTACGTCTCTCGGGAAACAAACAGGGCGGGCGATCAGCGCCTGCAGGCGCTGGTCGAGCTGCTGGAGCTGGTGGCCATGGCCACCGGCCGACCGGCCGGCGCCGGCCGCGCGGATCCTGCAGGGCGTTTGCAATCGTTTTTCCGTCCTCGAGGATCCACCAGGATGAAGGAATGCAATCAGTATGGGTGGGGTAGGGGATGATTGCGGGAGGTTGCGCTTTCTGTTTTTGCAATCATAATTCGGCGCCGGCAGCTGGTCTTTCTCTGAAAAATGCAATCATTTTTCTTGAATGCCGTATTGCGTGGCCGTATAATGGGCCTCGTAGGTTGGACGAATGGTTCGACCCTCTACCGGAGAATTCCGACATGACCCAGCAACAAGACACCCTCGTTACCGTCTCTTCTCGCCGCGTCCCTGTGCGCTCTCGCCTGAACACCCTGCCTCGCCATTTCGGCCGTCTGATGATGGTCGTTGAGCATGCCGTGATGGATGCCATGGGTGAGCTTTCTAGCGCCTATGAGGGCGGGTATTGGGAGTTCTACGAGCTGTCAAATGGCGGTTTTTACATGGCGCCGACTTCCCCTGAGCGTCTTATGCTCCTAAGTCAGGGTAGTGGTAACGAAGGCGAATTGACCGCCGATGCCTCTGGCATCGTTGCTTGTCTCTTTGCGCTCAATCGCGTATGGGCAACCTACCAGACCGATGACCTGGCGAATCATTATCACTGGCTGTTGGCGTTCGCGCGCGAGCATGCCGAGTGGGACACCATCGCCCATATCATCGACTGAAGCAGTTCGGCCCGGCGCGTGCCGGGCCCACCTGCAAGGTGATCCAGGATGAAATCGAGCGAAGCAAATGCCCAGGGCGCGGTAGAACTTCGGTGGCGGTATTCCGTGCGCTGGTGTCTGCCGTATACGCCGTGCCCGGGGCGGCAGGAGCTTATGGTGGTGCATGTGCCTCCTGGTGAAAGAGCGCCGCAGGCGATTCTCGAATGCTGGGCAGCCAGGCCGCAGGGTTACGGGTTGTGTGTTGACTTTCCGCAATCCAGGGCGGTTAGGCGTTGGACGGCCGAGCGTAAGGCGTCAGTGCGCCTCAAGCGCCTGGAAGCTCGCCTGCAGAAGCAGGCACCGCTTTTTGTTGACGAGCTGCTTGAGCGTGAGCTGCAGGAGCGAGGGGACTATTTCAGAGGGCTTTAGGGTGGCTATACTGCCCGTGCCGTGCGAATGGCTCGGCGTCACAAACGGAGAATTCCGCATGCAACACTTTACCGATGAAGAACGGGGCGTAATCGCGCAGGCGCTGGAGATCCTGGAGCGTAAGCTGCAGGGGACAACGGTTCTAGAGTCGCCTGAGGCGGTGCGTTGCTATCTGCGTCTGCAGTTAGGGGCGGAAAGCAATGAGCATTTCGGTATGCTCTTCCTGGATGCTAAGCATCGGGTATTAAGCTTTAAGCGCCTTTTTCAGGGCTCTATAGATAGCGCTAGCGTCTATCCCCGCGTAGTGGTGCAAGAAGCTCTTGCTTGCAACGCTGCTGCTGCGATAGCCGTGCACAACCATCCAAGCGGGTGCGTTGAGCCTTCGCGGGCTGATAGTCATTTGACCGCGAAGCTCAAAGACGCACTGTCTCTTGTGGATGTTCGCCTGATTGACCACATCGTGGTCGGTACTAGTCGATCCTATTCATTCGCAGAGAGCGGGCTGCTATAGCAGCCCGCCGCTTTCACACGTCTGGAGAAAATTATGGAGACTCAAGGAACCTACCAGGTGCCGACCGAGTATGTTCGCGGGGCCTGTCTTCGCCTGTTCGTTGATGGGTGGGCGGCGCCGACTGCGCCTGAGGTGCGGCAGATACTGAAAATGGCTGGCCTCGATCCCCGGTCGGCCGGTGATTTCCTCGGGGTGTCGCGCCGGCAGGTCAATCGCTGGACTACCGCCGAGGAAGAGATTGCCTACAGCAGCTGGGTGATGCTGTGTCAGCGGGCGGGTATTGGCTATCTCTCCGGGCCGGCCGCGCCTGCGTGGCGCGACGAGGCGGCGCGAGGCACTGGTGAGCAGGTCATGCTCCGGCTTGACCTGGATATGGTGAATGTCGTTGAGGTTTACGGGGTGCCTGATATGGGCTGGTATGAATGGCGGCACCTGGTCAACGGGGCGCGAGCTGGAGGGTCTGACAGTGCTGGATATGGCAGCGTCGCGGCCGCTCTGCGCGATGCCTTGAACGCGCTAGCCTGATATCGGGGATAGCAAAATGCTTACATGGGAAGCCGGCAAATATCCCTATGAATCGCCAATATATTGGCTAGTAACCTGCTGAAATGTGTGAGGAAAGTTGCACATTTCGTTTTTTTGACGTGGAAGGTCTTGGCGATAGAAGTCCGGCGGGGTAAGTTCCTCCCCGCCAGTCGTTAGGCGTCAATGGACGATGCCAAGTTAAGTCTCCGTGCGATCCGTCAGGATCCGGCGCAGCTCACCCTTCAGGGTCTCGTAATCGCGGGGCTTCAGAGGGTCGAAGCGAGCGCTGTTCTCTAGTGCGATTTCAAGCAAGGCCCTAATGACCATCGAGCGCGATGGTCGTCCGAAAAAGCGTTCGGACTGCAGCGGGCCCACCAATTTTTGATCCGTGTCCTCCAGGACTTGCCCTGGAAGCGTGATGTTCGTCGGCGTTGATTTGCTCATGCAGCAATACCGGCAGGGCTTGGCATTGCCAAAGCGCTAGATATGTGTATAGTTATGCGCATAACTCTGTATACTTCTAGACAAGGAGTTGTTGATAAATGGCCGAGCATAGAAACCCAAACCTCAAAAATAAAGCGGTCTTTACGCAGCGGGACTTAATCCTTGGAATTCCGTCGCGGGTTTTCATCGCAACCATGTTTCTAGTGGCTTTCGCCGCTGTCGTTTTCTGCATCTATCTCCCCATCTATCTCGGGATCGCTTCAAGCCTGGTTATCGGCCTCCTGGTGCTGATTCCTGTCTACCTCGTCCACAAGGATGACCCCGAGGCTTACATGGTCTGGATTCGCAGCCTCTTTGCTGCGGCCAGGCTCTCAGTCAGTCGCAGCGTCCGGCGCCGGGTGCTGCTGCTGTCCCGCCGTCCTGACGGCAACTTGCAAGTAACCACCATCACACAACCCTTACAAAGGAACTAAACGATGCTGAATCGCGCTTTTTGGCTGCTCGCCAGCCTGTTTCTCTCTCCGCTGGCCCTGGCGGCTAACAATGACGTAGACCTCGGCTCGCCGGGCGATGGCCCGCTCGCGGCCTTTGCTGGCTTCATGCAGGAGCTGGTCAACTTCGTTGGTGGGCCTGGCGTTCTGTTCATCGTGTTCATTTCCGCGGCTGCTGGCATCACGCTGTGGGTGATGGCCCCGAAAGCCGGCTCTGCTGCTGTTGCCTGGATTGCTCGCGTCTGTGTTGGGGGCATTGCGCTCTTTAACCTGGCCCTGCTGCTCGCTTGGTATCAGGGGTTCTAATCATGGGTGAGGCAGCACGCGAAGGCACTCCGATCAATGAGGCGCTGCATCTTGCCGGAGCCTGGAAAGACTTCACCCTGTCGCACGCTGGCAGCCTAATCGGCGGTTTGGAGCTGGCAGGTATAGATCCCAAGGGGCTGAGTGAGGGGGACTTAGAAAAAGCCTCCGTGCTGCTGCGCAACCTGCTTCAGACCCTCAACCAGGATCTGGTTGTTTCGCAATACTACTGGCATTTCGAGGGGGCAAAGGTCGCGCTCCGTGAGCGGGAAAATCCACGCAGCAACATGCTGTCGAAGCGGCGCATGGACTTCCTCAATAGCGAACGGAACCTGAGCAGCGGGCGACTGTTCTGGCTGCTGGAAGTGCCAACCGCAGAGAACCTCAACAAGGTGCTGGCCACCGGCACTCTCAAGGCGCTTTTCTCGGCGCCTTTTGAGAAGAAGTCGCGGGAGCTGCTGAAGGCCAAGTTTACAAATTGGGGGGCTTGGCTGGTGGAGCAAGACGAGCTGCGCCGCCAGTGCGATTTGCTGGATAGCTCCCTGGAAGATCTGGATGCGAAGTTGCAGATTGTCTCTGCATCCAACCAGCGTCTCGATATTCAAAGTCAATGGGCGTTATATCGCGCCCTGGTCAATCTGCGCCCCGAGTACCTGGATAGTGCCCTGGGCGAAGCTGTTCCTGGTGACGACTGGGACCGGTTGTTGGCGGATGGTGACATTCACCCTGTCAACATCGATGGCATGGAGTGCCTGAAGATCGAGGGAGCCGAGCCCGTTTATGCCCGCATCGCCTCGATGGTGGGCTATGGCGCTGAGTATGTGCCGGAGGGCATGTGGGGGAAGGGGGACGTTAAGCCCATCCTGCAGCGCGGTAACTATCTGGTGATGACCCGCTTCAGTCCGCTGACTGCGCTGCAGAAGGCGTTGATGCTCACAGGCAAAGAGAACGAGCTGCATCGCAGCCAAATGAAGCTGTCGTCGCTGATGAAGGGCGACGATGTTTCATCGGAAATTGAGCGGAAGGTCAACGAGAGCGGGATCCTCAAAAAGAAGGTCGAGGAGCTGGAGGAGGCAGCGAATACCCCTGATCGCTACGGGCATTTCCATTCGCATGTCATCGTTTTCGACCGTGATCCGGCCAAGCTTCGCCAGACTTGTCGTCAGATGGCCACCGCACTAACGCAAAGCGGGTTTCATCCTGTTTGGGAGAGTGCTGGACAGATCGACCTCTTCCCGATGCTGCTGCCTGGCTACCCGAATCGCTGCTTTCGTAGCTCCGAATTCACTACCTCTCAGGCCGGCGCTACGTCACTGGTTTTCAAGAGCAGCGAAGGCATCAAGAGCTGGGGGGAGAGCAGGGAAGAAGCAATCTACATCCTGGAAAGCGATGACGGCACGCCGTTTCACTACACCCCATTCATTGGCGATAAGTGCCTGGTGCTTGGGGTTGGCCCGACACGCTCCGGGAAGTCATTCACCAAGAACGTCATGGCCGGCCATTTTATGAAGTACGGCAACGGCCAGGGGCTGGGGTCGCTGTACCAGTCAATCGGTGTGGATCCAGGTGATGAACCGCTAGCGATGTTCTTCAAGGATGACGGCGGCATTTTCCGTATCGAGAACCCGGAAACTGATCGCGGTTTCAATCCGTTCGTGGCGTCGGCCGGGGCGGATGACGCGCATTTCACTCACCACATGCTGTCGCAAATTCGCATCATGTTGAAGCTGAATGACAGCGAGGCGCTGCGCAGTTTGGATGCGCATGAACAACGTGACCTCGACCGCGCCCTGCAGGCGGTACTCCACTTGCCGCCTCAGATGCAGAACATGAGTTCGCTGGCTGATCACTGCTCTCAGGGCTTGAAGCAGAAGCTGGGCCGCTGGGTGCGGGGTGGAATGTACGGAAATCTTTTCGATAACGAAGTTGACGGTATCGGCCAGATGGATAAGCGCTTGGCCGTATACAACCTGGCCGGTGTGAAAGATATGCCGGAGCTGGCCCAGCTGGTGATGAACGAAATTTTTTATCGTGTCATTCGGCTGTTTGAGAATCCGAAATATCGCAGCGTTCCTAAATTCCTGGAAATTGATGAAGCCCAATACATTTTTGGCATTCCTGGATCAGTTGAGCGTGCGGTTGCAAAGGCAAGAACTTGGTTCAAGCACTTTGGGGGTATGGGCTTCTGGACTCAAAGCCCTGAGCACTACATGAATATTCCAGAGTGGAACACTTTGCGTAGCTCGGCCTCGACCTGGATCTTTATGCCAGACCAGGAAATGGATAAAGAGCTGTACCAGAAAGCGTTTCAACTCAAGGATGGTGAGTGCGAAGCAATCGCTTCGCTGACGCCTCGCAAGCAGGCTTACATCATCCAGCGTGAAGTTGGAATTTCCAAAACGGTAAATATCAATGTTGCGCCTGAAGAATATGTGATTGCCACTAGTCGTCCGACCGAGGCAGTCATTGTTAAACAGATGCTTGAGCAATATCCGAATGATATTGATGAAGCGGTTAAGCAAATGGTAAGTCGCATCTTTAAGGGAGAGTGAAATGAAACTTAAAGCTACTTTGCGGGCTGCTGTTGCGGCGGCTGTTGTCAGTGTTGCGCCGGTTACTGTCAATGCCAGTGGTTTTCCGGTCGTTGACGTTGCCTCTATTGCTCAGGCAGTTACCGACTACATGAACCAGCTGCTGCACTATGAAGAGCTGATGTCTCAAACGGTGCTTAATGAAAGCCAGTTGGCAGAGGCGATTAAGTTGTACGAGCAAACCATGCGCGAGTACGACCACATGCTGCGCCAGATGGAGGGCTTGAAGAGCCGCATTGATAAGAGGCAGTGGGAGCAGATTTACGCTCGCTATGGGCACATTATCAATAGCTATCCCGGCATGAAACCGGACTTCGACTCTACTCGATGGGTCAAGGTCAACCGCGACCTGGAAAACCTGTATCACCGCGCGGGGCGCTTGGGCGACATAGAGGATGAATTGGCGTCGCTCGGTTATGACGCCAATTCTTTGCAGCATATCACTGAGACGGCACGCCAGAGTTATGCGCGCGAGCAGTTGGCAGTTGGCCAAAGCATGTTTGTCGAGGACATGGTTGACGAACTTGAAGTGCAGATGGAGCGCTATGGGGATGTGTCCAGCAAGCGTGCAGCGCTCGGGGCGGAAGACCATCTTGCAACGCTGCAGGTAATGGCTGAGCAAAACGAACTGGTGATTGAGGCGTTGCAGCAGCAGAACGCGATAAATAACGCCCAGCTCCAATACTCTAATCAAATGGAGTCTCACTATTTCTCAAACCAAAACCTGGGGCGTCGTGCAACTTTGAACGAAGTTAAAGCGCGCCAAACTCGCCCGATCATCGTTAATGAATCGCGGCTTGTTAATTTCTGAGGTGCCTAATGAATAGATTAATAGTTGGTTTTGTCGCAGTGCTTTTCTCTTGCTTTGCTGTGGCGGGCGATGAAAGCGCACGCGAGAAAATGATTCAGAACGGTATCAAGGTCTGCCAGGCAAAAGGGTTCGCCACTGTGGGCGAGCGTGACAAATGCGTTGCTGAGTTCACTGCAAAGGCGAATGAGCGGTATCCGGCCCGAGGGTCGGATGCCTACGCAAAGAAGCATTACGGCGGCATGAGCAAGGCCCAGGCCGAAGCGACCTTGATTGAGCTGCAGAAGGAGTGGGAGGGCGCCAAGAAGGGCGGTTATTTCAGCGCACGGCGCACAGGAGTGGTGACGAAGAAGGCTGTTGCGGCCGAAGGCTGGTGGATCCAGGTCAACGTCCTCGGTGTGCGCGAGTCGCAGGACGATCCGTGGTTCATGGAGTGCAAGGGTTTCCAGACCGCAAATATCGTGCGCCGCTGCCCGCTCGGGAAAGGGGGGGCAGAGTGATCCAGATAATGAGTCTTCTGGTTGCGCTCTGTTTGGCTGGCGTCATGGTCATGGCCTGGCGGAGCGTCGCCGTAGAGCGCTCAGGAGAGGGCGCTCCTGCGCCCCTTTTGAAGCGTATCGATCCGAAGCAACGCCGCTCGCTGGTGCTGTCGCTGGGGCTGGCGGTTGCCTTTCTGATGCCCTTGGCGTTCATGCAGCCGGCTGAGGCCGCTTTGTCCGAAACAATGCGCGGAATATTCGATGGGGCGCTGGCCGATTTTGTAAACGGCATCATGCAAGACACCGGAAATGATATTTACACCTGGTCTTGGATGATGTTTCTGGCTCTGGCATTTCTCTTGATGTTTGCCGAGTTCGTGAAGTTCATATTTGAAGGATTTAACGCGGCCTCTCATTTGGAAGCGCTTTGCTATTTCTTCCTAACCCTCGGACTGATGGGGGGTTACAACGCATTTACTGAAGCTATTTGGGGTGTTGGGGTTGGTCTTTCAAATGGGTATCAACAATACCTTGTCGGAAATACGGATAACTTCTTTTTGTCGCAGTGGCTGAATAAAGCGCTGGGCGCTGTTGTTCTTGATGACCTGGACGTGTTTGATTCCATCAGGCTAATTATCTATGCGGGGCAGTGGTTCATTGTATGCGCTGTGCTGGATATGGTTTTTTGGCTGGCTTCTATGTGGGCTGAATTTGGGTATGCCCTGGCCAAGGTAACAGGATTGATATTCATACCGTTCTTGTTGTTGCCTGCTACTCGGCCGCTATTTGATGGATGGTTTAAGTTCTTCTGCGGATTTGTTTTTCTTTTGATAATCCTGAAGGCGACGATGGTTGTCGCGGCCATCACTATTAAGTCGATCCTGGAAAGCATCGGCGTGACGTTCGCGGGTGATTATGGGGATCCGGCTCAGGTTGTCCAGATTGCCAAAGAGAATATGTACCTTTTGGCTGATGCTTCCGCAATGTTGCTAATAGCGATCCTATTTATTCTGTCGTCTTTTGCTTTTGCCTCAATGATTGCGGGCGGAGTTGGCAATCTCAGCGGCGGATTGGGTAAGGCCACCAACATGGCTATTCGTAAGTTTCTCAGGTAAGGAGGCGTTGTTATGAACGCACGTTTGGATGACGCCGAACTCAAGACGGTTCAGGCGCAAACCGATAAACCAAAGCAAAACTCACAGTTGCGCGCGGAGCGTAATCGCTGGTTCGTCCTCTGCTTGCTGCAAGTGTTTGCAGTGATCTTCTCGATTGCATTCGCTTGGTACGGCTTTAAGAAGGCGGAGAACAACACAGAGCTGCTTTATGTGAAGCTCTATCCAGATGGCACCTCTGACGTTGACGGTTTTGCGCCAGAAGATGAACAGCTCTACTTTCGGGCGACCATCGATCAGGCATTCGAGACTTATATTAAGTCGCGTTATGGCCAGCAGCCGGAAACGATCAAGCGTGATTATGGGATGGCTGGCGTATTTATGTCGCAGCCTATGTATAACGATTTTGTGAGCACTCAGCCCGGTGGGTTTAATGCGGCACAGAAAGCGGCTGATATTTCCGTCAATAAAAATGCAGATCGCATTGAAATTGAGTGGGGATTCTCCGACCACTACGACAAGATACCTGCGGTGTTCGATAAGCAAAATGGCGAAGTAATCCGCTCAAATATCTACTTCACCAGGACAACCAAGACAGCAACTGGTTTGGTTAAGCCCAATGGTGTTGAAAAGCTTATTTTGCGGGCGCAGTGGCGGCTGTTGCCTAAAAAAGAACTTGCTAGCAAGAAAAAATCCTGGCTGCGCGTCAACCCTGTTGGGGTGGAGATTGTCCAGGCTGAACTTATTGAAGATCCATCCAGTTACACCAGTGCAGAGGCTAACTAATGATGAACAAGAAACTTTCCGCGATCAGTGTTTCTATGCTGATGATGATGGCTGTGGGAGCCCAAGCCTCTACCTGCCGTGTTATTCACTGGAAGCCTGACAGCATTATTCAAATCAACAGCGCCCTCAACCTCGGTACCCGAGTTGAGTTGCCGGCCGACAACATTACCGACCCTGTGCGCAGCTCCGACCTGTGGAACGCAGAGGGCGCGGCGAACCAGGTAATGATCAAGCCGAATAGTCGTGAAGAGCAGGGCCAGAAGGCGGTTATTCGCGCCTGGACGGCTGATGGCAACGCTTATGACATTGTGGCAAATCGCGTAGACGACGCGGCCCGCAATGACGTATGCGTCAAGGTCGTTGCAGATGGCATGTTCTTCAGCACAGGCGCACGGGCAGCCTTGAACCACCAGTCTTCGCTGTTGGCTCAAGGGTCAGCAGCGGCGAGCGCTCAAGTTGCAAGTCTGCAGCAACAGTTGCAGCAGCAACGCCGGGATGCTGAAGACGACAAGCGCAAGGCCGTTATGGAAGCGCTGCGCCGCTTCCGTTATCACGTATATACCCGCTATAGCTGGGATCAGGGTAAGGGGTTTGCTGCTCAGGGCCTGATTTCCGATGTTTATGATGATGGCCGTTTTACCTATATCCGCCTGTTCCAACCGAATCGCGGACTTCTGTCTGTTGAAACAGAAGTTGGCGAGAAGAACGCAATTGTTCCGACTAAATACGACGACGCTTATGGCATGTATGTGATTTCGGGTATTTATCCGAAGTTCACCCTGCGAGTTGATGACGCAAAAATCAGCATTGCGCGCGCCGATGGTCGTACAAACGGTGAGTTCTAAGGGGGATATATGACCGAAGAAGCCGCCCCGCGCATTGATGAAAAGCCAGCAACTTACCGCCGTAAATTGCAACTCTGGCTTGGTATCGCATTTGGCGTAGTCCTGGCCCTGCTTTTTGTTCTGACGCTTATCAACATCTTTTCCAAGATGGGTAACAAGCAGCCGGCCAAACAGGAGCCCGCTCAAGAACAACAGGCAGGCCAGTCAGGTGATCGAGCAGACCAGTTCAGCCAGCTTGTAGCAAACCGCCGGCCGAGCCGTCAGGCGGAAGAACAGCCGGAGGCTGCTCTTACGCCCCTGGAAGAGTCCTTTAATCAGCTAGCACAGCGCGGGCAAAGCTCTGTGGAGGCGGGGCAGGGGGGGGGGGAAGCTACGCTGTCGGCCGCTGAGAAGGCCATGCGTCAATGGGAGCAGCGTGAGCGTCTGCGCGCCCTGCAAAGCGCGCAGAGCGCTTGGGGGCTCCAGAAGAGCAACCTGGGTAAGGCGGGATCCAATGTGTCCTCTTCACCTGCCACAGGATCGTCAGCGAGCTCGATGCGCACCGAGAGTGCTGATGGCGACCTGGTGGGCGCCCTGGATTCGCTCAATCGCCCGTTCAACGAGAACGGGAGCTTGGAAGAGCGACGCGCAGAGGTTCGCCGCCGTATCGAAGAGGCACAGCGCCTACGCGCGGATCTAGCGAGTAAGGGGGCTGCTAGCCTGCCTGGTGCGGCCGGCCGGGCGGACGCTGGCCAGGGGCCGGCCAAAGAGCAGCTGCAGCAGCTAACCAGCAGCTTCAGTCGAGCGCCGGAGAATGTTGTTGGCTTCACCAAATCCAACAAGTACAACGCCGATATTGCCGGAAAGTTAAAAGTGCCACCGGGCACGGTTATTCCAACAACGTTAATGCGTAAGGCGATATCCGACTATACGACCGGATCGCTGCAGGCAATTGTCAGTCACGATGTTTATGACATTAGTCGTCAATATGTTCTGTTCCCCAAAGGTACAGAAATTAATATTGGCGTTGCCCGCACCCGCAACGTAAACGAAGCGATTTCTAATCGTGTTGCATTCCTGGTTAAAGAAGGCGTGCTGCCTAATGGCGATGTAATCGACTTCACGAAAGCGGCAGCCGTTGATCGTGAAGGCGTTGGCGCAATTGAAGACCAGGTGGATTACCACTTTATGGCTCAGTTCCTGGGAGTCGCTGCATATGCACTTATCAGCAGTGAATCTAGCTATAGCGGAACGGGTGATGAAGAGGGTAGTTATGCCGGTGATGTTGGAGAAAATGCGCGCAGAGAGTTCTCGCCGCTCATTCAAAAGTATTTGAATATTGTCCCGACAATTACGATTCGGCCTGGTCAGTCTTTCCGCGTAATTGTGGAAGAAGAAATGTATGTAGAGCCTTGGAGCGATCTTTATGCAAAATATGTTGATTAAGGCGCTGGTTTTTCTGGCGATCATGCCGGCCTTTTCAATGGCGGCAGACGAGCAGCCAATTCAAATCGATCCACTGAGTCTTTATGCGCGCACGGTTTATCCTGAAGACGTTCGGACTGTTGGCGATGCCGCTCTTTATCTGCTGGAGCCGACAGGCTACCAGCTGGTGATTGCGCACCCTGCGCCGAAAGATGCGATCAGTATTTATCAGCGCAAGATTCCGCCAATTGCGAAAGTACATAGAACAATGCCAATCATTGATGCGTTGCAGATTTTGATTGGTAATGACAACTGGATTGTCATTGACAGAAATCACAAGCTTATTTCCTTCTCGGAGAGCAAGTCATGAAAAAAACGTTAATTGGCCTGGCGCTTATTTCTGTCCTGACTGGCTGTAATTCGACCAAGGTGGTTGGTACTGGCGACTTCTTCAATCTCACCAGCCGAAATGTTGTCTATCGGGATCTTACTCGCCCCGTGGGCTTCGATAACGAGCCGGAGCAAGTTAATTATGTCGTTCTCCCTGCTGTTACCAACTAAGGCGCTGCTGGCGGCAGCGCTCGCGCTTTGCCTGGTCGGTACTGCTGCTGCAGAAGCAGAGCAGGACGAGGCGGCTGAGCTGTACGAGTATCTGTTTCCTGAGGCGCCTCAGGCGCCTCAGGCTGGCGTGACAGGGGCTCCAGGTGGGGCGGTAGGTGCGGCGCCGAAGTTCTCGGGCTTCATGCAAGACAACCGCCGCAGCAGCTGGTCGCAAGAGCAGATCAATGCTATGCGGGATGCCTTCAAGCGGGCTGAGCCGCAGCCTGTCGCGCCGCCTGAACTGCAGCGCGGTGATGATGGGTCAAGCCTCTTTGGCGTGCCGCCGAGCAACTTGGCGGACTCTCCTTATGCTGAGCTAGTCGCTAAGTACGCCAAAAAGCGCAACCTCGATCCGGCCCTGGTACATCAGCTAATTCTTGCAGAGTCGCAGTATGACCCCGATGCGGTAAGCCCCAAAGGTAATAAGGGCCTGATGCAAGTCAGTGATGATCTTTCTCGCCAATTCAACATTGATCCGT
This sequence comes from Stutzerimonas chloritidismutans AW-1, assembly GCF_000495915.1. GTDB lineage: Bacteria > Pseudomonadota > Gammaproteobacteria > Pseudomonadales > Pseudomonadaceae > Stutzerimonas > Stutzerimonas chloritidismutans. The sequence continues at coordinate 14,932 of NZ_AOFQ01000011.1, forward strand.
TTGATCCTGAGTCGAATATCAAAGTTGGCACTCAATATCTTGCCGATATGCTTGCCAGGTTCAACGTAATCGATCTTGCTTTAGCGGCTTACAATGCCGGCCCTGGTGCGGTCGAGAAATACAACGGCATTCCCCCATATGCGGAAACGCAAAACTATGTCAGCCGTATTAAAGCTGGCTTGGCCAAAATGGAGGCACGTAACGGATGAAAAAGTTATTGAGTGGCATAGTTATAGCGGTCGCTTTGGTCGGTAATGCGTTCGCTGGAAGTGAGTTCGACTTTGATTGGAACGATAAGAACGACATGCGCGGTGCCTGGAAGATGTGCGCAACTACCGGATTCACTGAAGGCGAGTGCCCGAAAGTTTATCAGAAGTGCTGGCAACCGCCGATGATTTACAAAAAGAAGAAAAAGATCCGCACCTATTGCAAGGACTCTCCAAGTTTCAGTGTGAGCGACAGCGATAAAGAGCGTTACCTGCAGGAAGGGCAGCGACGCGCCAATGAGGGCTCTACCCAGTAGAGCACGAATAACCGCTCGCTGATGTTGAGCCTAGCGGTTTGCGTCACCTGCTTAGTGGTGAGCGGCCTGGGGCATCCGGGCACCAATTACGAGGATGAAACGATGCTCACTGATGACGACAAGAAATGGCTCGCCGATCACCGTCGCAGTGTTGAGACCTGGTGTGACTTCTACCTAGCGCAGCTCAAGGGCGTTACCGGGGCTGAATTGACCGAGGTGGCCGGCAAGGTGCTGTTGCACCACAAGGGCCGTTACGTCCTGGCTCAGGATCTCGCGGCCGAGGTCGTGCAAGGCGTCAGATATAGCCAGGTTTTCGAGCAATGGAACTACGACTGTGCCTGCAAAGTTCACAGCCTAGCTAGATCCATGCCCCCGCTTGATGGGGCTGTGTTCCTGGCAGCCAGCGGCTACCAGGATGCGTCAATGGACGACCTGGCCGACGCCTCGGCCGAGGCTGTCGAAGAAGCAAAGCTTGCCCTGTACGGCGAGCCTTAAGAGCAAACAACCATCAACGAGGTGTATCGCAATGGCAAGCAAAGAGGCTGCACAGAAGACCCGCTATGACGCTCTGATCGCGCATGAATACGGGCCCGAGGATGATCGTAAAACCCACTGGACGCGCGTAGGCGCAGGATTCACCAATGGCGATGGGAAGGGCATCAACATCGAGCTAACTCCAGGAATAGCCGTGAGTGGCAGGCTGGTTTTGCGCGTACACGAGCCCAAGGCTCAGGACTGACCGTGAAAACACTAGATATGGTGTCGCCGGAGGATCCGATCGACACAACATCTAGTGCTGCCGCTGCCGACCTGATCCAGGTGCTGGATCTGCCGGCAGCGCTGTCGCGCCGCTTGGAGAGGGCGCAGGTGGTGGATCTAGTTGTTCATGCCGACAAGCTGCTGTGGCTGAGGGTGCCTGTAGGGCTCCAGGATGCCCTGGAAGGCGGTCAAGGGGTAGGTGCGGCCCGCAGCCCTGGAAGGGCGAGGACACGGCCCCTTGACGGCCTGGAGGGGCGTAAAGCCTGAAGGCGGGAGGTAGGGGGCGCTCTTCCCCCTGCCTCCCGACGCCTCGCGGGCGAGAGCGGGTTGGAGAGAAGCCGCCGAAGGCGGCGCGAGAGGCGGGCAGCGCCCGGCCTCTTGAGAACGAGCAGTAGAAAGGATGAATCGTGCGCTTAGCATTCTTGAAAGAACTTTTTGACAGTGGCGTGCTGGCCAGCGCGACCGTTGAGCCGGCCGATGGTGCTGGCTGGCTGCTGAAGGTCACCAAGCAGAGCGGAGAGGTTGTCGCCGTGACGCTCGCTGCACAGAGCAGCCAGGTGAAGACCTATAACCGGGTGAACGCGGCGATGATGGATGCCTACCGGATAGGTTTTCGCACCGTGGCCGTGTCGTTGCCTGAGGATTTCGAGCTGGCTGGAGCCCGCTGACGCTGCACGAATTTGCCTAACCATGCTCATGAATTTGCAATTTCATGTTTTCGCGCTTAGTCTTCAATCGGTTTACCAGATCGAGCATGAATGAGGGTGCGATGGCAGTGGACCTTTCTGCGATGCGCAAGCTGTTTGAGGGGGGAGCCCTACGGGCGGCGATTGTGGCCCCGGCCCCTCTCGAAAAGGGTGCCTGGGTGCTGATGGTCGAGCGCGCCGATGGCGCGCACGAATACATGACTATCGCGCGATCCACCAGACAGAAGATCTACAAGAGCTTGGAATCGGTAAGTGCCGACGCGGCCCGCGTCGGCTTTCGTGAAGTGAGGCTTCAAGTAGCGTAGAGACTTAAGACCAGAAACCAAAAAGCCCGGCTGGTAACCGGGCTTTTTGGGAAAACTAGAACAGGTTGAATCTTGGCGGAGGACACCTGTTCCCTGACTTGGTGAGCTGATTATGGCTATCACTGCGCCTGCGCGCAAGTTTGAAAAATGCCGTTTATCGATAGCTCGCCGCCGAACAGGCGGGGGGCTATGTCGATAAACACAAGGACGTATGTTCCGCGCGTAAACAATGGCGGGAACTTCTGTGGCCACCAACCGGGCGCCCCGCGACTGGAGCTGGTGAAGCCCTCGACGCTGAATAATCGGCCGAAGATCCTGCAGCGCCTTCAGGAAGAAGTGCGCCAATACTACCGCTCGCCATCCCGTCTCCCTTCTCTGAATGCGGCCAATCGCAGCAAGCGACAGCAGCGCAGCGAGCGCCGTGAGGCGTGCATTCTGGTGTTGAATGCAATCCTGGAATACACCGACTTAACGTCGCTGCGATGCGGCGTGCCGACCTCTTCAGGTTTCCAGTCGCTGACCTTTGAGTTTCTGGCTCAATTTACTGGCATGGGCCTTCGCCGGATCGAGCGCGCTGTCGCAGACCTCAAGTTCGGCAATATCCTCACCGTCTCGCAGCCGAGGCAGCTGCAGGAGGATGGATCTTACAAAGGGCTGGCCGCTGTGAAGGCGGTCAACTCTCTCCTGTTCGGCGCGTTCGGTCTGCTCAAATGGCTGAAGCATGAGCGTCAGCGCGCTAGCGAGCGCCTGGCCAAGAAGGCGAGAAAGCAAGGCGGCAACCTTGGGCAGTGGTCTCGTAGCGCCTTGGCCATAGGCCGCATGTTGGTTGTCGGCAAGCGCACCCATGACGGCCTGCCTCGTCGAAGCGCCCCAGGTGCCTCGGCACCCCCGAGGGTGGACGCTGAGACCTATGGGAGGATGCTCAATGACCTGGTGATGGCGTTGAAGCAGGAAGACCCCACCAGAGACGGCGCAGAGTGCCGACGAATCGCAGAAGCGATCCTGACCAAGAAGCTAGCCGGCTGACCCACCAGCTGGAGCCCCCTCCTGCCTGACCTACGCCTGCAGGAGCCTTTCGGCATCGATGCCGGCGACCTCGATGCCGGCAACCACCACCAAAAAGGATTTTCCCGAGTGTGCGGCGCCCCGCGGCGCCACCTTGCGCGCACGCGCGCGGGAAGGAAGAAGTTAAGTGTCGGGGTCATTCAATTTAAGTGTCGGCCCTTAATCAGGACGCTTTAAAAACATCAGAAGAGGGGGTGTCGCTACGCTCCACCGGGTGATGCCCGCGCACTTCGTGCCTTCGGCACGGCGCGGCAACTCGGGGCTACTCGCCCCGAACCCTCGGCAGGGGGCTGCGCCTCCCTGCACCTGCAGGTCTAAGAGCGCCCTCCGGGCAGGCCAGGGTTGCACCCTGGACGGCAGATCAACACCAAGGGGCGCCGCCCCTTGTAAACCCCGCTCTCGCCCGCGAGGCGTCGGGAGGCAGGGGGAAGAGCGCCCCCTACCTCCCTAGCTGAGGCTGTGTGGTCGCTGCGCGCCGTCAAGCAGAATGCGCCTGCGGCGGCCCTACGGGCGCGGAACCCACCGCTGCGCGGCGGGGCCCCCGCCATTCAACTTGACCGCTCTACGCTCAAGGGCGGCGCCCTGGCGGGCGCTGGTGGCGGATCCTGGTCGAGCTGCTGGAGCTGGAGCACGTCGCCGGCCAGGCCGGCGCCGAGGCGACGGGCCGGGCCTGTACGTCAGCACACACAAACAACCTGGTGCTGTACGTCTCTCGGGAAACAAACAGGGCGGGCGATCAGCGCCTGCAGGCGCTGGTCGAGCTGCTGGAGCTGGTGGCCATGGCCACCGGCCGACCGGCCGGCGCCGGCCGCGCGGATCCTGCAGGGCGTTTGCAATCGTTTTTCCGTCCTCGAGGATCCACCAGGATGAAGGAATGCAATCAGAAATCGTTACTTGCGTGATCGTCGCAGATGGAAAACCACATGTGGCAGGGGTCGCAAAGCATCAATTCTTCATACTCGCTGAGTATTTCTAGGGCCCCGTAATTAGCGCAGGGCTGAGGGTCGGGCATAGTTCCTTCCTCCCAATCGCCAGCAGGCACATAGATGACAACGCCGCCAGGCGCGTGCAGCTCAATCATTTCAGGCGTATCGCTGGCTTTCTCGGCGGGCTCGGGCTTCATCAGGGGTGATCACTCTTTCGGAAGGGCAGCTATCGCCAAGGCGATAGCCTGGCGTGCGGGTTCGACGTAGGCGATTGGCAGTTGCAGCATCCAGCCACAGCAATAGTGAATGCTCGATGCTGTGTCTTGCCTGGCCATCATGCTCAGCAGGCCGCTGTCGCTTATTTCCAGTTCGCCGGGGGCGCAGTCGAGGCAGCTGCTCTCTGGCTGCAGGGTGTAATCCGCTATTTCACCGGGCTGTTTATCCGACCACTGCAGGGCGACGGCTACAGCTAGGCGCCGGCCACCGTCCGGGCGACTAGGGCTGATCTTGATGACGTACTGCTGCTCTTTCTCTGCCAGGTCATCGCCCAGGATGAAGACGGGCCCGTAGCCGTAGTCAGTTTCATTGAGCACAACGCCGTTGGCGCGGTAGTGCTGGATCCATGGCTGGTGGTCGTTCACTGCTGCGACTCCTGCGTCGGCCGCGTGGACACCACGCGAGTGAAGTATTCCCAAAGAAGCGCAAACACTGTCATCGGGATCGCTATGGCGAAAAACAGCCAGTCCACGCCCGACGCTTCAGCCTTAATGAACGGGCCTAGCAGGAGGCTCAGCAGCGCCACGAACTGGCATACCGACACAACGTTTCTGAGCCAGGGAAGGCGGGTGGCAATCAGTTCAATTTTTGTCATGCCCGGTTTCCTCCAGGAACAGATCCTTTTGAGCGGCCAGATCCACCACCTTTAGGCACAGCGGCGTTAGCTGCTGGAGTGTTTGGCGGTAGGTGTCGAGGTTAGCTTGCAGCGTCTTGATGGTCTGCCGGGCCCGCTTCAGCTCAGCCGAAGCGGTAACGCCAATCTGCGCGGCCTGGATTAGCGCGCCGGATGCGGTTTTCTTGCCGGTCAACTCCTGGAAGCTAGCAATGTCAGCCTCGGATAGGTCTCGGATTGTCAGTGCCATCAGGTGTCCTCATTATGCAATCATTCTCGCGGCCTGCAGCTTGTGGCCATCGAAAAGAATGATTGCATTCCGTTATCTGAAATGCAATCAATTTGGTGTGCCGGCGCCGGCGCCCGGGAAGAATAATGCAATCATAATCGGCTGCCTTGCACGATGACCGTTGATCAAATTTGATTGACCTGCGGCGGTGGATTCACTAATGTGAACACATCGAAGCGACTGACCGGATGAGATTGAGCGCTTCCCAGCGGCGAAAGCCGTACCCGCGCAAGGCGGGTCGCAAGTGGTGTCCGGATAGCTTTACGAACAAAGGCGCCTATGGCGCCTTTTTTCGTTTCTGCGCCTGTCGCCGGCCTGGCCGGCGCCGAGGCGACGGGCTGGGCCTGTACGTCAGCACACACAAACAACCTGGTGCTGTACGTCTCTCGGGAAACAAACAGGGCGGGCGATCAGCGCCTGCAGGCGCTGGTCGAGCTGCTGGAGCTGGTGGCCATGGCCACCGGCCGACCGGCCGGCGCCGGCCGCGCGGATCCTGCAGGGCGTTTCACCAGAACCGAGTGAGGGGAACGCGCTCAGTCATGAGCTTTTCGTCGCCATGCTCTGCGTTGAATGCCTCGTACCTCTCGATGTTCGCCTTGCAGAACTCTTCCAGCTCGCCGGCTGCGAGCCGGGGCGAGTAGGCATGAATCGGCTCTGCAGAGTCATCCAAAAACTGTTCAGTACCGTCCGAGTAAGTGACCACAGGGACGCCGCCCAAGAGCATTTCCACCTCGGCGATGAAAGGTTCAGTTTCGGCGCCGTGAGGGTCGAAAACTACATCGGCCCCGGCCTTCATGGCTTCCAATAGGGGACGGTAGAGAAAACGGACAAAATCGTACGCTAAGGAAACTTATATGGACGCCTCCCGGAGCTCAATAGGTAGCCATGCTGGCGCGTAGGTAGGAGCAGTCTTATATACGCCCACACCTTGAGATAGCTATATATCTTTCAAGATAGCTAGCTATCTAAATATGGTGGTGAGAGTGTGTTGGGATGGTGTGCGCTTGGTGGTTAGAAGGTGGTGACAAGGTGGTCAGATGGTGCTGCCTGTGTGGTGACAGCGTGGCGGGATGGTGGCGCTATGGTGGTGGCTTGGTGTTGCCTTCCACCTTGTTACCACAATGTCGCCACATAGTTTGATAGCTAGCTAGATAGCTATCAAAGAGGATGGGTGCAAAAGCGGTGCGACTGCTCCCGAAATGACGGATGATAACGAGCTAGATATATAGCTAGCTATCAAGAATTTGGAGGAAGGATGCCTGCTCTTGTCCCGGAACTGGTGAATGCGGCAATTGATGCCTCGGTGTCGCCCGGCGATTTGTTACGCCGGGCGCTGGTTGTTGCGCGGCGTCTGGCCGTGCCTGAGCTGGTCGATTGGATCAGCAGCGAACTGAACGGCTACTACTCAGGGGAAGTGCCGGACTATCGTCGGGTACAGGGGCAGTTGATGGCCGAAAACCCGATTCATGGCCCGATCCCGTTTTTTGCGCCGCCAGACATGGCCGAGCTGCTGTCGGACTTCGCTGTAAGACAGTCGGTGCCGGAGCTGATGCAGCTTGCTCAGAGCACAACCGGAATTTACAGCCACTTTCCGGCCAACATCGAGCACACGCTGATGCAAATGATGCGCGAGGCGAACGGTGTGACGATGCGCCCGGCGCTCAGGTTTTCCACCGTGCAGGTGCAGGGTGTCATCGAGAAGGTGCGGAGTCGGGTGCTCGAATGGGCGCTTGATCTGGAGGCTAAAGGCGTGCTCGGGGAAGGCATGACGTTCACTCAGCAGGAGAAGCAGACTGTGCAGCAGCAGCATTACCACTTCGGAGACGTAAGCGGCTCCCAAATTCAGATCGGATCGAATAGCTCTAACCAGACCCAGACTCAAACAGGCGGTGACATGGCTGCGCTGTCAGCTTTGATTGAGCTGCTGCGCGATGCTATCCAGCAGGGACGCATCGAAGCCGAGGTGCGCGATGAATTGCAGGCAGAGCTGGCGACATTGCAGGCTCAGGCTGCATCGCCGAAGCCCAAGTGGGCCATCATCAAGGCGACCGCAGGAAGCATCAAAGCCGTGTTGGAAAACGCGGCAGGTGGCGTACTTGCGGCGCAGGCGCTGCCGTACCTGACGGCGCTGCTGTGATAGCTAGCTATCTAGCGTTGCTGGGGATGGGCCAGAAACGACAACAAACCCGCCATTAGGCGGGTCTGTAGAGATATTGGGGTGGCCCTGCATAGCACAGCCAGAACGAACCTAGTGTCATCACCAGTATGGTGGCTGGGAGAGGACTGAGCCTAGGGCTGGGGGTTTGGGGAGCAGTGGAACCAAAAACCAACGTAAGGCTTAGCTAGAGTTCACCGCTGCCGAAAATAGGGGCGGTTATCCAGACTTTGTTTTACTGAACGACTTTTCTGCACTGCTTTTCATGCGTTTGGACGGCCTGGCGTCAGTGCCTGCCAGGGTTCGACAAAAGGATGGTTTTCCCGAACTAACCAGACGCCACAAGGGTTTGCGGGCAGGCGCTGGGCTTAAGTGCACTTTCTGTTCCGTTGCTCCCCAAACCCCGGGTTCGGTGGCAGGGGATGGTCAAGCGTCCAAGTGTCGCCAGAGATACCAAGACGCCACAGAACGAAAGGGCTGCCACGACTGCCCCACGCGCTCTAGCTTCGCATCATCCCCAAACAGCAACCGGGCCGCTCGCTGCAAACCAGCATCCCCCAAAGACAACACGTCCGGCCTGCGAAGGCCGAAGATCAAGAACATCTCCGCTGTCCATTGACCGATGCCGGGAAGATCCACCAGTGCAGCGATAACGTCCGCATCTGGCGCTTCCTGCATTGCCTCTAGGTTCAGCCGCCCATCGCTGACACGCTGAGCCAGTTCGAGGATGTAGCGGGCCTTGGCCGATGAAAGCCCGGCAGCCCGTAGCGCCTCGGGCTGGACTGCCAGAAACTCGGCAGGAGTGAAACCGGGCACGATGGCCTGCACTCGGCGCTCTATCGTGTCGGCGGCCTTGGCTGATAGCTGCTGACTGATGATCGAATTGGCCAACGTCTGGAAAGGCCGAAACTCACGATCAGCAAGACGGCAAGGGCCATGTGTGCGTATCAAACCAGCCATGACTCTGCATGACTGGCTTAGATACGCTTCCGCCTCTATCACCACGGTTGGGGCAAGTTGGCCCGATCTACTCATCGAGCTGCGAGAGCCTCAGTGATTTCCGACGACTTAGCAACGCGGCGGGTCTTTTTAACGGGCTTGTCACTCTCCACGACCAGAACCGCCTCAGTCTCCGGCTCGTACAGAACAAAGTCGGTTATTGGTTCATGCAACGACAGCGCACCTTGCTTTTTCGCATTCACAAAGTCGCCCATGCGCTCAGTGCCAAGCTCGAACCTATGTAGGGTAGTTCTGATTGCTTCATCACTACGGTCAACACCAATCCAACGGCGGCCAAGACTGGCGGCAACTGCAATCGTCGTTCCTGAACCCGAGTAACAATCCATAACCAGATCGCCGGGGTTAGATGATGCTTCGACTATTCGCGCCAACAATGCCGGATTCTTCTCGGTTGGATAACCGGTGATATGGATGTTCTGATTGTGAGCATCCCTCATATCCATCCAAATATCCTGCACTGGAATTCCCGCGCTGTTCTCCAAATAAATCTTTCGCCTTGGGTTTCCAGTGGCCGACCAATAAATCTCACCTCTGGCATCCATTTCATCCAATGTTGAAGGCGGGTACTGCCAGTGCTTACCGGGCGGAGGCGGCTTCCCCCTCCAATCCTTGCCTGTCTCGCCATTACGAACGCCTGGCGCATGGACAGGCACTTTCTTGTAGCGGCGACCATCAGGATCAACGTATTGGTACTCCTTCAAAGCCTTGGCGTCGTCCCATTGCTCAACAGGCCGATTCCAAACATAGCTGTCACTCTTCGTATAAAAGAGAATATAGTCAGCCACATTTCCGTATGTCTTACGGGTGTAATTCTTCGGATTGCACTTTTTCCGGGTAATGCAGTTTCGGAAGTTTTTTTCTCCGAAAATCTCATCGAGAACAACCCGGAAGTGAAAAATCATCCTCTCATCAAGATGGAGGTATAGAGAACCATCATCAGCAAGCAAACGATGAATTAAAACCAGTCGCTCGCGCAGGGACTCTACGAAAGCAGGCCCGACCAAATGGTCATCGTAGGCGTGCTTTTGCTTGCGTGACTCAAAGGCAGAAGCAGTTGCAAACGGCGGGTCGATGTAGACCAGCTTAACCTTCCCTGCGACTGATTCATCCTGCGCAAGCGCAGACAACACGGCAAGGTTATCCGCGTGGTAAAGCCTGTTATCACCACCAAAGTAGGCCGGATTTGGTACATACCGACCCGCTGGGGTTGCCAGAATTTCCTCTACCGACTTCTTGCCGGGGTACTCTAAGCGGAAGCCACCAGTGTCAGCAGGGTGACCTTGTGCACCATTGCTACGCTTCCCCTTCCCGGGAATAGGAACTGCCATATCAAGACCCCAACCATTCGGCAGTAATTCGATCAGGCACCATTCGCAAGGTCACAACCTTAACGCGGCCCGGCCATTGATCTTCGATGTAGGAATAGTCATTCCACATCGAGCCAAGCAACAAGCCCGGCCCATCGTTCACATAAATTACCTTGATATGCTGCATCCCGTGGCTGTCAGCGTACCCAATAATCTCTTGCGCGACCTCTCGATACTGGCCTGTACGATCATCTTCTTGCGCACCGCCACGATCTGAGTCATAACGCGCCAAGCCGATTGCAAGCACCTTTTTCCCGTCATAGATTACAAAATCTACTGGACGATCAGGCTTCGGGTAGTCTTTGAATATGTTGCCCAACAACACGTCTTTACCAGCACGCTCAGGCCCAGTAACGACAAGCCCGACGTGCTGACTACGAAGCACGTCAAACAGCCGCTCCGTCAGGTCATAGCCCTTCTTGCCACGATCTTTGTATTCCCATAGGACAGCACAGAGAGCTTCATCTGGCATGGGGCGCGTATCAAACTTCTGCTGTACCTCCACGATGCTTCGGAACGCATCGCCAAATTGAGCGCAAATTTTGGCGGCATCACTCTTGCGCTTGAGCATTTCAACGGGAGTTTGCGGGCTGACGTACTTCTTGAACACCCGGCAAAGCTGCGTGCGCATCCACTGATTTCTTGTCTCCATGATGGAGCTAAAGAAATTTGTTGAGGAGTGGGAGGCTTTCAACAACAAACCGAATTCGACCAGCACAGGCTCATAGAGTCGGCAGGCATCCGGCAAAATGTCTGGGTAATACTCGCCAGTGGCGAGCGTAATCCATGCCTCGGCTTCGTCTTTGTAATCTCTAAATTTCTTTTCTATAGCCACGGTTGACCCTGTAGTTAGATGGTTGAATTCTGTTGACGAACAGGAGCGACCTTATAGATCGTTGTTCTGGAAACTTTGTAGCTCTTGGCTATCTGGCTGACAGGTATCGTCGGGTCAGTCATTAGCCTTCTAATCTCTCGTACCTGTTTATCGTCCAATTTCGGCTTACGGCCTCCTGCCCGGCCACGGGCGCGGGCGGCAGCTAGACCGGCCTGTGTGCGCTCGCGGATCAAGCTCCGCTCGAACTCAGACAGCGCCCCGAACAAATGGAAAGCCATCTTGCCCGCTGCGGTATCCGTCTCGATCCTTTCGGTGAGGCTCACAAAGCTGATACCGCGCTCTTTTAGATCGTCAACGATCCGCAGCAGGTCTTTCAGGCTGCGCCCGAGTCGATCCAGCCGCCACACCACAAGGGTGTCACCAGCTCGCAGCGCCTTGAGGCACTGGTCAAGCTCCGGGCGGTCTGCTGTCTTGCCGCTGGCCTTCTCTTCGTAGGTGACGCTGCACCCGGCTTTCGTCAGCGCGTCACGCTGCAAATCAAGGTGCTGATCGTCCGTCGAAACGCGGGCATAGCCGATGCGTTGATTCATGGACAGTACCTAAACATTGAAAAATTGACGGATATTTTAACAGGCCAAGGCATCCAAAGACAGTGTCATTTTCAGAAGACGACTGCACGGAATATCAGGAGTCGGCCGCACTGGTGGATTGCAGCGCGGTGTACAGGGCCGTCTTGCTCACCTTGAGCCGTGTAGCGGCCTCTCGGACATTAAGCCCGTTGGCGATGTGCTCCCGCGCTCGCTGCAACTTGTCGGCGGTGACAACCGGCTTTCGCCCGCCCTTCCTCCCACGAGCGGCGGCGGCAGTCAACCCGGCCTTGGTGCGCTCGCGGATCAAGTCGCGCTCGAACTGGCCCAGCGCGCCGAACACGTGGAAGATGAGCCGCCCGCCTGGCGTGGTGGTGTCGATGGCTTCCGTCAGAGAACGGAAGCCGACGCCTCGCGCTTCCAGCGCGCCTATCGTTTCGATTAGGTGCGGCATAGAGCGCCCGAGCCGATCCAGCCGCCAGACGGCCAGCACGTCGCCGTCGCGCAGGTAGGCCAGCGCATCAGCCAAGCCGGGGCGGTCGGCCTTGGCCCCGGAAGTCGTGTCCTCGAAAACGCGCTCGCAGCCTGCCTTGCGTAGCGCATCCGTCTGCAAGGCGGTGTCCTGTTCCGCCGTCGATACCCGCGCATAGCCGATCAGTGCCATTTGCCGCCTCTCTTGTCCGTCATTCCGTCCGCCTATCTTAATGTCCGACAACCCGTTGTGCAATAACTTTGCTGGACAGTGTCCGGCATGGCCGACTAATGATCGTTTGACGGACATTGACGGTAAGGCATTTTTGCATTACTATGTGAAGCATCAACCTTGATTGCGAGGGCAAACCACCATGACCACATTGACCGTTACCGCACGGGGACAAGTGACGTTTCGGAAGGACGTACTGCAACACCTCGGCATCAGGCCAGGCGACAAGATCGAGCTGGACTTGTTGCCAGACGGTCGGGGCGTGCTCAAGGCGGCACGGCCCGCAGGGACGATAGCCAGCTTTGTCGGCCTGCTCGCGGGCAAGACGCAGAAGGTTGCCACCATCGAAGAAATCAACGAGGCGGCGGCGCAAGGCTGGGCAGGTAAGCAATGAAGGTCGCAGTCGATACCAACGTCCTTGTGCGTGCGGTTGTGCGTGACGATCCCGCACAAGCGGACGTTGCCGCCGCAGTCTTGACCGACGCCGAGTTGATCGCGGTCGCGCTGCCGTGCCTATGCGAATTTGTTTGGGTGCTGCTGCGTGTCTACGGCTTCCAGCAAGCCGACGCGGCCAGCGCGATCCGGGCACTACTGGCCGCCGCGAATGTGGAAGTGAACCGGCCTGCCGTGGAGGCTGGCTTGCTGGTGCTCGACGCGGGCGGAGACTTTGCCGATGGCGTCATTGCCTACGAAGGCAACTGGCTTGGCGGGGAAACCTTCGTTTCCTTCGATAAGAAGGCGGTGGCACTTCTCACGGCGCAAGGGCAATCAACGCGCCTTTTGTGACGGACATGAGCATGAACGAATTCCGCCGACTGGCCGCGAAGATCGACCAACACATGCAGCAGCTTGCCGCCCAGGGTGTCAGCGAGGCCCATGCCATCATCAATCGCATGATGGGGTACGGGCCTGACCTGCACAGGATTTGGGTCGGCACATCCGATCAGCAGCTCATGGCGCTGTCCCGCGAGTTCCCAGGGTTCTACCGCTACGCCCGCATCATGGAAGAGGCATCCGAAGCCGAGCGCCGCAAGGCTTCGCGGCCCTATGACGGCATGGCCGAGTTCTCCGAACAGCACAAGCAAATGGGCGCGCAACTGCTGACCACGGCGGCCACGCTTGAGCGTGGCTACCAGGCGTTTCGTGCGAGCGGCAGTCTCCAAGACTTCCGGCCTCAGCTCGACGAGCTGGGCCGCCTGCATCGGCAATGGCTGTCCGACCTGGAAGCCTTCAAAGACTCGCTGCGCACGCAGGGCGCAGAACCCAAGGTGCTGGAATACGTGAACGAGGCTTTCGGCCGCCTGGCCGAGCGCATCAAGCAGCTTGCCGGTTGATCGCCGGAATTTTCGGCGGTTCCGGCTTTGTCGCGCCGTGCACAAGAGTTCTGAGCAATTCCGATCTCTCGCGGCGCTTCGTGCATAGAACTTCTGACCGTTCCCGGTCAGAAGTTCTATGCACACACGGCGGCCAGCCCAGTGAACTGGTGCAGTCGCCTTCTGAAAACGACATCGGTGTCGTTTTCAGAAGACGGCTGCACTGAACGTCAGAAGCCGACTGCACTATAGCAGCGGAGGGGTTGGATCCATCAGGCAACGACGGGCTGCTGCCGGCCATCAGCGGACGCAGGGAGGACTTTCCGCAACCGGCCGTTCGATGCGGCACCGATGGCCTTCGCGCAGGGGTAGTGAATCCGCCAGGATTGACTTGCGCTGCCCTACCTCTCACTAGTGAGGGGCGGCAGCGCATCAAGCGGTGAGCGCACTCCGGCACCGCCAACTTTCAGCACATGCGTGTAAATCATCGTCGTAGAGACGTCGGAATGGCCGAGCAGATCCTGCACGGTTCGAATGTCGTAACCGCTGCGGAGCAAGGCCGTCGCGAACGAGTGGCGGAGGGTGTGCGGTGTGGCGGGCTTCGTGATGCCTGCTTGTTCTACGGCACGTTTGAAGGCGCGCTGAAAGGTCTGGTCATACATGTGATGGCGACGCACGACACCGCTCCGTGGATCGGTCGAATGCGTGTGCTGCGCAAAAACCCAGAACCACGGCCAGGAATGCCCGGCGCGCGGATACTTCCGCTCAAGGGCGTCGGGAAGCGCAACGCCGCTGCGGCCCTCGGCCTGGTCCTTCAGCCACCATGCCCGTGCACGCGACAGCTGCTCGCGCAGGCTGGGTGCCAAGCTCTCGGGTAACATCAAGGCCCGATCCTTGGAGCCCTTGCCCTCCCGCACGATGATCGTGCCGTGATCGAAATCCAGATCCTTGACCCGCAGTTGCAAACCCTCACTGATCCGCATGCCCGTTCCATACAGAAGCTGGGCGAACAAACGATGCTCGCCTTCCAGAAAACCGAGGATGCGAACCACTTCATCCGGGGTCAGCACCACCGGCAAGCGCCGCGACGGCCGAGGTCTTCCGATCTCCTGAAGCCAGGGCAGATCCGTGCACAGCACCTTGCCGTAGAAGAACAGCAAGGCCGCCAATGCCTGACGATGCGTGGAGACCGAAACCTTGCGCTCGTTCGCCAGCCAGGACAGAAATGCCTCGACTTCGCTGCTGCCCAAGGTTGCCGGGTGACGCACACCGTGGAAACGGATGAAGGCACGAACCCAGTGGACATAAGCCTGTTCGGTTCGTAAGCTGTAATGCAAGTAGCGTATGCGCTCACGCAACTGGTCCAGAACCTTGACCGAACGCAGCGGTGGTAACGGCGCAGTGGCGGTTTTCATGGCTTGTTATGACTGTTTTTTTGTACAGTCTATGCCTCGGGCATCCAAGCAGCAAGCGCGTTACGCCGTGGGTCGATGTTTGATGTTATGGAGCAGCAACGATGTTACGCAGCAGGGCAGTCGCCCTAAAACAAAGTTAGGCGTCCAATCTTGGCACCGCAATAATGAAAAGGAATCACATGGCTATTACACTTGCGTTTGATGTCTATGGAACTCTAATCAATACGCATGGCGTTATCGTTGCGTTGGAAAAACATGTTGGCGATAAAGCCTCTGAATTTTCTCGTACTTGGCGTGAGAAACAACTCGAATATTCATTTCGTCGTGGGTTAATGCAGAATTATGAAAACTTTTCCGTATGTACCAGCAATGCTCTCGATTACGCGAGTTCATACTTTAAAGTCCCGCTTGGCCTGAAAGAGAAGGAGGAACTCTTGGGCGCATATAAAGTACTGCCGGCATTCGACGATGTAGAAGACGGGTTGGCTCGCGCAAAGAAAGCCGGCTTTAGAATGTTCGCGTTCTCGAATGGCAGCGCCGATGCGGTAGAGATATTGCTAAAGAATGCTGGAATCCGGGACCACTTTATCGGCGTGGTGAGTGTTGATGAAATGAAGTCATACAAGCCAAACCCCGGCGTATATAGTCATTTTTTGAGAAGGGCTGGTGCTTTGGGAGCGGATGCTTGGCTTGTATCAAGTAATCCATTCGATGTAATTGGAGCCATTTCTTCAGGAATGCGTGCGGCGTGGATTAAACGTTCCCCTGAGGCATTATTCGATCCGTGGGGAATCGAGCCAACGTTAACTGTAAATGGTCTTTCTACCTTGGCTGAACAAATTGGCCAAGAATGCAGGTACGCCTAACAATTCGTTCGAGGGCCGATGGCCCTGACGGGCCGCGCCCTCAACTCAAACGTTGAACGACAGCTTTCCCAAAAGCTCTACGGCTGCTCTGGGTCGACACCGGTAATCGGATCGTTGCCGCACTGAACAGCGCCCCGTTCCAGGTCGCCTCCATTTATGCGGCTGAACCGAGGGAGAGCAGCTTTACGCCGTCTGGCCGCAGTTCGCCCTTGGGCGACACGTGCCGGTAGAGCGTCTGCCGGGTAATCCCGAGTTCTTCGCAGAGATCGCCCACCTTGGTTTCCGGTTGCCCCATGCTGGCCATCGCCAGGCGTAGCTTGGCGGCGGTCATCTTGAAGGGGCGCCCCCCTTTCCTGCCGCGAGCGCGCGCCGAGATAAGTCCAGCGACTGTTCGCTCGGAAATCAACTCACGCTCGAACTCGGCCAGCGCGGCAAAAATACCGAACACAAGCTTGCCGGCGGCAGTCGTCGTGTCGACCGCCGCACCGTGACCGGTCAGGACCTTCAGGCCCACGCTACGCGCAGTTAGGTCGTGCACGGTGTTGATCAGGTGGCGCAGATCACGGCCAAGCCGATCGAGCTTCCACACGATCAGCGTGTCCCCTTCACGAAGCGCCTTCAGGCAAGCAGCCAACCCTGGGCGATCATCGCGCCTGCCCGAGGCCAGATCCTCGTAAAGGTGCGCAAGGCTCACACCAGCGGCGATGAGCGCATCGCGTTGCAAATTGGTGGACTGGGATCCGTCCGCCTTCGATACCCGCATGTAGCCGATCAGCACCTTTTCACCCGTCACGTATACGTTCGATTATGTGACAGTTTGCATCGGGAAGCTCTGCACGTCAAAATTTGTCACTTAACCCGTCATTCTGTCTAAGGCATGCAAAGGGTAGGCTAGGCTCATAATGTGACAGAAATTCCGGGGGGATGCCTTCCTTCGCGAAGGTGGCGCGCAACTGTTCCAAGGAAGCGGGGTCGCGCCGACCATAGGAAGCCAACGCGAACAGCGAGCGTGCCGTCTCGGGGTCGTGCCGCGCTTCAATGATGGCCTCATCGATGGCCTGGACTGCCCGTTGCCAGTGATCGACGGGTTCGGGCTTCGGCGTTTTCGCCGACAGGCCACTGGTGAAACCGGTTTGGGGTTCGGACCAGAACAGCTTTGCATGCTCGCCCGGCGGGCTTATGTCCCTCACCTCAATCAAGCTGATTGCCGTTGCCGCCGCCTCCAGCATCTGCAACCGTACTGCCGGATTCAGGGTTTCATACGGTCGCCACAGACTTTGCCCAGCACGCAGCGGATGCCCGCAGCCTTCCCAGGCTTGGCGGAGATACCCCGCGCAGGTTCCGCACGCGGAAAGCGGGGTGTTCAGCTCATCGAGCAGCGTGCGTAGCAGCCGAAACCACAATCCGGCGTGGATGCTTCGGCGCGGCAGCTCCACGTGACCGGTTGTCAGTGCCTGCCAGGTACGCTGGTCCATCGCCGCAATCGCGTCGCTGGCGGTGCGCGGTTCGGCGTCGGCGTTCTCCCAGCCGATAAACCGCCCTGGCACGCCCCAATAGGATTCCAGCCAGCAGCCATGCAGCGGGCAACTCAGCATCAGGGGCAGCTTCCACGCGAGCAGTACGGCTTGGTTCTCCGGATCGTTCAGGCAGAGCGGACAGGCGCGATGTATCGGCTGGCTGGGCAGCCAGGCACGCCAGCTCGTGATGGATCGCGTCCTACGGCGGAGTTTCGGCAGCAGCACCGAGAGCTGGAACGTATAGGTTTCCAATGCGTCTGGAATCTGATCATCAAGGCTGTCCAGTAGCCAAGGCACCCAGCCGGCGAAACTCATGCAACGCAGCCGGTCCGGCTCGATGCCGCTCCGCTGGGAGAGCATCGCCAACAGCGCCAGTGGTGGCGCGGTATCCAGGTCATCGACCTGAGCGTGACCAAGATCGTGCTCCAGCAGCTCGGACACCTCCATGTGATAGCAAATGGCCACGCGGTTGAGCCACGAAGACAAGGCTTCGCCTTCTCTGGGGGCCGGATGCAGTGGCCAGCGTGGCGCTGGCTTCACATCAGTTCCCGCTCGAATTGCCGCCGCCGCTCGCTGGGACCGGTGTAATCGGCCATGCTCAGCGTGCGATGGTTGATCGCTTCCTCGCCGCTCTCCACGGCGACGATGGCCGCCGCCATCAGCAAGTGCGCCAGTTCGCCGATGGTGCCCTCGCTGCGTGTGAGCAAGTAGCGGGCCATGTCCAGCGTGGCAATCGACGAGGGTCGCCGCAGTGGAAGCGAAGCGGCGAAGCTGGCCAGCAGTGAGCAGCAATCGTGGTTGGCCTCCCATACCGGCAGCATCATCGGCTCGAAACGATTTTCCAACTGGTCATCGGAGCGGATGGCCAGGTAGGCGTCACGCGTGCCGACCCCGACCAGTGGGATGCGCAGTTCATTGCCGAGGAAGCGCAGGAGATTGAGGAATTCCCGGCGGTTGACGCTGTTACCGGCCAGGACGTTGTGCAACTCGTCGATCACCAGCATGCGCACGCCGACCTTGCGCAGCAGTGCCAGCGCCAGTTGTTCCATTTCTGGCAGTCGGGGGCGCGGGCGCAGTGGCGCGCCCATTGCGGCGAGCAGCGCAACATAGAAACGGATCACCGACGGCTCAGACGGCATCTGAACGACCAGTACCGGGATGTGCTCCTGGTCGGCGTCGGCGCTGGCTGGATGCGTGCGCCGGAACTTCTCGATGATCATCGACTTGCCGTTGTTGGTTGGGCCAATCAGCAGCAGGTTTGGCATGCGCTGCTTGTTCGGCCACGCATACAGGGTTTCCAGCCGGTTTAACGCTTCGACCGCGCGCGGATAGCCGATCCAGCGGTCGGCGCGAAGACGCTGGATGCGCTCGCCCGCCGGCAGCCGGGCCAATCCCTGCGCCGCCGGCAACAGGTGTAACAAGTCGATGATGGGATATTCGTCCACGGCTACCACTCCTCGATCTGGTCGAACGGCTTGGCTGGTGGCTGCTTGTCTGCCTGCGGGTCAGCCATCTCTGCGTCCGGCGGTGGCATCGCTTTGACAGGCGGTGTCGTTGCCTTGAGGTGCTGGCGTCGATCCGCATCGCGCCGCGCCTTGCGCGTGGCCTTCTGTGCGGTGGTCACGATCTCGCGCATCTGCCCGATCATGCGGAACAGTGCCGATTCATCCACCTGCTCGCGCCCTTGCTGCCGTAATTTCGCCAGCGCCTGCCGTTGTTCCCATAGGGTGACAGCCGGGTGCGACAAGGTACGGTAGGGAATTTCCAGGTAGTGCTGACCCTCCGGCTCCAGCACCCAAATGCGGCTGATGTCGCGCGGGTCGCGCCGGATCAGGAACGCAGGCAAGCGGTCGCGCCGAGCTATCCACGGCTTGAGCGCATCGGCGTAGTAGTGGATGTGGTCGATGACGAAGCCGGTGCGGGTCAGCGTGCGGCGGATGATGGGCAGAAAATCGACCAGAAAAGCCGTGGCGCGGGTGACGACGGCCGGTATACCGACACGCGCCACGGCCTCAGCCCAGCGCGCCGCCGGCGGTTGGAACAGGCCGTTGTGCACGGAGCCGTGATAGGTGCCGACCGCCAATGTGAGCCAGCGCTCCAGCTCGCGCAATGTCAGAGCGGCCTTGTTTTCGGAATCGTAGTCGCCGCGCCGGTCCGGGTTGGAGAAGGTTGTTCCCGGTAGATCGTCGTGGATCATCTGCATCGCCGTGCCGATGATCCGTTCCACAATGCCGCCATAGTGCGGCTGTCCCAGCGGACGATAGTCCAGCCGGATGCCATGCTGCTCGCAACCCCGGCGCAGGGCCTCGCTCTTGAACTCGGCCGCGTTGTCTAGGTAGAGCAGCAAGGGCTTGCCGCTCATCGGCCAATCCATTTCCACGTTCAGCCCTTCCAGCCAAGGGCGCTTGTCGCAGGCGATATGCACAAGGCACAGGCCGACCGAGACGGCGGATGGCGCTTCCAACGTGACCACCATTCCAACCACGCAGCGGGTAAACACGTCGATGGCGAGGGTCAGGTACGGGCGGCCAATCGGTTGCCGGTCGCGCTCATCGACCACGATCAGGTCGATGACCGTATGGTCGATCTGTACCTGCTCCAGCGGCGCGGTCACGGCAGGAGGCTCGCCGCCTACACCTTGCAGGTCGCGGGCGGCATCCTGGCCTTCCCGGCGGCGCATGGTTTTGAGCGGATCGAGGCCGGCGATCCGTAAGGCCACGGTGTTGCGCGCCGGCACTCGCAGTTTTTGAGCCTTGCACACCTGAGTGACTTCGCGGTGAAAGGCCGCCAGGCTGCGCTTCTGCTTGGTCAGGAAGCGCTTTTGCAGCAACTCGCGGATGATGCGCTCAACTGATTCCGGCAAGCGTCCCTTGCCTTTTCCGCCGCCGGATCGGCTGCGAGCCAGGTCCGTCACAAGCCCAGCACCTTGCCGGGCACGGCGGATTAGGACATACACCTGCCGCCTGGACAGGCCAAGCGCGTGAGCAGCGGCATCGGCGGCTTCATGCCCGACCACATCAAGCGCTGCCAGCGGCCCGATGATTTCCGCCCGTTGCCGGGCCTGCGCCCAAGCCGCATCGGGCAGGGTGGCCACGCCTTGCTCGGCAATCAATGATGTGTCTGACGCCATGCTCACACCTCGCTTTGGTGCACACGAGTATTGAGCATAGTCGAGATTGGTGCAGATGACTTCTGATATTGCGTTGTCAGGAGTCGCCTGCACATCTGGCGTTACGCCCCGTCAATTGGTGCAGTCGTCTTCTGAAAATGACACCAGCCACCGGCGAGATCAGCCGGGCGCATATCTTCGTCGCGGCGCTGGGGGCCTCGAACTACACCTATGCCTGCGCCACGCCGGGTGAAGCCCAGGTGGACTGGCTGACCGCGCTGGGCCAGGCGTTCAGCTACTTTGGCGGGGTCAGCGAGATGGTCGTGCCGGACAACCCGCGCGCCCTGATCGCCCATCCTGATCGCTACGAGCCGGGCTTGAACCGCGCCGCGCTGGAGTGTGCCCGGCATTACGACACGGTGATGCTGCCGGCGCGGCCGCGTAAGCCGCAGGACAAAGCCAAGGCCGAGGTGGCGGTGCAGATCGTCGAACGCTGGATCATGGCGCGGCTGCGCCACCAGCAGTTCTTCAGCCTGCATGCGCTCAATCAGGCGATTGCCGAGCTGCTTGAGGACTTGAACCAGCGCCCGTTCAAGAAGCTCGACGGCTGCCGCCGGGAGTGGTTCGAGCGGCTCGATCAACCGGTGCTGCGGCCACTGCCACAGCACCCCTACGAGGTGGTGACCTTCAAGCGCTGCAAGGTCAACATCGACTACCACATCGAAGTGAACGGCGGCTTCTACAGCGTGCCCTCGGCCCTGGCCCGACAGAGCGTCGATGTGCGGCTGAGCGCGCATACCGTGGAAATCCTGCACGGCAACCGGCGGGTCGCCAGCCACCTGCGACTTCAGCGGCGCGGCGCCTACAGCACCCAGAGCGAACACATGCCGGCGTCGCACAAGGCGCACCGCGAGTGGACGCCGCAGCGCCTGCTCGACTGGGGCGAGCGAATCGGCCCGCACGCCCGGCAGATCGTCGAGTACCAACTGACCCACAAACCGCACCCGGAGATGGGCTATCGCGCCTGCCTGGGCCTGCTCTCGCTGGCCCGCCAGTACGGTAACGCGCGCCTGGAGGCGGCGGCCAGCCGCGCCGTGCAACTGCGGGCGCTTAACGGCCGCACCGTGCGCAACCTGCTCAAGCAAGGGCTCGACCAACAACCACTGCCCAAGCCCGCGACGCCGGCAGCGCAACCCAGCAGCCACGAGAACGTCCGTGGCGCCGATTACTACACCCAAGAGGAACTGTTCGATGATGACCCAACACACCCTGAGCCAGCTGCACCAACTGCGGCTGAGCGGCATGGCCCGAGCGCTGGAAGAGCAGTGGACGCTGCCGGCCAGCCACAGCTTGAGCTTCGATGAACGCCTCGGCCTGCTGCTCGATCGCGAACTGGCCTGGCGCGACGACAAGCGTCTGGAGCGGCTGCGCAAACAGGCCAAGCTCAAGTACGCCGGCGCCTGCCTGGAAGACCTCGATCGCCGCCGTGGCCGCACTCTGGACGAGCGCCTGATCGCGACCCTGGCCAGCGGCGACTGGCTCCGCCAACGGCACAACCTGTTGCTGACCGGCCCAACCGGCGTCGGCAAGACCTGGCTCGCCTGCGCCCTGGGCCACCAGGCCTGCCGCCAGGGCTACAGCGCGCTGTACCTGCGCACCCCGCGCCTGCTAGAGCAACTGCGCATCGCCCACGGCGACGGTAGCTTCGGGCGCACCCTGCAACAGCTGGCTAAGGTCGACGTTCTGATTTTGGACGACTGGGCCCTGGCCCCGCTGGAGGAAAACGCCCGGCATGACCTGCTGGAAGTGATCGACGACCGCGCCGGTAGCCGCTCCACCATCCTGACCAGCCAATTGCCGGTCGAGCACTGGCACGGCTGGATCAACGACCCCACGCTGGCCGACGCATTGCTCGACCGCCTGGTGCACAACGCCTACCGAATCATGATGAAAGGTGAGTCACTGCGGCGGAAAAACACGGAGGAAGAAGCCGCATCGTGACCGATGCGGTTAGAATTTAAACCCCGCGCAATCGGGTGGAGGCACCGGTCACGTTGTTAGCGAAATGAGCGGTCACGTTCACCGAAATCCGCACTTACACCTGCGTTTAGGGGCATTGAACCTGAAGTTGCCTGGTGGGCGGCCTGGTACACCAAGACGGTGGTCTTGTTTGCGCTGGTGGCTGGGGGGTACTGGCTAGGCTCAATCCTAGAGGATCGCTATTAATCGACCCGGTTATTTTGGTTGGCTAGCGTAGTCTGCCAAGCGAAATAACCGGGGGCGCCGCCAGGCAAAAAGAAAGGGGCTAATAATTAGCCCCTTTTTTGTGTTCCTGGATCACCTAAAAAGGGGCGGCCGCAAAAACTGAGTGCAACACCTGACCTTTCCGGTACGGTGTTGCCCCATGTCCTATTCCGAACTCAGCGTCGAAGAGCGCGCCGCCATTCAACTCGGTCAAGCCCAAGGTTTCAGCCTGCGCGGGATTGCTCGCCT
Source organism: Stutzerimonas chloritidismutans AW-1 (assembly GCF_000495915.1). GTDB lineage: Bacteria > Pseudomonadota > Gammaproteobacteria > Pseudomonadales > Pseudomonadaceae > Stutzerimonas > Stutzerimonas chloritidismutans. Next base: position 37,775 of record NZ_AOFQ01000011.1, read on the forward strand.
GATCAACCGATCGCCCTCGACCATCAGCCGCGAGCTGAGACGCAATCAAGACGGCATTGGTGCTTACGCGGCCCGTAGCGCCCAACAACAGATGAGGATTCGGCGCCAAGCCTGCCGGCCCAAGCGCAAGCTGCTGCCGGGCAGTGAGCGCTTCGAGTTGGTGGTCCACATGCTGCGTGAGCGTTTGTCTCCCGAGCAGATTGCCGGCAAGCTGCGCAGCATGAACATTTCCAGCCTTAGAGATGCCTACGTCTGTCGCGAGACGATCTACAACGCGATCTATGCCCTGCCGGTCGGCGAACTGCGCAAGGAGCTGATCATCTGCCTGCGCCAAGGCAAGACGGCCCGCCGGCCGCGCTCTGGCGGTGTAGATCGGCGCGGCCAGATCCCCGAGATGGTCAGTATCCACGTGCGCCCGCCGGAGATCGAAGACCGACTGATGCCGGGCCATTGGGAAGGCGACCTGATCAAGGGCAAGGCCAACGCCTCGTCCGTAGGCACCTTGGTAGAGCGCACCAGTGGCTACCTGATCCTGGTGAAGATGAACGACGCGACGGCGACCTCGGCGATGGAAGGTTTCAGCGCGGCGCTCAATCGCATGCCGCTGGCGATGCGCAAGAGCATGACCTACGACCAGGGGCGGGAGATGGCGCGGCACGCCGAGATCACCCAGAAGACCGGGGTGGCGATCTACTTCTGCGACCCGCACAGTCCTTGGCAGCGCGGCAGCAACGAAAACATCAATGGCTTGATCCGCCAGTACCTGCCCAAGGGCACAGACCTGTCGGTACACAGCCAGGAAGAGCTGGATGCCATTGCACTGCAATTGAATATGCGCCCGCGCAAGCGCTTCGACTTCAAATGCCCGATTGAAGTCATGAGCGAGGTGATGCAAGAAGCCATGGCTATGCGGCATGATGCTCCAGCTTCAATTCAATAACCGTGTTGCACTCAGCTCCTGAAACCGCCAGGAATACCAGGATAACCGTCGATATCCAGCCACTCACATTCTTCTTCGCGTTTAGCTTGGCGAGGGGAAGGTTTTGGCGGGGATGCGATAACTATCTTCTGAATTGCTCCAGAATAACCTATCTCTGCTGCGGCTTGTTCGGCCTGCTCCAGTGTAGGCTTGCTGTAGCAAACACCATATTCACCGTCACGCGGATCAATGAATTGATAAGCTTCAGTGTGGCCCATGATGGAACTCCTTCAATTAATGGTGAGCAATATGCAGCCGAGTGCTCTAACGCTGCAGCTTGAATATAGCAGAATTTTTTTTGAGGGCAAAAAAAAACGAGATAGCCGAAGCTATCTCGTCTGTGTCTAACCTAGATCATTGAAGATCGAGGGTAGACATTTTGTAATGCTCTTCTGCAATACGGCAAGCTTCAACAAGAAGCAGGCCGGTAGGAGCATAAAATTTGAAAACCCGAGTAATGCCATTGATGGTGCGGCATACATACAGGAATTGCTTATCAGAAAAAGCTTCGACTTTTTCAGATTTGATGGAACCATCATTTTGAGCTTTCTGGTGAATCTGGGCATGACCGAAAGGTTTTGCACCGAGATAGGTGAGGTATGCAATTGCATACGGCTCATGAGTTTCTGCAACAGCAGACTCAACACCAGGAGCGAAATCGAAAATGGATTGAAACGATTGAAAGTCGAGGTTGATACCAGACATGGTTATTTCCTTGTAACGGTTAGTGAGAGAGCATTTCAGTCAGCCATGTGCTCTAAACGCTGACGGGGTAATCCTAGCCTAAGCAGGACGGGTGTTCCAGTGTTTATGCGGCTTTCAGCGTGGAAACGCGATCGGGTAGGAGGCGGCCTCACGGCCGCCGTCCTCCCACACCACCGTGCGTACGGTTCCGTACACGGCGGTTCAGGCCATGCGGTTAAGCCGATTGATCGTATCCAGTATCGAGACCAGTCCAAGTCTGTCCCATAGCTTCTTCGGCAGCGCCTGATTCATATGCGGCGCTCCTGAGTTCCACCACGGGCCTCGGCCATTGAAGGCCGACTTGCAGGCACGCTCCTCGCTCAATCCCAGGCGCATCAGGTTGCGCGCCCTCGTAGAGGGCTGCTTCCATTGCCGCCAGATGACACAGCGAAGTTTGTGCCTGACCCAGCCATCCAGCTCTTCCAGTGGACGCTTGCTCTGGCTGAGCTTGAAGTAGCCTGCCCAGCCTCGCAGCACCGGGTTTACCCGCTCGATGACATTCGCCATCTTGTGGCCCCGCACCCCTCGCAGCAGTTCCCTGAGACGGTCGCGCACACGGCGCAGGCTCATGGTTGCCACTCGCAGTCTAGGCAGCGAGTGCCAACTCATCCCATACCCCAGGTAGTCGCATTTCCACGACCCAGCCACGCGACTCTTGTCCCGATTCAGTCTCAGTTTCAGACGGTGATTCAGGAACCGCTCGACACTGGCCAGCACTCGTTCGCCAGCACGCGGACTACGGACATAAATGTTCGCGTCATCGGCATAGCGCACGAAGCGATGGCCTCGCCGCTCCAACTCACGGTCGAGTTCATCGAGCAGGATGTTCGACAGCAGCGGCGAAAGCGGGCCGCCTTGCGGCGCCCCCTCCTGCCGATGGCTGACAACCCCGTCCGACATGACGCCCGCTTCGAGGTAACGGCGGATGAGTCTGAGCACCTGTTTGTCTTCGACATGGCGCTCAACACAGAACATCAGGATGTCGTGGTTGACCCGATCAAAGAACTTCTCCAGATCGAGTTCCACGCAACACCTATGACCCGCCGCCACATGGGTGCGGGCCATCTCGACAGCCTGGTGAGCGCTTCTGCCCGGACGGAAGCCGTAGCTATAGTCCGAGAACAGCGGATCGAAGATCGGCGTGAGCTGTTGCAGCAGGGCTTGCTGGATCAGGCGATCCACGACACTGGGAATGCCCAGTTGCCGCATACCGCCCTGCGGTTTGGGAATTTCGACCGCCCGCACTGCCTGGGGATGGTATTCACCTGCCAGCAGCCTGACCTTCAGGATGGGCCAATACTGTTTCACGTAGCCTGCCAAGTCGGCGACCGTCATGCCATCGGCACCCGGCGCCCCCTTGTTGCTGACCACGCGCTGATACGCACGCTTGAGATTCGCCGGTGCAAGCACCCGCTCCATCAGCGTGTCCGGCTCCGCGTTCATCCACGTCACCGACGCCGCCGATACCTCTGCGCTGTCAGGCGTCATCCTCGGCCTCTGGCCGGGACTCGGGGTGACAGTCTTCTCTTGGAGAAATTTCTGCATTTCGGTTATCGACGAGACGCTGACGCCTACTGGCGGCATGACCTGTTCGGCCCTTGATGGCGTGGTTGACCGCCACTTACTACGGCCTCGGCTGACTTCTGCACGCCCATCCCGTCGCCTCTCGACAATCGGTAGCACAATGGCAAGCGTACAGATCTCCCAGGGTAATTCGCGCGACCTTCCTGCTTATGCCTGTCGGATCTACGTCGCAGCGTTCCGTGCAAGTATCGGGCTTTGGCGATTATGGCCACCTCACCCCGCTGCGCCGCCTCATCCGCTTCCTGTTCGTCAGGCCAGCATTTTGCCTCGGGCTTCCTTCAGATTCGCAGTCGCCCGCGACACCCTTGCCTTCAGCTAACACTTCCCCTTGCCGGGTGTGTAGAGGACTTTCACCTCCAAGTCGCCAGGCTCACCACCACAGTGAACCCGACAGCGCCAGTCACGGCGCTACGCGCCATGCCTGGCGCACCACAAAAAAGGCCGCTTAAAGCGGCCTTGAGATAGCATTTTTACCCGAATCGTCGGGATCCAGGATGGAGAAATGCAATCATTCCTTTTGTTGCTCGATCTTGCGGAGCTCTTCCGTATAGGCAAGATCGCGTAAGCTGGGCTTGCGCTTCCACGCTTTACGCTCCGGCTTAGGGGCTGCAGCGTATGTTACGACTTCGCCGCCGTATATCTCTGTAAACCGTTTTGCGTCGCGTTCTAGTTGCTCTCGTAAAGCTGCCTTGTCCATCTTTTATTCATCATCCTTTACTTTGGGTGATTCATATGCGGGCGAGCCATTCTTATCAGGATAGCTTTGTTTGCAGCCGGCTTTGTATCCTGAGCAACTGAAAAAACTCCAACCGCCCTCCCCTTCTTTAGTGCGATGAATAAGGGGTTTGCCACACGACTTGCATTCAAACTCTGATAACTCGGGAGCGCGGGATTTACCAGGTGTTCCGTTGTTATCCTCGGCTGCGTAATCACAACCTTCGCCATCCGGTTCAAAACCACTGCAGCCCCACCAGGGCGAATCTTTTTTCTTTTGGGGCATATTCAGCATCAGGCCGCGCCCGCATTGCGGGCACGGGTGAGCTGCTGGCGTGTTTTTCTTGTAGTCCGAAATTTCATTTACTAACTTTCCGTGCACGTTACTTATGAGCGCCTTAAACGTTGTTTTGCCCTCTGCTATCGCTTCCAATTGTTCTTCTGCTATTCGGGTAAAGTCATATTCTAAGAATTTGAATTTACCCCTTGTAGCCTTAATTAAGCGCACACCGCGAGGCGTTGGCCTTAAAGGCCCAGGCACCTTTTTGTCGATCTTTTCAACATACCCTCTGGTGTCGATTATGTTCTCGATAATCGCGGAATAGGTCGATGGGCGCCCGATGCCGCGTTTCTCCAGTTCATCGACCAATGACACCTCGGTGTATCGTGCTGGAGGGTTTGTTTTGGAAACCGTCAGCTCTCCAGACTTCACCTCCAGCTGGTCCCCGGCGTTGACGTTGGGGACGGGGTTGCTCGCTTCGGTTGCTTCGTCCGAAGCGGCTTTGTCTGGATCCTCGGCCGCATCTTGAGCGACGAGGCTTTTCCAGCCAGGGAAGGCCAGCTTCTTGCCTCTGGCCAGGAGCGTGATGACCTTGCCGTCGATTTCATCGACGCTTTCGAGGATGGCGGTGCGCACATCGAACCGAGCATCTTGAAGTTGGCTGCAGATCGTTCGCTGCCATATCAAACGGTATAGCTTGCGTTGTTCATCGGTTTCGCCGGCTTCGGTTACGGACATTTTGGAGGGGCGAATGCACTCATGAGCACCTTGAGCATTACCCTTCGCTTTGAACTTTCGCGGGGTTTCAACTAGTGGCAGGCCGTTTTCTCTGCAGTAGTCGGCAATCGCTTTCAAAGCATCATTGGAAAGGTTTGGGTTGTCCGTTCGCATGTAGGTAATAGCGCCCTGCTCATACAGCGCCTGCGCGGCCTTCATGGTGTCTTTGGGGCTCATGCCACAGGCGTTCCCCGCAGCCTTTTGCAGGGTTGAGGTTATGAATGGCGCGGGTGGACTGCTCTTGCTTTCGGTTGCTTGGCATGAAACGACGCGAACGCTCTTCAGCTGAGCAACCTGCTCTGCAAACGCCCTGTCCGTCCAGTATTCTTCGCCGTCCTGGAGCAAGGGTTTTGTTTGCCACTTCGCTGTCCAGTCTCCAAAGCATAGAGTGGCGCCGAAATGTGCAATGGACACATGCGCAGCAATCTCTTCCTCTCTGTCTACGACGAGGCGAACAGCAACGGATTGAACGCGCCCAGCTGAAAAGCTGCGGTCGCCAAGCTGTTCAGCAACAACCGGGCTCACCATATATCCGACCTGTCTATCAAGGCAGCGCCGGGCTTCCTGAGCTGCCACCTTGCCTAAGTTGATGGTTCCTGGTTGGGCGAGCGCCTGTTTTAGGGCGCTCGGAGTGATTTCAGTGAACGTAATTCTTTTGGGGTTTTGCAGGCCCAGGGCCTGTTGAATGTGCCAAGCAATGGCCTCCCCTTCCCTGTCGTCATCAGTGGCCAGATAGACGTTCTGGCACTCCGCTGCCAGTCGCTTGAGCCTGCTGGCCACCTCCTTGCCTCGCTCGGTAAAAACATACTCGGGGCGAAAGTCTGGAGGCGAGATTCCCATGCGCTTCTCTGGTAGGTCGCGGATATGGCCGACGCTCGCCGCTACTTTGTACCCAGCGCCCAGGTAGCCTTCAATAGTTCTAACTTTTCCAGGGGATTCAACAATAATTAAATCAGTCATCCGAAACTCCGAGTGGTAAATAAAACTCGGCGCCCCGTTACTACATAGAAAATATCTATTCGGTTCGCGCCGCCTGAGAAGTTGTGCAGGCGTTGAAGATAAAGTGCGTCTGGAGAAGACCTTCCGGTTTCGTAAGCAAGCTGTGTTCTTCGCCTAACGCCGCCTACTTCCGCGCACTGTTCTTGTGTCAATCCTGCATTCTTTCGTTCGTGATAGAGTCGCCGCCCTATTAGGGCGGCTTCTGCAGGTTTTTCTGATAGAGACATTACTTGGCGAGTATTGCTTTTCGCTGCTGGTGATAGCGCTTGATGATCAGGTTCAATTCGTGCATGACCTTGCGAAGAGGTTTGGCATATTGATCTTCGCGCTTTTTGTATTCGCCTTTTGTAAGCGCTCCGCGATAATGCAGTTCTTTAAGCGAGGCGGTTATCTGGTCAGCAAGAACAAACAGGCGGATGAAGCTATTTACCAGCGGCGTTCCGCGTCCTTTGTCGATCTTGAGTTCGTATGTATTGCCCTCAGGCAAAGACACATCGACCGCTTTAATCAGTGGATCCGCTAGCTCCTGGTTTACCTGGATCAGACTCGCTTTAAGCTTTTCTTCAACATCCTTGATTTGCTTCGCCAACTCTGGTCGAAGTTTCTCGGCGAGAGCTTGTGCAATTCTGTGCTCTGGTTTCGGGTTGCTAGCGAACGCTTCTAGCGAGAACAGGTTTTCAGCTACGCGCCGGCCGCATATCCGCTTATCCTCAGGGCGTGGGGCGAAGTAACTTGTATCCCAAAGGATGATTAGATAAAGGTCGTGAACCTTTATCCTAACATCGTATTCAGCTTGTTTTTCCATGCTTGTCATTTCTAACTACCTTTGGATAGGTTTTGAAGTTTTAAAATAACTTCGGCAGATAACTCCATAACCTGCTTATTTAGAAACGCTAGTTCATATCTATATGCCAGGGCTGGCTCTCTATAGTCATCCGTCGAAAACTCTAGAGTTATATGTTCCGCGCTTCTTTTAAACTTGTTTGCTATGGTGGCGGCAAGTTTAAATGCATCTTTATTATCTGCGTTTAAACACCATTCAACAATCTGATCCAGGCGTTGCCCTGGATCAGATTGCGGGTCATGGCCGGCAGCTATAGCGCATTGCCATTCATTGAACAGCTCTGCGCCAGTTGCCGGGTCTTCCGAGGGGTTGCCTGGACACAGACGATCACACCAACTGACGCGGTACATGGTGCGCCCCATGAAATCGAATGACTCATAATCGCTTGCTGTTGCCAGGCGCACCAAGGGCATTACTCAGTATCTCCAACCAGACCGCGAATCTTGTCGTGGAGCAACTGAGTTAGCTCGGCTGCAGCAACGCCCTCGGGGGCGTCTATGTCAAGCAATACGGCGAGAGCTAGTGCTGCGTTCATGTCCACGTTGATAGTGACCCCTGCGTTTGCTTGAGGCGCGTCCCCCTGCTCCTGGCCGTTGCTCTCAGGTCCCGCGTCGCCGCCCTGCCCCGGCGTTGATTTGGGTTCTTTCGGAGTCTTGGGCTCTTTCGGCAAAACGGCTTTAAGTGCAACAGGGAAGGATTCGCCCTTGTTCATCACGCGAGTGGCTAACTTTGATAGCTGCTCGGGTTGCAGCTTGCGGAGGTCATAGACCAGGTTCACGTCCTGGCAAAGCCCCTTCTTAACGAACGTCTGAGCCTCTTCAGAAAGCTTGAAGACGGCCATCAACTTGCTCAGCTGCGACTTATTGCGGAGTCCGTGAGCAACAATGACCTGCTCGGTTGTCATCTTGAATTCGTCCTGGTCGCGCTGGATCGAGCAAGCCTGTTGCCACAGGTTTAGGTCGCGGCGCAGCGCGTTGTCAGTAACGTGATCCAGGCGCGCTTCGATTTCATCACCGGTTTTGATGATGATGGGAACCTCTGTTTCGCCAGCCAACTGACCGGCGCGCCAACGGTTCTCACCGGCGATGATTTCATGAATGCCTTCTTCGTCGGCGGGGCGAACTTCGATAGGGCGACGGATCCCGTATCGCTGGCCATTTGGAAGCTTGAGCTTGATGGATTCAGCGAGCGCCTTGATGTGATCCGCGCTCGCTTCGCTGTCCATGTCGTCCCGATCTTGCTGCTTGTTTGGGCGCAGCTTGTCTATTGGGGCGTACAGAACGCGACCGTTATCGCTTGATACGCTCGGCTCGGGGCGGGCTGTTCCAGGGACGAGAAATTCATCCAGATTCGGCTTCTTTTGCATTACTTCAGTACCTCATTAAAGAGAGCTTGCATTTCATTGATGGCTAGCTGGTCTTTGCCAAGCTCTTCGACAGTCGCGCCTTCTTTAATGGCGCGGCGAAAGCCAACACGTTCACAGATGATTGATTCCAGGATTTCCATGCCTTCTTCTTGAAGGAATTCGATCAGCTCCTTTGTTTCGGTGTTTTTGGTGCGGGGGTCGATTCTCGAAAGTAGAATCTTGACCTTCAGGTCGCGGTTAAAATCGCGCGCCATGCCGATAATCTCTTGCAGATCAGTCATAGTCGCCGCGTCGAAGCTGCTAGCGCCTACAGGGATAATCGCAAGGTCAGCGAGTAGTAGCGCGGCGCGCAAGGCGCCGGAGTCGCGGCCACCAACGTCAACAATCGTCGTTTCGTAATTCGCGCTGAGGGTTCGGCCTTCATCGAGAACGGCGCGATCTTTCAAAACGATGGTGGTGGGGCTGGGACTACGCTTCGCGTCGCGCCGCCAAGCAGCCCAGGAGGCCGCGCTGGCCTGCGGGTCGCCATCTATAAGAAGGGTAGGGCCTCGCTTTGCAGCGGCTGCTGCCAGGTGAACAGCGGTGGTGGATTTGGAAACGCCGCCTTTGATGTGTGCAACTGCAATTCTCATGTCAAATACCTTCTATGTCGTCGAGTGCGGATAGGTCTACTCGGGATTGCTTGTCAGTTTGTTCTGTTTGGCTTTTTTGCTGCTTAGGCTTTTCCTCGGTGAGGATGCCGGCCAGTGCTGCGGTTATTGCTGCTTCTTCATCAGCGCTCAATTTTCCCTTGCCTGCTTTTGGAGTGCTCTGGTGTTGCTCGGCAAATGGGTCTGAGTCGGGCGCGTTAAAGGGGTCGCTTTCGTGTGCATCCAGAGTCGGAGCCGGCTTCTCTTCTGCTTCAGCGAAGGGGTCGTTATCAGTTACTTCCATGCTTGCGAACGGATCGTTATCGGAGTCCATGCTTTCAAATGGATCCGCTTGCGGCTCGGTAGCAACCTCGGCCGCGAATGGATCTGACTCGGGTGCGATGGTTGGGGCTGGCGGTTGCGGCTTTTGCGTGACCGCCGCTGCGTTAGCTGTACCTCGCGGCGGAATGCCGCGCAATTCTTTAACCGGGATCCAGCATGTATAAACCAAGGTTGCCAGCGTGTTTGGCCGTATTAGCGCGCCCACTCGGGGCGGGAGCGACAAAAGCTGGTTGGCAGGGATTAGCTGTTCTTCGACCTGCCCAACCGACCGCTCCGGGCTCCATTCTTCGGCGCCGCCCCGGTTTGTTTCTACCTTTTCTAGCTTGGTCACGCTCTTCTGTACCGTGCCTGTCTGGAGCGATACCCACTCGGCAGTTTCGTCGTCATTTGCGCGATAACTAACCGTCACTTGCGTGTTGGTCTCGATGCCGGTTTTGATGGACTCGGCGTTAAGTGATTTGTCTGGAAGGTTGAGCAAATCTTTTACAGACTGATACGCCAACCCCATGCTAATCCCTTTTGACAGAACGGTCGCCAAGGCATCGGCCATGGTGTCCGAAACGACGAATCGACATTCATCTATGATCAGCAATACATGCTTGGGAAGAGGGCGGCGCAGAGCCACTTGCACGACTTCATCAAGCAGCGCGACAGTGCCTTTGCGAACAATCGTGTCCTTCATGTGCGAACGCACATACACAACCTGGCTACCGTGCAGTGCTGCCGCAACATCAAAGGATTGATCCTTAGTGGCGCACAGCGCCTCAAGCTGGCTGAATTCACTAACATTCGACTGGATGCTTCCGCAGTTCTCGCGGATCCAGTTCCTCTTCTGGTCGCTTATTTCCGGGTGTTTGCCTTTTAGCAGCTTCTTCAGGTCTGCCAGCGTGCCGTCCCATAGGGGCATGAGGTAATCAAGAACTTCGCGCTCGTTACGCTTGTAGAAGTCGGCAGTTTGGCCGGTGTCAGCCATTGTGAAAGCCTTAACGACGCGCTCTCTACGTTCGCGCATGGTGCCGTTTACGAACGGCGCATAGTAGCCATCACCAACTCCGTTGAAGTCCATCACCAGGGGAGCAGGGCGGCCATTTATCTCGCAGCTCTCGCGCATAATGTCGTATATGAAATCGTCGGGTTTAAGGTCAACGAACCATGCCCCCCAGCCTTTCTTAATAGCCTGATCCAGCAGAACGCCCAGGCCTACGCCTTTACCGGTCTGCGAGGGGCCGATGATTTTCAGGTGATTTTTTCTAAAAACTTCATCGTCCATATAGATGGGGCTCCCCTCGGCATTGAGGCCAAGAAAAACCTTTCCGTCTTGATAGAACGAGCGAGGGTTGAAGTCCTTTGCCTTGATCCTGGATACCTCGACGCGAATGTCCGACAGAGCGTCACCAGTTTGGCGAACACGGAATTTTCGGCGCCAGGCAGAGAAGGCGGGCCGCACCCAGCGCAGCGCAATAGTCCTGATAAGGACTGGCATCAGGAATACAACTATCAGCGACCACCACATATCGGATATGGCGGCTTTCAGCTCGGCCAGCCACAAGTCCATATAGTTGCTTGCTGCTGCCCAGTCCTGCCCAAATGAGAAGTATGCAAGTAGGTAGAGGGCGGCAGCGGTAAGCGGGAGAAGCACCGCGAGAAGAATCACCATGGCGCGGCGCAGCCATATAAGGAATAGCTCCAGGGCTGTGGTTTCCTTTGTCTCTCGCACGGCTCCGGTGATGCTCAAGACAAGGAGGATGCCCAGAAGCAAGGACATAGCTGCGGCTATCCCCGGATTCGTATTCACCAATATCAGTCGTAGAAATTCCATTCCGTTTTTCTCGTGTGCTGTTTCCGAATCGGAAACGCTCTAGCCTTACCGTCCAGTTTCCGATTCGGAAACTTCCCCTCATTTCATCTTTCCCGAAAGCTGTCGCGCCTTGATCAGTTTCCGAATCGGAAACTGGCGCCGGCTGGCGATGCCTTCTCGCCTCGGCATGTTTCCGAATCGGAAACTTAAAGGCAAGCGGTTTGCGCTTAGGTCGTGATGCGCTTCGCGGCATCGTTCCCCCCGGCAGGCAAGCCCTTTCCGTTGCCTTTAAGTATGCGCAACGTTATGCGCATTATCCTATTGCTATTCTAATATTTATGCAATAGCCTAAATAATAGAAAAGCAATAGATAGAGGCATAGAAAATGCACGCATTTTCTACCAAGCAAAGAGCCAAAAGCCGCCACCCCTGCGGGTGTGTCGTGGGCGCCCCTGGGGGGGGCCCTAGCCTC
>NZ_AOFQ01000012.1 GCF_000495915.1 Stutzerimonas chloritidismutans AW-1
CTGCAGGCCCCCGCCGGTCGCATGCAGCGGCTGGGTGGCGGCGACCATCCGCTGATCGTGGTCGACTACGCACATACCCCCGATGCGCTGGAGAAAGTCCTCACCGCGCTGCGTCCACACGCGCGCGGCAGGCTGCTTTGTCTGTTCGGTTGCGGCGGTGATCGTGATACCGGCAAGCGCCCGCTGATGGCTGAAGTCGCGGAGCGGCTGGCCGACGGCGTCGTGGTCACCGATGACAATCCGCGCAATGAGGCGCCTGAACAGATTCTCGAGGGTATCCGTTCGGGGTTCAGCAATCCTGCAGCGGTCACTTTCAGCCATGGCCGCGCGCAGGCAATCGCCAGTCTGATCGCGGCCGCGCGAGCGGAAGATGTGGTCGTGCTGGCCGGCAAAGGTCACGAGGACTATCAGGAAGTTCGCGGCGAACGCTTGCCGTTCTCCGATCTCGAGGAAGCCTGCAGGGCGCTGTCCGTCTGGGAGAAGGCCAATGCTTGAGTCGATGCGCCTGAGCGAATTGCAGCTACCGCTGTCTGGCCGCCTGGTCGGAGCGGATGCCAGCTTCACTGCCGTCAGCACAGACAGTCGGGCCATCGAACCTGGCCAGCTGTTCATCGCGCTGACCGGGCCACGCTTCGATGGTCATGCCTATCTGGCGGACGTCGCCGCCAAAGGCGCCGTTGCAGCACTGGTCGAGCGTGAAGTTGCAGATGCAGGCCTGCCGCAGCTGGTCGTTGCCGATACCCGGTTGGCGCTTGGGCAGCTCGGCGCGCTCAATCGCGCCGCATTCAACGGTCCGGTCGCAGCCATCACCGGCTCCAGCGGCAAGACCAGCGTGAAGGAAATGCTCGCCAGCATTCTACGCAGCGCCCATGGCCAGGACGCCGTACTGGCCACTCGCGGCAACCTCAACAATGATTTGGGTGCGCCACTGACGCTGTTGGAGTTGAGCACCAGTCATCGCAGCGCCGTCATCGAACTCGGCGCTTCGCGGCCCGGCGATATTGCGTATACCGTCGATCTGGTGCGCCCGGATGTCAGCGTAATTACCAATGCGGGCACCGCCCACGTCGGCGAGTTCGGTGGCCCGGACAAGATCGTCGAGGCTAAGGGCGAGATTCTCGATGGCCTGAACGCATCCGGCACCGCCGTGCTCAACCGTGACGACAAGGCCTATTCGATCTGGGCCGAGCGCGCTGCGGGCAAGCGCATCGTATCGTTCGGCTTGGACGACCCCCTCGTGGATTTCTCCGCCGGGTCGATCGCCTACGACCAGCGTGGCTGCCCGAATTTCGTGCTGACTGGCCCGCTGGGCAATCTTCGCACCCAGCTCAATCTGCTGGGCCGGCATAACGTGGCCAACGCCTTGGCGGCAGCCGCGGCAGCCTATGCGCTGGGTATCGAGGCCGAGGCCGTAGTGGCGGGGCTGGAAAGCCTGCAACCGGTCAAAGGCCGAGCCGTGGCGCAAATGCTGGCCAATGGTGTGCGGCTGATCGACGACAGCTACAACGCCAATCCGGCATCGATCTGCGCCGCCATCGACGTGCTGGCCAGCTTTGCCGGTCGCACAATCCTTGTGCTTGGCGATATGGGCGAGCTGGGCGAGTGGGCCGAGCAGGGCCATCGCGACGTCGGCGCCTATGCCGCTGGCAAGATCGACACGCTTTATGCCGTCGGGCCTCTGATGGCCCATGCAATTCAGGCATTCGGTCCAGGCGCTCGGCACTTCGCCGACCAGGCCAGCCTTATCGACAGCCTGCGAGCCGAACAGGGCAGCGGTACCACCATTCTGATCAAGGGCTCACGCAGCGCGGCGATGGACAAAGTCGTCGATGCGCTCGCTGGGCCATCCATGGAGAAACACTGATGCTGCTGCTGCTCGCCGAGTATCTGCAACAGTTCCACAAAGGCTTCGCGGTCTTTCAGTACCTGTCGCTGCGTGGAATTCTCGGCGTCCTCACCGCGCTGGTGCTGTCGCTGTGGATGGGCCCTTGGCTGATCCGTACGTTGCAGATGCGCCAGATTGGCCAGTCCGTGCGTACCGACGGTCCGCAGTCGCACCTGTCCAAATCCGGCACGCCGACCATGGGTGGTGCGCTGATCCTCAGCGCCATCAGCATCAGCACCTTGCTCTGGGCCGATCTGTCCAATCGCTACGTCTGGGTGGTGCTGGCGGTGACCTTGCTGTTCGGCGCGATCGGCTGGGTCGATGACTATCGCAAGGTGATCGAGAAGAACTCCCGCGGCTTGCCAAGCCGTTGGAAGTATTTCTGGCAATCGGTCTTTGGCCTCGGCGCCGCGGTCTTCCTTTATATGACTGCGCAGACACCGGTCGAAACCACGCTGATTCTGCCGCTGCTGAAGCACATCGAGATCCCACTCGGGATTGGTTTTGTCGTGTTGAGCTACTTCGTCATCGTCGGCTCGAGCAACGCAGTCAACCTGACCGACGGCCTCGACGGTCTGGCGATCATGCCAACGGTCATGGTCGGCGGCGGTCTGGGCATCTTCTGCTACCTCTCCGGTAACGTGAATTTTGCCGAGTACCTGCTCATTCCTTACGTGCCGGGTGCGGGCGAGCTGATCGTCTTCTGCGGCGCGCTGATCGGTGCCGGCCTCGGCTTTCTCTGGTTCAACACCTATCCGGCTCAGGTCTTCATGGGCGATGTCGGCGCGCTGGCGCTCGGCGCGGCGCTGGGCACCATCGCCGTGATCGTTCGCCAGGAAGTGGTGCTGTTCATCATGGGCGGCGTGTTCGTGATGGAAACCCTCTCGGTGATGATCCAGGTGGCGAGCTTCAAGCTGACTGGCAAGCGCGTGTTTCGCATGGCGCCGATCCATCACCATTTCGAACTCAAGGGCTGGCCCGAACCCCGGGTGATCGTGCGCTTCTGGATCATCACTGTGATCCTGGTGCTCGTCGGCCTTGCCACCCTGAAACTGAGGTAATCAAGAGTGCTCATCGCTTCCGACCAGTTCCGCATCGTTGTCGGCCTCGGCAAGAGCGGCATGTCCCTGGTTCGCCATCTGGCGCGCCGGGGGCTGCCGTTTGCCGTCGCTGATACCCGTGTGAACCCGCCGGAGTTGGCGACGCTCAAGGCCGAGTATCCAGACGTGCAAGTGCGCTGTGGCGAGCTGGACGTCGAGTTTCTCTGCACCGCCAGCGAGCTGCTGGTAAGCCCGGGTCTGGCGATCAGTACGCCGGCGCTGCAGGAAGCGGCGGCGCGTGGGGTCAAGCTGTCCGGTGATATCGAGCTGTTCGCCCGGGAAGCCAAGGCGCCGATCATTGCGATCACCGGCTCCAACGCCAAGAGCACTGTGACCACGCTGGTCGGCGAGATGGCCGTGGCGGCAGGGCGCACCGTGGCAGTTGGTGGCAACCTGGGCACGCCGGCGCTCGATCTGTTGGCAGACGACGTCGAGCTTTATGTGTTGGAGCTGTCCAGCTTTCAGCTGGAGACCACCGAGCAGCTAAATGCCGAAGTGGCCACCTGCCTGAACATCAGCGAAGACCATATGGACCGCTACAGCGGCCTGCCAGCCTATCATCAGGCTAAACACCGAATTTTCCGCGGCGCGCGTCAGGTGGTGGTCAATCGCGATGACCGGCTCAGCCGTCCGCTGGTCGCGGATGACCTGCCGACCTGGACCTTTGGCCTCGGCAAGCCGGACTTCAAGGGCTTTGGGCTGTTCGAGGAAAAAGGCGAGAAGTACCTGGCGTTCCAGTTCGATGCGCTGATGCCGGTTCGCGAGCTGAAGATGCGTGGTGCGCACAATCAGTCCAATGCTCTGGCAGCGCTGGCGCTGGGGCACGCGGTGGGTCTGCCGTTCGAGCCGATGCTGGAGACGTTGCGCCAGTTCGTAGGTTTGCCGCATCGCTGCCAGTGGGTTGGCCAGCGTGGCGACGTCAGCTATTACGACGATTCCAAGGCCACCAATGTCGGTGCCGCGCTGGCTGCGATCGAAGGCCTGGGTGCGGATATCGACGGCAAGCTGGTGCTGATCGCCGGTGGCGATGGCAAGGGCGCAGACTTCTCCGCGCTGCGCGCGCCGATTGCACGCTATTGCCGTGCCGTGGTGCTGCTCGGTCGTGATGCGCAACGTCTTGCGGACGCGCTGGCCGATGCCACCACCCTGGTTCATGTCGCAACACTGGGCGAAGCCGTGCAGCGCGCCGCCGAGTGTGCCGAAGCGGGCGATGCGGTATTGCTGTCGCCGGCCTGTGCCAGTCTGGACATGTTCAAGAATTTCGAAGAGCGTGGCCGCCTGTTCGCCGCTGCGGTGGAGGCGCTCGACTGATGCTTGCCTTCCTGCGCCATGCACCTTCGCCCTTGTTCGGCCGCCGCGGTCTGGATCTTGACTTCCCCATGCTCGCCGGATGTCTGGCTTTGCTTGGCCTGGGTCTGGTGATGATTACTTCGGCGTCGTCCGAAGTCGCGGCGGTCAATGCCGGCAATCCGCTGTATCACATGAGTCGCCATCTGGTTTATGTGGCGCTGGGCCTCGGCGCGGGAATTGCGATGCTGCTGGTACCGCTGTCGGTCTGGCAACGTCTGGACTGGATGCTGCTGCTGGCGGCGTTCGGCCTGCTGATCCTGGTCCTGCTGCCGGGAATCGGCCGGGAAGTGAACGGTTCGATGCGCTGGATCGGTTTCGGCGCCTTCAACGTGCAGCCGTCCGAGCTGGCGAAAGTCTTCGTGGTGATCTACCTGGCCGGCTATCTGGTGCGCCGGCAAGAGGAAGTTCGCGAAAGCATGTGGGGCTTTGCCAAACCCTTCCTAGTCCTGCTGCCCATGGCGTTCCTGCTGCTGCTGGAGCCCGATTTCGGTGCGACCGTGGTCATGATGGGCGCCGCAGTGGCGATGTTGTTCCTCGGTGGTGTTGGCATGATCCGCTTCAGTCTGCTGGTGATCGCCGCGGTGGGTGCCGTGGTGGTGTTGGTGCAGACCCAGGAATACCGTCTGCAGCGCCTGATCACTTTCACCGACCCCTGGGCCGATCAGTACGGCGCCGGCTACCAGCTGACCCAGGCGCTCATCGCCTTCGGCCGCGGGGAGTGGTTCGGCGTCGGCCTGGGTAATAGCGTGCAAAAGCAGTTCTACCTGCCCGAGGCGCATACGGACTTCGTATTCTCCGTACTGGCCGAAGAGCTGGGCATGGTCGGCGCACTGGCGACCATCGCGCTGTTCGCCTTCGTCGGTGTTCGCGCACTGTATATCGGTCTGTGGGCAGAGAAGGCCCGGCAGTTCTTCGCGGCGTATGTGGCCTGGGGGATGGCGTTCCTCTGGCTGGGACAGTTCCTGATCAACGTGGGAGTAAACGTAGGTCTGCTGCCAACCAAGGGCCTGACGCTGCCGTTCCTCAGTTATGGCGGCAGCTCGCTGGTGGTGACCTGCGCAAGCATGGCGCTGCTGCTGCGCATCGAATGGGAAAGCCGCACCGTGCTGGGCAGCGAGGACACCGAGTTCGACGAGGCCGATTTCGCCGAGCCGCCGGCCAAGGAGGTCGCCCATGGCCGCTAATGTACTGATCATGGCCGGCGGCACCGGTGGCCACGTTTTCCCGGCGCTCGCCTGTGCTCGTGAGTTCCAGGCCCGCGGCTACTCCGTGCACTGGCTCGGCACGCCGCGCGGCATCGAGAACGAACTGGTACCCGCCGCTGGCCTGCCGCTGCATCTGATCCAGGTCAGCGGATTGCGCGGCAAGGGCATCGTTTCGCTGATCAAGGCACCGCTGCAGTTGATTCGCTCGCTGTTCCAGGCGCGTCGCATCGTGCGCGAGCTGCAACCGGTCTGCGTGCTGGGGATGGGCGGCTACGTTACCGGTCCGGGCGGACTGGCTGCCAAGCTGGCCGGGGTACCCCTGGTGATTCACGAACAGAACGCCGTCGCTGGGACCGCCAATCGTTGCCTCGCGCCGCTTTCCAGTCGCGTCTGCGAAGCCTTCCCGGAAACCTTCAAGGCCAGCGCCAAGCGCCGCACCACCGGCAATCCGGTGCGTGAAGAGCTGTTCCTCGAGACGCCCCGCGATGCCCTTGCGCATCGTCGCCCGCGCCTCCTGGTACTAGGCGGCAGTCTCGGTGCCGAACCGCTGAACAAACTGCTGCCCGCCGCGCTCGCCCAGGTACCGGCGGATGTGCGGCCGCAGGTGTTTCATCAGGCCGGCAAGCAGCACGCCGATATCACCACGCAGCGTTATGCCGAGGTCGGCGTCGAGGCGGAAGTCGCGCCCTTCATCAAGGACATGGCGCGGGCCTACGCCTGGGCCGATCTGGTCATCTGTCGTGCCGGAGCGCTCACCGTTTGCGAGCTTGCCGCCGCTGGGTTGCCATCCTTTCTGGTGCCGCTGCCCCATGCGATCGACGACCACCAGACACGCAATGCCGAATATCTGGCGAAGGAGGGCGCTGCCGTCCTTCTGCCGCAAGCCAAGACTGATGCGGCCGTGCTTGCCGCTCAGCTGACCGAGGTAATGATGCAGCCGGAAAAACTCAAGGCCATGGGCGCCATCGCGCGCCGTCTGGCCCGGCCCGACGCCACCCGCAGCGTGGTCGATATCTGTCTGGAGGTGGCCCGTGGCTAAATCTCCCGCCGCGGTAAAAGCCGAAGTCCGCCGTATGCGGCGCATTCGTCGCATTCACTTCGTGGGTATTGGCGGGGTCGGCATGTGCGGCATCGCCGAGGTGCTGCTCAATCTCGGCTACGAGGTGTCGGGCTCGGACCTCAAGGAATCCGCCAGTACCGATCGGCTGCAGAGCTTCGGTGCGCAGATTTTCATCGGTCATCAGGCCGGCAATGTTGCCGGCGCCGACGTGCTGGTGGTGTCCAGCGCGGTCAATTCGGCCAACCCGGAAGTCGCCCTGGCGCTCGAACAACGTATTCCAGTGGTTCCACGTGCCGAGATGCTTGCCGAGCTGATGCGCTACCGGCACGGTATTGCTGTCGCCGGTACCCATGGCAAGACCACTACTACCAGTCTGCTGGCTTCGGTTTTTGCCGCCGGCGGGCTCGATCCGACTTTCGTCATCGGTGGCCGACTCACTGCGGCCGGTACCAACGCGCAGCTCGGCAGCAGCCGTTATCTGATCGCCGAGGCCGACGAAAGCGATGCCAGCTTCCTGCACCTGCAGCCGATGGTCGCGGTGGTCACCAATATCGATGCCGACCACATGAGCACCTATGGCGGCGACTTCGGCAAGCTGAAGAAAACCTTCGTCGAGTTCCTGCACAACCTGCCGTTCTACGGCCTGGCAGTGCTCTGCGTCGACGACCCGTTCGTTCGCGAGATCATTCCGCAGATCGGCCGGCCGATCACGACCTACGGTTTCAGCGAAGACGCCGACGTGCGCGCCACCAATGTCCGTCAGGAAGGCATGCGTACCTTCTTCACGGTGCTGCGCGATGGTTGTGAGCCGCTGGATGTGTCAGTGAACATGCCGGGCAACCACAACGTGCTGAACGCCCTGGCCACCATCGCCATTGCTACCGATGAAGGTATCGACGACGAAGCCATCGTCCAGGGCCTCGCGGAGTTCGCAGGCGTCGGCCGCCGCTTTCAAGTCTATGGCGATCTACCGGTCGAGGACGGCAGCGTGATGCTGGTCGACGACTACGGTCATCATCCGCGCGAAGTCGCCGCAGTGATCAAGGCAGTCCGCGGTGGCTGGCCGGAGCGGCGCCTGGTCATGGTCTATCAGCCCCATCGCTACAGCCGCACCCGCGACCTCTACGACGACTTCGTGCAGGTGCTCGGCGAGTCCAACGTGTTGCTGCTGATGGAAGTCTATCCGGCTGGTGAGGAGCCGATCCCCGGCGCCGACAGCCGGCAGTTGTGCCACAGCATCCGCCAGCGCGGCCAGCTGGACCCGATCTACGTCGAGCGTGGCGTCGACCTCGCTCCCTTGGTCAAGCCGCTGCTGCGTGCCGGCGACATTCTGCTTTGCCAAGGAGCCGGTGATATCGGTGGCCTGGCGCCGCAACTGCTCAAGAGTCCGCTGTTCGGTGGCGATGGCGCCGCGAGGAAATCCAAATGACGACCCTGCATTCGACTCGCGACCCCAAGGCGTTTGGTCGTGTCGCCGTGCTCTTCGGTGGCAAGAGTGCCGAACGCGAAGTGTCCCTGAAATCCGGCGCGGCGGTACTCGCCGCGTTGCAGGAGGCCGGTGTGGATGCGTTCGGCATCGATGCCGGCGATGACCTGCTGCAACGCCTGAGCAACGAGCGCATCGATCGTGCCTTCATCGTCCTGCATGGTCGTGGTGGCGAAGACGGCAGCATGCAGGGACTGTTGGAATGCGCCGGTATCCCCTACACCGGCAGCGGCATTCTGGCTTCGGCCCTGGCCATGGACAAACTCCGCACCAAGCAGGTGTGGCAGAGCCTTGGCTTGCCGACGCCGCAGCATGCCGTGCTGGCTACGGAGGCCGATTGCAAGGCTGCAGCGGAAACCCTGGGTTTTCCGCTGATCGTCAAACCGGCCCACGAAGGCTCTAGCATCGGCATGGCCAAGGTCGGTGGGCTCACCGAGCTGATCGAAGCCTGGCGTGCCGCCAGCAGCTACGACTCGCAAGTACTCGTCGAGCAGTGGATACAAGGCCCGGAATTCACCGTGGCGGTGCTGCACGGCCAGGTACTGCCACCGATTGGCCTGGGCACGCCGCACACCTTCTACGACTACGACGCCAAGTACCTGGCTTCCGATACCCAGTACCGCATTCCCTGTGGCCTCGACGCGGTGCGCGAACAGGAACTGAAGACGCTGTCGGCACGTGCCTGCGAAGCGGTGGGTATCCGCGGCTGGGCCCGGGTTGACGTGATGCAGGACGGTAATGGCGATTTCTGGCTGCTTGAAGTGAACACCGTGCCGGGAATGACCGATCACAGCCTGGTGCCCATGGCGGCGCGTGCTGCCGGTCTGGATTTCCAGCAACTGGTCCTGAGCATTCTCGATGACAGCCTCGAGGCGGGGAGCTAGCCATGATCGCCACGCTGCGCCATTCGCAACCCGGAAGCGGCCGCGCCTCGCGCAAGCCGGCGCAACGGGGTGCGAGCCGCCTGGTGCAACCGCAGCCGCTGTCGCAGCGCCTGCCGAAGCCGAGCCTCGCCGGGCTGAAGCGTTTCGTCTGGCCGGTGCTACTGGTCGGGTTGGCGGTCGGGCTTTACGAGCTGGGCGAGCGGCTGCTGCCCTATGCCGATCGGCCGATCGCCAAGGTCAGTGTGCAGGGCGAATTGGGCTATGTGAGTCGCGAGGCGGTCCAGCAGCGTATAGCGCCTTTCGTCGAGCAGAGCTTCTTCAAGGTTGATCTGAACGGCATGCGCCACCAACTGGAACAGATGCCGTGGATCGCCCATGTCGAAGTCCGCCGCGTCTGGCCGGACCAGGTGATGGTGCGGCTGGATGAGCAATTGCCGATTGCCCGCTGGGGGGGCGAAGCATTGCTTAACAATAAAGGGCAGGCTTTCTCGCCGGATGACCTGACCCGATATGAACACTTGCCACATTTATATGGTCCGAAGCGGGCCCAACAGCGTGTCATGCAGCAATACCAGATGCTCAGCCAGATGCTGCGCCCGCTGGGATTCTCCATTTCCCGTCTGGAGCTGCGCGAGCGTGGAAGCTGGTTTCTGACCACCAACCAGGGCGTCGAGTTGCTGCTGGGGCGGGACCAGGTTGTAGAAAAAATGCGTCGCTTCACCGCCATCTATCAAAAGGCGCTGGAGCAGGAAAGCGAGAAGATCGCACGGATCGATCTGCGCTATGCGAACGGCCTGGCCGTCGCCTGGCATGAGCCGGTCCCGACTGTGACGGATACGACCGTCGCTGCGAAGAATTGAGGAATGAAACACATGTCGAGCGTGCAAAGCGGCAAGATGATCGTCGGCCTGGACATCGGCACCTCCAAGGTGGTGGCGCTGGTGGGTGAGGTGACTGCCGATGGTGAGCTGGAAATCGTGGGAATCGGTACCCATCCTTCGCGCGGGTTGAAGAAGGGCGTGGTGGTCAATATCGAATCCACCGTGCAGTCGGTTCAGCGCGCTATCGAAGAAGCTCAGCTGATGGCTGGCTGCCGCATCCATTCGGCCTTCGTCGGCCTGGCGGGCAACCACATTCGCAGCCTGAACTCCCATGGCATCGTCGCGATCCGCGACCGTGAAGTCAGCGCCGCGGACCTGGAGCGGGTACTTGACGCCGCCCAGGCTGTGGCCATTCCGGCGGACCAGCGCGTGCTGCACACGCTGCCGCAGGATTACGTGATCGACAACCAGGAAGGTGTGCGCGAACCGCTGGGCATGTCCGGCGTGCGCCTTGAGGCCAAGGTCCATGTGGTCACCTGCGCGGTGAATGCGGCGCAGAATGTCGAGAAGTGCGTGCGTCGCTGCGGCCTGGAAGTGGATGACATCATCCTGGAGCAACTGGCCTCTGCACACGCGGTACTGACCGACGATGAAAAGGAGCTGGGCGTCTGCCTGGTGGACATCGGCGGCGGCACCACCGACATCTGCATTTTCACCGAAGGCGCGATTCGTCATACCGCGGTCATCCCGATCGCCGGCGATCAGGTCACCAACGACATCGCCATGGCATTGCGCACGCCGACCCAGTATGCCGAAGAGATCAAGATTCGTTATGCTTGCGCGTTGGCCAAGCTGGCCGGTGCAGGTGAGACCATCAAGGTTCCCAGCGTCGGCGATCGCCCACCGCGCGAACTCTCGCGGCAGGCTCTGGCAGAGGTGGTCGAACCGCGCTATGACGAGCTGTTCACCCTGATCCAGGCCGAGCTGCGTCGTAGCGGATACGAGGATCTGATCCCGGCCGGGATCGTTCTCACAGGCGGTACAGCGAAGATGGAAGGAGCCGTCGACCTGGCCGAGGAAATCTTTCACATGCCGGTGCGCCTGGGCGTGCCGCACAGCGTCAAGGGACTGAGCGACGTAGTACGCAACCCCATCTATTCAACGGGCGTGGGCCTGTTGCTGTACGGACTGCAAAAGCAGGCCGACGGCATTCCCGTGTCTGGCATCGGCAATTTCGCCGACGAATCAAAGACGTCTGTTCTGGACCGGCTCAAGGGCTGGATCCAGGGCAATTTTTAAGCAGTGCGCTGTAACAACCAAAACTAGAAAGCTGGAAGGAGAGAGGGAAATGTTCGAACTCGTAGATCATACCCCGCAAAGTGCAGTCATCAAGGTCATCGGTGTCGGTGGCGGTGGCGGCAATGCCGTGAACCACATGGTTCGCAATAACGTCGAAGGCGTCGAATTCATCTGCGCCAACACTGACGCCCAGGCGCTGAAGAAAGTTGAAGCACGCACCGTGCTGCAGCTCGGCTCGGCCATCACCAAAGGTCTGGGTGCCGGTACCAATCCGGACATCGGTCGCCAGGCGGCGATGGAAGATCGTGAGCGCATCGCCGAAGTACTGGAAGGTGCGGACATGGTGTTCATCACCACCGGCATGGGCGGCGGCACCGGTACCGGCGCTGCGCCGATCATCGCTTCGGTAGCCAAGGAAATGGGCATCCTTACCGTCGCCGTGGTCACCCGTCCGTTCCCCTTCGAGGGTCGTCGTCGCATGCAGGTGGCCGACGAAGGTATCCGTGCGCTGTCCGATTGCGTCGATTCGCTGATCACTATCCCCAACGAGAAGTTGCTGACCATCCTAGGCAAGGACGCCAGCCTGCTGGCCGCTTTCGCCAAGGCTGATGACGTACTGGCCGGTGCGGTCCGTGGCATCTCCGACATCATGCAGCGTCCGGGCCTGATGAACGTCGACTTCGCCGACGTCAAGACCGTTATGGGCGAGATGGGTATGGCGATGATGGGCACTGGTTGCGCCACCGGTCCGAACCGTGCTCGCGAAGCCACCGAGGCTGCCATTCGCAACCCGCTGCTGGAAGACGTCAACCTGCAAGGCGCACGTGGCATTCTGGTCAACATCACTGCTGGTCTGGACCTTTCGCTCGGCGAGTACGCTGCCGTGGGCGAAATCATCGAGGCCTTCGCGTCCGATGAGGCCACCGTCAAGGTTGGTGCCGTGATCGATCCGGATATGGCAGATGAGCTGCATGTCACCGTGGTCGCTACCGGGCTCGGTCCGCGCAATGAAAAGCCGGTCAAGGTCGTCGACAACACCGTGCAGACCTCTGTTGCCGCTTCCGCCGCTCCGGCACCGCGTCAGCATGAGCAGGCCGCGGTCAATTATCGTGACCTCGAGCGTCCGACTGTCATGCGTAATCAGGCGCATGCAGCTGCCACCGCAGCCAAGCTGAATCCGCAGGAAGATCTGGATTATCTGGACATTCCCGCGTTTCTGCGTCGTCAGGCCGATTGATTGAATTTATCAGGAGTATCGTTGTGATTGGTGTTCAGCAAAGTTGGCTTCTGCTATTATCGCCGCCAATTGTTGAAAACTATTCGCAACTAGCGCTAAAGCGAAGCAAAAGGCCATGATCAGACAACGCACCCTGAAGAACATCATTCGCGCCACCGGCGTCGGCTTGCATTCGGGAGAGAAGGTTTATCTCACCCTGAAACCGGCACCGGTGGATACCGGAATCGTGTTCTGTCGCACCGACCTTAACCCGCCTGTGGAGATTCCTGCGCGGGCCGAGAACGTTGGCGAAACCACCATGTCCACGACATTGGTCAATGGTGACGTCAAGGTCGACACAGTGGAGCATTTGCTGTCGGCAATGGCTGGCCTGGGGATCGACAACGCCTACGTCGAACTCTCAGCGTCGGAAGTGCCGATCATGGATGGTAGCGCTGGACCTTTCGTATTCCTGATTCAATCCGCCGGCCTGCAGGAGCAGGACGCCCACAAGAAGTTCATCCGCATCAAGCGTGAAGTGACAGTCGAGGAAGGTGACAAGCGCGCTACCTTCCTGCCTTTCGACGGCTTCAAGGTGAGTTTCGAGATCGATTTCGACCATCCGGTTTTCAAAGGCCGCACCCAGACTGCCAGTGTGGATTTCTCGAGCACTTCCTTCGTCAAGGAAGTCAGCCGTGCACGTACCTTCGGGTTCATGCGCGACATCGAGTTCCTGCGCTCGCACAACCTGGCACTTGGCGGCAGCGTTGAGAACGCAATCGTGGTGGACGAAACCAGTGTGCTCAACGAAGACGGCCTGCGTTACGAGGACGAATTCGTGAAGCACAAGATTCTCGATGCCATTGGTGATCTGTACTTGCTGGGCACCAGTCTGATCGGCGAATTCCGCGGCTATAAATCCGGCCACGCGTTGAACAACCGTTTGCTGCGCACCCTGATGGAACAAAAGGATGCGTGGGAACTGGTGACCTTCGATGACCCGCAGACCGCACCGATCTCCTACATGCGTCCGGTGGCAGCCGGCTAAGCTGTACCTCTCTTCCTAAAATTTAAGGCCACCCTAGGGTGGCCTTTTTTTATGGTGCGCCAGGCATGGCGCGTAGCGCCGTGACTGGCGCTGTCGGGTTCACTGTGGTGGTGAGCCTGGCGACTTGGAGGTGAAAGTCCTCTACACACCCGGCAAGGGGAAGTGTTAGCTGAAGGCAAGGGTGTCGCGGGCGACTGCGAATCTGAAGGAAGCCCGAGGCAAAATGCTGGCCTGACGAACAGGAAGCGGATGAGGCGGCGCAGCGGGGTGAGGTGGCCATAATCGCCAAAGCCCGATACTTGCACGGAACGCTGCGACGTAGATCCGACAGGCATAAGCAGGAAGGTCGCGCGAATTACCCTGGGAGATCTGTACGCTTGCCATTGTGCTACCGATTGTCGAGAGGCGACGGGATGGGCGTGCAGAAGTCAGCCGAGGCCGTAGTAAGTGGCGGTCAACCACGCCATCAAGGGCCGAACAGGTCATGCCGCCAGTAGGCGTCAGCGTCTCGTCGATAACCGAAATGCAGAAATTTCTCCAAGAGAAGACTGTCACCCCGAGTCCCGGCCAGAGGCCGAGGATGACGCCTGACAGCGCAGAGGTATCGGCGGCGTCGGTGACGTGGATGAACGCGGAGCCGGACACGCTGATGGAGCGGGTGCTTGCACCGGCGAATCTCAAGCGTGCGTATCAGCGCGTGGTCAGCAACAAGGGGGCGCCGGGTGCCGATGGCATGACGGTCGCCGACTTGGCAGGCTACGTGAAACAGTATTGGCCCATCCTGAAGGTCAGGCTGCTGGCAGGTGAATACCATCCCCAGGCAGTGCGGGCGGTCGAAATTCCCAAACCGCAGGGCGGTATGCGGCAACTGGGCATTCCCAGTGTCGTGGATCGCCTGATCCAGCAAGCCCTGCTGCAACAGCTCACGCCGATCTTCGATCCGCTGTTCTCGGACTATAGCTACGGCTTCCGTCCGGGCAGAAGCGCTCACCAGGCTGTCGAGATGGCCCGCACCCATGTGGCGGCGGGTCATAGGTGTTGCGTGGAACTCGATCTGGAGAAGTTCTTTGATCGGGTCAACCACGACATCCTGATGTTCTGTGTTGAGCGCCATGTCGAAGACAAACAGGTGCTCAGACTCATCCGCCGTTACCTCGAAGCGGGCGTCATGTCGGACGGGGTTGTCAGCCATCGGCAGGAGGGGG
>NZ_AOFQ01000013.1 GCF_000495915.1 Stutzerimonas chloritidismutans AW-1
CCGCGAACCCCCCAGCCATGAGCACATTGCAAACACCGCCGGCGCCAGGCCTCGCTGCACAACCGGCGCTGAAGCTGGCCGGCGTGGGCCACACCCACGCCGGCGGCCAGATCGCACTGCGGCGGCTCGACCTGCAGGTCGCGCAGGGTGAACGGGTCGCCATCATTGGCCCGTCCGGGGCCGGCAAGACCACGCTGCTGCGTCTGCTAGCCACGTCGCTCAAGCCAGATCAGGGCGATCTCGAGCTGCTCGGCAAGCGCCCCTGGACGCTCTCGGCGGGCGCTCGCCAACGCCTGCGCAGCCAGATCGGCCTGATCCACCAGGCGCCGCCGCTACCACCGCGACAGCGGGTGGTGACGGCGGTACTGGCGGGGCGTCTCGGCAACTGGTCGCTAGCCAAAAGCCTGCTCAGCCTGCTTTATCCCCTGGACCGCCAGGGCGCTGCCGAGGCGCTCGGGCGGCTCGACCTTGCCGACAAGCTGTACATGCGCTGCGATCAGCTATCCGGCGGCCAGCTGCAGCGGGTCGGAATCGCCCGCATGCTTTACCAGGCGCCGGAGCTGATCCTCGCCGACGAACCCGTCTCAGCCATGGACCCGGTGCTCGCCAGTCACACGCTGGGCGTGCTCAACCGCGAGGCGCAACGTCGCAACGCCACGCTGCTGGCTAGCCTGCACGCGGTGGAGCTGGCACTGGAACACTTTCCGCGAATCGTCGGCGTGCGTGACGGCCGCATCCTGTTCGACAAGCCTGCCGGCGAAATCGGCCCCGACGAGCTGGCGGCGCTGTATGCCAATGAGCAGCTTCAGCATGCCCCGTCGCCCCCTGCTGCAGCGCCCCCGCCACTGAACATTCCGCGATGCTGAACCCCGCAACTGTCCGACACGATCCTGCCGCCGCGCCACGCCTGATGTTGACCCTGCTGGCCGTGGCGCTGCTGTGGCCAGGGGTAAGTCTGAGCGAGCTGGACCTGGGTGTGCTGTTCGACGGCAGCAATGCCGACACCATGGGCACGTTTCTCTCGGCGTTCTGGCCACCGGAGCACAGCGGCGAATTCCTCGGCCTGCTCTGGCAGGCGACACTGGAAACCCTGGCAATTGCCACTGCCGGCATGACCCTGGCCCTGGCTGTCGCCATCCCCTGCGCCCTGCTTGCCACCCGCGTGCTGTCGCTCTCGGCGCTCAGCCGTGGTGGTCGCCCGGCCTGGTGGGCGCAAGCGCTGCGCTGGCCGGTACGCGGCCTGCTGATCGTGCTGCGCAGCATCCCGGAGATCGTCTGGGCGCTGTTGTTCGTCCGCGCCGTAGGCCTGGGGCCGACCGCCGGCGTACTGGCCATCGCCATCACCTACGCCGGCATGCTCGGCAAGGTCTACGCGGAGATCTTCGAGTCGGTCGACCCGCTACCCGCCCGCGCACTGCTCGGTGCCGGCGCCTCGCGGCTGCAGGCCTTCCTCTACGGCGTGCTGCCGCAGGCCACGGGCGAGATGCTGTCGTACAGCGTCTACCGCTGGGAATGTGCGATCCGAGCCTCGGTGGTGATGGGTTTCGTCGGCGCCGGTGGACTCGGCCAGCAGATGGACCTGTCGATGCGCATGTTCGCCGGCGGTGAAGTCGCCAGCATGTTGCTGACGTTCCTCGCGCTGGTGCTGCTGGCCGACCTGCTGAGCCGAATGCTGCGCTGGAGATTCGCATGAGTCTGCTGTTGCGCCTGCTGATTCCGACCGGGCTGGTCGCGGCCGTGGTGACCGCCTTTGCCTTCCTGCAGCTGGAAAGCGCCGCGCTGCTCAGCCGAGACGGCCTTGCGCAGATGGCCACCTACGCTTCGGGATTCATGGCGCCGGACCTGTCGCCCGCGCATCTGCAGGCGATCGCTCGCGGCACGCTGGAAACACTGGCGATGTCGGCCATCGGCACATTGCTCGCAGCCCTGTTCGGCTTGTTGCTGGCACTCCCCGCGGCGGGCCGTTTCGGTCTGCTGGCACAGGCTGCATCACGCCTGCTGCTCAATGCGCTACGGGCGATTCCGGAATTGGTTTGGGCCGCGCTGATGGTGCTGGCAGCGGGGCTCGGGCCGAACGCCGGCACCCTGGCGCTGGCGCTGCACACGGCTGGCGTGCTGGGGCGCCTGTTCGCCGAAGCGCTGGAAAATCCCCCGCCGCAGCCCGCCGACGCCCTTCGCCTGGCCGGTAGCGGACGCATCGCGGCATTTTGCTACGGCACGCTGCCCTCGCTTTGGCCGCAACTGGTGGCCTACACGCTGTACCGCTGGGAAAACAATGTTCGCATGGCCAGCGTGCTCGGCTTCGTTGGCGCCGGCGGCCTGGGCCAGATGCTCTACATGAGCCTCAGCCTGTTCCAGGAAGCCCAAGCCTCGACGGTGATCCTGGCCATGCTGGCGATGGTACTGGCGGTCGACAGCCTGAGTGCCTGGGCCAGGCAGCGCTGGGTACGAGGATGACTTAAACCTGAGCTCGCCCCTTTTCAGTGCAATGCAGGTTTGCCGACGCGCTCCTGCACCAGCACCCAGGGTGCGACCACGACGGCCCAGAGGTCGGGGTCACGCTCCAGCCAGTCCTGCGCCTGCCCAGGCTGCATCTTCGATAGCTGTCCGCCGTGGAGCCACGCCGCTACCTTGGTCTGATAGTCCTCGGCGACGGCTAGCGCCACCTCGACCAGATCAGCATCCCCAGCCACCTGCAGCAGCGCTCCGCGAGCGAAGAACGGCTGCAGTTCTTCCCAGGTAATCGCTGCGGTTTCGCCCAACAGCTTGGCATAAAGAGTGCTTGCGTCGTCGGCCATGGGACTCACCAGATACGAAAAGGGCGCAATGATACCCGCGCCCCGATTCCCATCAAACGGTTGAATCTGCCGGCTGTGCAAACGGAGGAGACACTTCTACACTGTGCCGGTACAGTTGCCGGAGCGTTTCGGGATGTTCGCCTCTTAACGGCACTCCGGCCCGCAGGATTCAAACAATAACGATGCAAGTGGAGCACTTATGAAGACCAACCAGCGTCTTTCGAAAATTTTTCTGGCAATGGCACTGACCGGCGCAGCCAGCTACACCCTGGCCGCCGACACGATCCGCATCGGATTGGCAGGGCCGGTAACCGGGCCGGTGGCGCAGTACGGGGACATGCAGTTCATCGGGGCCGAAATGGCCATCGAGCAGATCAACAAGGCCGGCGGGGTGAACGGTCAGCAACTGGAAGGCGTGCGCTACGACGACGCCTGCGATCCGAAGCAGGCCGTGGCGGTGGCCAACAAGATCGTCAATGACGAAGTGCAGTTCGTTGTCGGCCACCTCTGCTCCAGCTCCACTCAGCCGGCGTCCGACATCTATGAGGACGAAGGCATCCTGATGATCACCGCGGCTTCCACCAGCCCGGACATCACCTCCCGCGGTTACGAGCTGATTTTCCGTACCATCGGCCTCGACAGCCTGCAGGGCCCGACCGCCGGCAACTTCATTGCCGACCACGTCAAGCCGAAGAACGTCGCCGTCATCCACGACAAGCAGCAGTACGGTGAAGGCATTGCCACTGCCGTCAAGCAGACCCTGGAAAGCAAGAACATCAAGGTCGGCCTGTTCGAAGGCATCAATGCCGGCGACAAGGACTTCTCCTCGCTGATCGCCAAGCTCAAGCGCGAAGGCGTGGATTTCGTCTACTACGGCGGCTACCACCCGGAACTGGGTCTGCTGCTGCGTCAGTCCAAGGAAAAAGGCCTGAATGTGCGCTTCATGGGGCCTGAAGGCGTCGGCAACTCGGAAATCTCCGCCATCGCCGGCCCGGCTTCCGAAGGCATGTACGTGACGCTGCCGAAGTCGTTCGATCAGGACCCGCGCAACAAGGAACTGGTAGACGGCTTCAAGGCCAAGAAGCAGGACCCGAGCGGCCCGTTCGTATTCCCCGCCTACGCCGCCGTGCAGGTCATTGCCGAAGGTATCGAGAAGGCCGGCAGCACCGACACCGAAAAGGTGGCCGAGGCGCTGCGCAGCAACACCTTCGACACTCCGACCGGCATGCTCTCCTTCGACGAGAAGGGCGACCTGAAGGACTTCAACTTCGTCGTCTACGAATGGCACCAGGACGGCACCAAGACCGAAGCCAAGTAAATTCCATCAGCCTGACGAAGCCCACACTCGCTTGTGGGCTTTGTTTTAAGCAGGCGGCCCAGCCAAAAGCACCCGGGTCGCCCTGCCGTACCTGTAATTCAACGAGCGGCCTGAACAGCAGGCCCACCTCGAACCGATGCAGTGCGTGATCCGCACAGCACCGTACCGCAGTGGCGCCGCGCCAGGGTGTGCGGTGCGTTCGACGTGGGCAGCGCAGCAGACCGAAACGCAATTGCAGGGACTTCGGGAGAGCAGTGATGCCTGAGCTTTACCACTACCTACAACAGCTGATCAACGGGCTCACCGTTGGCAGCACCTATGCGCTGATCGCCATCGGCTACACGATGGTGTACGGCATCATCGGCATGATCAACTTCGCCCACGGCGAGGTGTACATGATCGGCTCGTATGTCGCCTTCATCGCCATTGTCGGCCTGTCCATGATGGGCCTGGATGCGCTACCTATCTTGATGATGGGTGCGTTCGTCGCCGCCATCATCGTCACCAGCGCCTACGGTTACAGCATCGAACGGGTCGCCTACCGCCCGCTGCGTGGCAGTAATCGCCTGATTCCGCTGATCTCGGCCATCGGCATGTCGATCTTCCTGCAGAACGTCGTGCTGCTGGCTCAGGACTCCAAGGACAAGGCGATTCCCAACCTGATGCCGGGCAACCTGGTGTTCGGTGAAAGCACCATGAATGGCGTGGTGATTTCGTACATGCAGATCCTGATCTTCGTGGTCACCTTCGTTGCCATGTACGGGCTGACGATGTTCATCTCGCGGTCACGTCTGGGGCGCGCCTGCCGCGCCTGCGCAGAAGACCTGAAGATGGCCAACCTGTTGGGCATCAACACCAACGGCATCATCGCCCTGACCTTTGTCATCGGTGCTGCGCTGGCCGCCATCGCAGCTGTGCTGATCAGCATGCAGTACGGCGTGATCAACCCGCACATCGGCTTTCTCGCCGGCATCAAGGCATTCACCGCTGCAGTACTCGGCGGCATTGGCAGCATTCCAGGCGCCATGCTCGGCGGTCTGGTGCTTGGTGTGGCCGAGGCCTTCGGTGCTGACATCTTCGGCGACCAGTACAAGGATGTCGTGGCGTTCAGCCTGCTGGTGCTGGTCCTACTGTTCCGCCCCACCGGCATCCTCGGCCGCCCGGAGGTGGAAAAGGTATGACCGGCAATCTCCGTACAGCCTTCTTCAGCGCCCTGCTGGTCATCGCCGTTGCGGTGCCGGTATTCGGCCTGAAGCTCACCACCGTCGGCATCCGCGTCGAAGTGCACGGCGCCGAAGCCGGTACGTTCTGGATCATCGCCGCCTGCGCGGTAGCCATGTTCGTCTGGCAACTGTTCCGTACTCACCTGGCCGCCGGCTGGGCCGCCAGCCCAAGCCTGCCGAGCGTACCCGCAGGCGCGGGCAGCTTCCTTACCCTGCCCTCGACCCAACGCTGGATCATCATCGCTCTGATCCTCGTCGCGCTGGCGTGGCCGTTCTATGGGTCACGTGGCGCGGTGGACATCGCCACGCTGATCCTGATCTACGTGATGCTCGGCCTCGGCCTGAACATCGTCGTCGGTCTGGCCGGCCTGCTCGACCTGGGTTACGTCGGCTTCTACGCCGTCGGTGCTTACACCTATGCGCTGCTCTCGCACTACTACGGGGTCGGGTTCTGGACTGCACTGCCCATCGCCGGCGCGATGGCGGCACTGTTCGGCTTCCTGCTGGGCTTCCCGGTGTTGCGCCTGCGCGGTGACTATCTGGCCATCGTGACCCTCGGCTTCGGCGAGATCATTCGCATCCTGCTACGCAACATGACCGACCTCACCGGCGGCCCGAACGGCATCAGCGGCATCGACAAACCGACCCTGTTCGGCCTGTCCTTCGACCGCCGCGCAGCCGAGGGCATGCAGACGTTCCACGAGTATTTCGGCGTGGCCTATAACTCGGTGAACAAGGTGATCTTCCTCTACCTGATCGCCTTGCTGCTGGTGCTGCTGACATTGTTCGTGATCAACCGCCTGCTGCGCATGCCGATCGGCCGCGCCTGGGAAGCCTTGCGCGAAGACGAGATCGCCTGCCGCGCGCTGGGCATGAAC
Organism: Stutzerimonas chloritidismutans AW-1; assembly: GCF_000495915.1. Taxonomy (GTDB): domain Bacteria; phylum Pseudomonadota; class Gammaproteobacteria; order Pseudomonadales; family Pseudomonadaceae; genus Stutzerimonas; species Stutzerimonas chloritidismutans. The sequence goes on from NZ_AOFQ01000013.1 coordinate 6,218, forward strand.
CCCACCGTGATCAAGCTCTCGGCCTTCACCCTAGGTGCAACCTTTGCCGGTTTCGCCGGCAGTTTCTTCGCCGCACGCCAGGGCCTGGTGTCGCCGGAGTCGTTCACCTTCATCGAGTCGGCGATCATCCTCGCCATCGTCGTGCTGGGTGGCATGGGCTCGCAGCTCGGCGTGATCCTCGCAGCCATCGTGATGATCCTGCTGCCTGAGCTGATGCGCGAATTCAGCGAATACCGCATGTTGATGTTCGGCGCCCTGATGGTGCTGATGATGATCTGGCGTCCGCAAGGCCTGCTGCCGATGCAACGCCCACACCTGGAGCTGAAGCAATGAGCCGCCCGATTCTAGAAGTACGCGGCCTGATGATGCGTTTTGGCGGCCTGCTGGCGGTCAACGAGGTGGGGCTGACGGTACATGACAAGCAAGTGGTTTCGATGATCGGCCCCAACGGCGCCGGCAAGACCACGGTGTTCAACTGCCTGACCGGCTTCTACCAGCCGACCGCGGGGGAAATCCTCCTCGACGGCACGCCGATCCACGGCCTGCCTGGCCACAAGATCGCTCGTCAGGGCGTGGTGCGCACGTTCCAGAACGTCCGCCTGTTCAAGGACATGACGGCCGTGGAAAACCTGTTGGTGGCCCAGCACCGTCACCTGAACACCGGCTTCCTTGCCGGCTTGTTCAAGACGCCGGCGTTTCGCAAGAGCGAGCGCGAGGCGATGGACTTCGCTGCGCACTGGCTGGAACAGGTCAATCTGACCGATGTCGCCAATCGACCGGCGGGCACCCTCGCCTACGGCCAGCAGCGCCGTCTGGAAATCGCCCGCTGCATGATGACGCGCCCGCGCATCCTCATGCTCGACGAACCGGCGGCCGGCCTGAACCCCAGAGAAACCGAGGATCTCAAGGCCCTGATCGCCATGCTACGCGACAAACACGGGGTCACCGTGCTGCTGATCGAGCACGACATGAAGCTGGTCATGAGCATTTCCGACCACATCTACGTGATCAATCAGGGCACCCCGCTGGCCAATGGTTCACCCGAGCAAGTCCGTAACAATCCGGACGTGATCAAAGCCTATCTGGGGGAGGCGTAAGCATGCTGACTTTCGAAAACGTCTCGACCTTCTACGGCAAGATCCAGGCCCTGCACGACATCAACGTGCAGGTCGAACAGGGCGAGATCGTCACCCTGATCGGCGCCAACGGTGCCGGCAAGTCGACCCTGCTGATGACCCTGTGCGGCTCGCCGCAGGCAGCCAGTGGCAGCATCCGCTTCCAGGGCGAGGAGCTGGTCGGCCAGCAGACCTGCGACATCATGCGCAAGGCCATCGCCGTGGTGCCCGAAGGCCGGCGGATCTTCGCCCGTCTGACGGTTGAGGAAAACCTCTCCATGGGCGGCTTCTTCACCGGCAAGACGGACTTCCAGGAGCAACTGGACAAGGTGCTCGGCCTGTTCCCGCGGCTCAAGGAGCGCTACCAGCAACGCGGTGGCACCATGTCCGGCGGTGAACAGCAGATGCTCGCCATCGCCCGCGCGCTGATGAGCAAACCCAAGCTGCTGCTACTCGACGAGCCATCGCTGGGCTTGGCGCCGATCATCATCCAGCAGATTTTCGAGATCATCGAACAGCTGCGTGAGGATGGCGTGACGGTGTTTCTGGTCGAGCAGAACGCCAACCAAGCGCTCAAGCTGGCCGACCGCGGTTACGTGCTGGAGAACGGGCATATCGTCATGCAGGGCAGCGGCGAGGACCTGCTGACCGATCCGAAAGTGCGCGACGCCTACCTGGGCGGCTGACATCGCCACCACGCTCAACGAAAAAGCCCTGCCAACCGGCAGGGCTTTTTCGTCTTATACGTATCCATCACGCAGCCGAACCCGGGCGCTGCGCGTGCAGTCGAAGAACCGCTATCCTTCTTCGAACCCTTCGCCAACATAACGATCACCAAGGAGATCCCACGATGCGCCACTGCCTGTTCGGCCTGCTCATGGTTGCCAGCGTCACTGCGAATGCCGAGATTCAGACGCAGGAAATCCCCTACACCGCTGCCGATGGCACCGAGATGATCGGCTACTACGCCTATGACGACGCCATCGAAGGCAAGCGTCCCGGCATCGTCGTGGTACACGAATGGTGGGGGCTGAACGACTATGCCAAGCAGCGCGCTCGCGACCTCGCCGAGCTGGGCTACAGCGCCCTCGCCATCGACATGTACGGCGAAGGCAAGAATACCGATCACCCGAAAGACGCCATGAGCTTCATGCAGGCCGCGCTGAAGGACGCCGATGCTGCCAAGGGCCGCTTCAACGCCGGCCTCGACCTGCTCAAGGAACAGGCCCAGACCGATACCGCCAAACTGGGCGCTGTGGGCTACTGCTTCGGCGGCAAGGTGGTTCTGGACATGGCGCGCCAGGGTGTGCCGCTGGAAGGCGTGGTCAGCTTCCACGGCGCGCTGGCCACCGAAACCCGCGCCGCCCCCGGCAGCGTCAAGGCGCGTGTGCTGGTCGAACATGGCAGCGAGGACAGCATGATCAGCACCGACGACATCGCCGCGCTGAACGTCGAGATGGTCAAGGCCGGCGCCGACTACCAGTTCGTCAGCCTGCCAGGCGCCAAGCACAGCTTCACCAATCCGGGCGCCGACGCCCACCAGAAGAATGGCCTGGACGTCGCCTATCAGAAGGCCGCGGACGAACGCTCCTGGCGCGACATGCAACGCTTTTTCGAAGACACTTTCGGCACGCCGGCAACCGCTCAGGCGCAGTGATCGGCTCGCTTCTCGACCGTGATTCGTCCCGGCGTCCCGGCGGCACGCCTGCCGCCGGGGCGCGTGCTAGCATTGCGCGCACAACTCACCGTCGATCACGAGTCATGGCCGAACACGATTTCCGCTACACCCTGCTCAACCCCGCCCACACCCTCACCGAATGCCGTGCGCTGGCGCCGGGCCGCTATCAGGTAACCGGCAATGGCGGCTCGATTCGCAGCGGCGATGTACTGATCGTCACGCTCAAGGGCAGCCGCGACCTTTCCCAGCGCCTGACAGTGGAGAAGGTCCGCCACCTGATCAACCCGCCGGGGCAATGGATGGCGGTGGCCAGCGGGCCGGTATTCCGCGAACTGGAAATCCTCAACTGGCAGGTCGCCTGCGACAGCTGCGGCAAACAGCTGGACTTCGAGTTCGCCGCGGACGCCAAGCTCGGCGAGGCCGCACGCAAGCCCGCCGCCCAGGCGCGCATCACCGAACTGGGCTGGTCCGGTCAGAACGACCAGCACCGCTGCCCCAGCTGCCAGAAGGAGCAACAGGCATGACTTCACGAATCCTGCCACTCATCGCAGCCCTCGGACTCACAGGCTGTGCCACCGAGCAACTCGAGCTGCAACGCGACGTCACCTACATTGCCGAATGGATCGGCGATGAAGCAGTGATCGGCCGCACGCCCGTCTCGCTCACGCTGAGCGACGGCCGCGCCTACGGCAACGCGGGCTGCAACCACTGGTTCGGCAGTTACGAGCGTGATGGCCAGCAGATCCGCTTCAGCAACCTGGGCAGCACACGCAAGATGTGCGCGGAGGAAATCATGGAACAGGAGCACCACTTCCTCGATCTGCTCAATCGCGTCGAGCGCTGGGATGTCTCCAACATCGACCAACTGCGCCTCTGGCCCGCCCAGGGCACCCCGCTACGGCTCTGGCCGGAACAGGAATAACGCGCCAAATGTGCGCATGCAACAAGGCATGCGCACTGCTTTCACGCGAGATCACATCTGCCGACCCTTCCTTACGGCAGCTGACACAGCGCCTGGGACCCGCCGCCCCTCGGATTCCGGCGTTCAGCACCTGCGAACAAGCCCGAGCAAAGCCGCCTGCCGACCTTCACGAAACTGGCACATCCAGTGCATAGACTGAATCAACCAGTTTCGGGGACCCTGGTACTGGCAGGCCAGGGATTCCCCTCTTTTACACCCGGACGAAAAGGCCGCTCATTGAGCGGCCTTTTTGCTTTCGGAACTCACATTCCCCGGTATACCTCACGACGGAAGATCAATGGCTTCGGGCCATGATAGATTCCGAAACTGGCCAGCCCCCGACTCGCCTCCCGCCCCTTGCCCTGCCAGTCATACCAGAGCCATTCCGGCACATTTGGAAAGCCGATACGAGCTTCGCCGGTGGCTTCTGGCTTGGTAATGACCAGGCTGCCTTCATACCCCGTCTGTCCGCCATCGATCTGAAGGCTCTTATTCGCCAGGTTGCCCACCTGTTCGAATGCCTGCGCGTTCCCCCAAACCGAAGCACTGCAGGTATCACCGCCTTCAGGGAGAAAGATATTCGAGGCCTGCCAGGTCTCAATAACCCAGGGCAGGCTGAGGTCCTGCAACTCCGAGCCATGGCCGTTGCCGATGCGTAGCCGGCCCAGACGGAACTCGCTGTGGTCCAGCACCGCCTCGGCTTCCTGGCAAGTGCTGCCGTTGCATACACCATCCCCATCGGTCAGCTGTTGCACAGTGAAGCGCAGGAGAACCTGGAATGGATGATCAGCGGCATCAGGTTGCGTAGCGAGACCGTAGCGTAGCCAATCCGCACCCCAGGTATAGGTCCGCTGCCCGTCACCGTCGTTATTCCCGCTCTCGCTGGGAGCGAGGTCTCTGATGGACTGCCAGGTTAGCGCCTCGGGCATGCCGTTTCCCTGGTCCAGTCGAGGGCTGAGGTCCAGTTTCCCGCCAACCGCTAACCAACTCGGGGTCGGGCTACTAGCGAAGCCCCAGAAGCCATCGAAATCGTAGTTCTCGGTGGGGTACTCCGCCCCGTCGGCAATGCCATAGCCAGTGATCGTCAGCGCAGGCGGCTTAGCCACGGCGACTGGCTGATCCTGATAGCTGAACACGCCGCACCCCGAGTTCAGCGCGCCCTCGATTGTTGCCTTCAGGTAACGAGGGATGAACCGCCCGATCAGAGCCGAATCGCTGGCTGGCACTGCCACGCCGAGATAGGGAGGCGGCTCGACTCGCAGGCGAAACACGCCAACCTCTGACAGCGCTACATCCTGGATAACAGCTCCATCCCAGTTTGCCGGCGAGCCGGATGGCAGATGATCGTAGCGCCCGTCTACCGGTGTGAGTACACGCCCAGCCACCCCACCGATAACTGGAGAGGGGGCTTGGACCATCGGGCGTAGCTGCAGCTGATCCTGTCGATAGTTTCTCGTCGTGCTCGCTTTACAGAGCTCGCCATCGGCACGCCAGGCTACCGGTCTGATCGTTGTTGAAAATACCTGCCCAACCTTCCGGAACACATCGCAGCTGCTGTCTCCGGCCGAGCAGGTCTGCGATGGCTCGATGCAGAACCCCGCCGGTGCGGAAACGAAGTCATCGCTGCCGGTCATCGGCCCGCTGTCACCCTCCTCTGCGCTGCCCGGATAGTAGGCGTTGAGCAGCATCCGGCCGGTTTCGGCGTAGTTCACGTCGAGCGAGGTGGCGCCGTTCTGATCGAAACGAAGCGCGAGCGGCCGAGCCTCTGCAAAGTTCTGCCCGACCGCTTCGGCATTCACCTGAACTGGTTTCGAGCTGTCCGACAGCTCGCTGACTAACGGAGTGACGAAGCTGCTCCAGAAACGCACCTCACGCGTGCTGTCGGTGAACGCCGGCTCGCAGCGAGGGCTGCCTTCGTCACCGACGTCAATGACCGCACGCATGGGCACAGCCGAATGTCCGCGACCGGCCTGCATATCCGGCACATCGAAGATGAAGCCGCTCTGCGCGAAGTTCAGAATACAGTCGGAAGAAAGGGGTGCATCGCCAATCCGGCAAAGTGTCGATCTAGAGGCATCAGGCTCTGAAGCGTCGACAGCCAAGGGCATCTGCAACTGTAGCCCCTGCAGCTTAAAGGTCCCGACGCCACCTCTGATCGTCTGCTGGTTGCCACCGAGCCAGCCCTCCCCTCTGAGGATTACCGATACGTCGCCCTGGTAGGGCTGGCAGGCCCCAGGGGCTGCATTGGTACAGGCCATGAGCGTGACGGCCTGAGGGCTGCAGGTATGTGCTAAGGCACTGGTGGAGAACTCGAAGTGATCGATGCCTGCTGGCGTGCCACACCAATGACGCGCTGCCATCTGCCTCCTGTAGTCATCGATAGTCCAGAGCCCTTGATGTAACCGAACCTCGTCGATCGATCCGACGAGACCACTTGAATCACCTGCGATGATAAGAGGGTCAGTGTCGTTCGGAGTTGAACCAAACAAGAATGTCTCACTGGCTGCCGACTCGGCAGTTCCATCCAAATAAAGTGCCCCGTCTAGCCTGTCCAAACCTAAGAAGACGACCGTTAGTTTGAGGTGAAAGCCTACGTGCACCCACTTGCCAATCGGGAGTGGCCGAGAGTAAACCGTCAAAGCCCTTCCGCCGAACCAGGTAGGCGCTCGCGAAGTTAATACCAACCGACGTTGGTTATCTAACTCAAGCCTGTACGTAGTGCCCTTCGAAAATACGGCGACGTTACCGCTCGGCGTTGCCTCCACCTTGAGCCAGAAACTCGCACTCAGTTCACGCTTGAGATCAAGTGAGTCGTGATCTCGTACCAGCACCGCACTTGCGGGTGCATCGAATCGCCCATATCGACACGTTCCCTCGCCTTGCCTATCGACGGGCCGGGCCGGGTCAGCCCCGGCGGTAACGGCCCCGCCAATTACCTGGATGTCGAATGCCCCTCGCCCCGTGTTCGCCGGTACGCCCCAGCTCGCCTCATCGAAACGCAAGTAAAGCGGGATATTTTCGGTAGTCTGGCAGAGGTCGCCCTGAGCAAACGCCGACGCGGCCACCTCGTCGTAGGTGATAACGTCTTTGACCTTGGTATCGATGCTGCCTTCGGCTGTTAGGGCACCCTCTATGTGAGCGCTAGAATTGGCGGTGACATCGCCGGTCACATACACCAAGGCATTGATATCGTTCTTGGTGCCGATGGTTAGATTTCCGCGCACGACAATCAGCAAGTCGGCCGCCGAACCGTTCGGATTGATCCTGCTATGCGGTGCGAGTTCGAGATCGCCGTCGACGAACATCCGCACGGGCCGGCCGGCCGTTACCGAGATGGTCTCGCCGTTGTTCAGCTTGCCGGCGTCGTAGAAGTAATCCCCGCTTGCGGTGTATGCGGCACCACGGGAGGGAAAGGGGCCGTAGACCTGACGATCCATTACGGCAAGGTCGAGTGTCGCGCCAGTATCCGGCGTTGCGTCCTGGGGAAAGACATTTGAGCAGAGCGCCGCCGACGCGGTTGGGCTGCCCAGACAGACAATACCGAGCAGGCAAAGCACCGCGAGCGACGATGCCTCGACCCGCGCACAGCGCGTCAGTAGCCTCCAGCTGCCCCGTATGCTCTCGAGCATGTCAATCATCCTTTTCCACCACGGCACTCAACTGCCGATACACATGATCCGGGCTGCCCGGCGAGGCGTACTGTGCGCTAGCCTGCAGTGAGATGAAGCGCAGGCTACGCTCTTCCTCGGGCAGAGATACGGCAGCGCCCGGGGCACACTGCACGTCCACCGTGAAGCCCTGGAGCATGAAGTTATCGCTGCAGGATTCACCGGCCATCGCCCTATGGATCCCCCACTCAATCCCGGCCCGCGCTGCCTGATAGGCCCGCGCCTGCAGGATCGCCATGCTGCTGGTGGCGCTCTGAGTTTCGGACATCCGCGCCATGGCCGCGATCGCGCCGGCGATGACGATAATGACAAACATCGCGGCGACTAGCCCGAAGCCGCCCTGGCGACTCTGTAGGAAGGAAAAATCAGGGCGCATTATCGACCTGGACCTGCTGCAAGAGGGTGACGGTTCCGCCAGCGCCAGCCAGTACCAGTTTGAGCGTCACAAGGCCGTTGCGCGTGTTGTTGCCGGGTTCGTAGCTGAACTGGCTCTGGCCGCAATCGACACGATCGACCACGGTGGCGGCACCGGAATAATCAGACGCGGCCAGTTCGCCAAATTCGGCGCGAATTAGCGCACCGTTTCGGCACTGATAGCCGACGGCTCGGTCGGCCAGAAAAAACCGATGCTGCGGCGAGGCGAACTCAAAACGGAAAGCCGAGAGATCAGCCTCAAGCACGCCGTTTTCCCATGTGAAGACCTTGGGTGACACCGGCGAGACCGCTCCATCGACGGGCTCGGGGCGCCCGACGAGCGAACCGGTGTTATAGATGATCAGCCAATGCTTGTTGTTTTTGCTATCTGCCGGCTCGATTGGGCTGAGGATATCGATCACGCAGCGGCCGGATATCTGCGTACAGGCCGGTGGATCCTGACGTGGCCCATCGGGCACCGGCAGATTGGCCCGATAGCGTCCGGCGGCCGCAATCGGAACGAGCCTGACTTCATCGCCCGTGTCGGCTACAAGGACGGAGTTCGGTACGGCTAGCCGAATATCGCGCGCCATCCGGTTGAGCGCAATCGCCGCCCGATCGGTCAGTTCAGCCCGCTGACTATTATCGGCGAAGCCTTGCAACGGCCGCGACATGACCGTACCGACCATCACCGCAACGACGCCAGCCAGCGCGATCACCATGATCAGCTCGACCAGCGTGAACCCATTGGTACTGCCTACGGTTTGCCTGAAGCCCTGACGGGAGAGTGCCCAGCCAGCGCCCGCGAATGTCCTCGCTCGCTGACTGTTCTGGCGCCTCGGCGCTCGCATCAGGGGCATAGGGCATTCCCCGAGGCGTCGTACTCACCGTAGCAGGTGCGCCAACCGGAAAGCTGTAACAACTGGTTCTGCGGATCGGTCACCGTCACCTCGATGCGGGTGGCGTCAACACCGTTCAGATTGGCAGCACCATCGACCGTCAGTGCGACCGAGTAGCCGACCAGCTCGGTAACCGGTTCGCCGGCAAGATTTCGGGGTGCAGCGGCCGATTGCGCCGCGCTGCTCAGCTGACCGTAAGGCAGCGCCAGCGCCGCCGACAGATAGCTTTCGGCGATCATTACGCTCTGCTGGCGCAGCAGCGGATCGGCCGAGCGCGCGGTGATGCTGGCCATGGCGAAAAACAATGCCGCTGCGGCGATGCCGATGATAACGATGGTGATGACCAGTTCGACCAGAGTCATTCCGCGTTGTGGCCGGATCACGGCTGATACCTCGGTCCCGTGGCGCGGCCGTAGGGTGGAAAACCGCGCAGCGTTTTCCACCATGGGGCCGGATTGTGACTGGTGGCGTGGAGAACATTGGTGGATGGGTAAAGCGTCATCCACCCTACGTTGAAGCCCGTTAGGCTGTGAATGAGGAAAATGGTGTCGAAGTCCAATGCGCATCGAAGCAATGACCGGACCCTGCCGATACTCTGCTCGTTGGGCTTCGCAGGCTCAACCCAGCTTACGGTCTGGAATCGAGTCATTGGCCCACCTCGATAAAGCCGGTGGCGGAGTGGACGGTAAAGGTGTGGCTGCCAATCGTGGTCACACATCGTCCGCCGGGACAGGCTTCGTTGACGCTGCCAAGGGAGTTGAAACTGATGGCGAGTGCTTTAGTGACAGCAACGCCAGTCGGCAGCGACTTGACGTAGTCGTTTCCGACAGGCATGACACCGCAATCGCCGCCGCTGTAATTCAATGAATATCCAGAAGTATCGATTTGAAAGGCAATGGGGCAACCACTCGCCACAGCCAGCTTCTGCCCATAGCGAACAGTCGAGAGCGCTTCCTCGAAATAAAAGCGTTCATCGAAGACCTTGCGGTCGAAAAAGTGCGGTACGGCCACGGCGGAGATAACGCCGAGAATCACGATCACCATGATTAACTCGACGATCGTAAAACCGCGCTGTTTAACCATTAGCCGGCCCTTCTGCTCAAGCGCGTCGGAGGAGTGATTTATCTCGCCTCCAGGAATTAATGGCAACCCGGCAAAAGCCGGGTTGCGGAAGAGCATCGTAAGGCCGGCGAACCCCGTAGATCAAAGATGCGGGGGTTAGTTGGCCGAGCGCACCCACTTTACAGGCTTATTAATTGCAATTAGTCGTAACCGCTTTAATATCAGGAACCTCACCCGAAGTTGTTGGCGCTGTATATATCACAGCACATGTAGCCTGATTGTCCGCCGAAACTCCTTTGTGAGTGTAAGCGATTCCAGTCGTCGGCTGTGTTGTCAACAGAACGAAATCCCCAGTACTTGCAGTGATATTTAAGCCAGATAGCTCAGCGATATCGTCCTCTTTCGGATAACCATTCACCAGCGTAAACGTTTTCCCTTCGACGGAGATATCGTTCGTTGAACCATTCTTGGCGAGCCAAGAAGAGTGAGCCATCGCGGAAGCTGACTTCATCGAGCCATACGCGGCCTGAACGGTAGCTCCACGCGCATCCGCTCCCAAATCTACAAACTTAGGCAATGCAAACGCAGCCAAAATCCCCAAAACAACAATCACCATAATCAACTCAATCATGGTGAAACCGCTCTGTTGCTTCTTCATAGTTGTCGCTCCTTGTTTATGAATCATTGAAAGTTGACGAAGACTTCGCCGGTATTGGCGTTGTATTCGATGACGTCGTCGCCGCCATCGAGGTTGTAGGTGAACAGGCAGCGGGTGCCGTTGGCCGTGGCTGTAAATGCCGGATTGGTGCCGGTCAGGCTCTGCGAGGAAGCCTGCAGCAGGTTGCTCCAGAGGTTGCGGCATTCATCGGCGGACATGCTGGTGTTGGCGAGCGGAGTGCCGCTGCGTTCGGTGCCTACGGGCCAGCCGTTGGCATTCACATCCATCGCGCCGTTGCCGTAGCCCTGTACGTTGATCTGGCAATTTCCTGCCAGACAGGCATTGCTGCCGCCGCCGCGATTCAGTTCGTACTGGCCGCGCACCAGCGAGACGGCCGACGTCAGCGCACCACCAGCGCTGCGCACGCTGGCGCGGTGGGCGTCCTTGGCCGAGTCGATGAAGTGTGGCAAGGCGACCGCGGCCAGGATGCCGAGGATGGCGATGACCACGACCAGCTCGATCATGGTGAAACCCTTGTGTCGTTGCATCGTGCCTCCGTGGCTCATGTGGAATGTCGCGATTCGTAAGCTCATCAACCCCTCCCCTGCGCCGCGCTACCCAGTTCCCACATCGGCAGAAACACGCCGAGCGCAAGAATCAGCACCATCACGCCCATGGCCACGATAAGAATCGGCTCGATGCCATCAGCCAGCTGCTTGAGGTCATAGTCCACCTCCTGCTCGTAGAAATCGGCGACTTCGATGAACAGGTCATCCAGCGCGCCGGTTTCTTCGCCGACGGCCATCATCTGCAGTACCAACGGAGTGAACAGACCGGAGTTGTGCGCCGAACGGGTCAGCGCTTCGCCGCGTTCGACGCTTTCGCGAATGCCGAGAATCGCCTGGCCGATATGCTGGTTGCCGACGCTGGCGCTGTTGATCGAGAGCGTCTGCAGCAGCGGCACGCCGGCGCGATACATCATCGCGAAGGTGCGGGTGAAGCGCGCCAGGGCGATACGTTCGAAGATGCCGCCGACGATGGGCAGGCGCAGCTTGATGCGGTCCCAGCGAAGTCGACCGGCGTCGGTTTCGATCCACTTGAAGAAGGCGTAAAGCCCACCGACGATGCCCAGCAGCAACAGCCACCAATAGTCGCGCATGAAGTTGGAGGTGTCGATCAGCACGCGCGTGGCCCACGGCAGTTGCGCGTGGAACTGGGCGAAGACCTTGGCGAACGCCGGGATCACCAAGAGATTGATGACACCCAGCGCCACTCCCATGGCCACCAGCACGAAGATCGGATAACGCGTGGCCTGCTTGATGCGCTTGCGGGTCTCGCGCTCCAGCTCGAGATAGGCAGACAACTGCTTGAACGCCTGGTCGAGCTGGCCGGTGTTCTCACCGACGCTGACCATGCTGACAAACAGATTGTTGAACACCTTGGGATGCGCGTTCAGCGCGACCGCCATGGACTGGCCGCTTTCGAGGCTGGCGCGCACGTCCTGCAGAATGCCGCGGAAATACAGGTTGCGATTGGATTCGGCCAGACCGCCGATGGCGCGAATGATCGGCACGCCGGCCTTGTTCAGGCTGTACATCTGGCGGCTGAAGATGATCAGTTCGTCCAGATCGACACGTTTGCGCCGCAGCTTCTCGCGCAGTACGGCAAACACGTCGACGCTATCGGCCTGGGCACGCTCCGCATCGATGGTGAGCGGGGTGATCTGGCGCGACACCAGCTCGCTGGCCACGGCGTCAGCGCTGGCGCCATCGAGCGCGCCGCTGACCCGTGCGCCGCGCATATCGCGGCCGGTATAGCGGAAGCTAGGCATCGGCAGGCTCCCCGCGAAGCGACCGGACGGCGCCCGTGGCGCTGGCGCCTACGGCCGCGATAGGCAGGAGACTAGCGGCGATCACGCGATCACCTCGTCGTCCGCCAGGGTGGCGCAGACCTTCACCACCTCGTCGATACTGGTGACGCCGGCGATGGCGTAATCCAGCGCGCACGCCGCGAGTGGTCGATAGTGCGCCTGCTGGCGCGCGGCCTCGGCGAAGCCCTGCGGATCACCCCGACGAAGCGCGGCGATCATCGGTTCGTCCAGTTCCAGCAGCTCGTACACGCCGACACGGCCGGCATAGCCGCTGTTGTGGCATTGATGGCAACCATTGCCGCGCTTGAAACGGTGGTCGCGCAGCGAGCCGCCGTGCAGCGCTTCCAGCCAGGCCAGTTGCCGAGGATCGGGCTGATCGTCCTCCATGCAGTTTTCGCACACGCGGCGTATCAGACGCTGGGCCAGCACCGCATTCAGTGCGGTAGCGACGAGGAAGGGCTCAACGCCCATGTCGATCAGGCGCATGGCCGAGGTCAGGGCATCGTTGGTGTGCAGCGTCGAGAGTACGAGGTGGCCGGTCAGTGCGGCGCGCAGGCCGATCTCGGCGGTTTCCTGGTCACGGATCTCGCCGACCAGCACGATGTCCGGGTCCTGACGCAACGCGGCGCGCAGCACGCGGGCGAAGGTCAACTCGATCTTGGCGTTGACCTGCACCTGGTTGACCCGCGGCAGGCGGTACTCCACCGGGTCCTCGACGGTGATGATCTTCTTCTCCGGGCTGTTCAGCTCGGAAAGCCCGGCGTAGAGCGTGGTGGTCTTGCCCGAGCCGGTAGGGCCGGTGACCAGCACCATGCCGTGCGGACGTTGCAACAGGCGCCGGAAGCGCTCGAGCATCGCTGGCGGCATGCCGGTGCCTTCGAGCTTGAACATCGCGCCGCTCTGGTCGAGCAGTCGCATGACCACCGATTCGCCGAACTGCACAGGCATAGTGGAAACCCGCACATCAAGGTTGCGGTTCTTCACGCGGATGTTGAAACGGCCGTCCTGCGGCAAGCGCTTTTCCGAGATATCCAGGCCGGACATGATCTTCAGGCGCATGACCAGCGCCGAAGCGACGCGGTGCTCCTTCATCACCTGTTCGTTGAGCACGCCGTCGATACGCTGGCGAATCCGCACCACGCCTTCGTCCGGTTCGATGTGAATGTCCGAGGCCTTCATCTGCACGGCGTCCTCGAACAGCGTCTGCAGCAGGCGCACCACCGGCGCATCGCTGTTGCTTTCGCCGAGGCGCGAGAGGTCAAAGTCGCTTTCCTGCAGCTCACCTTCCAGCTCGCCGGCCAGCGAGGCGATTTCGCTGGTGCGGCGGTAGAGCTGATCGAGCGCGCCGAGCAGCTCGCTTTCCCGCACCACTGCCGGGTGGACGCGCTTGCCTAGCAGGCGCTCGATCTCGTCCTGAGCGAAGATGTCCAGCGGGTCGGTCATGCCCACCAGCAAACCATCGCCCTGGCGGGACAGCACGATCACCCGGAAGCGCCGGGCGACCGCCTCGGGCAGGCTCTGGGTCAGCTGGTTGTCGAACTTGTAGTGCTTGAGTTCGACGAAGGGAATCTGCAGCTGCTCGGACAGCGCCCGCAGCAGGCGGCCTTCGTCGATGAAGCCGAGGTCGAGTACCGTGCGCCCGAGCTTGGAGCCGGTGCGCTTCTGGTCCTGCAGCGCCTGCTGCAGTTGAGCCTCGCTGATCAGGCCGGCTTGGACCAGCAGATCGCCGAGACGAATCTTGCGCTGGCGCATGTCTTGCGCGGTCATCGGGCACCTCCGAGTACGCCGGCACGTTCGGCGGCGAAGCGCCGCGAGTTGTCATCGAGCCCCTGCCCTTGCGCGGCCAGACGGTAGTGGCGCGCCGCCCGGGCGGGTTGATCGATCTGTTCCAGCGCGATGGCCAAGCCCAGCTGCCAGGCCGCCTGCTGCGGCTGGAAAGCGACCAGCTGGCGATAAACCGCAGCGCTGCCCGTCCAGTCGCCAACCTGCTGTTGCAGAGCCGCCAGCAGTGCGTGATAGCCCGGATCGCTCGCCAGCGACGGCGCGTTCTGCACCAGGGTGGCGAGCGCGGTTTGCTTGTCGCCGCTCTGCAGCTGGCCACGGGCTAGCAGCATACGCAGCTCGGCATCGAACGGCCGGCTCTGCAGCCGGGCCGGCAGCCACTCGAGCAATGGCTCGATCCGTCCAGCCGCCAGGTAAGCACGAGCCAACCAGCGGGCCGCCTCGGCGTTGTCCGGCTGTGCGGCATGGAGCGCCTGCAGCAGCTCGATGGCACGGGGGAAGTTCTGCTGCTGCAGCGCGTCGCGCGCCTGGGCCAGCGGGTCCGGTCGATGACTGCCGATCTGCACGGTGGGCGTGGTGGCAACCTGGGGTCTGGCAACCGGGGCCGGGGCCGGGGCTGGCTCGGCGACCGGTTGCACATCCGGCGCGACGGGCGGCGCGGTTTGCGCGTCTGGGGCGGTGCGGGTGACCCACTCCGGCAGGCTCGCTTCGTCCAATGCCGGCTCGGCAAAAGGCAGCTCCAGGTCCTCAGGAACGGCGACTGGTGCGCCATCCATGTGGACTTCCAGCCAGAGCTGCGCATGGCCAGCGGCCGGCTAAAGCCGATCACGCACGTCGAGGCGATCGGTCATACCGAGCAGCAGCACCTGCACCTGGTCGCCCTGCTGTTCCACTCGCCAGGACAGACTTAGGCCATTGCTCGCCACACGACCGTTTCGCGGGCCACCGGCGAGCGTCACATCCGGCAGGCGCAGACTGATCGCGCCGCCTTCGTCGGTGCGCTGATAGCTGATCGAGCGATCCAGCAGCAACTGCAGCACGAAACGGCCACCGTCTTGCTGCGGCAAGACCTCGAGGAGCTGAGTTGCAGGCACCGCAGCGACCACCGGAGCGGCGGCAGGTGACTCCTGCACAGCCGGGGCTTGCGCGAAACGTTGGAACAGCACCACCGATGCCGCGGCGACCACCGCCCCGATAGCCAGCGGCAACAACCAGCGGCGCAGCCGTGCCGATCGCTGACGCCGCGTTGCGGCTGTTTCATCGACAGCCTGCATGTCGAGGAATGGGCTCTGCCCGCCGGATGCCGCGCCGCGCGCTTCGAGATCGCGCAGCATGTCGTTGACCAGGCTCATGGCCGCACCTCGGCCAGCTGCGACAGCCATGGCAATGCACTCAGCAGCAGGCTCAGGGTTGCCGCCCCCGCCAGCAATGCCCAACGCAACGGAAGGGCTGCACGCAGGAACGGTCGCGCACCCTCGGTATCAGCCAGGGCACGGTGTACGTGGCGGCTGCCGACCCGTCGCTGGCCTTCGCCAAACGCCGCCATCAGGCACTTGTTGGCCAGGATGTTGAGCAACCGCGGGATGCCACCGCTGCCCTTGACCAGCAGACGAATCGCGGCCGGCTTGAACAGCGGTTCACCTTGATAACCGGCAACCGCCAGGCGTTCATGCAGGTAACGCCTGGCATCGCTGACATCCAGCGGGCGCAGGCGATAGGAGAATGTGATGCGCTGGCGCAATTGCCGGAAATTTTCGCTGGCCAGCGTAGCGTCCAGTTCAGGCTGGCCGAACAGCACCACCTGCAGCAGTTTGCGCTGCTCGGTTTCCAGATTGGTCAGCAGTCGCAAGGCCTCCAGCGTGGCCGGTGGCAGCGCCTGCGCCTCATCGATCAACAGCACGGTGCTCTTGCCCTGGCCGGCCAGCTCGATCAGCCGGCGATGCAGTGCCGTCAGCAGCCCATGGTTATCCAGCTGCTCGACCCGCGGCACATGCAGCTCATGGGCCAGCGCCTGGCGCAGCGCCATGGGTCCGAGCGCCGGATTCGGCAGCCAGGCGAGCTGGTAGTGCTCGGCATCCAGTTGCTTGAGCAGCGCGCGGCAGAGCAGGGTCTTGCCGGTGCCCACTTCGCCGGTCACCTTGATGAAGCCCTCGCCTTCGGCCAGAGCCACGCGCAGCAGGTTCAGGCACGCCTGGTAAGGCGGCAGGCGAACCATGAAGCCGGTATTCGGCGTCAATGCGAATGGCTTTTCCTGCAGGCCGAAGAATGCTTCGTACATACCGATACTTACCTGACCTGCCGGAACGAATCGGCGCTGCGGCGCAGCTCGTCGAGCCAGACCTGATCGTCGATCACCTGCGGGCGCACCAGGATGACCAGCTCGGTCTGCTCGAGCGATTTGCGTTGCTGCTGGAACAGGCTGCCGACGATGGGCAGCTTGGAGGCCCAGGGAATGTTGGCGTCGTTGTTGCTGTTGCGGTTTTCCAGCAGGCCACCGATGACCACGACCTGGCCGCTGCGCGCACGCACGATGGAATCCGACTGGCGCGTGGTGGACAGCGCCAGTGGCAAGTTGAAGACGTTGTCGGAACCGCCCAGCTGGATACTCTTGTTCTGATCCTGAACGCGGCTGACGGTCGGCCGCACGTGCAGCGTGACCTGGTCGTTCTCGTCGATCTGCGGAGTGACGTCCAGCGAGATACCGGAGAAGAACGGCGTCAGGGTGATGTCCAGATCGGGCGCGGTAGTGCCGCCCGCCAGCGAGGTGGTGGTGGTCGAAACGTCGGTGACGAAGAACTCGTCGGTGCCGACCTTGATCACGGCCTTCTGGTTGTTGAGGGTGGAAATCCGCGGGCTGGAAAGCACCCGCACATCGCCTTGGGTTTCCAGTAGCTGCAGCACGCCGCTGAAGTCGCCGACGCTGACCGCAGCGCTGAACACGCCACCGACATTGTTGACGCCGTCCAGCGTATCGCCCTGTACACCCAGCGCGAAGTCGGCATTGCCCATGGAGCCCAGCTGCGCCCAGTTGATCCCGGACTGGAAGCCATCGGACAGGCTCACCTCAAGAATCTTGGTTTCTAGAATCACCTGACGCTGCAGGTTGCGCTGTGCCTGCTGCAGGAAAAGCTCGACGTTCTGCTGGTCGGCACTGGATGCACGAACCACCAGCAGCCCGGCCTGCGGATTGACCACCACACTGTTGTCCGCCTCGCTGCCGATCATCATCGCCACGACTTCGCGCACTTCACTCCAGAAGTCGACGGTGCTGCTGGTCAGCAACTGACTGGCATTGACGGTGCTGGAGGTCGAGTTGGTCGTGGTACCGCTTGCGCCGGTGTCGGTGTTGTCGCTGGTGCTGACCTGGCCGGAGCTGACTCGGGTATCGGTCATGCCTTGGCGCTGCAGGTTGAGGTAGTTCAGGTCATAGGTGCGGGTGACCGCGGTGTTCGCCTGGATCTGGTAGCCATAGCTGGTGCGGCGATAGTCGTAACCGTAGCTGTCGCGCACCGCCGCGAGCACTTCTTCCAGCGTCACGTTGCGCAGGCTGAAGGTGATGTTGCCGGTCACCGCCGGGTGCACCAGCAGGTTCTGTCCGGCGTTGTCCATCAGGCTGAGGAAGAATTCGCGGGCCGGCATGTCGTTGGCGACCACATCGAAGCGCGGGCCACTGACAGCCGAACTGCCGTCGACGCTCAGCGGCGGAATTAGCGCAGCCTGCACCGACGGCGGCGGCAGCGCCTTGGCCTGGGTCTGCTGCAGGCTTTCCTCGAACAGACGGTTGCTCTGCTCGTAGAGGCGCTTGTCGCCGTCCTCGAATGTCTGGCAGGCGGCCAGCAGGCAGAACAGGCTCAGCAAGCCGAAACGTGGAAAAAGGGTCGGCATCATGGTCGGACTTGGCTCGGAGTAATGATCGGGGCAACCAGACGCAGCGTCTGCTGCTGGCCGTCGCGCTCGATCAGGACGGAATTCGTGTTGATGGCCAGGACTCTGGCATCGGCCAGGGTGTCGCCGACTCTCAGCGATTGGCCGTTGAGCACCGCCCGGGCGCTCTGCGCACCGCGGAAAATGGCCTGCAGGTGCAGCGTCGCCGGTGCCTGGCGCTCCGCTGCAGCGGTCACGAACGCCGCGGGCGGGCGCGTGGGGTCGAGCGCGTAGGCCGAAGCGGGCAGCAAAAGGAGCAAGCAAAACGCACGAGAAAAATCAGACACCAACCCACCCCGCTTCGCGACTCAAGGTATGCAGCTCCAGCGTGATCCGCGCCTTGTCCGGCCCGGCCTCATCGATGTGATAGTCCAGGCTGTCCCAATGCAGACGCCAGCCACTGTTCTGCACCGCCTGCAGGTAATCGAGCAGGTCGAAGTAGCCGCCTTGCAGGGTCAGACGCAGACCGTGCCGATAGAAGCTGACCGCCGCTGGCGGCGTGTCCTTCGCGGCATCCGACGCGGGCAACTCCAGCGGCGTGCTGAAACTCTGCAGCGCGACCATCTGCAGATGAGGCTGCCGGCGCAGCAGGTCCTGCAGCAGCGCTTTCATGCGTGCAGGTGAAACCAGTGAGCGGGTCTCCTCGTCGATGCTGCGCAGAATCTGTTCGCGATTGGTGCGCGCCACATCGAGGGCGTCTCGATAGGGACGATTGGGGTCGGCCGCGAGCTTGGCCTGAAGTTCGAGCAACGCATTGTTCGCCTCCAGCTGACGGGCTTCGGCGAGACGCAGCTGGCTGTCCTGCTGGGCGATGCGCTCAGCGAGCGGCTCAGCCACCAGCAGCAGATAAAGCATGCCCAGCAGGGAAGCGCCGACCAGCACGCTCAGCCACTGTTCGCGCGGTGCCAGCGCCTGCCAGCGCTGCCGCAGGCTTTGCATGGCGTTATTCATCGTCGCCCTCCTGCGCCGCACGGGATGCCAGGCGGAACGCCAGCAGGCCACTGTCGTCGCGCTGCAGATCGAAGCTGCCGAACTCACGACCCTGCAACGTCTTGCTGCGCCCGAGGCTTTCCAGGTACAGCGGAAGCAGTTCCTGATCCTGGCTCAACCCGCGCAACAGCATGTCGCTGCCGCCAGCCTGCAGACGGATGCGAGTCAGCCAGAGCCCGCGCGGCGGGTGCCGATCGGCCAGGGCCGTCAGCACTGGCGCGAAGCCGCTGCGCAGCTGGCCATCGAGCGCGCGCAGATGCGTTGCGAGGCGTTGCAGCTGGCGGTTCTCCGCTTCCCGCTCCGCCAGTTGCGCAGGCAGCCGGGTATCCAGCGTCGGTTCCCGATAGTTGGCCTTGAAGGCGGCCAGCTGCGCCTCTGCAGAAACCGCCTGCGCCTCGGCCAACTGACGGTCCGAGGCGCGCTGCTTGAGGTTCCAGCCCTGCCAGGCAGCATGCGAAGCCAGGGCAAGCGCCAGTACACATGCGCCAAGCAGCAGTTGCCGCGAACGCGGGCCACCCTGCTGACGACGTTCGCGCTGATAGAGATTGACGTTCTGCATCAGACGGCGTCCTGACGCAGGGCGGCGCCGACGGCGCCAATGCAGAACGCCTGCTGCGCTTCGGACAGCTCGGCACCCGGCTGGCCGGGGAAAAGCTCGCGCAGGTCGAGGCGTTGCAGGTTCACCGCCAGGCCACTGGCCAGCCCCTGATAGGCGCGTTCGCCATCTTGCTTCATGGGCAGCAACATCAAGCGATTGATATAGCCCTTGCCGAGTTGGCTCTCGAAGTAGTCAAGCGAGCGCTGGATCTCCAGTGTCGTACTGCTCAAATCCTGGGCGGCACGGGCCAGCCCCTGCTCGATACGCCGCGCCATGTAAAGGTCGGCGCCGTTCTGGATGCAGATCAGGCCTTCGCTGGTGCGCAGGCGCAGCAGTGCGAGATTCATGCCTTCGGCGCCGGCGAGCGAGCCCAGGTTGCGAAACGCCATCTCGGTGATGTCGATGCTCGCCATGTGCAGACCGGCCTGGCGCACGAGCTGGGCGTAATGCTGCATCCGGGTTTTCTCGAGAACGGCGCAATAGACCATGCGCGTGCGCCCGCGATAGGCGTCCTCGGGCAGTGCGAAACAGTCGATCACCACATCGTCCAGCGACTGGCTGATCATGTCCTTGATGCGCCAGCGCATGGCGTCACGCAGCTCCTGCGGTGGCACTTCAGGCGCTTCGAGAAGGAACATCTGGTATTCGGAAGGGTGTAGCAGCACGTTCGTCGGCAAGCCCTGCAAGGCGCGTTCGCTCACGGCCCTCTCGAGCAACGCGGCCTGCGCGTCGGCGCTGCCTTCCAGGTGTTCGCAGTACGGCAGCAGCGGCCGCGCACCGGGCACCCGAACGACCTGCGCCAACGCGATACCTTGCGGACCAGCCTCGATGCCGAGCATGCCGGCTGGTTTTGATTTCTTGGTTTTGGAAAACAGACCCACCAATGGCTCCCTCGCCAAGACGTCGGTGCTCAACTGCCAGAAAGCAGAGAATCGATATTGAGGGCGTCAAATAGATAGCATATTGCCATCTTGCGTGACTCTAACAATATCCGATGGGTGCGTCCAAATATTGTCGTAAATCAATCGCACACCACAAAAGCGTCAATCTAAGGACGTCAAGTCTCGCGCGCATTTTGGGTTAATTAATAAGCTGGCGCTATATCGGCTTAAGCCCTTTCGTCGCACGAGGGCATCACAAACTACGCACCTGACGAACGGTAGTCAGCGGAATGAGCACGCGATGGATGCAGGAAAAGGAAACTGGCGCTCTTAGAACAGAGTGAGCTGCTCGAAACCACCGCGCAGATCGACCAACCGCACGCCGACGCCAATCAACCGAACCGGCCGCGCACCACGGGAGAAGGCGATGGCGAGCAGATCGGCGTAGTCGTCGATTTCGAGTCCGGCGCCAGCCTGCTCCATTGTGGTCTGGGTGAAGTCATGGAATTTGAGCTTTACGAAGGGCTTGCCGGGTCGATAGCCGTTGTCGAGGCGCGCCATGCGGGTAGCCAACTGCTGCAGCAGCTCCGGCAGACGCTCAAGGCACGCCGCCAGGTCCGGCAGATCGCGGTCGTAGGTCTGCTCGACACTCACCGACTGGCGCCGGCTTTCCACCTGTACCGGGCGCTCATCGATGCCGCGCGCCAGTCCCCAGAGCCGCTCACCAAAGGCGCCGAACTCGCGAACCAGGTCCAATCTGCGCCACTCGCGCAAGTCGCTACAGGTGCGGATGCCGAGCCGGCCCAGCTTCTCAGCGGTCACACGACCGACACCATGCAACCGCTTGACCTCCAGCATCTGCACGAACTCGTCGACCTGCGCCGGGGTGATGACGAACAGGCCGTCGGGCTTGTTCCATTCGCTGGCGATCTTGGCGAGAAACTTGTTCGGCGCCACCCCCGCCGACACCGTGATGCGCAGCTGCTGCCAGACTCGACGGCGGATGTCCTCGGCGATACGCGTGGCGCTCCCGGAAAAATGCTCGCAGGCAGTGACATCCAGGTAAGCCTCGTCCAGCGACAGCGGCTCGATCTGCTCGGTATAGGTGCGAAAGATGTCATGGATCTCACGCGACGCTTCCCGGTATGCATCCATTCGCGGGCGCAGGATCAGCAGATCAGGGCACAACTTCAGCGCGTGCCCGGAAGCCATGGCCGAACGAACGCCGTATGCACGTGCCTCGTAATTGCACGTGGCGATGACCCCGCGCCGATCTGCGGCTCCACCAACCGCGATGGGCCGCCGAGCCAGGCTGGGATCGTCACGCATCTCGATCGCGGCGTAAAAGCAGTCGCAATCGATATGGATGATCTTGCGAAGGGTGGACTGACTCACGGAAAACGGGGCACCGGGCAGGAGTGAACGAATCTTCAGCGCAGCAGGTCGGTTATTGAGATGGTAAGTCCTTTATCACCCGATAGCCGGAGGTTCAGATGAAAATCTTGTACGCAGGCATCATCGCACTGGGCAGCTTGTTTTCCGCGGTTGCGCTGGCCGACCAGGACATGATGAACACTCAGCCGCAAGGCACCAACATCCAGCAGGAAAAGAAAGGCGAGGGACTGGTTCGCGAAAACGAAGATGGCGGCGCCGACCCGAAAATGAAAGAGGAAATCCAGGAAGATTGGCGCGAGGATGCCGAGAAGCGCCGCGAGAGCGACGTCATGAAGCCCGAGCAGCGCGGCTGAGCAACCAGCTTCGTCAAAGCTCCAGCGGGTACGGCTGAACCAGCGCTTTACCGTAGCCGTCGATGAACTCAGGCGGCATGCGCTTGGGTTTCCCGCTGGAGAGCTCGATACAGACGAAAGTCGTCTGCGCGCGCAGCAGCGTAGCGCCGTCGGCCGGTCGGATCAGCTGGAAATTGCGTTTCATCTTCAAACGCTGATCGGATTCGGAAATCCAGGTTCCCAACTGCAGCAAGTCACCGTCATAAGCCGCGGCCAGATAGTCGATCTCATGCCGCAGCACCGCCATGGCCCGATCGAGGCGGCGATAGTCGTCGATGCCCAACCCCAGACTCTGCGAATGCTGCCAGGCACACCGCTCCAGCCAGGTCACATACGCAGCATTGTTGGCATGGCCCAACTCGTCGATATGCTCGGACTGCACCTGCAGCTCGATGGTGAACGCGTCCGCCTGATCCCAGCTCATTCGTTGCAAGCCTCGTTGGCCGTTTGCGATGACCCATGAAACCGCAGCCGCCGCGATGAGTCACGCCTGTTGCTGCGAGCAATGACAAGACATTCAGCGCAGTGCGGCTAAAGCGACTTTTCGACCACGCAAAACAAAAAGGGCCATCTCATGAAAGATGACCCCTTGAAGCCCAAAACGGGCAATAAAAATGGCGTCCCCTAGGGGACTCGAACCCCTGTTACCGCCGTGAAAGGGCGGTGTCCTAGGCCACTAGACGAAGGGGACGCAAACCCTTCAAGCACAACCTGTATCGCTTATGCGGCAAATACAAGCTGGTGGCAAATTCTGCTCTTCGAGATTGGTGGAGCTAGACGGGATCGAACCGTCGACCTCTTGCATGCCATGCAAGCGCTCTCCCAGCTGAGCTATAGCCCCATCTCGAGGACGGGGCGCATATTAGGGGCGCCCCCAAGTAGTGTCAACAACAATTTCCAACGGGCCGAAGTTTTTTTGGCATTAGGAACAACTACTTACCACCGACGAATGGTAACGGCGACACCTCGGGGCGATGCTGGTCACAAGCACCGCCCCTGCCCCGCACTCAGACAATCGTCGCCGCGAGCTTCTCCCACTCCTTGGCTTCCTTCTTCGACGCGCCACCGAGCAACTCGAGTGCGTTGCGCAGGCGGAAGCGCGTCAGATCCGGGCCGAGAATCTCCATCGCGTCGAGTACCGATACCGAACTGGCCTGCCCGGTGATGGCGGCGAACATCAGCGGCATCACATCGCGCAGCTTGAAGCCAAGATGTTCCGCCACCTGGGTGATGCACGCGGTGATGCGCTCCTTCTCCCACTGGCGCAGTGCTTCCAACTTCCACAGAATCAGCTGCATGACCTGGCGCACCTGCGTCGCATCGAGCTTCTTGTGCGCGAACAATGCGGGGTCGAGCGGCAATGCACCGGAGAAGAAGAAGCCAGCCAATGGCGCAATCTGGCTGAAGGTTTCCACGCGCTGCTGCACGTGCGGCGCGATCTGCATCATGTACTGCGGATTGAATGCCCACTTCTGCACTTCGGCAGCGAACTGTTCGACCGGGAGTTCGCGCAGCCACTGGCCGTTCAGCCAGGAAAGCTTCTCCAGATCGAAGATCGGTCCGCCGAGCGATACGCGATTGATGTCGAAGTGCTCGATCATCTCGTTCAGCGTGAATTTCTCGCGCTCGTCAGGCATCGACCAGCCCATGCGCCCGAGGTAGTTGAGCATCGCCTGTGGCAGAAAACCCATGCGCTCGTAGAAGGTCACCGAGGTCGGATTCTTGCGCTTGGAGAGCTTGCTCTTGTCGGGATTGCGCAGCAGCGGCATGTAGCACAGCTGCGGCTGCTCCCAGCCGAAGTACTCGTACAGCTTGATCAGCTTGGGCGCCGACGGCAGCCACTCTTCGCCACGCAGCACATGAGTGATGCCCATCAGGTGGTCATCGACCACGTTGGCGAGGAAGTAGGTCGGCAGGCCATCGGCCTTCATCAGTACCTGCATGTCCATGCGATCCCAGCCGATCTCGACGGTGCCGCGCAGCATGTCGTTGACCTGACACACGCCTTCGCCCGGCACCTTCATCCGAATTACATGGGATTCACCAGCAGCGATGCGACGCTGAGCTTCGGCCGGATCGAGGTGCATGCAATGGCCGTCATAACGCGGCGTTTCCTTGTTCGCCATCTGCTCGGCACGCACCTGATCCAGGCGCTCGCTGCTGCAGAAGCACGGGAACGCATGGCCCTTGCTGACCAGCTCGTCCGAGTACTTCTTGTAGATCTCGCCGCGCTCGCTCTGCCGGTACGGGCCATGCGGACCGCCAACGTCCGGACCCTCGTCCCATTCGATGCCCAGCCAGCGCAGCGCATCGTAGATCTGCTGCTCGGATTCACGGGTCGAGCGCACCTGATCGGTATCCTCGATGCGCAAGATGAACTGGCCGCCGTGCTGTCGGGCGAAGCACAGGTTGAACAGCGCGATGTAGGCAGTACCGACGTGGGGATCGCCGGTCGGAGATGGCGCGATGCGGGTGCGAACCGTGGTCATGAATGCTCTCGGACGGTAGGGACATACGGAAAGGGACGAATGTTAGCAGGCGCTGCGCAGCCGGCTCCAGCCGAACACCGGGAAGCAAAGCGAGAGCGTCCCGAAGGAGACGCTCCGGGACAGGCCGAAACGGTCGATCCGCCAGAATAGCTTGCTAGACCTGCAACAAGCGCTCGCGCAGCTTGTGAATCTCGTCGCGCGCCTCGGCGGCCGCCTCGAACTCCAGATCGCGCGCCAGACTCAGCATCTTCTCTTCCAGCTGACGAATCCGCTTGGTGATCTCGCTCGGCGAACGCAGTTCGTTCTCGTAACGCGCATTCTCCTCCGCCGCTTTCGCCTCGCCACGCCGCTTCTTGCTGCGCGAGCCCGGTACGGTTGCGCCTTCGAGGATGTCCTGCACGTCCTTCTTCACGCCCTTGGGCACGATGCCGTTGGCCTCGTTGAAGGCAATCTGCTTGTTGCGCCGCCGCTCGGTTTCGTCCATGGCGCGCTGCATGGACCCGGTGATGTTGTCGGCATACAAAATCGCGCGACCGTTGAGATTGCGCGCCGCGCGGCCGATGGTCTGGATCAGCGAGCGCTCTGAACGCAGGAAGCCTTCCTTGTCCGCATCGAGGATCGCCACCAGCGACACCTCAGGCATATCCAGGCCTTCGCGCAGCAGGTTGATGCCCACCAGCACATCGAAAGTGCCCAGCCGCAGGTCGCGGATGATCTCGACCCGCTCCACGGTATCGATGTCCGAATGCAGGTAGCGCACGCGCACATCGTGATCACTCAGGTAGTCGGTCAAGTCCTCGGCCATGCGCTTGGTCAGCGTGGTGACCAGCACCCGCTCCTCCTTGACCACGCACTTGCGAATCTCCGACAGCAGATCGTCGACCTGGGTCAGTGCAGGACGCACCTCGATCTGTGGATCGACCAGGCCCGTCGGACGCACCACCTGCTCCACCACGCGGCCCGCATGTTCGGCCTCGTAAGGTCCGGGTGTCGCGGAGACGAAGATGGTCTGCGGGCAGATCGCCTCCCATTCGTCGAAGCGCATCGGCCGGTTATCCAGCGCCGATGGCAGGCGGAAGCCATACTCCACCAGGGTTTCCTTGCGCGAGCGGTCGCCCTTGTACATCGCGCCGACCTGCGGCACCGAAACGTGGGACTCGTCGATCACCAGCAGCGCGTCGGCCGGCAGGTAGTCGAACAGCGTCGGTGGCGGCTCGCCAGCATCGCGCCCGGACAGATAGCGCGAGTAGTTTTCGATGCCGTTGCAGTAACCCAGCTCCATGATCATTTCCAGATCGAAACGCGTGCGCTGCTCGAGCCGCTGGGCCTCCACCAGCTTGTTCTGGCTGCGCAGGTAATCGAGCCGCTCGCGCAGCTCGTCCTTGATCTTCTCTATCGCGTCGAGCAGGGTTTCCCGCGGCGTTACGTAGTGGCTCTTGGGATAGAAGGTGAAGCGCGGCAGCTTGCGGATGACCTCCCCGGTCAGCGGATCGAAGGCCGACAGGCTCTCCACCTCATCATCGAACAGCTCGATGCGCACCGCCTCGAGATCCGATTCCGCCGGGAAGATGTCGATCACGTCGCCGCGCACACGGAAGGTCGCACGAGCGAAATCCATGTCGTTGCGGGTGTACTGCAGGCCAGTCAGCCGGCGCAGCAGCTCGCGCTGATCGAGCCGATCACCACGATCGACGTGCAGGACCATCTTCAGGTATGACTGCGGATCACCCAGACCGTAGATGCACGACACAGTGGTGACGATGATCGCATCCGGGCGCTCCAGCAGCGCCTTGGTTGCCGACAGACGCATCTGCTCGATGTGATCGTTGATCGATGCATCCTTCTCGATGAAGGTGTCCGACGACGGCACATAGGCTTCCGGCTGGTAATAGTCGTAGTAGGAAACGAAATACTCGACCGCATTGTTCGGGAAGAACGCCTTGAATTCACCATAGAGCTGCGCGGCCAGCGTCTTGTTTGGCGCCAGCACCAGCGTAGGACGCTGCACATGGGCGATGACGTTGGCGACGCTGAAGGTCTTGCCCGAGCCCGTAACGCCCAGCAGCGTCTGGTGCGACAACCCCGCCTCGATGCCTTCGATCATCTGCCGAATGGCCTCCGGCTGATCGCCGGCCGGCTTGAAACGGGTGACCAGTTCGAACTTGGACATTTCGCCTCTCTAGGTAACATGTGCGAGCTTGGCAGCCGGACTTTCGAACAGCCATCCAGCGGTTTGGCGCGACAGCCAGCGGATCCTGAATTCCGCCACCAGCGATGGGCGCGCAGAGCCGAGAAACCGCCCATCTTTCCAGTACGCAAAACGCACCGAAAGTGATCAGAAAACCTCGGTAGCATATCGCAGGCAACAGGCTTGACCGCTATACTACCGCCCCGTTTGCGCATCACCCTGCGCGCCGACGCGAGGGTGGTGAATCTAGTCACTCTTCTCTTTCGAGCCCCCTCACCATGAGTTTGTTCTCTGCTGTCGAAATGGCGCCGCGCGATCCTATCCTCGGCCTCAATGAAGCCTTCAACGCCGACACGCGGCCGAACAAGGTCAACCTCGGTGTCGGTGTCTACTACAACGAAGAAGGTCGCATTCCACTGCTGCGCGCCGTGGTCGAGGCGGAGCATGCCCGCATCGCTGCCCACGCGCCCCGCGGCTATCTGCCGATCGAGGGCATTGCCGCTTACGATGCTGCCGTACAGAAGCTGCTGTTCGGCAACGATTCTCCGCTGATCGCCGAAGGCCGGGTGGTGACTACCCAGGCGCTCGGCGGAACCGGCGCACTCAAAGTCGGCGCAGACTTCCTCAAGCGCCTGCTGCCGGACGCCGTGGTTGCCATCAGCAACCCGAGCTGGGAAAACCATCGCGCGCTGTTCGAGTCGGCCGGTTTCCCGGTCCAGAGCTACAGCTACTATGACGCGAGCAATCACGGCATCGATCGCGCCGGTCTGCTGCAGGACCTGAAGAACCTGCCACCCCGCTCCATCGTCGTGCTGCACGCCTGCTGCCACAACCCGACCGGCGTCGATCTGAACCTGGATGACTGGAAGCAGATTCTCGACGTGCTGCGTGCCCAGGATCACGTGCCGTTCATCGACATCGCCTACCAGGGCTTCGGCGACAGCATCGAAGAGGACGCCGCCGCCGTGCGCCTTTTCGCCGAGTCGGGCATGACCTTCTTCGTTTCCAGCTCGTTCTCCAAGTCTTTCTCGCTGTACGGCGAACGCGTCGGCGCGCTGTCGATGGTCACCCAGAGCCGCGAGGAGTCGGCTCGCGTACTGTCGCAGGTCAAGCGCGTGATCCGCACCAACTATTCCAACCCGCCGACCCACGGCGCCACGATCGTCTCCGCGGTGCTCAACAGCCCGGAACTGCGCGCCATGTGGGAAGCCGAGCTGGGCGAGATGCGCAGCCGCATCCGCGAGCTGCGCCTGAGCATGGTCGAGCAATTGGCGGCCAAAGGCGCGAAGACGGACTTCAGCTTCGTTGCCGCCCAGCGCGGCATGTTCTCCTACTCCGGCCTCACGGCCGAGCAGGTCGAGCGACTGCGTGTGGAGTTCGGCGTCTACGCCATCAGCACCGGTCGAATCTGCGCCGCCGCACTGAACCGCAACAACATCGGTCACGTCACTGACGCCATCGTTCAGGTGCTCTGACTCCAGCCGCCCGGGGCCCTCTCAGACCCCGGGCGCGGCGTCGTTCCTAGCGGCGCAAAGGGTTGACTTCTCTTTTGCAAACAGTAGGATACGCACCGTTGTTCCGCGATAGCTCAGTCGGTAGAGCAAATGACTGTTAATCATTGGGTCCCTGGTTCGAGTCCAGGTCGCGGAGCCAAATTTCAAAGCCTCGGTT
>NZ_AOFQ01000014.1 GCF_000495915.1 Stutzerimonas chloritidismutans AW-1
TGTCCCCCTGCCGCGAGAATCGACTGCACCTGGCGTTGCGCCAGCTTGAGCTGAGCGGCAATGCCGACCGTACCCTGTGTGGCGGTCTGCTGCCTGCGCAGCCTCGCTGGAGGGAGCTCGAGCGCGCCACGCTGAAGGACCGACAGCTATGCCCGAACTGCAGGCAGTTGCTTGAGGCGCGACGCAAGGGCCTTCCGTCTGCCACCGCTGCCTGGTAGCTCACGTTTAGCCCGGTTCACGTACAATCGCACCATTCCATCACACCAAGTTCTCAAGGATTTTCTGAATGCTCTCGCGCGCGTTTGCAGTCGCCTCCTGTTTGTCACTCGCTGCTTTGCTTTCAGCAGGCACCAGCGCGGCGCTCGAGCTGCCGCTGCCGCCCGAAGGCGACGACATAGTCGGTCAGATCCAGGTGATCAAGGCCAAGTACGAAGACACCTTCGCGGCCATCGGTGAAACCCATGACCTTGGCTATCTGGAGCTGGTAGCGGCAAACCCGGGCGTCGATCCCTGGCTGCCAGGCGAGGGCACGGACATCATTCTGCCGACCCGTTTCATTCTGCCGCCGGGCCCGCGTGAAGGCGTGGTGATCAACATTGCCGAGTACCGCCTTTATTACTTCCCGGAAGGCCAGAACGTTGTGCACACCTTCCCCCTCGGAATCGGTCGCGAGGGTTGGGGCTCGCCGGTTGGTAATACGCGGATTTCGGCAATGACCAGCAACCCCGCCTGGTACCCTCCGCAGTCCATCCGTGACGAGCACGCCGCTGATGGCGACCCGCTGCCGAAGGTGGTGCCGCCGGGGCCGGATAACCCGCTGGGGCCGTACAAGATGAGTCTGGCGCTGCCTGGCTACCTTATTCATGGCTCGAACAAGAAGTTCGGTATTGGCATGCGCGTCAGTCACGGTTGCTTCCGCATGCTCAACCACAATGTGCTGGAGCTGGCGAAGATGGTGAAGGTGGGGACGCCGGTCCGCATCGTCGATGAGCCCTACAAATTCGGCGTGAGCGAAGGCAAGGTTTATCTCGAGGCCCATGCGCCGCTGGAAGAGGAGGATCAGCAAGCGCTCACTTTGATGGACAAGCACGCCGTCGTCATCAATACGCTACTCAAGCGTGACGATGCTGCAGGCAAGCTGCATCTCGACTGGGAAATGGTGCGGGAGATCATCGCCGGCGAGGACGGCCTGCCGATCCAGATTGCCGAACAACGTACGGAAGTGGCCGTACAGGAAGACCAGTTGTTTTGACTACTGATCTGCGCGCATAAAAAAAGCCGACCTCGAAGGTCGGCTTTTTTTATTTCTACAAGCTTACTTGCGGCTGGCGCGTTCCAGCATACGCAGAGCACGCTCGTTGGCTTCGTCAGCGGTCTGCTGAGCCTTCTGAGCGGCGGCCAGAGCTTCGTCGGCCTTGCTGTACGCTTCGTCAGCGCGAGCCTGGGCGCGGGCAGCGGCGTCCTCGGTCGCGGTCAGGCGAGCTTCGCTTTCTTTGGTCATGCTGTTGCTGCAACCGGTAGCCAGAACTGCGGCCAGAGCCAGAGCAGAGAATTTCAGAACGTTGTTCATCTTGTTCCCCTTAAGGTGGAAATCCATAAGCAACTTCCGTTATGGAAAGTTTGCGCGCACATACTACCTAGAACTTAGCTTAAGTAAACGGAGCGAGCCTCGGAGCCACAGGTTTTTTTTCAAATGGCCTTTTGCTTTACCACCCCTTTGCGAAAGTTGGATAAAAAACATCCAGTGTTCGCCGGGAATACATGCACTCATAGTTGCCTGATCTTCTGTTTGATCGAAAGTTCCTTCAATGCCGCGCACAAATATTGATCAGCTGAGGCTGTTCGAACGGATGCGAAACAGGTAGAAAAGACACCTGTGTATGTTTCGGCTGCCAGTTCTGCGTCATGGACCGCAGCGTGATCGAGAACAAGAAGACAGGGCAATCCTGCTGAGGAGTCAAAATGAGCGATACGGTGCGTGTTCACCATGACCTGGCGGGGCATCGCTTCGAGGCGGTGATCGACGGTCATTGTGCCTATCTGGCCTATATGGATTTGGGCAAGCAGACGCTGGACATGTACCGGACCTTCGTTCCGGATGCGCTGCGTGGGCGAGGCATCGCTGCTGTGCTGACGCAGCACGCGCTCGAATATGCCGAGCGCGAGGGGTACCAGGTGATTCCGTCGTGTTCCTATGTCGAACGTTACATCGAGCGCAATCGACCGACCTCGGACAGGGTGGAACCGACCCCATAAAAAAACGCCGGGAGACCGGCGTTTTTCGTTTCAGTCGCGCTGCCGTCTTGGCAGTACGTCCTTTAGCTTGTCGTGCATGCTCATCACCGCTTTCTCGGTGGTTTCCCAGTCGATACAGGCATCGGTGATCGATACGCCGTACTTGAGATCACTCAGATCCTTCGGAATGGACTGGTTACCCCAGCCAAGGTGGCTTTCCACCATCAGGCCAACGATGGAGTTGTTGCCTTCCAGAATCTGATTGGCGACGTTGTCCATTACCAACGGCTGCAGGGCAGGGTCCTTGTTGGAGTTCGCGTGGCTGCAGTCGATCATCACATTGGGGCGGATGCCCGCCTTCTTCAGATCCTGCTCGCACAGCGCGACGCTGACCGAGTCGTAGTTGGGCTTGCCGTTGCCACCGCGCAGGACCACATGTCCGTAGTTGTTGCCCTTGGTGGTGACGATGGAGACGCCGCCGGACTGGTTGATGCCGAGGAAGCGGTGCGGGCTGGAAACCGACTGCAGGGCGTTGATTGCCACGGTCAGGCTGCCGTCGGTGCCGTTCTTGAAGCCGACAGCGGAGGACAGGCCCGAGGCCATCTCGCGGTGCGTCTGGGATTCGGTTGTTCGTGCGCCAATCGCCGACCAGCTGATCAGGTCCTGCAGGTATTGCGGCGAAATCGGATCGAGCGCTTCGGTCGCGGTGGGCAGACCCATCTCGGCAAGGTCGAGAAGCAGCTTGCGACCGATGTGCAGCCCGTCCTGGATCTTGAACGAGTCGTCCATATACGGATCGTTGATCAGGCCTTTCCAGCCGACGGTGGTGCGCGGCTTCTCGAAATACACCCGCATGACGAGGAAGAGGCTGTCGGACACCTTTTCTGCCAGCACCTTGAGACGCTCGGCGTACTCGTGGGCGGCCTTCAGATCGTGAATGGAGCAAGGGCCGATCACTATGAACAGGCGGTGATCCTTGCCGTCGAGAATGTCGCGTACCACCTGGCGCCCGTGGGAGACGGTCTGCAGTGCCGAGGCGGTCAGCGGAATTTCACGCTTCAGTTGCTCCGGCGTGATGAGGGTCACGTTGGAGGCAACGTTAAGGTCGTCGATTGGTAAATCAGCCATTTGTTACTCGTCAGGAATCACGGGAGCCGTCCGCCAGCGATCCCGGTGCGGCGGAACACAGCCTGAGGGCGCAGCGGGGAAACGGAACCTTATCGCTAAAGGCCGCACTCGACAACGAGATTGATGGCCTATTGAGGCTTGCCGCTTGCGTACCCTTCACGCTGCCACGCTAGTCGCTGGGACGTTGCGTGCCGGACTGCTATCGTTCGACCTTTTACCGGTTGGCGCGGCGAGCGCAGCCGGTCCCCTGATCTGGAGTGCTTATGTCTGCAGCGAGTCCACGTATCGGCATCATCGGCACCGGTGCCATCGGCGGTTTTTACGGTTTGATGCTGGCGCGTGCCGGCTACGATGTGCACTTTCTTTTGCGTAGCGAATACGCCGCGGTGTGCGAGCGCGGCTTACAGGTGAACAGTGCCGTTCATGGATCGTTGCTGTTGGAGCGGCCGCAGGTCTATCGCGATGCGGCAAAGATGCCGGCGTGCGACTGGTTGCTGGTCGGTGCCAAAAGCACCAGCAATGATGCACTCGCGCCGATCATCGCGCAGCTAGCCGCTCCTGATTGCAAGGTCGTGGTGCTGCAGAACGGTTTGGGGGTGGAAGATGCCATCAGGCCATTGCTCCTTGATACCGTGCATCTGCTCGGTGGCTTGTGTGCGATCTGCGCCCATCGCTCGGCGCCCGGCGTGGTGGAGCATCAGGCACTGGGCGGGGTGAATCTCGGTTACCACTCTGGACCGGCCGGCGGCGACGAGCAGGCACAACTTGCGTTGCTGAACGCGATGGTCGAGATGTTCCGTCAGGCAGGCGTGGACTCGTCGCCGATGCCCAGCCTGGCACAGGCGCGCTGGATGAAGCTGGTGTGGAATGTCCCGTTCAACGGGCTGTCGGCGTTGCTCGACGCGGGCACCGAGTCACTGCTCAGTAGCGATCACTCGCGCGCGCAGGTCAAGGCGATCATGCAAGAGGTCTGCACGGCGGCGCACGCGCTGGGCTGTTCGCTGCCGGAAGACTTTCCGGAGAAGCTGATGATGGGCACTGCGCGTATGCCCGATTACCTGCCCAGCATGTATTACGATCGTTTTCAGAACCGGCCGATGGAGCTTGAAGCGATCTATGCGGCACCGCTCGCTGCCGCAGCGCAGGCTGGCGTTTCGATGCCCAGGACGGAGATGTTGTATCACCTGTTGCGTTTTCTGGAGAAGCGCACTGGCGGCTGAGCAAACGCCGGGCCCGATTTTCGCCGCGCTGCTAAGCTCAACGGCAGTCGCGGCGAGTCAGACCAAAGGTCGCACAGCAAACGCCAGGCGGAACATCTATCATCCGTTGGCGCACCGTTCATAAGGTTATAAGTGTTGCGGCAGGCGCAGTGGTGCCTTTGCCTTGAGGGATTTCTATGAAGCTTCAACAACTGCGTTACATCTGGGAAGTGGCGCACCATGACCTCAACGTTTCGGCAACGGCGCAGAGTCTGTTCACCTCGCAACCCGGGATCAGCAAGCAGATCCGACTGCTGGAAGACGAGCTCGGCGTCGAGGTGTTCGCCCGCAGCGGCAAGCATCTGACCCGTGTCACGCCAGCGGGGGAGCGCATCATCACGACGGCAGGCGAGATCCTGCGCAAATGCGAGAGCATCAAGCAGATCGCTCAGGAGTTCTCCAACGAAAAGAAGGGAACCCTGAGCATCGCCACCACCCATACCCAGGCGCGCTACGCGTTGCCCCAGGTTATTAGCAGCTTTATCAAGCAATACCCTGACGTTTCCCTGCACATGCACCAGGGTACGCCGATGCAGATCGCCGAGATGGCCGCCGACGGCACCGTCGACTTCGCCATTGCCACCGAAGGGCTGGAGTTGTTCGGTGATCTGGTGATGATGCCCTGCTATCGCTGGAACCGTTGTGTGATCGTGCCTCAGGGGCATCCGCTGGCAAAGCTCGAAAAGCTCACGCTCGAAGCACTCGCCGAGCATCCGATCGTGACCTACGTATTCGGGTTCACCGGCCGTTCCAAGCTCGACGAGGCGTTCGGGCATCGCGGGCTTTCGCCGAAAGTGGTCTTCACCGCCGCCGATGCCGACGTGATCAAGACCTATGTGCGGCTTGGGCTGGGTGTCGGGATCGTTGCGCGAATGGCTGTGGATTCCAAGCTCGACTCCGATCTGGTTGTACTGGATGCCAGCGAGCTGTTCGAATCCAGTGTGACCAAGATCGGCTTCCGCCGCGGCACCTTCTTGCGCGGCTTCATGTGCGACTTCATCCAGCAGTTTGCCCCGCACCTGGATAGGGACATGCTGGAGAAGGCGATCCAGTGCCGTAACAAGGCGGAACTGGATGAGCTGTTCGACGGCATGGAACTGCCGACTTACTGAGCCATGCCGAGCACGCCGGGAGCCCAGCCTGCTGTCCTTTTATCGTTGCTCGCTGCCGGCCCTGGCTAAGTTTCAGTTCTTGGCGATCAGATTGCCGGCATGCAGCCCGCATTCCTTGTGAGTGGCTTCTTCCCACCACCAGCGTCCTTCGCGCTCGTGCTGATTGGGCAGTACCGGGCGGGTGCAGGGCTCGCAGCCGATGCTGATGAAACCGCGCTCGTGCAGGCTGTTGTAGGGGATTTCCAGCATGCGGATGTAGCCCCAGACTTCCTCGCTGGTCATCTGCGCCAACGGGTTGAACTTGTACAGCGCGTTATCCGCTGTGGAGAAGGCCATATCCAGCTCCAGCACCGATACCTGGCTGCGTGTGCCGGGGCTCTGATCGCGGCGCTGCCCGGTAGCCCAGGCGCGGACGGTGGCCAGTTTGCGTCGCAATGGCTCGATCTTGCGAATTCCACAGCATTCGCCGTGACCGTCACGATAGAAACTGAACAGGCCCTTTTCATTTACCAGTGGCTGCAGCAATGCCGGATCGGGGGTCATGATTTCGATGGCAATACCGTAGTGATCGCGCACCTGCTCGATGAAACGGTAGGTTTCGCTATGCAGTCGCCCGGTATCAAGGGTGAACACCTTGACGTTCTTGTTCAGCTTCCAGGCCATGTCCAGCAGCACGACGTCTTCGGCGCCACTGAAGGAAATCCACAGATCATCGCCGAACAGGTCGAAGGCGAGCTTTAGAACGTCTTGCGGGGATTTCTCGGCGTAGGCTGTGGCCAACGCGGCGACGTCGATAGAGGGGCTCATCGGGCGGCTTCCTTATAGATGGCATTGGCGCTTCGGCGCTCTGAGGCAGCGGATGGTAGCAAAAGGCGTTTATGCCGCTAAATAACGTTTAGGCACTCAGATCAGCTGCTTCGGGTATAAGCCTTGCGTTGCTTCGGTGGCGAGCTGCCGTTAGAGTGCCGCCTTCAATTTTCTGCATTGAGGAGTGGCCCCGTGGAAATAGCCTGTCTCGACCTGGAAGGTGTGCTGGTTCCGGAAATCTGGATCGCCTTTGCCGAGGCCACCGGAATCGAATCGCTCCGGGCGACCACGCGGGACATTCCCGACTACGACGTGTTGATGAAGCAGCGCCTACGCATCCTCGATGAGCACGGCCTGAAGCTCGCCGACATCCAGAAGGTGATTGCGACGCTGAAGCCACTGGAAGGCGCACCTGAGTTCGTCGACTGGCTGCGCGAGCGCTTCCAGGTGGTGATCCTGTCCGACACCTTCTACGAGTTCTCGCAGCCGCTGATGCGCCAGTTGGGGTTCCCGACGCTGCTTTGTCACCGCCTGATCACTGACGAAACCGATCGCGTCGTGGACTATCAGCTGCGTCAGAAGGACCCCAAGCGTCAGTCGGTCATTGCGCTGAAGAGCCTCTACTACCGCGTCATTGCCGCGGGCGATTCCTACAACGACACCACCATGCTCAGCGAGGCCCATGCTGGCATCCTGTTCCATGCGCCGGACAACGTCATCGCCGAGTTTCCGCAGTTCCCGGCAGTGCACACCTTCGACGAGCTGAAGCAGGAATTCCTCAAGGCATCGAACCGCAAGCTCGCGCTGTAAGGCCGTGACGCTAGGGCGACTGGTTTAGTCGGTCGCCTCAACCTGGTAGCTGCTCCAGTGTCTGCAGCAGCACCTTCACCTTGTCGATCGATTCCTGGTACTCCGCCTGCCAGTCCGAGTCGGCGATTATGCCACCGCCGCCCCAGCAGCTGGCTTGCCCATCGCGGATGAGCAGTGTGCGAATGGCGATGGAGCTGTCCATTTCCCCCCTGACGTCGACGTACAGCAACGATCCGCAATAGATTGCGCGGCGCGTCGGTTCCAGCTCGTCGATGATCTGCATAGCGCGGATCTTCGGCGCTCCGGTGATCGAGCCGCCGGGAAAGCTGCCGGCCAGCAGATCGAACGCGTCGTGGCCGTCGGCCAATTCGCCGGTCACGCAGCTCACCAGGTGATGCACGTTGGGGTAGCTTTCCAGTGCGAACAGCTGCGGAGCGCGTACGCTGCCGATGCGGCAGCTGCGGCCGAGGTCGTTGCGCAGCAGGTCGACGATCATCAGGTTCTCGGCACGATCCTTGTCACTGGCGAGCAGCGCTTGCGCTTGTACGGCGTCGCTGCGCTCGTCCGCACCGCGTGGACGGGTGCCTTTGATCGGGCGGGTTTCCACGTGGCCCTGCTGCAGGCGCAGGAAGCGCTCCGGCGAGAGGCTGGCAATGGCGCCGTCTTCCAGTGCGACGAAGCCGGCGTACGGCGTTGGGCAAGCTTCTCGCAGCGCGCGATAGGCGCTCCATGGGTCACCCGAGCAGCCGGCACGAAAACGCTGGGTGAAATTGACCTGATAGCAGTCACCGTTCTGGATGTAGGTCTGAATGCGCTCGATGCCGTTCCGGTAAGTGTCGACAGAAAGATCGGCAGCGAAACGGCTGTGCAGCCTGAATGGAGCGCTTTCGACGGTGGTGGCTGAATCGAACAGCGCGATCAGTCGCATCTGCTCGGAAGAAGTCGTTGCTGGGTGAAACACCAACTGACTGGTGCGCCTCTGGTGATCGCTGATCAGCGCCCAGCCATAAAGGCCGAAACGCGCCAGTGGCAGACCGTTGTCGTCGAGGGCGCGCTGGGGCAGGGTCTCGAGGCGGGCACCGAAGTCGTAGCTCAACAGGCCGATCAGGCCTCCGGCAAACGGCAGCTCACAGCTCTCGGGCAGCTCGGCGGAGCCAAGTCCGCGCAACGCCCGGCGCAAACGGTGGAAGTAATCACGCCCTGATTCATCGTCGCGTGGCTCGTGCACAGCCAGTGGCCAGGCACTGAGAATGTCGAAGCGCCCACGCTCTGCCTTCGGCCTGCCCGAATCGAGCAGCACCGCCCCTGGGGCATGGCGGATGTGCTCGAACCAATAGGCGGGATCGGCCTGGTAGGGCAGGGCATGCAGCGTGCAGATGGGCATGGGTCGAGTCGATGAGGGGGCAGCCCGAGAGGATACGCGGGCTACCCGGCTTGCGTCATTCAGGCGTGGGGCGGGACATGGCCGAACAGCTCCTGGGAGAACTTCACCCGTTCCTCCGGCGTTTCCTGGATGCCTTTCTCCTTGAGTTCCGCCAGGCGGTTCTCGACTGCATGGGCCCGGTGCGTTAGCCCACAGTCGTTGGCGATCTGGATGTTCAGGCCAGGGCGCGCGTTCAGCTCGAGAATGAGCGGGCCCTTTTCCTGATCGAGCACCATGTCGACACCGATATATCCGAGCCCGCAGAGCTCGTAACAGCCGGCGGCGAGCTTCATGAAGCCATCCCAGTTCGGCAGCTGCACGCCGTCCACCGCGTTGGTGGTGTCCGGGTGCTTGGTAATCTTGTTGTTCAGCCAGGTACCGCGCAGGGTGATGCCTGTGGCCAGATCCACGCCGACGCCGATGGCGCCCTGGTGCAGGTTGGCCTTGCCTCCGGATTGACGGGTTGGCAGGCGCAGCATCGCCATGACCGGGTAGCCCATCAGCACGATGATGCGAATGTCCGGCACACCTTCGTAGCTGATGCTCTTGAAGATCGGGTCGGGCGTGACGCGATATTCGATCAGTGCGCGGTCGCGATGGCCGCCCAACGAGTACAGCCCGGTGAGGATATTGGAGATCTGATGCTCGATCTCCTCATGGGTCATGATCTTGCCCGAGACGGTCTTGTAGCGGCCTTCGAAACGGTCGGCGATCACCAGGATGCCGTCGCCGCCGGCGCCCTGGGCCGGCTTGACGACGAAATCGGTGTGATCCTTGACGATATCCTTGAGTTTGTCGATGTCCTTTTCGGTTTCGATGATGCCGTACATCTCCGGCACATGAATGCCGGCCTCCATGGCGCGCTCCTTGGTGATGATCTTGTCATCGACGATCGGATACAGGTTGCGCTTGTTGTACTTGAGCACATAGTCCGCGTTGCGGCGGTTGATGCCCATGATTCCCTTGGCCTCGAGGGCCTTCCACGTCTTGATCAGACCGAACATGGCTCAATCCTTCAGAAAGGCTTTGAAGCGGAACAGCTCGGTCAGGCGGTAGCCGCGGTAGCGACCCATCGCCAGCATGAAGCCCACCATGATCAGCAGCACCGCTGGGAAGGTGAAGATGAAGTAGGTCAACTCCTGAATGTTCATCAGCATGAAGGCCAGGCTCGCGGCGATCAGGGTGCCGACCGCCACCTTGAAGGCATGGCCGCCGCCACGTTCTTCCCAGGTGATCGACAGGCGCTCGATGGTCATGGTCAGAATCACCATCGGGAACAGGGAGACCGACAGGCCGCGCTCCAGGCCGAGCTTGTGACTGAGCAGGCTGATCACGGCGATCAGCACCACGACGAACGTCAGTACCACCGAGAGGCGCGGCAGCATCTGCAGTTTCAGGTGTTCCAGGTACGAACGCAGCGACAGGCCCAGCGCCGTGATCAGCGTGAACAGGATGATGCCGAAGCCGATCTGCGTCTCGCGGAACGCCAGGGCAATCAGTACCGGGGTGAAGGTGCCGAGAGTCTGCAGGCCGCCGAGGTTGCGCAGGATCAGGATCACTAGCACGCCGATCGGGATCATGATCATGATCTGGTAGGTCTGCTGGGTCTGCAGGGGCAGGCCATACAGCGAGTACTCGAGGAAGTCGGCGTCGGTGTTCTCGTCGGTCAGCTTGGCCAGGCGGATGGCGTTCATTTCGCTGTTATTGAGCGTGAAGGTCACCTGCGGATTGCGTCCGCCTTCCAGATTGATCAGCGGCTCGTCACCGGTCCACCAGACCAAGCGGTCATTCGGCAGGCCTTGCTCGCCGGTGCCGGGGTTGAAGAACAGCCACTTGTCGCCGTTGAAGCTGCGCAGCCAGAGCTCCGGGGTTTGCGGCTGGTCTGCGTTCAGGCGAATGGTATGCACGCGCTCCATCGGCACGTGAGCGATGGACAGCAGCAATTCGATGACGCGTGCCTTGTTCGGGATGGATGCATCGCCGCCCAGTAGCAGCTTGACGTTGTCATCGTTGGGATTGTTGACCCGCTTGATGGCTTCGCTGATGAAGGTTTCCACATCAGCGGAATGCTGGCGAATGGGAGAAAGCAGCGCTTCGGCAGCGATCTTCTCGGCGCCTTCCACCGGAAGACTGTCGCGGAAGATCGGCCCGGTGGCCTTGGTCTGCTCACCGCTGTAGCGCTTGGTGAGCACGAGGCGGTAATAGAGCGTCTGGTTTCCGCTCGCACGGCGTGCAGACCAGGTGACGCGGCGGTTGCCATCGGCCCGGTTGATGCTGACGCCGTAATTGTTGGATATGAAGCTTTCGTTGAGGCTGACGAATTCCTGATTCAGTGGCGGCACGTACATCTGCAGCTTGACCGGCTCGCGTGGGCTGGCCTGGAACTCGACCTTGGCGTCGATATTCCACAGGTCATCGGTTTCGTCTTCGGTAACCGGGATGCCCAGTATGAAGATCTGGTAGGCGGTGATCGAAATTCCCAGAGCGACGAGGATGAAGATCAGGACTTTCAGATGCAGAGTGAGAGCGCGCATGGGTATTACTCGTCAGCGTCAGATTCGTTGAGGCAACCGGGTTTGCCGGCAATAAAGGTGCGACTTGGGTCGACCAGGGCGCCGAAGCGGGTGAGTGCGTCGGAACCGATCAAAAGTGGGTATTGGAAAGCGGTACGGTCCGTGAGGTTCACTTCGATTGTGCGTTTGGCCTTGCCCATGCACAGATCGAGTTCGATAACCGGGCGCGCCGTATAGGTTTTTTCCTCTTCCGGATCATAGTCGCCAGCCCGGCGCTTGATCTTGCTGATGCGTGCCAGCGGACGCTCGATGGGGTGTGCGTGGGCGCTGTCGACGGCAAGGTAGAAGCGCACCCACGACTCGCCTTCACGCTTGAATCGGGTGATGTCACGCGCACTGAGCGACGCGGTCTGGGCGCCGGTGTCGAGCTTGGCGTCCACTTCCAGATTGAAGTCAGGGATTCCAACGTGTTCGTTCAGACCGTAAATCGTATTGTCGGCAGCGGTGCCGATCGCGGGCAGGAGTAATGTACAGAACAGCAGGAAGTGGGCTTTTACTCTCATGGAACCTGTTGTCTTAAGGAAGGGATGACTGGAGATCGAGTAGCGACAGGCATTGCGGGCAAGCGCCGGGGGCGCGAAAGGCCGGCATTCTAGCATGCTGGTTTCACGGCGCTACAAGGCGCTCTGCCCTGGCTCAAGCTAATCTCGATCAGATTGCCGCTTTTACGACTTTAGTAAAGGTGTCGACAATCTGCGTAGGCGGGCTGTTGACTGGTCGGCAATGCAGGCGTACTTTCGCCGCATCGAAACCTGAATTGTCGACAATCATGCTGGATACCGTTGAGCTTCACTCATCCGCGCAACAGCTCGACAGTGGCACGCTGGCCGAGCACGTGTTTCGTCTGATCCAGGCTGCCATCGTCAAAGGCGAGATTGCCCCGGGTAGCAAGATCTCCGAGCCGGAGCTGGCGCGTACCTATGGCATAAGCCGCGGGCCGTTGCGCGAGGCGATCCACCGGCTGGAAGGGCAGAAGCTGCTGGTCCGCGTGCCGCATGTTGGCGCGAGGGTGGTGTCGCTCAGTCATGCCGAGTTGATCGAGCTCTACGAGATTCGTGAATCCCTTGAAGGCATGGCCTGCCGCCTGGCGGCCGAACGCATGACTGAGGCGGAAATCGACGATCTGCGCCGGGTACTGAGCACCCACGAGCGCGATGAGGCGTTTCAGGCCGGTGTCGGCTATTACCAGCAGGAAGGCGACTTCGACTTCCATTACCGGATCATTCAGGGCAGCGGCAACCGCACACTGGCCAAGCTGCTGTGCGACGAGCTCTATCAGCTGGTGCGCATGTACCGCATCCAGTTCTCCACCACGCCGAACCGTCCGCATCAGGCCTTCGCCGAACACCACCGGATTCTCGATGCCATCGCCGAACGCGATGGCGAACTGGCGGAGCTGCTGATGCGCCGCCATATCGCCGCTTCCAAGCGCAATGTCGAACGTCACTTCACGGGCGTTCTTGAGCAAACACCACATGAAAGGGGTAATGCATGACTCTTCCTTCTGCCGGTCAGCGTTTCCGTGACGCCGTCGCCAGCGAGCATCCGCTCCAGGTCGTCGGCGCGATCAACGCCAACCACGCCTTGCTGGCCAAGCGTGCCGGCTTCAAGGCCATCTATCTGTCCGGCGGCGGCGTTGCTGCCGGCTCGCTGGGTCTGCCGGATCTTGGAATCACCGGGCTCGACGATGTGCTGACCGACGTGCGCCGCATCACCGATGTCTGCGATCTGCCGCTGCTGGTGGATGTCGACACCGGCTTCGGCTCCTCGGCGTTCAACGTGGCGCGTACCGTCAAGTCGATGATCAAGTTCGGCGCCGCTGCGATCCACATCGAGGACCAGGTCGGTGCCAAGCGTTGCGGCCATCGCCCAAACAAGGAAATCGTCTCGCAGCAGGAGATGGTCGACCGCATCAAGGCGGCCGTGGACGCGCGCACCGACGACAGCTTCGTGATCATGGCGCGTACCGATGCGCTGGCGGTGGAAGGTCTGAACTCCGCGCTGGATCGTGCCGCGGCCTGCATCGAAGCGGGTGCCGACATGATCTTCCCCGAGGCCATCACCGAGTTGGCGATGTACAAGACCTTCGCCGACCGCGTGCAGGCGCCAATTCTGGCCAACATCACCGAGTTCGGTGCCACGCCGCTTTACACCACCGAAGAGCTGGCCAGCGTCGACGTCTCCCTGGTGCTCTACCCGCTGTCGGCGTTCCGTGCCATGAACAAGGCCGCGGAAAATGTCTACACCGCGCTGCGCCGTGACGGCACGCAGAAGAACGTGATCGACACCATGCAAACCCGCATGGAGCTCTACGATCGCATCAACTATCACACGTTCGAGCAGCACCTCGACGCGCTGTTCGCTCAGAAGAAGAGCTGACGAGAAGGCCCCATTGGGTTGCCAATGGGGCCTTTGCGATCCATTTTTCAACGTGATTTGCAGTATCCAGAACAAATCCAAGAAGGAGATAGCAATGGCTGAAGCAAAAGTTTTGAGCGGCGCGGGCCTGCGCGGACAGATCGCCGGACAGACCGCCCTGTGTACCGTGGGCAAGACCGGTGCCGGGTTGACCTATCGTGGTTACGACGTGCGCGACCTGGCAGCCGAGTGTGATTTCGAGGAAGTGGCCTACCTGCTGTTCTATGGTGAGCTGCCGAACACCCAGCAACTGGCCGATTACAAGAATCGCCTGAAGACCATGCGTGACCTGCCGCAGGCACTGAAGGAAGTGCTCGAGCGTATTCCGGCAAGCGCCCACCCGATGGATGTCATGCGTACCGGTTCGTCCGTACTTGGCACGCTGGAGCCGGAGCTCAGCTTCGACCAGCAGCGCGACGTGGCCGAGCGGCTGATGGCGGCTTTCCCGGCGATCATGTGCTACTGGTATCGCTTCACCCACGACGGTGTTCGCATCAACTGCACCAGTGATGAAGAGACCCTTGGCGGCCATTTCCTCGCGCTGCTGCACGACAAGAAGCCGAGCGACCTGCACGTCAAGGTGATGAACGTCTCGCTGATCCTCTACGCCGAGCACGAGTTCAACGCCTCGACCTTTACCGCCCGTGTCTGTGCTTCGACGCTCTCCGACCTCTATTCCTGCGTGACTGGTGCCATCGGTTCGCTGCGCGGTCCGCTGCATGGCGGCGCCAACGAAGCGGCGATGGACATGATCGAGCAATGGAAGAGTCCGGAAGAAGCCCGCGAAGCGATCCTCGGCATGCTCGAGCGCAAGGACAAGATCATGGGCTTCGGCCACGCGATCTATAGCGTTTCCGACCCGCGCAACGAGGTGATCAAGGTCTGGGCCGAAAAG
Source organism: Stutzerimonas chloritidismutans AW-1 (assembly GCF_000495915.1). Classification (GTDB taxonomy): domain Bacteria; phylum Pseudomonadota; class Gammaproteobacteria; order Pseudomonadales; family Pseudomonadaceae; genus Stutzerimonas; species Stutzerimonas chloritidismutans. The sequence goes on from NZ_AOFQ01000014.1 coordinate 14,661, forward strand.
CTCGCGGATGAAGTGGGCGACACCGTGCTTTATCCGGTCTCGGTGGCTGTCGACGAAACCATGTGGGAGCAGAAGAAGCTCTTCCCGAACGCCGACTTCTACCATGCGTCCGCCTATCACTTCATGGGCATCCCGACCAAGCTGTTCACGCCGATCTTCGTCTGCTCGCGCGTCACCGGCTGGGCGTCCCATGTGTTCGAACAACGCAGCAACAACCGGATCATTCGGCCGAGCGCCGAGTACATCGGTCCGGAGCAGCGCAAGGTTGTCCCGATCGCCCAGCGTTGATCGGAGCGAGGGAGCTCGTCGTCGGGCTCCCCGCACCTTGCCCCACAGAACATTACTGAATTGAGTTCTTCCGGCATGAATACAGAACACCGCAAACCTTTGCCAGGTACTGGGCTTGACTACTTCGACACCCGTGAGGCGATCGAAGCCATTCAGCCGGGTGCCTATGACAAGCTGCCCTATACCTCCCGCGTCCTGGCCGAACAGCTGGTGCGTCGCTGTGAGCCCGAAGCGCTGACCGATTCGCTGAAGCAGATCATCGAGCGCAAGCGCGACCTCGATTTTCCGTGGTATCCGGCTCGTGTAGTCTGCCATGACATCCTCGGCCAGACCGCGCTGGTCGATCTCGCCGGCCTGCGCGATGCGATTGCGGAGCAGGGCGGCGACCCGGCGAAGGTCAACCCGGTGGTGCCGACCCAGCTGATCGTCGACCACTCGCTGGCGGTTGAATTTGCAGGCTTCGACCCGGATGCGTTCGAGAAGAACCGTGCCGTCGAGGAGCGTCGCAACGAGGACCGTTTCCACTTCATCGAGTGGACCAAGACCGCCTTCAAGAACGTCGACGTGATCCCGGCCGGCAACGGCATCATGCACCAGATCAACTTGGAGAAAATGTCGCCGGTGATACAGGCGCGTGGCGGCGTTGCGTTCCCGGACACCTGCGTGGGTACCGATTCCCACACGCCGCACGTCGATGCCCTGGGTGTGATCGCCATCGGCGTGGGTGGTCTGGAAGCCGAAACCGTGATGCTTGGTCTGCCATCGATGATGCGCCTACCGGACATCGTCGGGGTTCGCCTGACTGGCAAGCGTCAGCCGGGCATCACCGCCACCGATATCGTGCTGGCGCTGACTGAGTTCCTGCGCAAGGAGCGTGTGGTCGGAGCCTGGGTCGAGTTCTTCGGCGAAGGCGCCGACAGCCTGACCATCGGCGATCGCGCGACCATCTCCAACATGTGCCCGGAATACGGCGCGACGGCGTCGATGTTCTACATCGATCAGCAGACCATCGACTACCTCAAACTGACCGGTCGCGAGCCGGAGCAGGTTGCGCTGGTCGAGCAATACGCCAAAGAAACCGGCCTGTGGGCGACCGCATTGGAGGGCGCCGAGTACGAGCGCGTGCTCGAGTTCGACCTGTCCAGCGTTGTGCGCAACATGGCGGGCCCGTCTAACCCACACAAGCGCCTGCCGACCTCGGCGCTGAACGAGCGTGGCATTGCGGATGACAGCATGCTAGCCGCAGCGCGTGCCGAAGAGGCTGAAGGGCTGCTGCCGGATGGGGCGGTGATCATCGCCGCCATCACCAGCTGCACCAACACCTCCAACCCGCGTAACGTGGTGGCCGCCGGTCTGCTGGCGAAGAAGGCCAACGAGCTGGGTCTGGTGCGCAAGCCTTGGGTGAAGACCTCCTTCGCGCCGGGCTCCAAGGTCGCCAAACTGTATCTGGAAGAAGCCGGTCTGCTGAGTGAGCTGGAAAAGCTTGGTTTCGGCATCGTCGCCTACGCCTGCACCACCTGCAACGGCATGTCCGGTGCGCTGGATCCGGTGATCCAGCAGGAGATCATCGAGCGCGATCTGTATGCCACCGCGGTCCTCTCTGGCAACCGCAACTTCGATGGTCGTATCCATCCGTACGCCAAGCAGGCTTTCCTTGCCTCGCCGCCCCTGGTGGTCGCCTACGCCATCGCCGGTACCGTGCGATTCGATATCGAACAGGATGTGCTGGGCACCGACAAGAACGGCAACCCAATCACCCTGAAGGACCTCTGGCCGTCCGACGAAGAGATCGACGCTATCGTCGCGTCCTCGGTCAAGCCTGAGCAGTTCAAGCAGATCTACATCCCGATGTTCGATCTGGGCACCATCGAGGAAGCCAAGAGCCCGCTGTACGACTGGCGTCCGATGTCCACCTACATCCGTCGTCCGCCGTACTGGGAAGGCGCGCTGGCTGGCGAGCGTACGCTCAAGGGCATGCGTCCGCTGGCGATCCTGCCAGACAACATCACCACCGATCACCTGTCGCCGTCCAACGCGATCCTGCTGGACTCGGCCGCCGGTGAGTACCTGGCCAAGATGGGCCTGCCGGAGGAGGACTTCAACTCCTACGCTACCCACCGCGGCGACCACCTGACCGCGCAGCGGGCAACGTTCGCCAACCCGCAGCTGGTCAACGAGATGGCCGTGGTCGATGGCAAGGTGCAGAAGGGTTCGCTAGCCCGCGTCGAGCCGGAAAGCAAGGTGATGCGCATGTGGGAAGCCATCGAAACCTACATGAACCGCAAGCAGAACCTGATCATCGTGGCCGGTGCCGACTACGGTCAGGGCAGCTCGCGTGACTGGGCGGCCAAGGGCGTGCGCCTGGCCGGTGTCGAGGTGATCGTCGCTGAAGGCTTCGAGCGTATCCATCGCACCAACCTGGTGGGCATGGGCGTGTTGCCGGTCGAGTTCAAGCCGGGCACCACGCGCCTGACCCTTGGCCTGGATGGCACCGAAACCTTCGATATCGAAGGCGAGCTGTCGCCTCGCTGCGACCTGACCTTGGTCATTCACCACAAGAGCGGTGAAGAAACCCGTGTTCCGGTCACCTGCCGCCTCGATACCGCGGCGGAAGTCAGCGTGTACCAGGCCGGCGGCGTACTGCAGCGTTTTGCAAAGGACTTCCTCGGTCAGGCGTGACCGGTCGTCCTCGTAGGGTGGATGGCGCTTTTCCATCCACCGCACCAGCCCGCGCGGTGGATCGGACAAGCGTGATCCACCCTACAACCCATTCATCTTCCAGCCAGGACTCACTCATGGCTCATCAAACCCAGATCAGAATTCCCGCGACCTACATGCGTGGCGGCACCAGCAAGGGCGTGTTCTTCCGCTTGCAGGACCTGCCGGAAAGCTGCCAGGTGCCTGGTGCTGCGCGCGACAAGCTGTTCATGCGCGTGATCGGTAGTCCCGACCCGTACTCGGCACACATCGACGGCATGGGCGGCGCCACGTCCAGCACCAGCAAATGCGTGATTCTGTCGAAGAGCACCCGACCTGATCATGACGTCGAGTACCTCTATGGCCAGGTCTCCATCGACAAGCCCTTCGTCGACTGGAGCGGCAACTGCGGCAACCTGTCTACCGGCGCAGGAGCATTCGCGCTGCATGCCGGGCTGGTGGATGCCGAACGCATTCCGCAGAACGGTATTTGTGTGGTGCGCATCTGGCAGGCCAACATCGGCAAGACCATCATTGCCCACGTGCCGGTCACCAATGGCCAAGTGCAGGAAACCGGCGACTTCGAGCTGGACGGGGTGACCTTTCCGGCTGCCGAGATCGTACTCGAATTTCTCGATCCGTCCGACGACGGCGAGGAGGGCGGTTCGATGTTTCCAACCGGCAACCTGGTCGATGATCTGGATGTTCCCGGCATAGGTATGCTCAAGGCGACCATGATCAGCGCCGGCATTCCGACGGTTTTCGTCAATGCCGAGGAGATCGGCTACCAGGGCACCGAACTGCGTGAGGACATCAACGGCAATCCGGATGCCCTGGCTCGTCTGGAGTCGATTCGTGTGGCCGGTGCACTGCGCATGGGCTTGATCCAGACCGCGGACGAGGCACTGACCCGCCAGCACACCCCAAAGGTCGCCTTCGTTTCCAGGCCGAAAAGCTATCGGGCGTCCTCCGGCAAGACCATCGAAGCCGGTGAGGTTGATCTACTCGTGCGGGCGCTATCGATGGGCAAGCTGCACCACGCGATGATGGGCACCTGCGCGGTGGCCATCGGCACCGCGGCGGCAGTGCCCGGTACGCTGGTCAATCTTGCTGCAGGCGGCGGTGAACGACAGGCGGTGCGCTTCGGTCATCCGTCCGGCACGCTGCGCGTCGGTGCCGAGGCGAAGCAGATCGACGGTCAGTGGACCGTTACCAAGGCGATCATGAGCCGCAGCGCGCGCGTGCTGATGGAAGGCTGGGTACGTGTGCCAGGTGACACTTTCTGATGCGCTTCAACTGCCGGAAATCGAATTCTTCCGGCTGAAAAACGCAAAAAGTCCGCACCAAGCGGACTTTTTGTTGTCTAGCGAAGCGGCACTTATTTGAGTCGACGCTCGACGCCTTTCTCCACGAGGATCTTTGCAGAGATTTCCTCGACGGAGAAATGGGTAGAGTTGATGTAGTTGATGTTCTCGCGGCGGAACAAGCTTTCCACCTCGCGGACTTCGAATTCGCACTGAGCGAAGCTGGCATAACGACTGTTGGGTTTGCGTTCGTTGCGAATGGCGGCCAGGCGATCCGGGTCGATGGTCAAGCCGAACAGTTTGTCCTTGTACTCCTTGAGGGCGCTCGGCAACTGCAGACGCTCCATGTCGTCCTCGGTCAAGGGGTAGTTGGCAGCGCGGATGCCGTACTGCATCGCCATATACAGGCAGGTCGGTGTTTTGCCGCAGCGGGAAACGCCGACGAGGATGAGGTCCGCCTTGTCGTAGTAGCGAGTGCGGGCGCCGTCATCGTTATCGAGGGCGAAGTTAACCGCCTCGATACGCTCCATGTAATTGGCGTTGTGGCTGATGGAGTGGGATTTACCAACGGAGTAGGAGGAACGTGACATCAGTTCATGTTCCAACGGCGCAAGAAAGGAAGAGAAGATGTCGATCATGAAGCCATTGGATTCGGCCAGAATGTCACGGATTTCCTGGTTCACCAGGGTGTCGAAGATGATCGGCCGGCCACCGTCCTTTTCCGCGGCATTATTGATTTGCTGTACCATGGCCCGCGCTTTTTCGGCGGTGTCTATGTATGGGCGGGTCAGCTTCGTGAAGGTAATGTTCTCGAACTGTGCCAGAAGACTCTGGCCCAGGGTTTCCGCGGTGATGCCTGTGCCGTCAGAAATGAAGAAAGCAGTTCGTTTCATGTGCCTTGGGCCTTAAGTCGAGAACGGTTCCCAGCTATAGTAGGCCCTTCGCCGAGCCCGGTTGGCGGGCATTGTTACTTATTTTGCAGGGTCGGGCCACAGTCGTGCGGCCAGGCTCCGGTTGAGTTTCCAACACTAATGTGGAGAGATCACCTTGGTAGAGTACGTAGTTTCCCTCGATAAGCTCGGCAATCATGACGTTGAGCGTGTAGGGGGCAAGAACGCCTCCCTCGGCGAGATGATCAGCAACCTCGCAGGCGCGGGTGTTTCGGTGCCTGGCGGTTTCGCCACTACGGCCCAGGCCTATCGTGATTTCATGGAGCTCAGCGGTCTCAACGAGCAGATCCATGCGCTTCTCGATGCGCTGGACGTGGATGACGTCAATGCCCTCGCCAAAGCTGGCGCGCAGATTCGCGGCTGGGTGATGGAAGCTGAATTCCCGCCTCAACTGGATGCCGACATCCGCACCGCATTCGCGGAAATGTCCGGCGGCAATGACAACATGGCGGTCGCGGTACGCTCCTCGGCCACCGCCGAAGACCTGCCGGACGCCTCCTTCGCGGGCCAGCAGGAAACCTTCCTCAATATACGCGGCGTGGACAACGTGATCCGCGCAACCAAGGAAGTGTTCGCTTCTCTGTTCAACGACCGTGCGATTGCCTATCGCGTGCACCAGGGCTTTGACCACAAGCTGGTTGCCCTGTCCGCCGGCGTGCAGCGCATGGTGCGTTCGGAAACCGGCACTGCAGGTGTCATGTTCACTTTGGACACCGAATCCGGCTTCCGCGGGGTGGTGTTCATCACCGGCGCCTACGGCCTGGGTGAGACTGTCGTTCAGGGCGCGGTCAATCCGGACGAATTCTATGTTCACAAGCACACGCTGGAAGCCGGTCGCCCGGCAATCCTGCGCCGCAACCTCGGCAGCAAGGCAATCAAGATGGTGTACGGCGCCGAAGCCAGCGCCGGCAAATCGGTCAAGACGGTCGACGTCGACCAGGCCGATCGCATGCGCTTCTGTCTGACCGACGAAGAAGTGACCAACCTCGCCAAGCAGGCCATGACCATCGAGAAGCACTACGGGCGTCCGATGGACATCGAGTGGGCCAAAGATGGCGACGACAACCAGTTGTATATCGTCCAGGCACGTCCGGAAACCGTTAAGAGCCGCAGCAGCGCCAATGTCATGGAGCGCTACCTGCTGAAGGAAAAAGGCACCGTGCTGGTCGAAGGTCGTGCCATCGGTCAGCGAATCGGCGCCGGCCCGGTCAAGGTCATCCACGACGTCAGCGAAATGGACAAGGTTCAGCCGGGCGATGTGCTGGTTTCCGACATGACCGACCCGGATTGGGAACCGGTGATGAAGCGTGCCAGCGCCATCGTCACCAACCGTGGCGGGCGCACCTGCCACGCGGCGATCATCGCCCGCGAGCTGGGGATTCCGGCGGTCGTGGGTTGCGGTAATGCCACCGAGTTGCTGAAGGACGGTCAGCGCGTGACCGTTTCCTGCGCCGAAGGCGACACCGGTCTGATCTTCGATGGCGAGCTGGGCTTCGACATTCGTCAGAACTCCATCGACGCCATGCCGGAACTGCCGTTCAAGATCATGATGAACGTCGGCAACCCTGACCGTGCCTTCGACTTCGCGCATCTGCCGAACGAGGGCGTCGGCCTGGCCCGCCTCGAGTTCATCATCAACCGCATGATCGGCGTGCACCCCAAGGCGCTGCTGAACTTCGACGGTCTGCCCGCAGATGTGAAGAGCAGCGTGGAGAAGCGCATCGCCGGCTACGACGATCCCGTCAACTTCTACGTCGAGAAGCTGGTCGAGGGCGTAAGCACCCTGGCCGCCGCGTTCTGGCCGAAGAAGGTCATCGTGCGCCTGTCGGACTTCAAGTCGAACGAGTACGCCAATCTCATCGGCGGCAAGCTGTACGAGCCGGAAGAAGAGAACCCGATGCTCGGCTTCCGCGGTGCGTCCCGCTATATCAGCGATTCGTTCCGTGACTGCTTCGAGCTCGAGTGCCGCGCGATGAAGAAAGTCCGCGACGTGATGGGCCTGACCAACGTTGAGCTGATGGTGCCTTTCGTCCGCACGCTGGGCGAAGCCTCGCAGGTCATCGATTTGCTGGCGAAGTACGGCCTCAAGCGCGGCGAGAATGGCCTGCGCGTCATCATGATGTGTGAGCTGCCGTCCAATGCACTGCTGGCAGATGAGTTTCTGGAGTTCTTCGATGGTTTCTCCATCGGCTCGAACGACATGACCCAGCTGACCCTCGGTCTGGACCGCGACTCTGGCATCATCGCCCACCTGTTCGATGAACGTAACCCGGCGGTGAAGAAGCTGCTCGCCAACGCCATACAGGCATGCAACAAGGCCGGCAAGTACATCGGTATCTGTGGTCAGGGGCCTTCGGATCACCCGGATCTGGCCAAGTGGCTGATGGAGCAGGGCATCGAGAGCGTATCCCTCAACCCGGATTCGGTTCTCGACACCTGGTTCTTCCTCGCCGACCGCGAGATCTGACGGTTGAGTCGGTAACGAAAACGGGGCGTCAGCCCCGTTTTTGTTGGCGCTGCTAACCGCCATTCCAGCGATTTCGTTCCGCCTGGCGCGTCCAGCGGCTAATATGCGCGCCTATATGGCTGTACGCTGGATGTCGCCATAATTTCCAAGCAGAAGGAGCTTCCCATGCAATACGTCACGCCTGATCTGTGCGATGCCTATCCCGAGCTGGTGCAGGTCGTAGAGCCGCTATTCAGCAACTTCGGTGGTCGCGATTCCTTCGGTGGAGAGATCGTGACCATCAAGTGTTTCGAGGACAATTCGCTGGTCAAGGACCAGGTCGACGTCAACGGGACGGGCAAGGTGCTGGTGGTCGACGGCGGCGGCTCGCTGCGTCGTGCGCTGCTGGGTGACATGCTTGCCGAGAAAGCCGCACGCAATGGTTGGGAAGGTCTGGTTATCTACGGCTGCGTTCGTGACGTCGATGTTCTTGCGCAGACCGAGCTTGGCGTTCAGGCCCTGGCCAGTCATCCCATGAAGACCGACAAGCGCGGCATTGGCGATCTCAATGTTCCTGTGACGTTTTGCGGTGTGACGTTCCGTCCCGGTGAATACGTATACGCCGATAACAACGGCATTATCGTGTCTCCTGAGCCGCTTTCCATGCCGGAGTGAACCGCCACTAACGGCTGTACCTGCCATAACTCCTGAGCCCGGCGATGCCGGGCTTTTCATGACCAGCGATGGAACGGATCGATGCGGGAAACCGAAAGCGAACAGCACGGGCTGATCCACGCCTTTGTTCTCGACGGCAACGGCGGGGCTCGCCAGATCGGCTATAGCGATTTGCCTGAGCTGCAGCTTGCGGCCAATGAGAGCATCTGGCTGCACTGGGATCGTGGCCAGCCCCAGGCGCAGGATTGGTTGCGCAGGCAAAGCGGGCTCAGTGGGTTCGCTTGCGATGTGCTGCTTGAGGAGAACACGCGCCCGCGCGTCTTGGCGCTGCCGCAGGAAGGGCTCTTGCTGTTCTTGCGGGGGGTGAATCTGAACCCCGATGCCGAGCCGGAAGACATGGTTTCCGTGCGCGTATTCGCCGATCAAAAGCGGGTCATTTCGCTTCGCCTTCGGCCGCTGCGCTCCACCGAAGTAGTGATTCGATTGCTGTCGGAAGGTAGGGGGCCGAAATCGACCTCTGAACTGCTGCTCTATCTGGCAGAGGCGATGACAGAGCGAGTCGATGATCTGGTCACTCAGCTGGCCGAGCGCATTGACGCCGTGGAGGAGCGGCTCGAGGGAGATGAGCAATACACCCTGGAACATGCTTCGATGCTTTCCTTGCGCCGGCAGGCCGCGAGCCTGCGGCGCTTCCTGCTGCCGCAGCGCGAGCTCTACGGCCAGATGACGCGTAATCAACCGAGCTGGTTTGCCGAGGATGACACTGAATACTGGAACGAGCTGAGTAACCGGCTCATCCGTTATCTGGAAGAACTCGAGATGGTCCGCGAGCGCGTGAATCTGGTGTTGGAGTCGGAGCATCGCAGGCTGAGCGAGCGGATGAACCGCACCATGTACCTGCTGGCTATAATTACCGGCTTTTTTCTACCGCTCAGCTTCCTGACTGGGCTGCTGGGGATCAATGTGGGTGGTATTCCCGGGGCCGAGTTTTCCTACGGGTTCGTCGTTGCCTGCCTGCTCATCGGCGGCGTTGCGCTGTTGCAATGGTGGATACTGCGCCGCCTGCGTTGGGTGTGAATGTGACTCCCACCTAACCGTAAGCCGTCTAGACCACATACTTTAGCGAGGTTTGCATGCGCGATCCCTTCGAAGAATCCCTGCGCGATCTGCTCAACAAGCCCTCGGTTCATGATGACGACGCTTGTCTGGGCCGTGTGTTGAAAACGGCCAACCGGCAGGTTGGTGCCGGTGACCTGTTTGCACTGATCGGTCACTGGCTGCAGGCCTTGATGATCGCAGTCAACAGCGGCTCAGGTCATGTCGCTCCGGTTTCTCGCCGAGAAACACCTAACTGTTCGTTCGATAAGGCTGATTGATCATGGAATTCGATCCCTGGACCCAGAGTCTGTTGTCGGCGATGAGCTCCCTTTGGGCTTCCGTCGCCGCGTTCATTCCCCGATTGTTCGGCGCATTGGTCGTCGTCCTGCTTGGTTTCGTCGTCGCAAAGCTCCTCGACACCCTGCTTTCCAAAGTGCTTGCCAAGGTGGGCCTGGACCGGCTGATGGCGGGTACCGGTCTGACCAAGCTGCTGGGGCGGGCGGGGATCCGCATTCCGGTTTCCGCGCTGATCGGCAAGGTCGTGTACTGGTTTGTGCTGCTCATTTTTCTGGTTTCAGCCGCTGAATCGCTGGGGCTTGAGCGAGTGTCGGCAACGCTGGATATGCTGGCCCTCTACGTACCTAAAGTCTTTGGCGCGGCACTGATTCTGCTCGCAGGCGTGCTCTTGGCGCAGTTGCTCAGCGGCCTGGTGCGTGGCGCTGCCGAGAGTGTCGGGCTGGACTATGCCAACGGCCTGGCGCGCATGGCGCAGGGGCTCGTGATCATCATCAGCATCTCCGTTGCGATCGGACAGCTCGAGGTAAAGACCGAACTCCTCAACTATGTCATCGCCATCGTGCTGATCACCGTCGGCTTGGCAGTTGCGCTTGCGTTTGGACTCGGCAGTCGCGAGCTGGTATCGCAGATACTGGCTGGCATCTATGTGCGTGAGCTTTACGAGGTAGGGCAGCGCGTGTGCCTGGCGGATATCGAAGGACAGATCGAGGAAATCGGAACGGTCAAAACATTGCTACTGACCGACGACGGCGAACTGACCTCTGTCGCTAACAGAGTACTGCTCGAACAACGCGTCGGCAGCCGTTAGCCTTGCGATTCTGGTAAAGTACGTCGCCTTTTTTCCGGTTTCCTTAATGGTGGCCGTGCCCCCGACTGCCGGCTCGAAGCGTCTTGACTAAAACCCCATCGTCCATATCGCGCTACGACCCTCGCCAGCTCACCGACGAAGAGCTGGTGCAGCATGCTCATGTCGAACTATTTCATATAACGCGTGCATATGAAGAGCTTATGCGGCGATATCAGCGCACACTGTTCAATGTATGTGCGCGTTACTTGGGGAACGAGCGGGACGCTGACGATGTATGTCAGGAAGTTATGCTCAAGGTTTTATATGGGCTGAAAAACTTCGAGGGCAAATCGAAATTCAAGACGTGGCTATATAGCATCACTTATAACGAATGCATTACTCAATATCGTAAGGAGCGCCGCAAACGGCGTTTGCTTGACGCACTCAGCCTCGACCCGCTTGAAGAGGCATCCGACGAGAAGGCGCCGAGAATCGAGGAGAAGACTGGGCTCGACCGGTGGCTCGTGCATGTGAATCCGATCGATCGAGAGATACTGGTGTTGCGTTTTGTTGCTGAACTTGAGTTTCAAGAAATCGCGGACATCATGCATATGGGTTTGAGTGCAACGAAGATGCGATACAAGCGTGCGCTCGATAAGCTGCGGGAAAAATTTTCCGATACTACTGAAACTTAATCCTGGAAACTTGTCTTATACCTTGCGAACAGCTTGGGCATACAGACAGCCGGTTTCCTTAGATTGTTCTGATTCTAACCACCAGATGGGGATTTACGGATGAAACTTAAAAACACCTTAGGCGTCGTTATCGGTTCGATGGTTGCCGCCACTTCTCTCAGCGCGCTGGCCCAAGGACAGGGCGCCGTAGAGGTGGAAGCGTTCGGTAAGCACTATTTCACCGATAGCTCGCGTGACGTGCAGCGTGACGGCGAGCTTTATGGCGCTGGCGCCAGCTACTTCCTTACCGACGATGTTTCCCTGGGCCTGTCCTACGGCGAATACCATGACCTGACCTCCAAGGATCCGGTCGGCGCCGATGGCAGCCACAAGAACATCAAGGGTAGCCTTACTTCGCTGGATGCTGCCTACCACTTCGGCGCGCCAGGCGTAGGCCTGCGTCCGTACGTCTCCGCTGGTGTGGCTCATCAGAGCATCGGCCAGGCGACTCGTGGCGGTCGTGACAGCAGCACCTTCGCTAATGTTGGTACCGGTCTCAAGTACTACTTCACCGAGAACTTCTTTGCCAAGGCCAGCGTCGACGGCATGTACAACATCGATGCAGACGAGGCTGAGTGGATGGCTGGTGTTGGTGTCGGTCTGAACTTCGGTGGTGGTGCTCGCGAGGTTGCAGCAGTCGAGCCGACTCCAGAGCCGGCTCCGGCTCCGATTGTCGACAACGAACCAGAGCCTGCTCCTGAGCTGGTCCGTGTCGAACTGGACGTCAAGTTCGATTTCGACAAGTCGCGCGTTCGTGAAGAAAGCTACAGCGACATCAAGAACCTCGCTGACTTCATGCAGCAGTACCCGCAGACCAACACCACTGTTGAAGGTCACACTGACTCCGTTGGTACTGACCAGTACAACCAGCGTCTGTCCGAGCGTCGTGCCGAAGCAGTGCGCAACGTTCTGGTCAACGAATACGGTGTTGAGGGTGGCCGCGTGAACTCCGCAGGTTACGGTGAGTCCCGTCCGGTTGCCGACAACGCCACTGAGGAAGGTCGTCAGATCAACCGTCGCGTTGAAGCAGAAGTGGAAGCTCAGGTTCAGTAGTCTGAGTTAACTACGCCTAGAAGAGCCCGGCTAGTCCGGGCTTTTCTTTGTCTGTGGGAAAAGACTATCTCTAGTGGCAATCCCTTTTTCCCGATGGCGTTTTTTCTGCGGCTGTGCTGCGCGGTGATGGCAGGTGTGGCCGGTGCGCATTGCTGTAGCAGCGTGCGTGTGCAGGCGTTGGTCGCCGCTCTGATTGGCGAAGGGGGCAGCGGCGATGGAGGCAATAAAAAACCCCGCCGAGGCGGGGTTTTTTTATTGCCTTACGGCGTCATCAGACTTCGACGACCTTGATCTTGGCCTTCTCCGCAGCGTCACGGAATTCGGCGATCTGGTCGAAAGACAGGTAGCGATAGATATCGGCAGCCATGCTGTCGATGTTCTTCGCGTATTCCATGTACTCCTCGACGGTCGGCAGCTTGCCGGTGATGGACGCTACTGCCGCCAGCTCTGCCGAAGCCAGGTAGACGTTAGTGGCGTCACCCAGACGATTCGGGAAGTTACGAGTGGAGGTAGAGACCACAGTGGAACCGGTTTGCACGCGAGCCTGGTTACCCATGCACAGCGAGCAGCCCGGCATTTCCATGCGCGCGCCAGCCTTGCCGTAGATGCCGTAATAGCCTTCCTCGGTCAGCTGATGAGCGTCCATCTTGGTCGGCGGAGCCAGCCACAGACGGGTCGGAATGCCACCCTTGACCTTGTCGAGCAGCTTGCCGGCAGCGCGGAAGTGGCCGATGTTGGTCATGCAGGAGCCGATGAAGACTTCGTCGATCTTCTCGCCAGCAACGGTGGACAGCAGGCGGGCATCGTCCGGGTCGTTCGGCGCGCAGAGCACGGGCTCTTTCACTTCGGCCAGGTCGATTTCGATCACCGCAGCGTATTCGGCGTCCTTATCTGCTTCCAGCAGCTTCGGATCGGCGACCCACGCTTCCATCGCTTGAGCGCGGCGCTCCAGGGTGCGGGCATCACCGTAACCTTCGCTGATCATCCAGCGCAGCATGGTGATGTTGGACTTCAGGTACTCGGCGATCGAGTCTTCCGGCAGCTTGATGGTGCAGCCGGCAGCCGAACGCTCGGCGGAGGCGTCGGACAGCTCGAATGCCTGCTCCACGGTCAGTTGGTTGAGACCTTCGATCTCGAGAATGCGACCGGAGAAGATGTTCTTCTTGCCCTTCTTCTCGACAGTCAGCAGACCCTGCTGGATGGCGTAGTAGGGGATGGCATGAACCAGGTCACGCAGGGTGATGCCGGGCTGCATCTGGCCCTTGAAACGCACCAGTACGGATTCCGGCATGTCCAGCGGCATGACGCCAGTGGCGGCGGCGAAGGCGACCAGGCCGGAGCCGGCCGGGAAGGAGATGCCGATCGGGAAGCGGGTGTGCGAGTCACCACCGGTACCAACGGTATCCGGCAGCAGCATGCGGTTCAGCCAGCTGTGGATAATGCCGTCGCCCGGACGCAGGGACACGCCGCTGCGGTTCATGATGAAGTCCGGCAGGGTGTGGTGGGTGTTGACGTCGATTGGCTTTGGATAGGCAGCTGTGTGGCAGAACGACTGCATGACCAGATCGGCGGAGAAGCCCAGGCAAGCCAGGTCTTTCAGCTCGTCGCGAGTCATCGGGCCAGTGGTGTCCTGGGAGCCGACGGTGGTCATCTTCGGTTCGCAGTAAGTGCCCGGACGAACGCCCTTGCCTTCCGGCAAGCCGCAGGCGCGACCGACCATCTTCTGCGCGAGGGTGAAACCTTTGCCACTGTCAGTCGGCGCTTCCGGCTTCTTGAACAGGGTGGACGGTGCCAGACCCAGTTCGGCGCGGGCCTTCTCGGTCAGGCCGCGGCCGATGATCAGCGGAATACGACCGCCAGCACGGACTTCGTCCAGCAGGACGTCGGTCTTCAGTTCGAAAGTGGTGACGACTTCATCGGTGCCGTGCTTGCAAACCTTGCCAGCGTATGGATAGACGTCGATCACGTCGCCCATGGCCAGGTTGCTGCAGTCGAATTCGATCGGCAGGGCACCGGCATCTTCCATGGTGTTGTAGAAGATCGGGGCGATCTTTGTGCCAAAGCAGAAGCCACCGGCGCGCTTGTTCGGCACGTTCGGGATGTCGTCACCGAAGAACCACAGCACGGAGTTGGTAGCCGACTTGCGCGAGGAGCCGGTACCGACCACGTCGCCGACATAAGCAACTGGGAAGCCCTTGGCTTTCAGTTCTTCCATCTGCTTGATTGGGCCGACCGAGCCCGGTACGTCCGGGTTGATGCCTTCACGGGCCATTTTCAGCATGGCCAGCGCGTGCAGCGGGATGTCAGGGCGCGACCAGGCGTCTGGGGCAGGCGACAGATCGTCGGTGTTGGTTTCGCCAGTGACCTTGAATACGGACAGGGAAACTTTTTCGGCAACTGCCGGGCGGTTGGTGAACCACTCGCCTTCGGCCCAGGACTGCATCACAGCCTTGGCATGCTCGTTACCGGCCTTGGCTTTTTCGGCCACGTCGTGGAAAGCGTCGAACATCAGCAGGGTGTGCTTCAGTTGCTCGGCGGCAACAGCGGCCAGTTCGGCGTTATCCAGCAGCTCGACCAGAGTGGCGATGTTGTAGCCGCCCTGCATGGTGCCCAGCAGTTCGACAGCGCGCTGCTTGCTCAGCAATGGCGAGGAGGTTTCACCTTTGGCCAGGGCGGACAGGAAGCCGGCCTTGACGTAGGCGGCTTCGTCGACGCCAGCGGGGACGCGGTTGGTGATCAGGTCAACGAGGAATTCTTCTTCGCCGGCTGGCGGATTCTTCAGCAGCTCAACCAGACCTGCGGTTTGCTCGGCGTTCAGCGGCTGGGGCACGACGCCCTGGGCGGCACGCTCTTCTACGTGTTTGCGATAGGCTTCAAGCACAGTTTTTACCCTCATCATTGGTCCCTTGGGTGTTTCGGGACGCGCATCCGGAAGCTGTTTTCAAAGTTTTACGCCGGGCGGGCGAGGCCGGATGGGCAGGGTGAAGATAAATCTGCGCATCCGGCACGCAGCCGGTTCAACTGTGCTCGTGACGCTTTGAAAACAGCTTCGTATGGAATGTGGCGCCAAAAACGGCGGGCCGATACTACTGGAAATGGCCCCAAAAGTTAAGTCGAGCGCCAGCGGCGGCCGCCGCCGAGGCTTCGTGAGCTTGCGTGAAAAGATTTCGCTCGGGCCCGCGGGGCCTGGGCTTGTGGCGGCGCAAGAGGGGGCCACGCTTTAAACAAGGATGACCCTGGTAGGACAAAAGTCTAAGATGTTCGGCCCGCCATCAACCTGCTTCGGTCATGTCCTCACAGCGCATCAAAACCCCTTGCATTGGTCTGTGCTCG
Source organism: Stutzerimonas chloritidismutans AW-1 (assembly GCF_000495915.1). Lineage (GTDB taxonomy): Bacteria > Pseudomonadota > Gammaproteobacteria > Pseudomonadales > Pseudomonadaceae > Stutzerimonas > Stutzerimonas chloritidismutans. The sequence goes on from NZ_AOFQ01000014.1 coordinate 30,323, forward strand.
ACGGTGTACGGCGATATCGTCTGCCGTGGGTGCAAGCGATTCCATCATGAGGTGGTTAACTGGAACGCCTATGGCGAAGAGGAAAAGCGGGCGGTATGGCGGCGTCTGGAAATCCTCCTGGCGCAGGTCATGACGGCCAAACTCGAAGTGTTCGATGCTCAGCTGTTGCGCCAGCAGCTGGAGGCTCGGCAGATCCGCTTTGTAGTGGAGCAGTCTCCCTACTGCTGGGCCTATCAGTTGATCGCGCGCGGTGCGCGGCTGATTCAGCAGCTCGAAGCCTATGGCGTTGCTTTGCTACCCGAATTCCGTGATCGACCGCTGCCTGAACTGCGCGACGCGATCGATCAGGAGTTCTTCCTGCTTTCCGAGGCTCATTACGAGCGCTACATCGCGCCACGCTTTCTAGCGGAAGGTATCGACTTCAGGGTCTGATGAAGCCCGCGGGCCAGCGCTTTCGCTCGGAGCGGTCTGACTCAGTGGCGAACCAGGTCTTCGAGGTGATCGATGATGTCGTTGGGCTTGAGTACCAGGACATCGCTTTCCAGCGTGTCGAGCACCACCTCGGCAGTGTTACCCATCAGCGCGCCAGAGAATCCGGTCCTCGCCACCGTACCGATCACTGTGACGACGGCCTTGAGCTGGTGGCAAACGCGCGGAATCAGCGCATCGGCAGGGCCTTCCTCGACATGTAGCTGAGCGTCAGGAATCTGAAACTCTTCCTGGAACTGCTTGCAGGCATCTCTATACCGAGCTTCGATGGTTTCCTTGAGTTGGAACGCCGGGTCGGCGGCGGAAAGCATCGCAGAAGGATGCGCACTGATGACGTGCAGCTTGCCGTCGGCGAGGCTGGCGATCTCGTAGCCGTGATTGATGATGGTCGCGTGCAGCGTGCGGTGTTCCAGATCGGCGTTGCCGACGTCCACCGCGGCGAGAATGTTTCCACCTGTCCATGGCTTGTCAGTTTTCACCATCAGCACCGGGCTGGGGCAATAACGCAGCAGCTTCCAGTCCTCGGGAGTGAGCAGGGCGCGCTTGAGGGGGTTGTCCGGCACGTGCTGCTTGACCACCAACCCGCAACCTTCGGCCTGCTGCACGTTGATGATGGTCTGATGGATGCTCTCGTGCCACGCCTGCTGGGTGGACACCTGATGGCCCTCGCTAGCCAGCTGTTCGCTCAGTGCAGTCAGGTGGGCACCGTGGTCGTGCCTGGTATCGCACACCAGCAGGTGCAGGCGGGACTGGCTGACACTTGCGATCAGTCGCGCACGTTTGAGTGCCAGCTCTTGCGGCTGGTTCGGGTCAATTACCACGAGGATGCAGCGAATGGCTTGCATGATCGGCTCCATTTCCAGATTCAGGTTGGTCAACTATAGACAAGCCTGCGATGCCGGCCGTGATGTATATCAAGCAAGGCTGGCTGCTCCGCGCGGCATTCGCAATAATGCCCGTCCGGTGTCCGGCGGTGCCATTTAACTGTCGGCTTATTAAGTTCCTGAATATGCAAGGCTAGACATGCTTCCTGATCTCAACGAATTCCTCGGTTGTGCCACACCCGCCGCATGGGTGGATGCAGCGTTGCAGAATCAGGATGTGATGCTCATCGATCATGGAAACTGCGAGAAGAAGGCGGCAGGTGCGGCGTTCCAGTTGATGTTCCGCTACGTTGACAAACCGGACCTGCAGAACAAGATGTCGCGCCTCGCCCGTGAGGAGCTGCGTCATTTCGAGCAGGTACTGGCAATCATTCGCCGACGTGAGATCCAGCTGCGGAACGTTGGGTCGTCACGCTATGCAGCCGGCCTGCGTGAACTCGTACGCAATCATGAGCCATACCGACTGACTGATACGCTGGTGATCGGTGCCTTTATCGAGGCACGCTCCTGTGAGCGTTTCGCCATGTTGGTGCCGCATCTGGATGAGGAGCTGGGCAAGTTCTATCACGGGCTGCTCAAGTCGGAAGCGCGGCACTTTCAGGACTATCTCAAGCTGGCGTACCAATATGGCGATGCGGCCGATGTCGATGCGGCGATCATTCGGGTACGTGAACGCGAGCGCGAGCTCATCGAAAGCCCGGACGCCGAGTTTCGCTTCCACAGCGGCGTGCCGCTGGCGGCTTAGTTCAGATCGAACGGGGCTTGCTGAAAGCCGCTCTCGTCGACCTGTAACGCCCAGCCTTGCTGGTCCCAATCGCCGAGCACGATTCGCTGCGCCGGACGGCCGTCGACTTCCAGTTCATGTGTTGCGGGGCGATGGGTGTGGCCGTGGATCAGGGTCCGCACGCCATGCTCGGCGAGTACTCGAGGGATCAGCTCCGGGGTGACATCGATGATGTCCGAAGCCTTCATGCGCGTCTGGGCGCGACTTTCATTGCGCAGCTTGCGCGCGAGTTTTCGACGAGTGGATAACGGCAGATGGCGCAGGATGAACAGGCTGAGCGGATTGCGCAGCAAACGCCGTAGCCGCATGTAGCCTTCGTCGCGGGTGCACAGGCTGTCGCCATGCATCAGCAGGACGCGCTCACCGCCGAGCTCGACCACACTCGGGTCGCCCAGCAGCGTACAGCCCGCCGCGCGGCAGAAGCCCTTGCCCAGCATGAAGTCACGGTTGCCGTGCATCAGGTAAATGCGCGTACCGCGTTCGCTCAGGGCGCGTAACGCGTCGGCGATCGATTGCTGGAAGGGTGTTATGGCATCGTCGCCGATCCAGACCTCAAAAAAGTCGCCGAGTATGTACAGCGCTTCGGCCTGGCACGCGCGAGTGGCGAGAAAATGCAGAAACGCCCGGGTAATGTCCGGGCGTTCCTCTTCCAGGTGCAGATCGGAGATCAGCAGGATCACTCGCGATTACTCGACGATTTCCGCTTTCTCGATCACCACGTCTTCCACTGGAACGTCCTGGTGACCGGATTTCATGGTGGTCGCCACGGCCTTGATCTTCTCGACCACGTCCATGCCGTCGGTCACCTCGCCGAACACGGCGTAACCCCAGCCCTGAACGGTTGGCGCGCTGTGGTCGAGGAAGTCGTTGTCCTTCACGTTGATGAAGAACTGCGCGGAGGCAGAGTGCGGCTCCATGGTGCGGGCCATTGCCAGGGTACCGGTCTTGTTCGACAGGCCGTTGTTGGCCTCGTTCTTGATAGGGGCGCGAGTCGGCTTCTGCTTCATGCCAGACTCGAAACCGCCGCCCTGGATCATGAAGTTGCTGATCACGCGGTGGAAGATGGTGCCGTCGTAGTGACCGCTCTTCACATATTCCTTGAAGTTGGCAGTGGTTTCCGGTGCCTTGTCTTCGAACAGGTTGACGGTGATGACGCCGTAGTTGGTGTGCAGTTTGATCATCGGGGAGAGATTCCGTTTTCGTGGGGCTGGCCAAGTGCGGGACAGGCCGCTGCAAGGGTCGTCGTACCGAATGCCGTCAGGCGCTGATGGCAGTGCCGCCTTAGGCGCATTGCTCTGTCAGGGGGTTGACGGGTCCGCTATGATAAGCGCTTTGGTGCGACACGTGTGCACGTGTCGCGCTTGGTTTGGTTAACTGCACCATGGCTCCAAACCCTTTGTTTCAAGGGGTTAATGCTTAAAACAGCAGCTAATGTACCCGGCTCAGCCTGGTAATCCTACGCTTCGGACGCTCTGCGTTTTTACGAGGCTAGGCAATGAATCTGCATCAATTCGCACCCAAAATGGGTCCGCAATGGGGTGTAGAAACCAGAAAGTTGCAATCTAGCCTAGCTCGATTGTTACAAATAATGTCTAACCCAGAGGGTGAATTCCGCCCTCTGGGCAGATTTCGTCCCTCACGTTGGGCATCGAGCCTTTATTACCGTCGTGAGACGTTGGGGGACGTTAAACCAAGCGCGGAGCGTCAAGCTCCGAATCGCATTGCTCAGCTCTGCTTGTTCAGGGAGTACCGAGCCTGGCGTGTACCCGCCAGTTCATTAGATCGGCATGCGTCAGGGGCCAACCCTGGGGTGTGAAGCCCGATTAACAATGTCTCGCTCGCAAGAGGGTGTTATCCGGTGACGGAGAACGCTTCGCGTCCGAATTGCACGGACGCGACGAAGCTAATGACCTAACCCGCATGGCTAACGCATGTGAATCGTCGCCAGAACCCTCGTAACTATCGACGGGCCTACGGCAATTATTGGCCTCAGCCAAAAACGGCATAGCAGTTGGCATCACAGTCAAAGCTTGTGATGCGGTACCACACAACTGTCGGGGGATAGACGAAGCCTAAACGGGGAATAGATGCGACTCGGGGAACGTGGCAATCCCGACCACTCGCCTGGTCAGCAACATCGGTCAGGCAGGCAAACCGCAAGGGGCGCTGATGGGTGTGGGGAATGGGAGGATGCAAAAAGCGAAGGGCTGCCTGTAATGGGTGGCATACCGGTTGAAACATCACCGGCAGGGGCAACCCTGGCTGACGTGCATCTGGTTTACGAGCGCAAATAGCCGCTGATTCCAGCGATAACAAACGACCCTATGGGCGACTACTGCCCATAGGGGAGTAGTCCGTCCTGAAAGTCGTGATCTCAGGAGGACAGTATGAAAACGCAACCAGCAGCACCGGTCGCGTCTGCGTCCTTCGACGGGATGACGAACTGGCACGATCTTGATTGGGCCAGGATTCAACAAACCGTTCGGAAAACGCAGCTAAAGATTGCGCAGGCAACTGGGGAAGGCGACTGGCGCAGGGTTAAACGCCTGCAACGACTGCTGACCCACTCGTTCTATGGCCGCTGTCTGGCTGTAAGGCGAGTCACGGAGAACCGGGGTCGCAAGACGCCGGGTGTCGATGGAGAAACCTGGGGAACGCCTCAGGCCAAGCTCCAGGCCGTGGGACGTCTGTCGAAAAAGCGAGGCTATCGGCCCAAGCCGCTACGGCGGGTATGGATACCGAAGGCCGGCAAGCCAGAGAAACGCCCACTGGGTATCCCGACGATGTTGGATCGGGCCATGCAGGCGCTGTATCTGCAAGCGTTGGAACCTGTAATCGAAAGCACCAGCGATCTGAAATCCTATGGATTTCGCCCGGATCGTTCGACTGCTGACGCAATGGTCGAGCTTTTCCACCTGCTGTCGCCACAAACGGCGCCGGTCTGGATTCTGGAAGGCGACATCAAAGGTTTCTTCGACAACATTAACCATGAATGGCTGTGCCGGAATGTTCCGATGGACAGGACGGTGCTGCGCAAGTGGTTGAAGGCCGGGGTTATCGACCGGCGACAACTCATGGCTACGGAGGCCGGGACGCCGCAGGGAGGAATTATCTCGCCCTGTCTGGCAAACGCCACCTTGAATGGCTTGGAAACCCAACTGAAGCGCCATCTGGTGCAGCAAATGGGAAAAACAAAAGCTCAGCAAGCCAAGGTGTATGTGGTGCGCTATGCGGATGACTTCGTCGTGACGGCAGCCTCGAAAGAGCTGCTGGAGGACGAGGTCAAACCCTGGGTAGAGCAATTCCTGTCGGTACGAGGAGTTGCACTGTCACAGGCGAAAACGCAGATCACGCACATCAATCAAGGCTTCGATTTTCTAGGGTGGAATTTCAGGAAGTACGTGCCGAAATCGCCGTATAGGAACGCCAAGCTGCTGATCAAACCCTCGAAGAAGAACGCCTCGGCGTTCTATCGGAAAGTGCGAGAGATCATCAAAAACAGCGGGGCACTGACGCAGGATGCGCTGATCGGCCAGCTGAACCCGGTACTGAAGGGGTGGGCGCAATACCACTCCCCGGTCGTGGCAAAACAGACCTTCAGCAAGCTGGATAGCTTGATTTTCTGGCGACTCTGGAGGTGGGCGAAGCGTAGGCACTCGAAGAAGTCGGCTGACTGGATCAGGAATAAATACTTCCGATCCATAGGCGGGCAGAACTGGGTGTTTGCGTATCCCTACAAAAATGGCAAGGGAGAAAGGCATTACCGACAGCTGTACAAGCTGGCGGAAACCGCAATCGTGCGTCACAAGCGTTTACCGGGTGAGTATCAGCCCTACGACGCGGCGCATGAGCTGAAGTGGGAGGCGTTGAGGGTCCAGCGGATGCAGCACAAGCTGCGTTATCAGGGGCAAATACTCAGTATCTTTCGCAGACAGAAGGGGGTTTGTGCCCTGTGCGGGCATGCGATCAGCAAGGAGACCGGTTGGCACGACCATCACGTCATCAGGCGTGTGGACGGCGGACCGGATACCTTGAGCAATCGCGTGCTGCTTCATCCCAACTGTCATGCGCTGGTGCATAGCCGGCGTGAAAAGGTAACTCTGCGATACGGTGGTCTGGAATGTTAAGATCACGCGACATTGTTGCCGGTCAGCCATCAGCTGACTTTTCGTAAACTTGAGCCGTATGCGGTGAAAGCCGCACGTACGGTTCTTAGGGGGGGACGGGCCAGTAATGGCCTGTCCCTACCCGACATTTGGTCGGCCTACCCTGAGCCGCACTCGCTGATCGTTAAGGACATCATGAGCAAGCCCGAGACTCCCGCCGCTAGCAACTTTCTCCGTCCGATCGTCCAGGCCGACCTGGACTCCGGCAAGCACGCCAAGATCGTCACCCGCTTCCCGCCTGAGCCCAATGGCTATCTGCATATCGGCCACGCCAAATCGATCTGCCTGAATTTCGGCCTGGCGAAGGAGTTCGGTGGCGAGTGCAACCTGCGCTTCGATGACACCAACCCGGCCAAGGAAGACCAGGAGTACATCGACGCCATCAAAAGTGATGTCGAATGGCTGGGCTTTCAGTGGGCGGGCGAGGAGCGCTATGCCTCCAACTATTTCGATCAGCTGCACGAGTGGGCCGTCCATCTGATCAAGGCGGGTAAGGCCTATGTTTGTGATCTGACGCCTGAGCAGGCCCGCGAGTATCGCGGAAGCCTGACCGAGCCGGGCAAGAACAGTCCGTTCCGTGAGCGCTCCGTAGAAGAAAACCTCGATCTGTTCGCGTGCATGAAAGCCGGCGAATTCCCGGATGGTGCCCGTGCACTGCGGGCGAAGATCGACATGGCTTCGCCCAACATGAACCTGCGCGACCCGATTCTCTATCGCATCCGCCATGCTCACCATCACCAGACCGGTGACAAGTGGTGCATCTACCCCAGCTACGATTTCACCCATGGTCAGTCGGATGCCATCGAAGGCATCACGCATTCGATCTGTACATTGGAATTCGAGGATCACCGGCCGCTGTACGAGTGGTTCCTGGCCAACTTGCCGGTGCCGGCGCAGCCGCGTCAGTACGAATTCGCTCGCCTCAACCTGAACTACACCATCACCAGCAAGCGCAAGCTCAAGCAGCTGGTCGATGAGAAGCACGTGAACGGCTGGGACGATCCGAGGATGTCGACGCTTTCGGGCTTTCGTCGTCGCGGTTACACCCCGGCGTCGATCCGCAATTTCTGCGACATGATCGGTGTGAATCGCGCCGGTGGCGTCGTCGACATCGGCATGCTGGAGTTCGCCATCCGCGAAGATCTTGATGCCAATGCAGCCCGTGCAATGTGCGTGCTCAAGCCGCTCAAGGTGGTGATTACCAACTACCCGGAAGGTCAGGTCGAGAACCTCGAGCTACCGCGCCATCCCAAGCAGGATATGGGCGTGCGGGTGCTGCCATTCAGCCGGGAACTCTACATCGACGCCGGCGACTTCGAGGAAGTCCCTCCGGCTGGGTTCAAACGCTTGATTCCGGGCGGCGAAGTGCGCCTGCGCGGCAGCTACGTCATCCGTGCCGATGAAGCCGTGAAGGATGATCAGGGCAATATCGTCGAGCTGCGCTGTTCCTATGACGAGAACACCCTCGGCAAGAATCCGGAGGGGCGCAAGGTCAAGGGCGTCATCCACTGGGTGCCGGCCGCCGAGAGCGTCGAGTGCGAGGTGCGTCTGTACGATCGCCTGTTCCGCTCGGCCAATCCGGAAAAGGACGAGGAGGGCGGTAGCTTCCTCGACAACATCAATCTGGAGTCGCTGGTTGTGCTCAAGGGGTGCCGTGCCGAGCCGTCGCTGGCCAGTGCCGAACCTGAAGAGCGGTTCCAGTTTGAACGCGAAGGCTATTTCTGCGCGGACATGAAGGACAGCAAGCCGGGCGCTCCCGTGTTCAACCGCACCGTCACGCTGCGTGACTCCTGGGGTCAATGATGGCGCTGTCGATCTACAACACGCTGACCAAGGCCAAGGAAGCGTTCCGCCCGCTGGAAGGCAACAAGGTGCGTATGTACGTCTGTGGCATGACGGTCTATGACTTCTGCCACATCGGTCATGCACGGGTGATGGTCGCGTTCGACGTGGTCACCCGTTGGCTGCGCCACCGCGGCTACGACGTGACCTACGTGCGTAACATCACCGACATCGACGACAAGATCATCCGCCGTGCCAGCGAGAACGGCGAGCCGTTCCAGGCGCTGGTCGAGAGAATGATCGCTGCCATGCACGAGGACGAGACCCGCCTCAACGTACTGCGTCCGGATATCGAGCCACGTGCGACTGACCATATCGCCGGCATGCACACGATGATCCAGACGCTCATCGACAAGGGCTTCGCCTATGCGCCGGGCAATGGTGATGTCTATTACCGGGTCGGCAAGTTCGTCGGTTACGGCAAGCTGTCGCGGCGCAAGATCGAGGACCTGAAGATCGGCGCGCGCATCGAGGTCGATGAGGCCAAGGAAGATCCACTGGATTTCGTGCTGTGGAAGGGCGCCAAGCCAGGTGAGCCGAGCTGGGATTCGCCCTGGGGTGCCGGTCGTCCGGGCTGGCATATCGAATGCTCGGTGATGTCGACCTGCTGCCTAGGCGAGACCTTCGACATTCATGGCGGTGGTCCGGATCTGGTGTTCCCGCACCACGAGAACGAGATCGCCCAAAGTGAAGCAGCCACTGGCAAGCAGTACGCCAATGCCTGGATGCATGCCGGCGCGGTGCGTGTCGATGGCGAGAAGATGTCCAAGAGCCTGGGCAACTTCTTCACCATTCGGGAAGTGCTGGAAAAGTACCATCCTGAGGTGGTGCGCTATCTGCTGGTTTCCAGCCACTATCGCAGCCCAATCAACTACTCCGAAGACAGCTTGCGCGAAGCCAAGGGCGCCCTGGAGCGCTTCTACAACGGCCTCAAGGGCCTGCCTGAGGCGACGCCGGGCGGCGGCGACGAGTTCATCGCGCGCTTCGGCGTGGCGATGGACGACGACTTCAACTCGCCGGAAGCCTGCGCGGTGCTGTTCGAGATGATCCGTGAGGTGAACCGTCTGCGTGAGTCAGATCTGGCCGCGGCTGCGGCGCTGGCTGCGCGCCTCAAGGAATTGGCTGGTGTATTGGGCGTGCTGCAGCTTGAGCCTGAAGCCTTCCTGCAGGCTGGTGCGGCGGGCAAGGTCGATGCCATCGAGGTCGAGGCGTTGATCGCTGCGCGCCTCACGGCTCGAGCTGAAAAGAACTGGGCCGAATCCGATCGTATCCGTGACCAGCTCACCGCGATGGGGGTGGTGCTGGAGGATGGCAAAGGCGGAACGACCTGGCGTCTTGCTGAATAGAAGGCACGGCGTAATCAAAAACGGCACCGAAAGGTGCCGTTTTTGTTTCACTCGCAGTAGTTATCGATGCAGATGTTCGGCGGCGTGCAGCGTATTTTCCAGCAGGCAGGCTCGGGTCATCGGACCTACTCCACCCGGAACCGGAGTGATCCAGGCGGCGCGTTCGCTGGCTGGTCCGAATTCAACGTCGCCCAGCAGGCGCCCGTCGGCCTGACGATTGATGCCCACATCGATGACGATCGCCCCAGGCTTGATCCACTCACCCTTTACCAGGCCGGTGATACCGGTCGCTACCACGACCAGATCAGCTCGGCGAACGTGCTCTACGAGGTTGCGGGTGAAGCGATGGGTCACGGTGGTGGTACAGCCAGCCAAGAGCAGTTCCAGCGCCATCGGGCGACCGACAATGTTGGATGCGCCCACGACGACCGCATCCAGACCGTGCAGATCGACACCGGTGCTCTCCAGCAGCGTGATGATCCCCTTTGGCGTGCAGGGGCGTAGCAGCGGCATGCGTTGCGCGAGACGACCGACGTTATAGGGATGGAAGCCGTCCACATCCTTGTCCGGACGGATGCGCTCGAGCAATTGCGAGGCATCGAGGTGCTTTGGCAGCGGCAGTTGCACAAGGATGCCGTCGATGGAGGTGTCGTCGTTGAGCTGATCGATCAGCGCAAGAAGATCTTCCTGGCGAGTATCGCTCGGCAGGTCATGGGCCACGGAATTGAAGCCCACCTCTTCGCAATCCTTGCGCTTGTGCGCCACGTAAACCTGGGAGGCTGGGTCGCTGCCCACCAGAATTACGGCGAGGCCGGGAGCGCGAAGCCCTTGGGCGCGGCGTTCGGCAACACGACCGGAGATCTGTTGGCGAATGTTGGCAGCAATCGTTTTACCGTCGATCAGTTTTGCGGTCATGACGCTTGGTTAACCATTGGAGAGGACTTGGAAAGGGCGCGTATTCTCGCATGTCGCAGCGATGTGGCAAAGGCGAAGCAGCTACCGGCACCTGTAACTCCTTTATCTAACTGAAATTTTTTTGAATTTGCTGTTGACGAGTGTTTGGAGCCTCTATAACATTCGCCCCGCTTGTCGAGCACAGCCTGCTGCTGGGTAAGATGGCTTTCGAAGAGGGTTACTTCTTCAATAGCCGGAGCTTCAAGTCTGCGCTCCGAACAGAATGCAGATAAAGCGCCCGTAGCTCAGCTGGATAGAGCATCCGCCTTCTAAGCGGATGGTCGCAGGTTCGAGTCCTGCCGGGTGCGCCATTTCGGGCTCTGGCACAAGCAAATGCAATATGGTGGGCGTAGCTCAGTTGGTAGAGCACAGGATTGTGGCTCCTGGTGTCGAGGGTTCGATCCCCTTCGTCCACCCCATATTCCAGAAAGCGCCAGGCATTGCCTGGCGTTTTCGTTTAAGCCCTGCTTGGCGGACGTGGTGAAATTGGTAGACACACCAGATTTAGGTTCTGGCGCCGCAAGGTGTGAGAGTTCGAGTCTCTCCGTCCGCACCATCTCATGATTTCGAAGCTTTGCAAGAAGAATCGAAAATCTCTGAAAGCCCCGTAACAGGGGCTTTTTTGTGTCTGCTGTTGTAACACGTGAGGCTACGCACGATGCCTTGCAGCGCAGACGGCGGAGGTTGATGGTACTGATCATCCTCGCCGCCACAGACGACTCAATCGATGCCATGCGGGGCGTTGTAGCTCAGGTGGTTCAGGCCAGTGGGCCTTCTTGCTTTCGCATTGCACTATGCCGTTGGTACCGAGCCTCAGGCGCCAGCGCTGGGCCGATGGAAAATGCTCACCGGGATTGGTGTGCAACAGCAGCAGGTTGTAGTCGTGCTGCTTCTCGATGGGGTGGGCTTGAACTGAACCTTTGCTGCCATCGCTGGCGGAATCATCTTCGTCGGCCGGGACAAACAATTTGTTGTGGCTCCCCCCGGTCATCGCGC
>NZ_AOFQ01000015.1 GCF_000495915.1 Stutzerimonas chloritidismutans AW-1
TGGCGCACTCAGGAGGATTCGAACCTCCGACCGCTCGGTTCGTAGCCGAGTACTCTATCCAGCTGAGCTATGAGTGCGTAAGTGCTTGTTAGACCAGATCACCGCTGGTGGCTTGAGTGATCCGCATTTCTGCCGATCATTCGAAGTGTGGCGCACTCAGGAGGATTCGAACCTCCGACCGCTCGGTTCGTAGCCGAGTACTCTATCCAGCTGAGCTATGAGTGCGTAAGTGCTTGTTAGACCAGATCACCGCTGGTGGCTTGAGTGATCCGCATTTCTGCCGATCATTCGAAGTGTGGCGCACTCAGGAGGATTCGAACCTCCGACCGCTCGGTTCGTAGCCGAGTACTCTATCCAGCTGAGCTATGAGTGCGCTGAGCGTGCGCATTATAGGGAGTAAACATTGACGGTCAAGCACTTTGCCGTGGCGCTTTCTTGTATGAAAGCAGGCTGCCGCGAGAACCCTGAACCCTAGAATGCAAAATGGCGGAGAAGGGGGGATTCGAACCCCCGACACCCTTTTGAGGTGTACTCCCTTAGCAGGGGAGCGCCTTCGGCCACTCGGCCACCTCTCCGCAACACGGGGCGCATAATACCCATCTTTGCCCCGTTTGCAAAGCCGAAAATTACAGAAAAATTAGTGGCTTGGTTCCTGATCCTTCTCTTTCTGGATCCGTTGGTAAATCTCCTCGCGATGCACCGCCACCTCCTTGGGCGCATTGACGCCGATACGTACTTGGTTTCCTTTCACACCCAACACGGTGACAGTCACATCGTCACCCACCATCAGGGTTTCTCCAACCCGGCGAGTCAGAATCAGCATTCCTTTCTCCTTAAACGGATTCAGTTCAGTAAACAGTCTGCAAAGATAAATACGGAAAATGTCCGTAAAACATGAAGCTAGAGCCTTTCAACAGGTATTGACCCGCGCGCAGGAGCCTAAAGTTCCTTTTCGCATGACCCAATACGACAGAAGGCGCGGACTAGCGCGCCTTCTGCGAATCATTCCGCAGTATTGCCGGCGGGCGCATCAAGTTCGAACGCAGTATGCAAAGCACGCACGGCAAGCTCGAGGTACTTCTCCTCGATCACTACCGACACTTTGATTTCCGACGTCGAAATCATCTGGATGTTGATATTTTCCTTGGCCAGGGCCTCGAACATGCGGCTGGCTACGCCGGCATGCGAACGCATGCCTACGCCGACGATGGACACCTTGGCGATATCCGTATCGCCGATGACCTCACGAGCGCCCATCTCGGATGCAATGCCCTGCAATACCTGCAACGCATTGTTGTAGTCGTTGCGATGCACAGTGAACGTGAAGTCGGTGGTGTTATCGTGCGCGACGTTCTGCACGATCATATCCACTTCAACGTTCGCGGCGCTGATCGGACCGAGGATCTTGAACGCCACACCGGGCGTATCCGGGACCCCACGGATGGTCAGCTTGGCCTCGTCGCGGTTGAAGGCGATGCCGGAAATGATGGGCTGTTCCATGGATTCCTCTTCATCAAGGGTAATGAGGGTACCCGGACCCTCCTGAAAACTGTGCAGTACGCGCAGCGGGACGCTGTACTTACCGGCGAACTCAACCGCCCGAATCTGTAGCACCTTGGAGCCGAGGCTGGCCATTTCCAGCATCTCCTCGAAGGTGATCTTGTCCAGTCGCTGAGCCTTGGCCACGACCCGAGGATCGGTGGTATAGACGCCATCCACATCGGTATAGATCTGACATTCGTCGGCCTTCAGCGCAGCGGCCAGCGCCACGCCTGTGGTATCCGAGCCGCCACGACCCAAGGTAGTGATATTGCCCTTCTCGTCCACACCCTGGAAGCCAGCCACCACAACAACCCGCCCAGCCTTGATGTCGCGCTGGATCCGCTGGCCATCGATCTGCAGGATGCGTGCCTTGGTATGGGCGCTGTCGGTGAGGATACGAACCTGATTGCCAGTGTAGGACACCGCCGGTACGCCGCGCTTGATAAGCGCCATCGCCAACAGGGCAATGGTCACCTGCTCACCGGTGGAAACCATCACATCCAATTCTCGGGCGACCGGCTGATCACTGATCTGCTTGGCGAGATCGATCAGGCGGTTGGTTTCGCCACTCATTGCCGAGACGACCACGACGATATCGTCTCCACCGTCGCGGAACTTCTTGACCTTCTCGGCCACCTGCTCGATCCGCTCGACAGTGCCGACCGAGGTGCCTCCAAACTTCTGTACGATCAAAGCCATTGTTAGCCGCCTAGAGCCCCTGAAGGGCGATCATTAATCAAACAACCCCGAAACCTGCCAAGCACCGGCTCAACCAGACCCGCTCGACGGCGCCGGCGGGACGCAGCACGGTAACTGAATCAAAGCCCCTGCTCGGTAAATGGCACCGCCAGTGCCAGCGCATCATCCAGCTTGGCCGGCTCGCTGCCGCCGCCTTGCGCCATATCCGGACGACCGCCCCCCTTGCCGCCAACCGCTGCCGCGGCCTGCTTCATCAGGTCGCCGGCTTTCAAACGACCAGTCAGGTCATGGGTTACGCCCGCGACCAGCACCACCTTATCGTCCTGAACACCACCCAGGAGGATGACGGCGCTGCCCAGCTTATTCTTCAGCTGGTCGACCAGCGCCAGCAACGCCTTGCCGTCCAGCCCGTCCTGGCGCGCAGCCAGCACGCGTACGCCCTTCACCTCGACTGCAGAGCCCGCCAGGTCATTGCCCGCAGCGCTGGCCGCCTTCGCCTTGAGCTGCTCGAGTTCCTTCTCCAGCTGACGGTTGCGCTCGAGGATGCCACCGAGCTTGTCGAGCAGATTGTCACGGCTGCCCTTGACCAGGTTCGCCGCCTCTTTCAGCTGTTCCTCGGCTGCATTGAGATAGGCCAATGCAGGTGCGCCAGTGACCGCCTCGATCCGCCGAACACCAGCCGCCACGCCGCCTTCGCTGGTGATCTTGAACAGCCCGATATCGCCAGTGCGGTTTACGTGAGTACCGCCGCACAACTCGACCGAGAAGCCACCGCCCATGGTCAGCACCCGCACGGAGTCACCGTACTTTTCACCGAACAACGCCATCGCGCCCTTGGCCTTGGCGGTATCGATATCGGTTTCCTCAATCTCCACGGCGGAGTTGCGGCGAATCTCGGCGTTGACCCGATCCTCCAGCGCGCGCAGCTGCTCTGGCTTGATCGCCTCGAAGTGGCTGAAGTCGAAGCGCAGGCGCTGGCTGTCCACTAGCGAGCCCTTCTGGCTGACGTGCTCGCCAAGAATTTCTCGCAGCGCGGCATGCAGCAGGTGGGTTGCCGAATGGTTGAGCGCAGTGGCCTGGCGCACGGACGCATCCACAGTCGCCTCGACATCCGCACCTACGTGCAGCGTGCCGCTGTCGACGATGCCGTGATGCAGGAAGGCGCTGCCGGCCTTGCTGGTATCGCGAACATCGAAACGCAAGCCCTGAGCTTTGAGATAACCACAGTCACCGATCTGACCGCCTGACTCTGCATAGAACGGCGTCTGGTCGAGTACCACAACGCCCTCCTCCCCGGCATTCAGGCTGTCGACCACCATGCCTTCCTTGAACAGGGCCAATACCTTGCCGGCGCCCGACGTGCCCTGATAGCCGATGAAGCGGGTTTCACCCTCCACCTTGACCAGGCTGTTGTAGTCCATGCCGAAGGCACTGGCCGAACGCGCACGCTCACGCTGCGCCTGCATTTCACGTTCGAAACCGTCTTCGTCGAGGGTCAGATTGCGCTCGCGGGCGATGTCGCCGGTCAGGTCGACCGGGAAGCCGTAGGTGTCGTACAGCTTGAACACCACATCGCCGGGTATGACGCTGCCGGTCAGGCCCGCCAGATCCTGCTCGAGGATTTTCAGGCCCTGCTCCAGGGTTTTGGCGAACTGTTCTTCCTCGTTCTTCAGCACACGCTCGATATGCGCCTGCTGCTGCTTGAGCTCAGGGAACGCATCGCCCATTTCCGCAACGAGTGCGGCGACGATACGGTGGAAGAAGCTGCCTTTGGCGCCCAGCTTGTTGCCGTGACGGCAGGCACGGCGAACGATGCGGCGCAGCACATATCCACGGCCTTCGTTGGACGGGGTCACGCCGTCGGCGATGAGGAAGCCGCAGGAGCGGATATGGTCGGCGACGACCTTCAGTGAAGCCTGACCTTCGTTGGCGCAGCCGATGGCATCCGCTGCTGCGTTGAGCAGGCTCTGGAACAGGTCGATTTCATAGTTCGAGTTGACGTGCTGCAGGACCGCACTGATGCGCTCGAGGCCCATCCCGGTGTCGACACTCGGCGCCGGCAGCGGATGCATGACGCCATCGGCCGTGCGGTTGAACTGCATGAAGACGTTGTTCCATATCTCGATGTAGCGATCGCCATCTTCCTCCGGCGAGCCGGGTGGTCCGCCCCAGATGTGCTCGCCGTGGTCGAAGAAAATCTCGGTGCAGGGACCGCATGGGCCGGTGTCGCCCATCGCCCAGAAGTTGTCCGACGCGTAAGGGGCGCCCTTGTTGTCACCGATTCGCACCATGCGCTCGGCCGGCACGCCGACTTCCTTGGTCCAGATGTCGTAGGCCTCATCGTCGCTGGCATAGACGGTGACCCAGAGCTTCTCCTTGGGCAGGTTCAGCCACTTCTCGGACGTGAGGAACTCCCAGGCGTAAGTGATGGCGTCGCGCTTGAAATAGTCGCCGAAGCTGAAGTTGCCGAGCATCTCGAAGAAGGTGTGGTGACGCGCGGTGTAGCCGACGTTCTCCAGGTCATTGTGCTTGCCGCCCGCCCGCACGCACTTCTGGCTGGTGGTGGCGCGGGTGTAGGCGCGCTTTTCCAGGCCGAGGAAGCAGTCCTTGAACTGATTCATGCCGGCGTTGGTGAACAACAGGGTCGGGTCGTTCGCCGGAATCAGCGAACTTGAGGCCACGCGTGTGTGGCCCTTCTCTTCGAAGAAGCGGAGGAAGGCTTCACGGATTTCTGCGCTTTTCATAGATTTCTTCCAGAGGACTGCGGCCGAACGGCTGCAAAACGACACGGCGAGGCGAGACTACCGAAAACCGGTTCGCAACTACCCAACGGATAGCCGGCAAAGGGCCGCATTATATCGGGCCTGCGCGCCGGGTATAGGGGATAAAGGCGATTGAATCAAGCAATTCGACGTCAGCAACGGCCCATGTTTTCGGCAAATTCGGCGAATGCATTCACCACTACCGGAAGATGCTCGTCGTGCAGGTCCATATGGGTAACCAGCCGCAGCCGAGTCGCAGGCGTCAGGCGGATGCCACGCTGCGCGCAGAAGGCCGTCAGCGCCGCTGCCTTTTCCCCCATCTCGACATAGACCATGTTGGTCTGCACCGGCTCCACAGCGAAGCCGAGGGCTGCCAACTCATCGGCGAGCTGTAGTGCACGACGATGGTCATCGGCCAATCGCCCGATGTTGTGCTCCAGCGCGTACAAGCCGGCGGCGGCGAGAATGCCGGCCTGGCGCATGCCGCCGCCGACCATCTTGCGCAAACGCCGGGCCTTGGCGATGAACGCCTCGCTGCCGCACAGCACCGAGCCGACTGGCGCGCCGAGGCCCTTGGACAGGCAGATCGATACCGTATCGAAATGCCGGGTGATCTCGCACGCATCGCAGCCGAGCTTCACCGCAGCGTTGTACAGCCGCGCGCCATCAAGGTGCAGCGCCAGCCCGTGACGATGGCTGAAGTCGCGAGCCGCGGCCAAGTAGTCCAGCGGCAGAACCTTGCCATGCATGGTGTTTTCCAGCGCGAGCAGGCGACTGCGGGCGAAGTGGAAATTGTCCGGCTTGATCGCGGCCTCGACACGCGCCAGATCCAGCGTTCCGTCGGCTTCCATTTCGATCGGCTGGGGCTGGATCGAGCCGAGCACGGCGGCTCCGCCGCCCTCGTATTTGTAGGTATGGGCCTGCTGCCCGACGATGTATTCATCGCCACGCTCGCAGTGCGCCATCAGCGCCAGCAGATTGCTCATGGTACCGGACGGCACGAATATCCCCGCAGAGAAGCCCAGGTCGGCTGCGAGGCGCCGTTCGAGCAGAATGACCGTTGGATCTTCGCCATAGACATCGTCACCGGTTTCGGCGGCAAGCATCGCTTCGCGCATTGCTGCGCTAGGCTGGGTAACGGTGTCGCTTCGTAGATCAATCACGGACATGAGATCTCCTCGGGCTCAGGGCAAGGCCAACGACGCTACCGCGGCCGCCGTCAGCGCAGCAGGCGCGTATCGAGCACCTTCGAGCCACCACCCAGCAGCGTCTCGGTCATTTCGATGAAGGCGTCGGTGCTGACCGTATCCATGCGCATCAAGCCACGACTGACGTCGTCGAGCGAATGGCGGCCCTTGCTGCGCTGACGGATCTCCTTGTCCAGCTCTTGCAACAGCAGCACGGCACGGGCGGTGATCGGCCCTGTCGAGCGCTCGGTGCGCAAGCTATCGACCTTGCGGCTCCACTTGGTCAGATGCTCACGTACCGCCTGGTAGCGGTCTTCGCTCATGCCGCCGGCGCGACGCACCAGTTCGATGGCGTAGTACTCGGCCAACCCCTCAGTGATCCAGTCGCTGCGGTCGCTGTCCTTGATGCGGCTGAAGACGTGAACAAGCTCATGCACCAGCGAGCTTGTACCGTTCTCGCTGACAATCGGCCGATCGGCGTGCATGTACAGGGAGTTCGGACCGGACAACCCGCCACGCCACATGGGGTCGCCGGCACCGACGATGAGCAGCTTCGCCGGGTCGCGGGGAAAGACATTCTGTACCTGCGGCCAGACGAAGGTCAGCATCGTCAGAATATCCATCCGCCGGACGCCCTCGCCAACCGGCGCCGCGATGGTGACGTCCGTTTCGCCGAGCTTGGCGCGACGGGTACCGAGCTTGCCGGCGAGCATCCAACCGGTCGGCCGGTCGAACAGCCGCTCACGGTTATCCACGCGGAAGCGATTCTTGCCGACACGCGGCCAGCCGGTTTCGATGCTCTTCCAACCCTCGGGCAGCTCGAAGGTGATGCGCGAAACCAGTTTCACACCGTCGACCTGATCGAGCCGGGCCGGCGGCACCAGATCATCGCCACGGAACAGCGCCCAATCACTGGTCATCCGTGCGTCGTAGCGTCCGTTGTCGCGCGGATGGCTGATACGCACGCGGTAGCTGAGACGCGCCTTGCCTTCGGCGGGTCGCCAGGCACCACGCTCCGGCGACGCCTGCAACCACTCGCCATCCGCTACGAAATCGCTGTAGTAGCCGTCAGCGCCCAGATTGAACTCCAGGCTACGAACCGCTTCGCCTTTCTCCAGAATCAGTTGCACCTCGGCCTGATCCTCGTCGGGCAGAAAACGCACGTGATAGTCCAGGTCGACCCGCTTGGCCGCGTGGGCCTCGGCGCTGACGAAAAGAACAAGAGCGAACAGCGACAGCAGTCGAACAAGCATCGAAGAGAACTCCATCGGAAACGCGCGGGGGTGTGCTGATCTTGAGACGATGCAAACGAGGCTTAGATTCAACCGGCACGGAAAATCAGGTGGTCTTCCCAGTGCTCCTCGGCAACGCTGCCTTCGGCGAGCATCCGGCCCGACTGGGAAATCCGCTCGACGTGCACCGCTTCAGGGTCGCCACAGACCAGGTGATGCCAGAGCGGCAGGTCCTTGCGCTCGGCCACCAGGCGGTAGGCGCAGGTGGGCGGTAGCCATTTGAACTGAGCAGCATCGGAAGCGTTCAGCTGTATGCAGTCCGGCACACTGGCGCGCCGGTTGGGATAATCGCTGCAGCGACAGGTCTTCAGGTCGAGCAGCTTGCAGGCGATACGTGTGTAGTAAACGGCGCCGTCTTCCTCGTCCTCGAGCTTCTGCAGGCAGCAGAGGCCGCATCCGTCGCACAGCGACTCCCATTCCGCCGCATCGAGTTCGGCAAGGGTTTTGCGCATCCAGAAGGGTTCGACCTTGGCCGCCATGATTGTCACTACCGATAAAAACCGGCAAGTCTAGCCACTGTCGGATATCCGGCCAAGAGCCGCCAGGCAGATGCCGCCGGTAGGAGCCGGCGGCCACTTCGAGCGCTACTGCTTGTCGAGCATCTGCCGGTGACTGCGCATCTGCTCGAGCATCTGCTCCATGTGCTGGATACGCATGTCGAGCATCTCCTTGGACGGCGCGCCCATCATGCCGCCACCCATGGCGCCCTGCATCGGCTTGCCACCCTGCTTGCCCATCCCGCCGCCGGGCCCGCCCATCGGGCACCCGGCCATGCCACCCATACCGGACTGCATGCTCTGCCAATGCTCTTCGCGAAGTTTCTGTCGCTCCTGCGGGGTCTTCGCAGACTGCCAGGCCTGCCGGTACTCCTGCATCTTCTGCCAATGCTGCTGCCAGGCTTCGTTATCGCTGGAGGGCGTCTGCGCGCCGGCCGACATCGCCAGAGCCGCCATTACCGAACCGATCACCAAAGAACGCGTTTTCATCGTCGTCTCCTTATGCATGTACGGTCAGAAGAGCGTAGTTCCGATCCGGCCGACGCATCTTGTCCAGCGTCAGGATCGAGCAGGTGTTTACATCGGATCGTTCATGCGCAGCAGCTCTTCGGGCAGATGCTCGATGTAATCGTCATCGGCGGGCGGCATCTGCAGGTGATAACCCTGTGCCTGGAGATTGGCGAGCACCTTGGTGATGTCTTCGCGTGCCAGTTGGCGCTCGGGCGTCAGCACCATTTCGAAGGCCAGCTGCGGCGGCCCGAACGCCGCGATCAGACCTTCGGGGACACGCTTGAGCGCATCGCGCTTTTCGACGTAAAGGTACATTCCGTCCTTGCGTGGGCTTTTGTAGATGGAACAGATGACTTTCATGGTCGTTTTTCCAGAGCATCGAGCAGGGCTTGCCCCATTCGCTCACGGCGCCAGCCGCGCAGCGATTCGGGCAGTTCATAGGGTCCATCGGGGTAGCCGCTCTTGAGCAGCGCCTCGAGCGTTTTCTTGCGCAACATCAGCTCCGGTGCGATATCCAGCGCCTGCGCTTCGCGCTGGCCGACCGCACGCAGCTTTTTCAGTACGGACGACACCTCCAGCGGCAATGGCTCCGGTAGCGGTGCCGGCCAATCCTGTTCGGGCGTCGCCGCGGCCTCACGGATCATCTCCAGCAGCAATTCACCATCCTGGCGCACGGTACGCGGATGCATGTCCTCGATCCGGGCCAGCGTCACCAGATCGCGCGGCTGGGTGCGCGCCAGCGGCCAGAGACTGGCTTCGCGCAGTACGCGATTGCGCGGTTGGTTGCGCGCACGGGCCTGACGCTCGCGCCAGGCCGTCAGCACTTTGAGCACGGCGAGCTGCTGCGGCTTGAGCCGCCAGGCCTGCTTCACATCACGGTAGGCTTCATCGGGATCGGATTCGCGCTGCAGGTTGGCCACCAGCTCGGCACCATCCTCCAATACCCAGGCACGCTTGTCCTCGGACAGCTTCGGCAGCAGCGCTTCGTACAACTCGGCCAGATGCTGGGCATCCTCGGCGGCATATCGCACCTGCATGTCACTCAGAGGCCGCTGCAACCAGTCCGAGCGCGTTTCGCCCTTGGGCAACTCGATGCCGAGTACCGCCTGGACCAGCCGCGAGTAGCCCATGGAGAAACCGATATTCAGGTAACCGGCCGCCAGCTGGGTGTCGAACAGCGGCTGCGGCAGGCTACCGGTCAGACGCAGCAGTACTTCGAGGTCTTCGCTGCAGGCGTGCAGCACTTTCACCACCGCCGGGTCTTGCAGCAACGCGGCAAACGCGGACCAGTCACGTACGCTCAGCGGGTCGATCAGATAGGCACGCCGCCCGTCACCGACCTGTATCAGCCCGGCGATGGGGTAGAAGGTATCGACCCTCATGAATTCGGTATCCACTGCCACATAGGGCAGCTGGCGCCATTCGGCGCACAGGCGGGTCAGATGTTCATCAT
This sequence comes from Stutzerimonas chloritidismutans AW-1, assembly GCF_000495915.1. Taxonomy (GTDB): domain Bacteria; phylum Pseudomonadota; class Gammaproteobacteria; order Pseudomonadales; family Pseudomonadaceae; genus Stutzerimonas; species Stutzerimonas chloritidismutans. The sequence goes on from NZ_AOFQ01000015.1 coordinate 9,943, forward strand.
CCAGAACCCATTGAGTTTCGATGGCCACACGGCCCTCCTTTTCGGCTGACGACCGGCGCACGGCCGAACGAGGCGCGCAGTATATATCGAGCATCCGAGCGGCCGGGGCATTCATGACCGCCACGCGCGCTGGTAGTGTTGACCGATCAATCCGCCTGGAGCCGCACCGATGCCACTGGCCCAACTCATTACCGCCGCTGAGCTTGCCCAACACCTGCACACCCCCAACCTGCTGATTCTGGATTGCCGGTTCGCCCTGGAAGATCCGGCCTATGGCGAGCGTAGTTACAGGGAGGCGCATATTCCCGGCGCGCAGTTCGCCGATCTGGAAAAAGACCTGTCCGGCCCGGTGATCCCCGGCACCACCGGACGCCACCCACTGCCGGATCCTGAGCAGTTGCTGACTCGCCTGCGCCAATGGGGCCTCGATGGCGGCAGCGAAGTGGTGCTCTATGACGACGGCCCCGGCGCGTTTGCCGCTCGGGCGTGGTGGCTGTTGCTGTGGCTGGGCAAGCGTGAGGGCGTCTACCTGCTGGACGGGGGCGTAAACGCTTGGCGAGAAGCGGGGTTGCCAATGGAAAGCACCACGCCCGAGGTGCAGCCGGGCCATTTCGACGGCAACGCAGACGACAGCATGGTCGTCGATGCAGCGCGACTGCAAGAACGCCTGCATAGCCCCGAGCTGGCACTGCTCGACGCACGCGCCCTGCCGCGTTTCCTCGGCGAGGTCGAGCCCATAGACCCGATCGGCGGGCATATTCCCGGTGCCGTTTGCGTGCCCTTCAGCGAGAACCTGGGCAGTGATGGTCGCTTTCTCGATGCCGAGCAGCTACGCGGCCGATTCGATCAGCTGCTAGACGGCAAGTCACCGCAAGTTGCAGTGGCCTATTGCGGCTCCGGTGTCACCGCCTGTCACAACCTGTTCGCGCTCTGTCTCGCGGGTTACCCACTGGCCAGGCTGTATCCGGGCTCATGGAGCGAGTGGATCACCGACCCAAGCCGGCCGCGGGCATGATGCCGAGACAAGCCGCTGCGCCCAGCGCGCAGCGTGGCTCGCCAGTCAGAATACGTCCAAGGGGTTTTCACCGAAGTTACATTTGTTTTCACGACCGTTAGTCGTCATCTTTACGAAAAATTGCAATTCATTGTCTTGCTACCTGTCGGAGAAAGTTGCTAGGTTCCGACCCGCTTTCATCCCGGAGTAGTAGAACAATGAAAACAACATGGTTGAAGACCGCGCTCGCGGTAGCCGTAGGCGCCCTGTCCACCCAGGCCATGGCCGCCGGTTTTGCCCTCAACGAACAAAGCATCAGCGGCATGGGCACCTCCTTCGCAGGTCGCTCCTCTTCCGCCGACGACGCCACCACCCTGTTCGGCAACCCTGCCGGCATGTCCCGCCTAAAGCGTGAGGAAGTCAGCTTCGGTATGGCGGCGATTCATGCGAAGACGGATATCAAAGACACATCAGCTACCACTGCATTTAGCACACCCGTTAGCGGCAGCAACGATGGCGATATGGTCCCCTTCACCGCCGTTCCGATGGGTTATTACGTCAAACCAGTTGATGATAAGTGGGCGTTGGGTATCGGTGTGTATGTACCGTTCGGCCTGATTACCGACTACGAAAGCGGCTTCCAAGGTCGCTACCACGGCGACTACAGTGAAGTGCGAGTCATCACCGTGCAGCCAACTGTTAGCTACCGCTTCAACGACAAGCTGTCGGTAGGCTTTGGCCCGACGCTGAACCGAATTGATGGCGAGCTCCAAAGCGCTGTTTTCACAGGGGCGACTGACGGTCGCGTACAGGTCAAGGGCGACGATACAGCCGTCGGCTTCAATGCCGGCATACTCTACGAATTCACCCCGCACACCCGCCTGGGTCTGTCCTATCGCTCGAAAGTCGAATACACCCTTGAAGGTGACACCGAGCTGAAAGAAGGTTTCAGCCCAACTCCGCTGGGAGGTAAATACGATGCCTCCTTGGATCTGACGACACCCGAGTCCATCGACGTCTCTGTCACGCATGAACTCAATGATCAGTGGACGCTGTATGCCGGTGCGATGCTGACCCGCTGGAGCCGTTTCGAAGCTATCGTCATTGAAAATGAAGGGCTTTCTTCAACTCCGTTCGACACGATCATCGAAGAACAGGATTGGCATGACACCTGGTCCTACGCGCTCGGTGCGGCTTACAAACTGAACCGCGAGTGGACGCTACGTACCGGTCTGGCGTTCGATCAAAGCCCGACCAATAACGAACATCGCTCGCCGCGCATTCCTAGCGGTGACCGTACTGCGGTCAGTTTCGGCTTGGCCTGGAACCCTACGGAAGACGTCACCGTCGACCTGGCTTACTCCTACCTCTGGGAAGAAGACACCAAGGTTCGTCGGGACAGCGCGCGCGGCGTTTACAACGCAGACTACGAAAACAGCGCCCACGGCTTTGGCGCTGCTCTGAGCTACCGCTTCTGATGTAGCGAAAGAACGAAAAAGCCCCGGTCCGCCGGGGCTTTTTTGCTTCTACCGTTCCAACGCCTTCTCCACCGCTGCGATCAGGCGCGGGTCATCCGGCGCGACCTTGCTGGAGAAATGCCCGACAACGCGCCCTTCCCTATCGACCACGTACTTGTAAAAGTTCCAGCGCGGCGCTGTTCCGGCCTGCTCGGCCAGCTGGCGAAACAACGGTGTCGCATCTCCACCCCGTACCGGCTGCGTCTGGGTCATGGTGAAGGTCACACCGTAATTCACGTAGCAGACCTCGGCCGTCTCGGCCTCGTCATCGGCCTCCTGGAAGAAGTCATCCGAGGGCACGCCGAGCACCTCCAGGCCGTCGTCCTTGTAGCGTTGATAGAGCGCTTCGAGTCCCTTGAACTGCCCGGTGAAGCCGCAATGGCTCGCGGTGTTGACCACCACCAAGGCCTTGCCCTGGAACTGGCTGCACAGATCGACGGTTTCCTTGGAGCGTAGCTTGGGCAACTCGTGCTGCAGCAGTGCCGGGCATTCGGCGGCAATCACCGAGGCGCTGGCAAAGACCAGCGACAGTGCCGCCAGGGGACGAGTGATATTCATGGCCAGTTCTCCGGTCGCGGGCTCACAACGCTACTCCGCCGCCGTGCCCGCGACAATGCCCGCGCAGGCCGAAGCGCGTCCGGTCATTCACAGCTCGGCCAAACTGCAATATGATGCGCCCCAGCCGCTCTGCACCGAACGAGGCCGCATGCATCCATCTCGAGCACTCCGCTACGCACTGACTCTCCTCCTGCTGCCGCTCGGCAATGCCCTCGCGGCTCAGGTGCAGGTGGCGGTCGCTTCCAACTTCACCGCACCGATGCGGGAAATCGCCGGCCGCTTCGAGCGTGACACCGGCCACCAGGCCAGACTTGCCTTCGGCGCTACCGGCAAGTTCTATGCGCAGATTCGCAATGGCGCACCGTTCGAGGTCCTGCTGTCAGCGGATGACACCACGCCAGGGCGGCTCGAGCAGGAAGGCGCGACCATACCCGGTAGCCGCTTCACCTATGCCGTTGGCCGCCTGGTGTTGTGGTCGCCGACTGCGGACTTGGTGCAGGACGGCCCTGACCTGCTGCGCAAGGGCGATTTCCGCCACCTCGCCATGGCCAACCCGAAAACTGCGCCCTATGGCGCTGCCGCCCAGGCCACACTGGAACATCTCGGGCTCGACGACACCCTGCGCGGCCGCCTGGTGCAGGGCGAAAATATCGCGCAGACCCACCAGTTCGTCGCCAGCGGCAATGCGCAGCTGGGCTTCATCGCGCTGTCCCAAGTGGCGAAGGGTGGCCGGATCGCTGCCGGCTCGGGCTGGGTTGTGCCCACCGACATCCACCCGGCCATCCGCCAGGAAGCCGTGCTGCTGACCAAAGGGCAAGACAACCCTGCAGCCAAAGCGCTGCTGGATTACCTGGCGCAGCCGCAGATCCGCGCGCTGATCCAGTCCTATGGCTACGGGCTGGAGTAGCAGCATGCCGCTGGACAGCGTGGCCCTGGCAGCAATCTGGCTGACCTTCAAACTGGCCAGCGTGACTACGCTGGTCTTGCTGCTGCTCGGCACGCCCATCGCCTGGTGGCTGGCGCGCACCACTTCGCGCATGAAGGGTCCGATCGGGGCCGTGGTCGCGTTGCCGCTGGTGCTTCCACCGACGGTGCTGGGCTTCTATCTGCTAGTGGCCATGGGTCCCAATGGCTTCATCGGCCAGATCACTCAGAGTATTGGGCTCGGCACCCTGCCGTTCACCTTTGCCGGATTGCTGGTCGGCTCGGTGTTCTACTCGCTGCCGTTCGTGGTGCAGCCCTTGCAGAACGCCTTCGAAGCCATTGGAGAGCGGCCGCTGGAAGCCGCCGCCACGCTGCGTGCCGGCCCCTGGGACACCTTCTTCAGTGTGGTGCTGCCACTCGCCCGTCCCGGTTTCATAACCGCCAGCATCCTCGGTTTCGCGCATACCGTCGGAGAGTTCGGCGTGGTGCTGATGATCGGCGGCAACATTCCGGGGCAGACGCGCGTGGTGTCGGTACAGATCTACGACCATGTCGAAGCCATGGAGTATGCCCAGGCGCACTGGCTGGCCGGCGGCATGCTGCTGTTCTCATTTCTGGTGCTGCTGGTGCTTTATGGCAGTCGGTTGAAGCAAGGGTGGCGCGGATGAGCGGTGCTGCAACCAACAGCGGAATCCATGCACGTTTTTGCCTCGACTATGCCGACTTCAGCCTGGACGTCGATCTGCAATTGCCCGGCCGTGGAGTGACCGCGCTGTTCGGTCACTCCGGCTCGGGCAAGACCACCCTGCTGCGCTGCGTGGCGGGCCTGGAGCGCTCAGGCCTGGGCCAGCTGACCGTCAATGGCGAGCGTTGGCAGAACAACGCGCAGAACCTGTTCGTGCCACCGCATCGCCGCTCAATCGGTTATGTGTTTCAGGAGGCCAACCTGTTCGCCCATCTATCGGTGAGGCGCAATCTGGAGTTCGGCATGCGCCGAGTACCGGCACCACAGCGCCGTGTAGCGCTGGAGCAAGCGGTGGAACTGCTGGGCATCGATCACCTGCTCGAGCGCATGCCGGATCGGCTTTCCGGCGGCGAGCGCCAGCGTGTCGGTATCGCCCGCGCGCTGCTGACCAGCCCGCGCCTGCTGCTGATGGACGAACCGCTGGCCGCGCTCGACCTCAAGCGCAAGAGTGAGATCCTGCCTTATCTGGAACGCCTGCATGACGAGCTGGATATCCCCGTGCTCTACGTCAGCCACTCGCCGGACGAAGTGGCGCGGCTGGCCGACCACGTCGTGCTGCTGGAACAGGGGCGGGCCATCGCTCAGGGCGAACTGCGCGAGACGCTCGCGCGGCTGGACTTGCCGACCGCCTTCAGCGACGACGCCGGTGTGGTGATCGAAGGCGAGATCGCCAGCCACGACGCCCACTACCACCTCACCCGGCTGACCTTCCCCGGCGGCGAAGTGCTGGTCTCGCAGCGTCCGGAAGCTCTGGGTCAGCGTCTGCGTTTTCGTGTGCACGCCCGCGACGTGAGCCTGGCGCTGCAGCGCGCCGAAGGCAGCAGTATCACCAACCTGCTCCCCGCTCGGGTCGAGGCGATGGTCGCGGCCGATACGCCGGCCCACGTACTGATCCGCCTCGATGCCGGCGGCACGCTGCTGCTGGCACGCATCACCCGGCGCTCGGCCGATCAGCTGGCCATTACGCCCGGTCAGGCGCTTTGGGCGCAGATCAAGACGGTGGCGCTGCTGGGCTGAGGCGAGTTAAGCCTCGGTCGGTTCCGGCAGCTTGGCAATGACCTTGATCTCGAACTGGAAGCCGTAAAGCCAGGTAACCCCGACCGCGGTCAGCGTCGGATGCGGCGCAGCGCCCCAGTATTCGGGCACGACGCTCCAGACCCGCTCGAAGATCGCCTGCGGATCGACCATGAACACAGTGACGTCGATGACGTCGTCGAAGGTGCAGCCTGCAGCCCCGAGAATCGCGTTCAGGTTATCGAAGGCGCGCCGCACCTGCGCCTCCAGCTCCGGTTCGGGTGAGCCGTCCTCACGGCTGCCGACCTGGCCGGAGACGAACAGCAAGCCATTGGCACGGATGGCCGGGGAATAGCGATTGCGCTCGTAGAGCGCCTGGCGGCCAGGCGGAAAAACAACGTCACGCGGTGTCATGTGCAACCTCCAGCAAGGGTCGGAGCGACCCGATGAATGAAGGCCTCACTGTAGAAGTCGCAAAGCGCTGGATAAACGCGCCAGGTCGCTCAACACTATTTGCATAATCCAAACAATCCGCGGGAGTTCAGATGGACCGTTTCGATGCGATGCAGGCCTTCGTTCGCGTGGTGGAGACCGGCAGCTTCACCAAGGCCGCCGAGACCCTGCGCATCAGCAAGACCAGCGTCACCCAGCAGGTCCAGCAACTCGAGGCGCGGCTTCGCGTCAGGCTGCTCAACCGCACCACGCGCCGGGTCAACGTGACCGCCGACGGTGCCGCCTATTACGAGCGCGCCCTGCGGCTGCTGGCCGATCTGGACGACGCCGAAACCAGCCTGTCCGCCGCCGCGGCAGTGCCCCGAGGGCGCTTGCGCGTGGACGTCCCCAGCCCACTGGCGCGGATGATCCTGATTCCGGCATTGCCGGCCTTCTATGCGAAGTATCCGGACATCCAGCTGGACATGGGCGTCAGCGACCGGCGGGTGGACCTGATCGGGGAGAACGTGGACTGCGTCGTGCGCGGTGGGGAAATCACCGACCAGTCACTGATCGCCCGCCACGTCGGCGACCTGCGCCTTGGCGTCTACGCGGCCCCTGGTTACCTCGAACGCGCCGGCGTGCCGACACATCCGAGCGAGCTGGAAAACAGCCACCACCGTGTCGTCGGCTTTCTCTGGGCGCGCACCGGCAAACCGACGGCGTACATCATGCAGCGGCAGAACGAGCAGGTTCAGGTGCACGGCCGCTATGCACTTGCCGTGGACGATGGCAACGCCTGCCTGGCCGCGGGCCTGGCCGGGCTGGGCATCATCTGGCTACCGGAGTACATGGTCAGAACGCACCTGGCCAACGGCGAGCTGTTGCCACTGCTGGAAGACTGGCGGCTCGATGAAATGCCGCTGTACCTGGCATTCCCACCGAATCGGCATGTCAGCGCCAAGCTGCGCGTGTTCATCGATTGGGTCATCGAACTTATGGCGCAGCATGCGCCCGTGCTCGACCGCCGACCGGTGGCCGACCGCTAGAGCTGCAGCGCCAGCCCTATCAATACCGTGCACTCCACCAGTTCCAGCAGCGCGCCGGCGGTATCGCCGGTGGTGCCGCCGAGCCGGCGCAGCATGGCGCGACGCGCCAGCAGGAATGTCACGGCAGCCAATGACAGGGCGATCAGCCCGCTGCTGCCGAACAGCAAACAACCCACCGCGACCAGTGCCAGTACGCCGCGCGCCCCGCCATGTGGAAGATTCGCCGCCAGCGCATGACCAAGGCCGCCGGGCCGCACGTATGGCGTGCAGAGAAACAGCGCTGGCAGCGCGGCCCGCCCTAGCACCGGCGCCAGCAACAGTGCGGAGTACTGTTGCGCCTGGAGCAACGCCAACAGCGCGGTGAATTTAAGCAACAGCAAAAGCACCAGAACCACCACGGCGACCGGGCCGCTGCGCGGGTCCTTCATGATCTGCAGCGTGCGGCCGCGGTCGCCGAAGCCACCCAGCCAGGCGTCGGCGCTGTCGGCCAGACCATCGAGGTGCAAGGCGCCGGTCAGCGCGACCCAGAGGGTGAGCAGCAAGACCGCCTGTAACAGCGGTGCAGCCCCATCCAGCACAAACGCGGCCAAACCGAGCAACGCGCCGAGCAACAGACCGACCACGGGGTAATACAGCAACGAACGACCCTGCTGCTCTGGCTCCGGCATTGCCGGCAAGCGGATCGGCAGGCTGGTGAGAAATTGCAGGGCGATCAATAGCGGCAGCATCGGCAGGTCCTATACCTCGACGGCGGCCGGTTCGCCCGCCGGAGAAGCGTTGAGCGGCAGCAACTCACCGTGGGCCACCACCACATCCAGCAGCCGCTCCCTTGGCAAGCCCCGCGCATGCGCCAGCAGCAGGCGCATCACGCCGGCATGACAGATGACCAACAGCCGCCGGCCGGCAAAGCGCTGCCCAAGGCAGTCGATGGCAGCCAGCACGCGCGCCTCGAACTGCGCCAGCGGCTCACCGCCAGGCGGCGTAAAACCATAGGGATCGGCCCAGAACAGGCCGAGCGCCTCGGCGCTGTGCTGCATCAGATCGGCGGCGCTATGGCCTTCCCAGTCGCCAAAATGCAACTCGCGCAGATCCGGCTCCAGCTGCAGCGGCAGGCCGTGCTGTGTGGCGATCTCGTGCGCGAAGGCGGCACAGCGCTGCAGCGGCGAGCTGACCAGCACGTCCCAGGGACCGGCGCCAGCAACCGCATCGCGCATCTGCTGCCAGCCACGCTCAGTCAGCGCATCGTCGAGGCTGCCGCGAAAGCCACCGCCCTGCTCGGTCTCGCCATGGCGCAGCAAATCGATGCTCGTGATCATGCAGTTCGGCCCGAAATTTCGGCTTCGGCGAACGTCGCCATGTCGTTGTGCAGTGCGCAGGCCTGCTGCAACAACGGCACCGCCAGCGCCGCCCCGCTGCCTTCACCCAGGCGCAAGCCGAGATCGAGCAACGGCACGGCGCCAAGTGCTTCCAGCACCGCCAGATGGCCGGGCTCGGCAGAACGATGGGCGAAGATCAACCAAGGTCGACAGGCCGGATTCAGCCGCACCGCACAGAGCGCGGCAGCGCTGCAGATAAAGCCGTCGACCAGTACCGCAATGCCCAGCTGCGCGCAGCGCAGATAGGCCCCCGCCAGCGCCGCGATCTCGAAACCACCCAGTCGGCGCAAGGCTTCAAGCGGCGCGACACAATGCTCGGCGTGCAGCCGAACCGCGTCCTGAATCACCTGAACCTTGTGTCGAACACCGGCCAGATCGAGCCCGGTGCCCGGCCCGACCAGGGTCAACGGCGAGCGCGGCAGCAGCACAGCGGCCAAGGCACTGGCGCTGGTGGTGTTGCCGATGCCCATTTCGCCACCGATGAACAGCTGGGCAGAACCCTCCGCAGCACACTGCGCGCTGTCGCGTCCGGCTGCCAGGGCCAGACGCATTTGCTCGTCACTCATCGCCGCTTCGCGAGCCAGGTTGGCCGTGCCGGGGCCGAGTCGCAAATGGCTCACGCCAGCCAGTTGTAGCGGTTCCACCGTGCCGAGGTCGATCACCTCCAGCGGCGCGCACAGGCGCTTCGACAACACGCTCAGTGCAGCCCCGCCGCCGACGAAATTGCGCAGCATCTGCCCGGTCACCGATTGCGGATACGCCGAAACGCCCTCCACCACCACGCCATGGTCGCCGGCGAACACGCTGACATGCAGGCGCTCGACCTGCGGCCGCTCGCTGCCCTGCATGGCTGCCAGCGACACCGCCAGGGCTTCGAGCTGGCCGAGCGCACCACGTGGCTTGGTCAACTGGTCCTGGCGCGCCAATGCCTGGGCGCGAACGGATTCATCCAGCATCTGGCATGGCTCGTTCCACCACTCGTGCATCAATGCGCTTCCTTCAATGTGCGTTCTTCAATGTCATGGGCAGCCCGGCGACCATAAAGGTCACCCGCTGCGCCCGTTCCGCCACGGCCTGGTGCACCCAGCCGGCCTCGTCCACATAGCGACGGGTCAGCTCGCCCAGCGGCACCACGCCGAGGCCGGTCTCGTTGCTGACCAGCAGGATCCGCCCCGGCAGCCCGTCCAGGCATTCGAGCAGGGCATCACGCTCCTCGGCGAGCCGCGCCGCGTCGTCCAGCATCAGCAGGTTGGTTAGCCAGAGGGTCAGGCAGTCGACCAGCAGGCAGCGATTCGCGGCAGCCTGCTCGCGCAGCACCCGCACCAGTTGCAGGGGTTCTTCGACCAGTGTCCAGTGCGCCGGGCGCCGCTCACGGTGATGGGCGATGCGCTCGGTCATCTCGCCGTCCAGCGGCTGGCTGGTGGCGATATAGGTAACCGCCAGGCCGCTATCGGCAGCCAGACGCTCGGCAAAGCGGCTCTTGCCCGAGCGGGCGCCGCCAAGAATCAGTTCCAGCATGCTCAGTCTTCCAGCCCGCAGAGCGCGCGTAACCGCGCGGTATCCAGATGTGTCTCGACCAAATCGGCGAGGCGCTCGATGTCGCGCTCGCGCAGCGCGTGGTAGTCGACAGTTTCCACCGCATCGAGGCCTGCCCAGCGCAGCAGCGCAGCACAGACCTCGGGCCCCTCGAACAGGCCGTGCAGATAGGTGCCGAGCACCTGCCCGTCGGCGCTGATGGCGCCATCGCAGCGGCCGTCGTCGAGCTGCACCGCTGGCTGCTCGAGCGCCGGGCCGCTGCTGACGCCGGCATGAATCTCGTAGCCGCTGACCGGCACGCCGCCCGGCAGCAACCGGCCGGTGACGTTACGCAGCTGCTTGTCTGCCTCAAGAACCGTGTCGATATCCAGCAGCCCGAGCGCCTCGCTCTCCCCCGCCGGACCTTCCAGCCCGAGCGGATCAACAATGCGCGTGCCGAGCATCTGCAGGCCGCCACAGATGCCCAGCAATTTGCCGCCGTAGCGCAGGTGCTTCTGGATTGCTGCTTCCCAGCCGTTGGCGCGCAGCCAGGTGAGGTCGGCGCGCACGCTTTTCGAGCCGGGCAGGATGATCAGATCGGCAGGCGGCACCGGCTGCCCGGGACCGACGAACTGCAGGTCGACCTGCGGGTGCAGGCGCAGCGGGTCGAAGTCGGTGTGGTTGCTGATGCGCGGCAGCACCGGCACCACCACCGTCAGCGCGTCGCCGGCCTTGCCGGACTGGCGCACGTCGATGGCATCCTCCGCTTCCAGATGGAAATCCATCAGGTACGGCAGCACGCCCAGTACCGGCTTGCCGGTGCGTTGCTCCAGCCAGTCGAGACCGGGCTGCAACAGCGCAATGTCGCCACGAAAACGGTTGATGACGAAGCCCTGAACCCGCGCCTGCTCGCTTTCCGAGAGCAACGCCAGGGTGCCGACCAGATGGGCGAACACCCCACCCTTGTCGATATCGGCGATCAGGATCACCGGGCAATCCACCGCCTCGGCGAAGCCCATGTTGGCGATATCGCCGGCGCGCAGATTGATCTCCGCAGGCGAACCGGCGCCCTCGACCATCACCACGCGATACGCAGCGGACAGCCGCCGGTGCGAGTCGAGCACGGCCTGCAACGCGACGCGTTTGTAGTCGTGGTAGGCAACGGCATCCATGCTGGTCACCGCGCGGCCATGGACGATCACCTGGGCCCCGATGTCGCTGTTGGGCTTCAGGAGCACCGGGTTCATGTCGGTGTGCGGCGCAAGGTTGGCGGCCTGCGCCTGTACCGCCTGGGCACGGCCGATTTCGCCGCCGTCGGCGGTCACCGCGCTGTTGAGCGCCATGTTCTGCGGCTTGAACGGCACCACCGCGATACCCTGGCGCGCCAGCCAGCGGCACAACGCGGTCACCAGCGTGCTCTTGCCGGCGTCGAACGTGGTGCCCTGCACCATCAGCGTGGTCATGAATGTTGCTCCCGATAGGCCTGCAGTGCATGGTCCAGACGTTGCCAACCGGCGTCGGTCGGCAGCCCGAAACGCAGGCTGGATGGCTGTGCGAACAGCCGGGTGAGGATGCCGCGACGGGCGAGAAAGTCATGCAAGAGCGCAGCGTCGTCGCTGACCCACCACTGGAACAGTGCGCAGCCGCCCAGCGGCGCAAGGCCATGGCGGCGTAGCAGGTCGGTCAGACGCTGGCCGTCGCAGTGCAGGCATTCGCGCTGGCGCTGCTGAGCAGACTGATCAGCCAGCAGCACTGCGCCCAGCTGCCGCGTCGGGCCATTCACCGCCCAGGGGCCGAGCAGCCTGGCGAGCGAACGCAGCAGGCCAGTGTAGGCAAGTACGAAACCCAGTCTCGCGCCGGCCAGGCCAAAGAATTTGCCGAACGAGCGCAGCACGATCAGTCCGGGCAGATGGCTGTGCTCGGCCAGACTGTGCTGCGGCGTGCAGTCCATGAACGCCTCGTCCACCACCAACCAGCCGCCGTAGGCCGCCAGCTCACTGCGCCATTCCAGCAGGCGCTGCGGCGCAATCAGCTGGCCGGTGGGATTGTTCGGATTGACCACCACCAGCACGTCGAGCTGCTCCAGCGCACGCGGCACGCTGGCCTCGCAGAGTTCGACGACCCGATGGCCGAGGCGGCGCCAGGCCTCGGCGTGCTCGGCGTAACAGGGCGAAACGATGCCGACCCGCGCCAGCCCGCGCAGACGCGGCAAGGCCTGAATGGCACTCTGCGAACCGGCCACCGGCAACACTGCACGCGCGCCGTAGTACTGCCGCGCCGCCGCTTCCAGGCCATCGTCGGGCTCCGGCAGACGTGTCCAGGCGCAGCTGGAAATGCTCGGCAACGGCGGATGATAGGGGGCGATGCCAGTGGACAGGTCGAGCCAATCCGAGAGCGGAATGCCGTAGCGCTGTGCGGCTGCGCGCAAACGTCCACCGTGCTCAAGCATAGAGCCAGCCACCAAACAGCAGGGCCAGCAGCCAGACACCGACGCCAGCCCAGACCAGGTCCAGCGCATGTTCGATATGCCGCGCCTGTGGCGCCTGGCCCCGCCCTAGCTCGGGCCGCGCGTGGACTTCACCGTGATAGATGGCGGAGCCACCTAACACCACACCCAGCGCTCCGGCGCCTGAGGCCATGACCGGACCGGCGTTGGGGCTGTCCCACAAGGGCGCCTGGGTGCGCCAGCAACGCAGCGCGCGGCGGGTGCGCCCGAGCAATGCGTAGGTCAGCGCGACCAGCCGTGCCGGCACGTAGTTGAGCACGTCGTCGATGCGCGCCGCGGCCCAGCCGAAGCGCTCGAAGCGCGCGTTGCGATAGCCCCACATGGCGTCCAGCGTATTGCTCAGGCGATACAGCACCACACCTGGCGCGCCCGCGACGATGAACCAGAACAGCGCGGCGAACACCGCGTCGCTGCCGTTCTCCAGCACCGACTCGGTGGCCGCACGGGCCACGCCCTCCTCGTCCAGCTGCGTGGTGTCGCGGCTGACGATCCAGCCGACGCGGCGGCGTGCCTCGGGCAGATCATGCCGCCACAGCGCCTGCGCCACCGGCAGTGCATGCTCGCCCAGACTGCGCAGGCCCAGGGCCAGATAGAGCAGAACGATCTCCACCAGCCAGCCGACGGTCGGTAACAGGCTGAGCAGCCAGGCCAGCAAGGTCAGCGGTAGCACCGCCAGGCACCAGGCGGTCACCCCGTGGCTGCGCCAGCCGCGCGCCGCAGATCCGTTGAAATGCTGCTCCAGGCGATCGGCCAGGCGACCGAAGGCTACCAGTGGATGTGCCCGCTTCGGCTCGCCGAGCAACGCATCCAGCAGCAGCGCCGCGCTAACGGTGAGGAACAGACTCACTCGGCACCCTGCGCGCAGGCACTGATCAGCGCATGCAGCTGGCGTACGCCGTCAGTCAGCACCGCCGGGCCGGGGTTGAGGATGTCCGGCGACTTGATCTCGTGCAGCTGGCCCGTGCGCACCGCCGGAATCGCCTGCCAGCCTGGCCGAGCGGCAACCTGCTCCGGCCGGAAGCGGCGCCCGCACCAGGAGCCGACGATCAGCTCCGGCGCGCGGCGCACCACTTCCTGCGGGTCCTCGATGATGCGTTGCTTGGCGCGCTTGAACGATGCCAGCTCGGCGAAGCAGTCCTCGCCACCGGCCAGTTCGATCAGCTCGCTGACCCAGGCGATGCCGGAAATCAGCGGCTCGTTCCATTCCTCGAAGTACACCCGCGGCCGGCGCGGCAAGGCAGCGGCGCTGGCGCGGATGACATCGAGCCCCGCCTGCAGCTCACCGATCAGCGCCTGCGCGCGCTCGCCAGCGTGCACCAGCGCACCGAGCGTCTCGATCATGCGCAGAATGCCGGCGATATCGCGCTGATTGAACAGGTGCACCTCCAGTCCTTCGCGCGCCAGCTCGGCGAGCATGTCGCCCTGCAGGTCGCTGTAGCCGAGCACCAGGTCCGGCTCGAGGGCGAGAATCTGCTCATGCTTGACGCTGGTGAAGCCGCTGACCTTGGGCTTTTCCTTGCGCGCCTGCGGCGGGCGCACGGTAAAGCCGGAGATGCCGACGATGCGCGCCTGCTCGCCCAGCAGGTAAAGCGTTTCGCAGGTCTCGGTGGACAGGCAGACGATGCGCTGCGGCCCCTTGCTCATTTCGCCTCCCAGGCATTCTCGAAAACCAGTTCGTGCAGCGGTCGCGGCGTGGTCCAGCCTTCCAGTGCCAGCATCGGTGCCGGGTAGAACTCCTGCACCGGCCCGAGGCAGAGGATCGCCACCGGCTTGGCACCATCCGGCATGCCGAGCAAGGCAGCCAGCGCGTCGGGATCGAACAGTGACACCCAGCCCATCCCCAGGCCTTCCGCCCGCGCCGCGAGCCAGAGATTCTGGATCGCGCAGGCCAGCGACGCGAGGTCCATCTCCGGCAGCGTGCGGCGGCCGAAGATATGTTGTTCGCGGCCGTCCATCAATGCGGCAACCAGCAGTTCGGCGCAATCCTCGATGCCCTCGACCTTGAGCCGCATGAACTCGGCGGACCGTTCGCCGAGCGCCTGAGCCGTGCGCTGGCGTTCCTCGCCGACCAGAGCGGCGATGGCCGTGCGCAACTCGGCGCGGGTGATGCGGATAAAGCGCCACGGCTGCATCAGGCCAACGCTGGGTGCCTGATGCGCGGCGTTGAGTAGCCGCGACAGCAGCTCCGGCGCCACCTCGCCGCCGGCGAAATGGCGCATGTCACGGCGCTCACCGATGGCGCGATAGACCGCCGCGCGCTCCTGCTGGCTGAAGGCATGCGCGCTCATGGCTTGAGCAGCGCCGCGGCCGCCACCGGATCGGAGGGAAGATAGAAGTGGATATAGGACGCCGTCAGTCGGCCATCTCGATAAACCGCTTCGGCTGTGCGCTTGTAGTTCGGACACTCGCCACGAGCCAGCGGCTCGAGCGGCGACTCCAGCGCCGAATGATGGAAGGTATGGCCGCGCAGCCGCCCTTCCGGCAGTTCAACTTCCTGCAACGCCAGCGCAGTCAGACGCTTCTGCATGCGCGCCTCCCCGGGCAGCAGACCAAGCATCTGCGCGCGCTCATCGCCGCGGTCGGTCAGCCCGTCGAGCAGATAGAGCATGCCGCCGCACTCAGCGAGGATCGGTTTGCCAGCCGCATGATGCGCACGGATCGCCTCGGCCATTGGCCCATTGCGCGACAACGCGCGCAGATGCAGCTCGGGATAGCCGCCGGGCAGGTACAGGCTGTCCACGGCCGGCAAGCGGGCGAAGCGCAGCGGCGAGAAAAACAGCAACTCGGCGCCCAACGCCTGCAGCAAGTCGAGATTGGCCTGGTAGAGGAAGGCAAAGGCCGCATCGCGTGCAACGCCGATGCGTACACCCGCCAGCAGCGGTTCGAGCGGCGCACTGGCCGGCGCGGCGAAGCTGACCGGGGCAGGCAACTCGGTGTCCGCACTGAGCGCCAGCGCATCGGCCGCGGCATCCAGACGGGCGTCCAGATCAACCAGTTCCTCGGCCTGCACCAGGCCCAGGTGCCGGCTTGGCAACTCCACCTCGACACTGCGCGACAAGGCGCCGTACCAGCGGATCGACTCCGGCAGGCTGTCGCGCAGAATCTCGCCATGCCGGGCACTGCCGACCCGATTGGCCAGCACGCCATCGAACGGCAGGTCCGGCTGGAAGCTGCTCAGCCCGTGCGCCATGGCGCCGAAGGTCTGCGCCATGGCCGAGCCATCAATGACTGCCAGCACCGGCACGCCGAAGCGCCGCGCCAGATCAGCCGCCGAGGGCGAACCATCGAACAGGCCCATCACCCCTTCGATCAGGATCAGGTCGGCCTCGCCCGCCGCCTCCCAGAGCAGGCGCCGCGACTCCTCTTCGCCGACCATCCACAGATCGAGCTGATAGACCGGCTTGCCGCTGGCACGCGCCAGGATCATCGGGTCGAGAAAGTCCGGCCCGCATTTGAACACCCGCACGCGCCTACCCTGCCGCGCATGCAGCCGCGCCAGAGCGGCAGTGACGGTGGTCTTGCCCTGGCCGGAAGCAGGTGCGGCGATCAACAGTGCCGGGCAGTTTCTACTGGTCATCGCGGTCTCTCATCAGCATCGTAGGGTGGATGACGCTTCACCCATCCACCGACCACGCCGATGGTGGATGAAACAGACGTCATCCACCCTATGCAACGGCCCGTGAATGTTTTGAGCGCCGGCATCAAAATTCGACGCCTTTTTGCGCCTTAACGCCGGCCTTGAACGCATGCTTGACCAACGCCATCTCGGTGACGGTGTCCGCCGCCTCGACCAGACCCGGCGGGGCGCCGCGGCCGGTGACCACCACGTGCTGCAGCAGCGGCCGCGACTCGATGTCGGCAAGCACCGGGGCCAGCTCCAGGTAGCCGTACTTCAGGGCGATGTTCAGTTCGTCGAGCACCACCAGGCCGATCTCGGGATCGGCCAGCAGCTCGGCCGCAACCGCCCAGGCTTCGCGGGCCTTGGCGATGTCTCGCTGGCGATCCTGGGTTTCCCAGGTGAAGCCCTCGCCCATCACGTGGTAGCGCACCTCGTCCGGGAAGCGCCGGAAGAATGCCTCCTCGCCGGTGCTGGCCGCGCCCTTGATGAATTGCACCACGCCGACCTTGATGCCATGGCCGAGCGCACGCGCCACCATGCCGAAAGCCGAACTGCTCTTGCCCTTGCCATTACCGGTGTGCACCAGCAGCAAGCCGTACTCGTCCTGCGCCTCGGCAATCTTCTCGTCGATCAGCGCCTTCTTGCGCTGCATGCGTGCCTTGTGGCGATCGTCGCGTTCGCTGGACTCGCTCATGCGCGGGCCTCGTCACGCTGCCCGGCCCAGGCGCGCAGGCCGACGAACAGCAGCGCAGCGACGCCGACATACAGCGCCAGGGTCGACAGGTAGCGCGGGTAATAGGTGGCGATGCGCTCGGCCAGCAGCGCCAGGGTCGGCTCGGGATAGCGCCCGGAGAAATAGAGGAAGCCGCCGCCGGAGAACAGGTAGCAAACGAAGGCGCTCGCCATCACGCACAGCGCCAGGGTCGCCAGGCTGCTGAAATGGTCACGATGCAGACGTGCGTAGAGTCGACCGCCCAGCCACAGCAAACCGTATGCCGGCACCAGCATCCAGTACGCCGGCGACATGCACCAGTCGCTGACACCGGCCCACTGGATGGCGGCGAAATCCAGCAGCGAAGCCTCGAGAAACAGTGCCGGAAACACCCACTTCGGCCGCACCAGCACGCCGGCGAGGAAGAACACCGCCCAGGACGCGCTGGGCAGGTTCACGCTGGCGAAGTGCTGTCCGCGGGTCATGGCCAGCAGCGCGGCAAGCGCGAGGCCGACCAGCAGCTGGTATCTCGGGGCAAGCTTGATCATTGCAGTCTCCTTCTGTGGGCGCGGGCGACATGCCCGCGCCGCGGTCTTACAGCGCCTGGTAGCGCACGGTCAGGTAAGCGGCCTGGCCGGGCTGGTTGTAGCCCTCGGCGGTCTCAAAGTCGGCGTCCAGCAGGTTGGCGACGCGCGCCTGCAGGCGCCACTCCGGGGTGATGCGGTATTCGCCACGCAGGTCGAGGGTGGCGTAGCCGGACAGCTCGCGGGTGTTGGCCAGGTCGTCGTAACGCTGCCCTTCGGCGTGCAGGCTGGCGCCAATGCTGAAGGCACCGAGCCGGCGGTCGAGGTCAAGGTTGAACAGCTGCTTGGCCCGGCGCGCCAGCTCGTTGCCGCGGTTGGCCCCGGCGGAGCGGTTCTCCGGCTCCAGCAGGCTGTAGTTGGCGTTCCAGTCCCAACCGAACAATTGGCTGCCGAGCACCAGCTCGACCCCGCGGATACGCGCTTCCTGCACGTTGGCCGGCGCGGAAATGCTGGCGTCATAGGCGATGAGGTCATCGACCACGGTGCGATAGGCATTCACCGCCCAGTGGCCCCAGCCATGCTGCCCGGCAAGGCCGACTTCGAGGCTCTCGGAGGTTTCCGCATCCAGCTCGGGATTGCCGTAGTCGGGGAAATACAGCTCGTTGAAGGTCGGCGCCTTGAATGCCGTGCCATAGCTGATGGTGCCGCGCAACCAGTCGGTCAGCGCATAGCCGTAGCCGATGTTGCCGGTGTCGTGCTGGCCGAACTGCTCGTTATCGTCACGTCGCAGCGACAGCTGCCAGTCATGGCGGCCGACCTCGCCCAGGTACTGAGCGAAATAGCCGTCGTTGTCCCGGGAGTCCTCGGCATACAGCGTGGTGCCGTTAACCTCGTCGCGCTGGTGGTCGGCACCCAGGATCAGCGTATGCCCGGCGGCCAGCTGGATATCGTTCTGCCAGCTGAGCGTGTCGCGACGGCTGTCGAAGCGTGAATAGAACTGCCCGTCCTGATAGGCATCCGATTTGTCTTCGCTGCGCCCGGCCTGCAGCGTCACCAGCCAGGGTTCCAGCGGACTGAAGCGCGCACGGGTGCCGAAGACCCTCGACTCACCATCGGCATTGGCGCCGAAACCGGACGTGCGGGCCCGGTTTACGCTGTCGTAATCGTTATGGGATTTGGCCTGCAGCAGGTTGGCGTCCAGCTCCAGGCCGTTGTCGAAGCGGTAGCCGGCGCTCAGCGTCGCGGACAGGTTGCGATAGCCATCAGCATCACGTTCGTAGCCGCTGGTGTCCGCCGACTTGACGTTGATGCCGTCGGTGTCCGAGCCACTGACGCCCAGGCTGTACCAGCCACGACCGTCACCACCGGAAACGCCGACGCTGCCCGTGTAGGTGTCATGGGTGCCGTAACCGACCGAGAAGAACGGCTTGACGCCCTGCCCCTGGCCCTTGCGGGTGAAGATCTGGATCACCCCGCCGATGGCTTCCGAGCCGTACAGGCTGGAGCGCGGACCGCGGACCACCTCGATGCGCTCGATCAGCTCCAGCGGCAGATCCTGCAGGGCCGCGCCGCCGCCCGAGACCGATCCGATCTTGATGCCGTCGATCATCACCAGCACGTGATCGGATTCGGTGCCGCGCATGAACAGCGAGGTGGACTTGCCGGGGCCGCCGTTGTTGGCCAGCGATACGCCAGGCACCTGCTTGAGCAGCTCGGGCAGCGAACTCGCCTGGCTGCGTTCGATCCGCTCGCGGTCGATCACGGTCACCGCGGCCAGGCTCTGCTGAGCCGTCTGCGCGGTGCGGGTGGCGGTCACCACCTGCTGCTGGAGATCCAGCGGGGCTGCGGCCAGCTGGCCAATGGAAAGGGGAAAACTGCCGAACAGCACATAGGCCGCTGGCTTGAAACGGGGCTTGCAAGTCAAGGTACAGGTCTCCGTCGTGCCCACCCGCACGACTGAAAGTCGACGAAGACAGACGGAGGAACCGCAAAAGGAAGTGAATACCGCGAGGGATATGCACCCGCCCAGCGCCCGCCGCACTGTCAGTGAAATGCGACAGGCCGGTCTCCGGGCTTGCGAGCGTACGCCTTGCGGCGTCCCGAAACCGCGCCTTCCCATGCGTTGAGCACAGTGGCTATTAGGGTTTCTCGACTCGCCTACCGTTGCGGGGGCAGCGCCGGAATCTTCGTGAGAATGGACCGGCTTCCCTGTTTCACCCCCTCGCTGAAGAGGGGGCACCTGAGGCGACGCGGAGGTTAGTCCAAGGCCGGGCTTGGCGCAACCACGGGGTTGCCGCAGCGCCCTGCAATTTCCGCTTGCATCTCGGCGCTCGGAACGGCGGACGCCAAAAGGCTTCGAATGCAACAATGCCAGCAATCAGCCAGGACCCATATCCGACGCCCATGACCAGCATCGTGCAGATTTCCGACACCCATTTCGGTACCGAACAACCTTCCGTGGTCCAGGCCCTGGAGGACCATGTACGCGAACACCGGGCCGACCTGCTGGTGTTCTCCGGTGACATCACCCAGCGCGCCCGTCGCGGGCAGTTCGCCAGTGCCGCCGCTTTCGTGCGCCGCGTGCAGGCCGATGGCGTCGGTGAGACGCTGGTGATTCCGGGCAATCACGACATCCCGCTGTACAACCTCTTCGCCCGCCTGTTCACGCCATACGGCAACTACCGGCGACACTTCGGCGATGAGCTGGAGCCGGTATTCGAGAACGACGACATGCTGGTGATCGGGCTCAATACCACCCATCCGCGCCGGCACAAGGACGGCGTGGTGACGGGGCGACAAGTGGAGCGTGTGGCGCAGCGGCTGGCCGATGGCAACCCGCACAAGATTCGCATCGTGGTCGCCCACCAGCCATTCGGCGCGATGGTGCCGAGCGATCTGAGCAACCTGCAGCACGGCGCCGAACCCGCGCTGCAGCGCTGGGCCGAGCACGGGCTGGACCTGGTCATGGGCGGGCACATCCATCTGCCCTACGTGCTGCCGTTGTCCAAGCAGTACAGCGGTCTCGCGCGGGAGATCTGGATGGTGCAGGCCGGCACCACGCTCTCGACCCGCCTGCGTGGCACCTCGCCAAACTCCTTCAACCGGTTGAAGCTGCATCCCGGCGAACAGAAGAAGGTCTGCGTCGAGCGCTGGGACCTGCTCGACGGTCGCTTCGTGCTGGGATCGCACTTCAACCTGAGCTGGTGACCCGCGCTCGCACGCGAACCGCGGTCAGCCCACCGACAGGCCGACCAGATAGACACCGGCGAAGCCGATGTTGAAGGCGATGAACAGGTAGAGCATGTAGCGCAGGTAGCTGCCGAAGGTCAGCCCCGGCACCTTGCTCATGGCGACGATGCCCGACGCCGAACCAATCACCAGCAGCGAGCCGCCGACACCGACCGCATAGGTCAGCACCATCCATTCGGCGACACCCATTTCCAGCCCTGATTTCAGCAGCGCTGCGGTCAGCGGCACGTTGTCGATGGCCGCCGACATCACACCCATCAGGTAGTTGGCCATCACTGCAGGCACCTGGTCATAGATGTGCACCAGCCCGTCGAGCACGCGAATCTCCTTGAGCATGCCTACCAGCAGGAGGATGCCGAGGAAGAAGAACAGCGTCTCGAACTCCACCTGGCGCACGTATTCGAGAATCGGATCGGAGTCGTTGTCGTCGCTGAAGAAGCGCGCAACCAGGAACATCACCGAGAGGCCGGCGAGGAAGGTCAGCACCGGCGGGATCTGGAACAGGAAGTTGCCGACAATGGTGCTGAGGATGGTGCACAGGAAGATCAGTGCAATCGCCACGTCGACACCGCGCACATCGTTGCGCTGGCCCTGCACCACCACCTCGCCCTTCATGCCGATCGACAGCATGGCGGCCAGCACCATCACCGCGACGAATGCCGGCACGGCCAGTGCCAGCAGCTGGAGGATAGCCACCTTGCCAGCGAGGAAGATCATCAGCGTGGTGACGTCGCCGGTAATCAGCGCGACCCCACCGGAGTTAACGGAGAAAACCACCAAGGTAGCGAACTTGATGGTCTTCGCCCGATCCAGCTGCAGCGAGAGAATCAGGGTGATGGAGACCAGCGTCGCGGTGATGTTGTCGGCGAGCGACGAGAACACGAAGCAGAAGGTCGCTGTGAGAAACAGCAAGGCCCGCTCGCTGATCCGCTTGGGCAACACCAGATAGATCAGGTTCTCGATCATGCCCTTCTTGTTCAGGTAGGCAACGAAGGTCATGGCCGCCACCAGGAAGATCCACAGCCCGGCGATCTCGGCGATGTTCTCGTTGAGGCTTTCCAGCACGGTTTCCCGCGCCTCGCCCGCCGGTGTGAAGATGAACAAGAGCAGCCAGGCCAGGGTGCCGAAGAACAGCGTCACCTTGGCCTTGTTCACGTGGGTAATTTCTTCGAGCACGACGCCAAGCAGCGCCGCAACCGCCAGTGCGATCAGCACGTACGTCAGCAATTCAGGCATATCTCACCTAATGGGAAGTGGGGAAAAAGGGTCTGTGCGCGACGGAACGACGCACGGGGAGGAATTGGGGATGCGCATGTTAGCCAAAGCGCCAGACGAGCGGAATCACCGCATGTCAAACGGAGAATGTTTCAGCATATGAATGCGACTAAAGACAGGCTGTCTACGACGGGGGTTCTATACGGATGAGGCTCAGGGGTTGCGGGCCAGTTGCTCCTGGTCGAGCACGCGCTTGGCACCCAGATAACTCTTCTGCCAGTAGCCGGCAGTAAGACTGTCCAGGCGTACCGTGCCGCCGGATGATGGCGCGTGAACGAAGCGGTCTTCGCCAACGTAGATGCCTGCGTGGCTGACCCGGCGCCCACCGCTGGTCGCGAAGAACACCAGATCGCCGGGCTGCAGTGCGTCGCGCCGTACCGACGGGCCGCGTAGATTGCTCATGGCTTGAGTGGTGCGAGGGAGCTGGATGCCGGCTGCGCCGCGGTAGACGTAGCCGATCAGGCCACTGCAGTCGAAACCGCTATCCGGCGTGTTGCCGCCCCAGCGATAGGGCGTACCGACCAGGCCAATCGCGCTGAACAGCACGTCTTCAGCGGCGCCGGGTACGGCCTGATGGGCCTTGGGCGTCTGCACGAGTGGCGGCGTGGGCGCCTTCCCGGCACAGGCGGTCAGCAGCGCAGTCAGAACAACGAGCGTGAGACGAGCCGGATAGTGCATGGCAGAGCGGTCCAGGCAAATGAGCCATCACTCTGCCGGCATGTACGGGAAGACGCAACCCCCGCAGGTCGCGGGATCAGTGATGGACCGTGTGCGGAACCAGGTCCGAAGCCAGGGCGAGCACACGCTTGGCTTCCATGTAACTGGCGCGCCAGTACTTGTCGTCCAGGCTGTCGACGCGCACACCGCCGCTGCGGCTGCTGGAGGCGTGGATGAACTGGTCGTCGCCGATGTAGATACCGGCGTGGCTGACTCGGCCACGGCCGCGGTTGTTGAAGAACACCACGTCGCCCGGCTCGAGCTCACTGCGCTTGACCACCGGTGCGTCGAGGTTGATCAGCTCGCGGGTGGAACGCGGCAGCTCGAGCCCGGCTTCCTTGCGGAACAGGAAACCGACGAAGCCGCTGCAGTCGAAACCGCTCTTCACCGAGCTGCCACCGTAGCGATACGGGGTACCGACCAGGGTGAAGCCGCGCTCGAGGATGCTGTCGGCCAGCTGCGGCAGCTGGTAGTCGTGTTCGTCGGTCAGTTCGGCCAACGACTGCTCTTCACTCTTGTCGAGGGCAGCGAAGTCGAAGTCTGCAAGAGGATGATTGTGCGACAGCCGAGGCGATTCGATCTGCTGCTCGGTCTGTACAGGCTGGCCGGCGCAGGCCGTCAGCAGGGCGATGAGTGCGAGAGGCACGAGGGGTGCGAAGCGTTGGCGCATGGGCACGGCCGTGTCATTGATTCCAAAGTGCCGGCGACTATGCCCTCTATCGCTTCGATGATCAAATTCAATCGGACGAAATGTGACGAACCAGCTGCGACAAAACGTCTGCGGCCCTTCCCTGCAGAAGCACGTCCGCCAGCGGGCTGATCTCGGTGGGTTGCAGATTCACCTCGACGACGGAGCCGCCGGCCTGACGCACCCGCCATACCGGCTCGAGGATGTAGCCGAAGCTCGCCGTGGTTCCAACCACCAGCACGGCGTCGAAGCCGAGCTGCACCTGTTTCTGCAATGCAGCCAGGGCGGATTCCGGCAGCATCTCCTCGAACAGCACCACGGCAGGACGCAACACCCCGTCGCAAGTCAGGCAGCGCGGCGGCAATGGCTGATCCAGCAGCGAAGGCAGTGGACGTTCGTCGACCTTACCGCAGCCCATGCACGACAGCGGCGAAAGCTGACCGTGAATCTCGATCAAGCGATCAGGCGGACTGCCGGCTCGGCGGTGGAAGCCATCGATGTTCTGCGTGAGCACCCAGGCCCCGGGTTTGCGCCGCTGCAGCTCGGCGATGGCGACGTGGCCGGCATTGGGCTCGGCCTGCAGGCAGGGCCCGCCGCCCGGCCGATTTCGGCCAGGTACTTCCAGCACAACGCCGGATCACACCGCAGCGTCGGCCCGGATAGCGCCACCTCGATCGGCAGGCCGTCTTCGGTTTCGCCGTTATAGAGGCCGCCGAGGCCGCGGTAGGTGGGCAACCCGGAGTCGGCCGACAGCCCGGCCCCGGTGATGATCAGAATGCGTTCGGCGCCGCTCAGCGCCTGGGCGGCCTTGTCGATATCCATGAATGTCGCGAACCCGTTTCGGTGGCACTCCCCCGATCGTGCGGGGAACCGATGGCCGCGTCGCGACCACGGCCATCAGCCTACGAATCGCCGCGCCTGCCTGCAAAGGCATTCGCCCCCGCTCAGTCCAGCTGGGCCTGAAAAAGCACCGCGTAGCCCAAAGCACACAACAGCCAGGCCGGCAGCGGGCCGAGCAGCCAGCGCCAGCCCCACCATTGCGGCACGAAGCCGACGCCATGCACGAAGCCGGCGGAAATACCCCACATCACCAGCATCAGCTGCGGGTGACTGTAGCCTCCCTGCCCGTCCAGCATCGCCGCCGGATGGATCAGCAGGACCAGCGCCAGCGGCGCGGCCAGCACTAGAGAAAGTACGCGACCGAACGCGCCGTAGCAGCGCCCCTGCGCGCGACTGCTCACGGCTCGGCGTCCAGGTCCTGAGTGGCTTCCAGCCACAGCGCATTGATGATGCCGAAGCTGCTGGCCAGCAGCACGCCGAGAATCCAGGTGAAGTACCACATAGTCGTCTCTCCTTGGCGGGCGGGCGCGGCGGCCCGCCCGCGCGGTCAGTACAGCCCGTGGGGGTTGGCTTCGATGGTTTTCTGGGTGAGCCGGCCCCACATGCGCACGTAGCTCCACAGCGTGTAGCAGAGGATCAGCGGCACGAAGATGCAGGCCACAACGAACATGATGCCCAGCGTCTTCTGACTTGAGACCGCATCCCAGATGGTCAGGCTCGAGGCCGGATCGAGGCTCGACGGGAAGACGAAGGGAAACAGCGCAAAGCCCGCGGTACAGATGCTGCCGACGATCATCAGACTGGTTCCGACGAAGCTCACCCCGCCGCTGTTGCGACTGGAACCGAGCAGCGCCAGCAACGCCCCGAGGATGCCCGCGGCCGGCGCGATCAGGGTGACCGGATAGAGGCCGTAGTTGGCCAGCCAGCCGATATTGTCCTGGGCCACCTGCTTGTCCAGGAGCGGATTGAGCGCGGCGCCCGGATCGCTGACCGACAGCTGGCTGAAGCCCTGAATGCCCAGCGCCAGCCAGACACCCGCCGCGACGAAGCCGAACAGGAACACCAGCACGCACAGGCGCGTGGCCTGCCGCGAGCGCTCAGCCAGCGCGCCGTCGGTGCGCAGCATCAGCCAGGCGCCACCGTGGGCGCTGAGCATGCTCAGGCTGACGATGCCGCAGAGCAGCGCGAACGGGTTGAGCAGCGCGAAGAACGAGCCCTGATAGGTCGAGCGCATCAGCTCGTCCAGCTGGAACGGCAGGCCGAGGAACAGGTTGCCGAAGGCCACGCCGAACACCAGCGCCGGCACAGCACCGCCGACGAACAACGCCCAGTCCCAGGCGCTGCGCCAGCGCGGGTCTTCCACCTTGCTGCGATAGTCGAAGCCCACCGGGCGGCAGAACAGCGCGAACAGCACCAGCAGCATCGCCCAGTACAGGCCGGAAAATGCCACCGCATAGACCATCGGCCAGGCAGCGAACAGCGCACCACCGGCGGTGATGAACCACACCTGGTTGCCATCCCAGTGTGGCGCGATGGTGTTGATCGCCACGCGTCGCTCGTTGTCGGTCTTGCCGACGAAGGGCATCAGTGCCATGGCGCCCATGTCGAAGCCATCGGTCAGGGCGAAGCCGATCAGCAACACGCCGATCAGCACCCACCAGATGAGCTTGAGCACTTCGTAATCGAACATCTCGTATCTCCCTCAGACGCTGCCAGGTTGGGAAGACAGGCCGCTCGGCTGCGCCGACGCCACCCGTGCTTCACGTACGTCCCGTTCGAAGTGATAACGACCGGTGTGCAGACTGCTCGGCCCAAGCCGTGCGAAGCGGATCATCAGGAACATCTCGATCACCAGCAGCAGGCTGTAGAAGGCCACCAGGGCGATCAGCGAGCCCCAGATATCGCCGGCCGCCAGCGTCGAGGTGGACAGATGGGTCGGCAGTACCTCGGCGATCGACCATGGCTGACGGCCATGCTCGGCGACGTACCAGCCGGTCTGCGCGGCGATCCACGGCAGCGGCAGGCTGAACAGCGCAAACTTCAGCAGCCAGGGCTTGGTCTCGGCATTGCGCTTGATCGATGCCCAGCTCGCCAGGGCAAACAGCAGCAACATCAGAAAGCCGGCGGCGACCATCACGCGAAAGGTCCAGAACAGGCTGAACACGTTGGGTATGGTGTCCAGAGCGGCGAGCTTGACCTGCTCCTCGCTGGCATCGACCACATCGGCGGTGTACTTCTTCAGCAACAGCCCGTAGCCCAAGTCCTGCTTGACCTCATTGAACGCGGCGATGGCTTCGGCCGACTTGTCGCCGCTACGCAGCACCTGCAGCCGCTCGTAGGCGAGCATGCCGTTGCGGATGCGCAGCTCGTGTTCGGCGATCAAGTCCTTGATGCCCCTGACCTCCTCGTCCACCGAGCGGGTGGCGATCAGCCCCAGCACGTAGGGGATCTTCACTTCGTAATCGGTGCGCATCTCCTGCTGATTGGGCAGGCCGAACAGTGTGAAGCCCGCAGGTGCCGGGTGGGTTTCCCACTCAGCCTCGATGGCGGCCAGCTTGACCTTCTGCACATCGCCAATCTCATAGCCGGACTCGTCGCCGAGGATGATCACCGAGATGGTAGAAGCCAGACCGAACACTGCGGCGATGGCGAACGAACGACGGGCGAAGCCCAGGTCGCGCTTCTTCAATAGATAGAAGGAAGAAATCGCCAGCACAAAGATCGCCCCGGTGACGTAGCCCGCGGACACGGTGTGGACGAACTTGACCTGCGCCACCGGGTTGAACAGCAGCGCGCCGAAATCCACCAGCTCCATGCGCATGGTCTCGAAGTTGAACTCAGAGCCAACCGGGTTCTGCATCCAGCCATTAGCGATGAGGATCCAGAGCGCCGAGAGATTCGAGCCCAGCGCCACCAGCCAGGTGACCGCCAGATGCTGCACCTTGGAGAGCCGGTCCCAGCCGAAGAAGAACAGGCCGATGAAGGTGGATTCGAGGAAGAACGCCATCAACCCCTCGATGGCCAGCGGCGCGCCGAAGATGTCGCCGACGTAGTGGCTGTAGTAGGCCCAGTTGGTACCGAACTGGAATTCCATGGTCAGTCCGGTGGTGACCCCCAGGGCGAAGTTGATGCCGAACAGCTTGCCCCAGAACTTGGTCATGTCCTGATAGACCTGCTTGCCGGTCATCACGTAGACCGATTCCATGATCGCCAGCAGGAACGCCAGCCCCAGGGTCAACGGCACGAAGAGAAAGTGATACATCGCCGTCATGGCGAACTGCAGGCGTGATAGATCGACAACGCTTTCCGAGATCATCTCGGCCCTCCCTCGGGGATCGAACCCCGCGAATCAAGCAAATGGTCGGCAACGCGCACCGAACCGTTCTCGGGAATGCTGGGGGCATCGAACCAGACGTTTTTTATGATCATGAGGATCGCGACCTTGGCCAGCACTACCAGCACGACGTCTCGCCTGAGCGATGACTTGAACATGCCTACCTCCTTGCGTGACCGCCCGAGCGCCTGGCGCTCCGGCAGCATGTTGCGATTGAAGGCCCCCTTGGGGTGGGGGCCGGCATCCGGGCGCGACGCCTGGACTCAATCGCGGTGCCCCGAACCACCCGTGGAAGCTGCTCTGGTTCGAGGCAGACAAAGTGTCCGGCGCACCCTGCAAGCGGACAACTGCGACAGCCTGCCCACCCACTCGCGGCAATCTGTGCCAGAGCGGCGCTGCGCTCCAAACAAGCAGTGACACCGGCGAGCGACGCCGGGTCAGGCGCGACGCGATCGCCACACTGCGGCGCCCTGTCGCAGTCATGGCACACGCAGCCAGCGGCGAAATCCGTTGCCGGCCGTGCTCGAGAGCGGGCTCCAGGCGAAGTCCCAGGGCGCCGGCGGCAGCTCCTCCGCCTCGGCGGCGAGCGGGCGGCCGCCCTGGCGCACCCGTGGCTTCCAGTCGGATACATGCTCGCTGTCGCCTCGCCAGCCGAGCACGATGCCGATTGCCGGGCTGTCATCGCTGGCGACCCAACGCGCTGCGGCGGCGAGCATCATGGCCTCGATATGCTCCGGCTCGACCAGCTCGCGGTAGTCGGAGGCCAGCAACCAGCGGCAGACGCCGAGGTGGAAGGTCCAGTCCAGCGCCAGCTGGCAGCCGTAGGCCCAGGTCATGAACTGACGAAAGATCTCCAGTCCCTCTGGCGGGTCAAGTTTGAGCAGCCGCGGGCAGACATCGAACAGCGCATGCCAGTACGGCAGCAACTTGGCATCCAGATGCACGAAGCTGCGGGCGTTGCTGGGGTAGTCGGGAAAAGGCAGCCGATAGCTCACGCGGCTATCGGCGCGGGTGAATCGTTCCATCATGGTCATGGTGAAATCCCCTGAATCGACTGGGCCGTCGGAAAGCTCCGACAGGTAGCCGTCTCGTCCGCTGCTACGGGCGGAAGGACGGCGAATCACGTCAATCAGGAAATCTCAGGGCGCGCGCGGATTCAGTGCCGGCCAGTGGTGGCGCGGGCCATGACGCTCAATCGGTGGTAGCGGAGTCGCCCCTGTCGTGCGCTGCCCCAGCCAGGCCAAGGCGAACAGTGCAACGATGGCGAGGAAAACCGAACTGCACAGTGGGCAGTCGAGGGCATGCTGCGACAGGCCATGTAAATCGGAGGAAAGCGCGCCGAGACCGGTGCCGCCATCGTCGCCGGTGACGCAGAACGCGTCCTGCCCCATGGCCAGTCCGAAGCCCACATGGGTGGCGTGGTTCAGACTGCAGACAAAGGCATTGAGCAGGATGCAGGTGAAGAGCACCCATACGATCTGCGCACGCTTGTCTTTGACGATGGTCATGTTTCGACTTTACACCGCGCGCCTGAGCACGGCGCTGCGCTAAAGCGTCGCAGCCTCGTCAGTGGTTGACGGTGAACGCCAGCATCGCCGAGAGCTGACACAGCGGACGGCCGCTTTCCGCCTGCCACTGGTTGAATGCGGCCTGCACCGCGGCCTGATCGCGCTGACTGCTCGGCACCTTGTCGACGATTTCCTGCGCCTTGAGCGCGGCTACCACGTCATTGCTGGGGACGAAGGTGTCTTTGCCGGCCATACGCAACAGGCGCGGCGCCGACAGGCCACCGAGCTGGCTGCCGTGCCTGGTCAAGTAACGCCACAGGCCGACGATGTCGCTGCTCGGCCAATCGGCCAGCAGGTTGCCGAAGCTGCCCCTTTCCTTGGCCACGTCGAGCACGAACTGCGCGTTGCGCGGCACGCTCTTGAGCTTGCCGAGATGACGGATCAGTCGGGTGTCCTGCATCAGTCGCTCGATGTGCTCGCCGCCCATCAGTACGACTTTCTCCGGGTCGAAACCGAAGAACGCCTGCTCGAAGGCCGGCCACTTGGCATCCACCAAGCTGTGCTTGAGGCCGGCGCGGAAGATGCGCAGGCTGATCAGCGAGAGGTAGCGGTCATCCGAAACGCTGCGCAGTTGGTCGGCGCTGTGGGGCTGCGGCAGGCGGGCCTCCAGCGCCGCGGCCGAGCCGAAGCGGTTGAGGCAGTATTCGTGCAGCCATTTGTAGTCTTGCATGGTTCGGATCCGATGGTGACGGCAGCGGCACAGGGTGCCGGTGACGAGCCGGCCTCGCAAGTCCGCCGCCATCAACGCAGCTGGGCGGCAGCGGTCAGGTGGCGCTCGCGCAGGCTGATCTGAACGAATGTTCGCGGGCAAGCCCGCTTCCACTGTGAAGCCGGTGCAAGCCGGGTGACACCACGTGGTACGCGTCCCATTGCCCTGACACCAGGCGCGCAGACGGTGGACAAGCTTCGCGTTGCCACCCTACGAGCAGAACGTCGTTCTGCGTGCGAGCCGGCTCAGACGTGCAGCGGGCTCCCGGTATCAGCCGCGCAGCCGCTGCGCCGCCTGACGCAGCATTTCCTCGGTCGCCGTCCAACCCAGGCAGCCGTCGGTGATCGACACGCCGTAGCGCAGCTCGCCGGACAGCGGCTGGCAACCATCGAGCAGATGGCTCTCCAGCATGACGCCACGCAGACTCATGTCGCCAGCCAGGCGCTGCTCGATCACCGACTCCAGCACCGCGGGCTGGCGCAGTGGGTCCTTGCCACTGTTGGCGTGGCTGCAATCGACCATGATGCGCGGGGCAATCCCCTGCTTTTCCAGCGCGCGACGGGCAGTAGCGACACTGGCCGCGTCGTAGTTGGGTGCGCCGTGGCCGCCGCGCAGGACCAGATGGGTATCCGGATTGCCGCACGTCTGCAGCAGTGCCGGATGGCCGAGATCGTCGATGCCGAAGTGCTGGTGTGGATGTTCCGCTGAACGCATGGCGTCGCAAGCGATGCCCAGGCCGCCGTCGGTGCCATTCTTGAAGCCCACCGGCAGGCCCAGCCCGCTGACCAGCTCGCGATGGATCTGCGACTCGCTGGTGCGCGCGCCAATCGCGGCCCAGCCCAGCAGATCGTCGAAGTACCCGGCAGCCAGCGGCTGCAGCAGCTCGGTGGCGATCGGCAGACCGGTTTCGAGAATATCCAGCATCAGGCGGCGCGACAGGTGCAGCCCCTCGGCCATGTTGCCGCTGCCGTCCAGATGCGGGTCGTAGACCAGGCCTTTCCAGCCGACGGTCGTGCGCGGTTTTTCCACATAAGCGCGCATCACCAGCAGCAGCTGATCGCTGACGTCAGGTGCAAGCGCGGCGAGACGCTCGGCGTACTCGAGCGCGGCGACAGGATCGTGCAGGGAACAGGGCCCGACGACGACCAGTAGGCGCGTATCGCGGCCGTCGAGCACCGCGCGGATGGCGTTGCGGTCGCTGTGGATGCGTGCAGCAAGGGCGCCGCTCAAGGGTAGACGCTGGCGCAGTACGGCGGGGCTGGGCAGCGGCTGTGCGCTGCGGCGAGCAATGGAGGCTTCAGCGGTGGCGACGGGTTGTTTGGCAAGTACGGTGGCGGATGCATTCATGATCTGGCGGTTCCTTCTGCCGGCGCGGGTGGTCCGCGGCGGCGCTAGTCGGGTGTTCGTTCGCGTGCTTTGTGTTCGGCGTCGAAGTGGCTAAATCGCCAGTCGTAGCGGTAATAACGGTCGGTGCGGTAAGTGGTCATTGCATGTTCCTCGTTGCGTTGGGCCATCGCGTGGCCGAAAAAACAAAACCCCCGGTCGGGTGGCCGACCGGGGGTTCGAAAACTGCTCTGGTGGCGACCCTGCTTGCTAGGGCGCCTGTGGGGTATCAGGCGCGCCTGCGGCTAAACCAATACCCAAAGTAATAACCAGCGGCTGCAACCTGCTGCCCACGAACGACCACGGCGCGAATGGCACCGGCATCGACAACGTTCAGGGCTACAGGGTTCAGGGACATGCTGATCTCCAGAAGATGACCGAACCATACTCTGCCGGGACTGCGGCTTTCAACCGGCACGGCAAAAGAAAGTGGCTGGCTAGGCCGGGTGCGCCCGATTACAGGCTCATCACATCGACGAAGCGCGGCGTGGCGCTGTCGTCGATACGCAGGCTCTTGAAATCGAACAGGTTGCGGTCGGCCAGCTGCGAAGGCACCACGTTCTGCAGCGCGCGGAACATGATTTCGGTGCGCCCTGGCGACTTGCGCTCCCACTCCTGCAGCATTTCCTTGACCACCTGACGCTGCAGGTTCTCCTGCGAGCCACAGAGGTTGCACGGGATGATCGGAAACTCCTTCATCTTCGAGTACGCCTCGATGTCCGCCTCGTTGCAGTAGGCCAGCGGGCGAATCACCACGTTGCGTCCATCGTCGGAGAGCAGCTTGGGCGGCATGGCCTTCAGCGTGCCGCCATAGAACATGTTGAGGAAGAACGTTTCCAGGATGTCGTCGCGATGATGCCCGAGCGCCATCTTGGTCGCGCCGATCTCGTCGGCGAAGGTGTACAGCGTGCCGCGGCGCAGACGTGAGCACAGCGAGCAGGTGGTCTTGCCTTCCGGAATCTTCTCCTTCACCACCGAGTAGGTGTCCTTCTCGATGATGTGGTACTCCACGCCGATGGACTTCAGGTACTCGGGCAGCACGTGCTCGGGGAAGCCTGGCTGCTTCTGGTCCATGTTCACGGCAACGATCTCGAACTTGATCGGCGCGACCTTCTGCAGATACAGCAGCACATCGAGCATGGTGTAGCTGTCCTTGCCGCCGGACAGGCAGACCATGACCTTGTCGCCGTCCTCGATCATGTTGAAGTCGGTGACGGCCTCGCCGGCCAGGCGGCGCAGGCGCTTCTGCAGTTTGTTCTGGTTGACCGAGAGGTTGCCCATGTCAGGTGTCCGGGTGAGATGCGAAAGGCGCGCATTTTACGCGCAAAGCAAGCCTCACCGCAGCCCGTTCGCCGCCTGCTCCGATGTGAACCAGCACTGAATGAACACCCGCAGTGCTGTGCTAGTCTCGCCAGATGGACGACCTCTCCCCCGCACTGGATCTGCCAGACCACCTGCTCGTACTGCTGCAGGAAAGACCCGAAGGCTGCAGCGAGTACGAGCTGATTCAACAGCTCAAGCGCCGGCATAGCACGCATGTGCCCAACCTGCCGCTGACCGACAAGCTGGTGCTGTTCCGCACGCACTTTCTGGTGTTCAACGCGCTTTATCTGCTGCGCGACCGACTCTGGGCCGAGGGCAGCGGCCATCTGCAGATCAGCCCCTTGCACGTCCAGTTGCTGCCATATGCCGGCGCCAACGCGGGCCTCGCCGAGCAGGACGCCCTGCGCGCGTATTACCTGGATCTCTCCAACCTGCGGGATACCGACGAAGACGATGTCGAACGCCTGCTGGCGAGCTTCTGGACGCGCATGCAGGGCAGCGACGAGAAACGCGCGGCACTCGAACTGTTCGAACTGGACGGCGCCTCACAGCCCCTCACCCTGGAGCTGATCAAGCGCCGCTACCGTCAGCTGGTCGGCCTGCACCATCCGGATCGAGGTGGCAGTACGCAGCGCCTGCAGTCAATCAATCTGGCGATGGAAATACTCGAGCGCTATTACCGCTGACGGCATAGCTTCGAAACGCTCTAACCCCGCTGATGCATTGCCGATTGGCATTTCTATACTGCGACGTAAGGTCGCACGCGCCGTCCTCGATGACGACCGCCAGGCGAGGCGACCTCCATAAACTGAGGAGACGCTGGCATGATCAATCACGTTTGGGGTTTGTTCACCCACCCCGGTCAGGAGTGGAATGAAATCCGCGGCGAGGAAGAAACCGTCAGCCACATGTACCTCACGCATGTGCTGCTGCTCGCCGCGATACCGGCGGTATCGGCCTACATCGGCGCGACCCAGGTGGGCTGGAGCATCGGCGGTGGAGAGCCGGTCAAACTGACCCAGGCCAGTTGCATGCAGCTGGCGATACTTTCCTACTTCGCCATGCTGGCCGGCGTCGCCGTGATGGGCGGCTTCATTCACTGGATGGCACGTACCTACGACGCTACCCCAACCCTTACCCAATGCATCGTTTTCGCCGCCTATACCGCAACGCCGCTGTTCATCGGCGGGCTGGCGGGGCTCTATCCCC
>NZ_AOFQ01000016.1 GCF_000495915.1 Stutzerimonas chloritidismutans AW-1
TTCCCCCGGCCCCCCCCCGCCATTGGCGTTCGACCAGCCGTACCTCGGCCACCAGGCCCGCGACGTGAAGAACAAGGGTTTCGTGCTGCGTGACGACAACGGCGAAGTGCCCATCGAAGCCGTCGACATCGTCGCCGACACCGTCGTGCGGCTGCGTGCCAGTCGCGGCTTCAGCGGCCAGCCACGCATCAGCTACGCCAGCCACCAGGTCGGCGGCGCTGGCCAGCTGCGCGACAGCGACCCGATGCGCGCCGACGCCACCTACGAATACCTGCCCGACCTCATGCCTGCCGAAGCCAACATCAAGGCACTGGTGCACCAGCCCTACCCACTGCACAACTGGAGCATTGCCTTCGATATCGCCGCTGAAAAAGCCTCGCCGGCGGAACAGCCGGTCAGCGAGTAGAGCCCTGGCGCCGGTCATACCGGCGCTTCGATACCCAGCACGCGCATGCGCCGGTACACCGTCGGGCGCGACACGCCTAGTTCCCTCGCGACGGCGCTGACGTTCCAGCGATGCCGGCGCAGCTGGTCGCGCAGTGCCGACGCCGACTCGGGTTCGGACGGGGCCGACGACTGACGACAGCGCGCCAGAATCGGTGGCAGGCACTCGTCCGGCAGATCCTGCACGGTGATCTCATCACCCTCACAGGTCGCCAGTGCGTACTGCAATACGTTGCGCAGCTCGCGGATGTTGCCCGGCCAGGGATAGGCCAGCAGCGCACTCATGGCATCGCCACGCAGGTGCGGATTGCCCGGCCGGCCCTCGGCGAGTTCGGCGAACACCCGCTCGATGAGGAAGCCCTTGTCGGCGCGCTCGCGCAGCGGAGGCAGCTTCAGCGACGCGCCGTTCAGGCGGTAGAACAGGTCCTCGCGAAACGCCCCGCTCTCTACCATCTGCCGCAGGTCGCGGTGGCTGGCGGCCACCACGCGGATATCCACCTTCACCGGTTTCTCGGCACCCAGCGGCATCACTTCCTGCTCGGCCAGCACCCGTAACAGCCGGGTCTGCAAGTGCAGCGGCATGTCGCCGATTTCATCGAGGAACAGCGTGCCGCCGTCGGCCTGCTGGATCAGCCCGCGCATGCCCTTGCTACGGGCGCCGGTAAAGGTGCCAGGGGCGTAGCCAAACAGCTCGCTTTCGATCAGCGACTCGGGCATGGCGCCGCAGTTGATCGCCACGAAAGGTTTGCTGCGCCGGCAACCGCTTTCGTGCAGCGCTTTGGCCAAGCGTTCCTTGCCGGTGCCGGTCTCGCCATTGAGCAGTACGTTCAGCGGCTCGCTGCATAGACGCTTGGCGCGGGCCAGCATCTTGCGCATCACCGGGTCATCGTCGGCCAGGGCATCGAGCGCGGCATGCCCACCGGGCGCGCTGCGTTCGGCCGGCTCCGGTGCACGGCGACGCGGCTCCATCAAGGCGGCGAAGAACAACTGGTGGCGATGGGTGCGAAAGGCGCGAACCTGGTCATGGCTGGCGTAGGGAATGCTCAGCACATCGCTCAGTTCGCAATCGAACAGCTGATCGATGCGCGCCTGCGCCGGGGTGCCAAAGGGGCCCGGCATCATCAACCCGTGTTCGGCCAGCAGACCCCGGGCGGCGGTGTTGCCGGCGAGCAGCTCGCCATCGTCTCCCAGTGCCAGCAGGTAGCGGCGGTTGATCAGGACGAACTCTCGGGAGCCGTCGAAACAGAGGATCGGCCGCTCGCGATAGACGCGCATGAAATAGGCATCCTCGATCATCCGCGCGTACTGCTTGACCAGCTGCAGGGCGAAGGTCTGGGAATCCTTGGTCGGTGGTGAATGCAGCGCGGAGATATCCAGCACTGCCAGCAGCTGGCCGTGCGGGTTGAACATGGGCACCGCGGTGCAGGTGAGGTTGGTATGCCAGACGCTGAAATGATCCTGCTGGTGACAGGTGAGCGCCTGCTGCTCCTTGATGCAGGTGCCGACTGCGCAGGTGCCGGCATGGTCTTCGCCCCAGTCCGAACCGAGGAACAGGCCGGTCTTGCGATGCGCCTTTTCGTCTGCCGGGTCGCCGAGAAACTGCACTGCGATACCGCGGTTGTCGGTCAGCAGGATCACGTAACCCAGCTCGGCGATCTGCCGGTAGAGCTGCTCGACGCCGGCGCGGGCGACATTGATCAGCTCGTCGGCCTGATCCTGATGTTCGCGCAGCACCTGCCGCGGGACGAAGCGGGCTTCGGCAGGCCGCGCCGGATCCAGGCCGTAGTCGTGCACACAGCGGTGCCAGGAGCGCGCGATGATCGGATCACGATCACCGGGCAGGTGCGGCGCATTGGCCAGCGATAGCACCGCGTCGATATGGCTGACCGGACCGGATAGCAGATTCATGCATCCTCCTCGAAGTGCTCGCGCCAGACCGAGCGCAGGCGACTCCAGTGAAACGCTTTATTGTTTTGCAATAAACGAAGGATAAACCATTGACCCGGACAGACCAGCCTGAACTTTAGAAGCACTTTTTCTATTCATATTGTTTGTCGCCGTACTGTAAAACGCTTTACAGCGCTTTACAGGTGTAACGCCTAAAGCGCTTTACACATTAAATACATAAGCACCGTAAAGTTACCAAAAAACCATATTTATCAATCTACTACCAACATCTGAAGCTCTCACTAAAAGTTGGCATGACAACTGCTCCTACTGTTTTGCGGAACAAACTCTTCGCATAACAAGATCGCCAGCATTCCGAGCACCACGGAACCGCCGGTAATAATCAGGAGCCATGTCATGCACGATTCAGCTCGCCCGCACGGCACGCTAAACCGGCGACGTTTTCTTTCCATTTCCGGCCAGTCCTTGCTGGCATTCAGCCTGTCGCAACTGATCCCGGTGAACCTGCTCGCCGAGGAACGCCTGCCAGACCTGCCCGATGGCCTTCTGCGCATGGGCCGTGACGTCTTTCCCCACGCCTTCATCAGCGACCACCACTACGTGCAGCCCCTGCTCGGCCTGGTGGACGAGCAGCCGGCCCTGGTCGCTAGCGGCCTGGACGACCTGCAACAGCAGGCGCGCCTGGCCTATGGCTCGCCATTCGAACAGCTCGACGAAGCAGAGCGCGTGGCCCTGCTGACCGAGATCGAAAACACCCCCTTCTTCAAGGCCGTGCGCAGCAGCCTGATGTTCGGCCTGTACGACAACAAGGCGCTGTTCCCGCTGTTCGGCTACGAGGGTTCGTCCTGGGAATACGGCGGCTACGTCAACCGCGGCTTCAACGATCTGAACTGGCTCTGAGCACTCCGTGCACACGGGATAACAACAAGAACAAGACGAGGAATACCCCATGGCAATTTTTGCCCAGGATGACGATGGCGTCGTGGTGATCATCGGCTCCGGCGCCGGCGGCGGGACGCTCGCCAACGCGCTGGCCAAGCAGAAGATTCGCAGCGTGGTGCTGGAAGCCGGCAAGCGCCACACGCTGGAGGACATCGAGAACGACGAGTGGGCGATGTTCAAGAAGATCTCCTGGCTCGACAAACGCCAGGCCGCCGGTGGCTGGCACCTGACCGAGAACAACCCGACCCTGCCCGCGTGGATCGTCAAGGGCGTCGGCGGCAGCACGGTGCACTGGGCCGGCATCGCCCTGCGCTTTCGCGACTTCGAATTCAAGATGCAGAGCATCAATGGCGTCATCGCCGGCGCCAACCTGCTCGACTGGCCGGTGACGCTGGACGAGATGGCGCCCTGGTACGAGAAGGCCGAGAAGCACATGGGCGTGACCGGGCCGAGCACCGGCATGGCCTATCACCCGTGGCACAACTCCTTCAAGGTGCTGGCCACCGGCGCCAAGCGGGTCGGCTACAAGGAGATCCTCTCCGGGCCGATGGCGATCAACACCGAGCCCTATGACGACCGCGCCGCCTGCCAGCAGCTCGGCTTCTGCATGCAGGGCTGCAAGATGGGCGCGAAGTGGTCGACGCTCTACACCGACATTCCCCGCGCCGAAGCCAGCGGTTATTGCGAAGTGCGCCCGCAGTCGATGGTGCTGCGCATCGAGCATGACGCCAAGGGCCGCGCCAATGCCGTGGTCTACGCCGATGCCAGCGGCACCATCCAGCGGCAGAAGGCCCGGGTGGTCTGCGTGGCGGGCAACTCCATCGAGTCGCCGCGGCTGTTGCTCAACTCCGCCTCGGCGATGTTCCCCGACGGGCTGGCCAACTCCTCCGGCCAGGTCGGGCGCAACTACATGACCCACACCACCGCCGGCATTTTCGCGGTGATGCCCAAGCCGGTGAACATGCACCGCGGCACCACCTGCGCCGGGGTCATCTCCGACGAGTCCTACAACGACCCGTCGCGCGGCTTCGTCGGCGGTTACCGGCTGGAAATCCTTGCCCTCGGCCTGCCCTTCCTCTCCGCCTTCCTCGACCCGACGCCCAAGGGCTGGGGCAAGCAGTTCACGTCGCGGATGGAAAAGTACAACCACATGTCCGGCGTCTGGCTGTGCGGCGAAGACCTGCCGCTGGAGAACAACCGCATCACCCTGCACGCCACAGAGAAGGACCAGTACGGCCTGCCGATTCCGGTAGTGACCAAGAGCGATCACCCGATGGATGCCGCCATGCGCAAGCACGGCGTCGCCGCCACCGCCAGGTGCTACGAGGCCGCCGGCGCCACCGACATCATCGAGCTGCCGCCCTACCCGGCCAGCCACAACATGGGCACCAACCGCATGAGCGCGAAGGCGCGTGACGGCGTGGTCAACAAGTGGGGCCAGAGCCATGACATCCCCAACCTGTTCGTCTCCGATGGCAGCCAGTTCACCACCAGCGGCGGCCAGAACCCCACCCTCACCATCGTCGCGCTGGCCCTGCGCCAGGCCGAGCAGATCGGCCGGCTGCTCAACGAACGCGCGATCTGACCCGTCACTACAAGGGAGTCCACCCATGACCCAGCCCAGCAACTCGCAGCGCCTGTGGATGTACGAGCAGATGCTGACCAGCCGCTACATGGAGGAATCCATCGAGCGCATCTACATGGAAGGCAAGACCCCGGTGTTCAACATGGCCAAGGGGCCGATCCCCGGCGAGATGCACCTCTCCAACGGCCAGGAGCCCTGCGCCGTGGGCGTCTGCGCCCACCTCGAGGCTGCGGACATCGTCACCGCCACCCACCGCCCGCACCACATCGCCGTGGCCAAGGGCGTCAACCTCAACGAGATGATGGCCGAGATCTTCGGCAAAGCCACCGGCCTGTCCGGCGGCCGCGGCGGGCACATGCACCTGTTCGATGGCCGGGTGAATTTCTCCTGCTCGGGGATCATCGCCGAGGGCATGGGCCCGGCGGTCGGCGCGGCGCTGTCGCGGCAGATGCAGGGCAAGCCCGGCGTGGCTGTCTCCTTCATCGGCGAGGGCGCGGCCAACCAGGGCGCCTTCCACGAAACGCTGAACCTCGCCGCGCTGTGGAAGCTGCCGGTGGTGTTCGTCATCGAGGACAACGCCTGGGGCATCTCGGTGGCCAAGGCCAGCGCCACCTGCATCGAGCAGCACCACGTACGCGCCGCGGCCTACGGCATGCCCGGCGTGTTCGTCGAGAACAACGACCCGGACGGCGTGTTCCGCGCCGCCGGTGAAGCCATCGAGCGCGCCCGCGCCGGTGGCGGCCCGACCCTGATCGAGATCGAGACCTACCGCCTGGCCGGCCACTTCATGGGCGACGGCGAAACCTACCGCCCCGAGGGCGAGAAGGACGGCCTGATGAAAAAGGACCCGATCCCCGGTTACCGCCAACGCCTGATCGACGAA
Organism: Stutzerimonas chloritidismutans AW-1; assembly: GCF_000495915.1. Lineage (GTDB taxonomy): Bacteria > Pseudomonadota > Gammaproteobacteria > Pseudomonadales > Pseudomonadaceae > Stutzerimonas > Stutzerimonas chloritidismutans. Next base: position 5,763 of record NZ_AOFQ01000016.1, read on the forward strand.
GGCGTGATGAGCGAAGCGCAGGCCGAAGACATCGCCGCACGCGCCCGCGGCCGCATCGACGAGGCCGTGCAGTTCGCCCGCGAAAGCCCGTACCCGCGGCCGGAAGAGGCGCTGGAGCAGGTCTTCGTGTAGCACAGGTCAGTCCCGAAGACCGCAGAAGCGAGCCTGCTCGCGAAACGCGGACACCAGCAGAACAACAAGAGGAACACCACCATGAACAGCCAAGCCACCATGATCGCCGCCGTCTGGCACGGCCGCAAGGACATCCGCCTGGAACAGGTCCCGCTGCCCGGCGCGCCGCAACCGGGTTGGGTACAGATTCGCGTGCACTGGTGCGGCATCTGTGGCTCCGACCTGCACGAATACCTCGCCGGCCCGGTGTTCATTCCGGTGGATGCGCCGCACCCGCTCACCGGCATCAAGGGCCAGTGCATCCTCGGCCACGAGTTCTGCGGCGAGATCGTCGCCACCGGTGAAGGCGTCGAGGGCTACACGCCGGGCGACAAGGTCGCCGCCGATGCCTGCCAGCACTGCGGCCAGTGCCGCTTCTGCAAGACCGGCCAGTACAATCTCTGCGAGCAGCTGGCCTTTACCGGCTTGATGAACAACGGCGCCTTCGCCGAATTCGTCAACGTACCCGCCGAGCTACTCTACCGCCTGCCGGAGGGATTCCCAATGGAAGCCGGCGCGCTGATCGAGCCGCTGGCGGTGGGCATGCACGCGGTGAAGAAGGCCGGCAGCCTGCTCGGCGAAACCGTGGTGGTGGTCGGCGCCGGCACCATCGGCCTGTGCACCATCATGTGCGCCAAGGCTGCGGGCGCCGGCCAGGTGATCGCGCTGGAGATGTCCGCGGCGCGCAAGGCCAAGGCGCTGGAAGTCGGTGCCAACCGGGTCATCGACCCCAGCGAGTGCGACGCCATCGCCGAAATCAAGGCGCTCACCGGCGGCTACGGCGCCGGCGTCTCCTTCGAGTGTATCGGCCACAAGTCCACCGCCAAGCTCGCCATCGACGTGATCCGCAAGGCCGGTCGCTGCGTGATGGTCGGCATCTTCGAGGAACCCTCGGAGTTCAACTTCTTCGAGATCGTCGCCACCGAGAAACAAGTGATCGGCTCGCTCGCCTACGCCGGCGAATTCGCCGACGTCATCGCCCTGATCACCGACAGCCGCATGGACGTCACCCCGCTGATCACCGGCCGCATCGGCCTGGACAACATCCTCGAGCAGGGCTTCGAGGAGCTGGCCAACCACAAGGACCGCAACGTCAAGATCATCGTCAGCCCCGCCGCACTGGCCGGCTGAGCAGGAGAACCCCATGACCACAGCAGTAAAGGAAAGAAAACTAACCGTCGCCCGCGCCATGGCCGAAGCCGTGGCGCAGGAGATGCGCCTGGACCCGAAGGTGTTCGTGATGGGCGAGGACATCGGCCAGCTCGGCGGCGTGTTCGGCAACACCCGTGGGCTGTATGACGAGTTCGGCAAGACGCGCATCCGCGACACGCCGATTTCCGAAACGGCCTTTATCGGCGCCGCGGTCGGCGCCGCCTCGGACGGCATGCGGCCGATCGTCGAGCTGATGTTCGTCGACTTCTTCGGCGTCTGCATGGACGCGATCTACAACCTGATGGCCAAAAACACCTACTTCTCCGGCGGCAAGGTGCCGGTGCCGATGGTGTTGATGGCCTCCACCGGCGCCGGTTACTCGGACGCCGCCCAGCACTCGCAATGCCTCTACGGCACCTTCGCCCACCTGCCGGGCATGAAGGTGGTGGTGCCGAGCAACGCCTACGACGCCAAAGGCCTGATGACTGCGGCGATTCGCGACGACAACCCGGTGGTGTACCTCTTCCACAAGGCGCTGCAGGGCATGGGCTGGTTGGGCACCGAGAAAGGCGCCACGGTGCCGGTGCCGGAAGAGCCCTACATCGTCGAGATCGGCAAGGCCAAGACCGTGCGCGAGGGTCGCGACGTCAGCCTGGTCAGCCTCGGCGCCGGCGTGCACCACGCCCTGCGCGCTGCCGCGCAGCTGGAGAAGGACGGCGTCAGCGCCGAGGTCATCGACCTGCGCAGCCTGGTGCCGCTGGACCGCGAACATGTCATCGCCTCGGTACGCAAAACCGGCAGGCTGATAGTGATCGACGAGGACTATCACAGCTTCGGCGTAAGCGGCGAAATCATCGCCAGCGTCGTCGAGCACGACATCGGCATGCTCAAGGCGCGCCCGCAGCGGGTGGCCTTCCCCGACATCCCCATCCCCTTCACCCCGGTCATGGAGCAATGGGCCCTGCCCAACGCCGACAAGATCGTGGCCGCCTACCACGCCATGCATAAGGAATGACGTTTATGAGTACCCCCATCGTGATTGCAGACGACCTCTGGGAAGGCGACGCCGAAGCGGTGATCACCTCCTGGCTGGTCAGCGACGGCGCCGAAGTGGCCGCCGGAGACCTGGTCGCCGAGGTCATGTCGGAAAAGGCCCAGTTCGAGATCGAGGCGCCGGCTGCCGGCGTGCTGAAGATCATCGAGGAAGAAGACGCGGTGATCGCCAAGGGTGCGGTCATCGGCCAGGTGGAATAGCCATGACTCGACTGGAAATCCTGCCCGAGCGCGCGCCCGAACGGGTGCCGCTCAAGGGCATGCGCAAGATGATCGCGGCGAAGATGCACGAAAGTCTGCAGACCACCGCGCAGCTGACCCACCACAGCGAATGCCGGCTGGATGCGCTGAAAACCCGTCGTGCCGAGCTGAAGGCCGAGGGCAGCGCGGTGTCCGTGCAGGACCTGTTGCTGCTCAAGGTGATCGAGACGCTGCAGGCCCATCCCGGGCTCAATGCCACGCTGGAGAACGAGGTGATCCACCAGCACGTGGCGGTGCATCTGGGCCTCGCCATCCCGCTGCCGGGCGATCTGCTGGTCGCCCCGGCGCTGTTCGACGCCGAACAGCTGGACGGCGAAAGCCTGTGTCTGGCGCGCAAGGCGCTGGTAGACAAGGCCCTGGCCGGCAAGCTGCCGGTCAAGGAGCTGACCGGCGCCACCTTCACCGTCTCCAACCTGGGGCTGTCGCGGGTGCACCACTTCACGCCGATCCTCAACCCGCCGCAGGTGGCGATCCTGGGTGTCGGCGGCATTCAGCGGCGGCTGGAACTCGGGCCCAGCGGCGAACTGGTGGAAGTCGAGTGGATGGGCCTGTCGCTGACCTTCGACCATCGCGCCGTCAACGGCTCGCCCGCGGCAGAGTTTCTCGATGATCTCTGCCGGCGTATCGAGGAGTACGCGGCATGAACGGCATCGCCCGGTTCAGTGTGGGCGCTGGCCTGAATGCCGAGCGGGCCTTGTTACAGCGCGTCTGCGACGGGTTGTTCGACTGCCAGTTGCTGCTCTGGCGCCCCACCGGCCAGGCGCTGGTGATGCCCGGCAGCTTCGAGCGACGGTCCGGTTTCGCCCTGGCCAGCCAACGCTGCGCGGCGCAGGGCTGGCCGATCCTGCTGCGCGACACCGGCGGCGAGCCGGTGCCGCAATCCTCTGCCGTGCTCAACATTGCCCTGGCCTGTGCACTGCCTAGCGGCGACGAGGTCGGCAAGCGCATCGACATCGCCTATGAACGGCTGCTCGAACCCCTGGCGCTGTGGCTGGCGGAGAACGGCCTCAAGGCCGGTGTGGGCGCGGTGCCGGGTGCATTCTGCGACGGCCGCTTCAACCTCACCCTGGAGGGCCGCAAGGTCGCCGGCACCGCCCAGCGCTGGCGGCGCAGCCGTGGCGGTCGCCCGGTGGTGCTGGCGCATGCCGCGCTGCTGATCGAAGACTGGCGTGAGCCAATGGCCGACGTGGTGAACCGCTTCTACCACGCCTGCGCCAGCGACCTGCGCTGCCAGGCCGCGAGCCATCTGGCGCTCGCCGAGCGACTGGCCGATGCCTGGGCAACCGCCGCATCCCTGCCCGAATGCTATCAGCGCGTCCTCGCCTGGCAGGGCCTGGAACTCGGTGCCCGCGCCAGCACTTATCTGCCCGAAGGCCTCGCCGCCGGACGGCACTCCCCCTTGCTTTGAATAAAAACAACACGGCAGGCCATCCGGGCCGGCCATGCATCGGAGGAAACACCATGAGCCATCCCACCCCTTACCCGCTCCAACGCAGCAACACCCTGTTAGGACGATGTACAGCGACGCTCTGCGGAGCGTTACCGCAGCGACGCTACCGTCATTAGCGCAGGCAACCCACACGCAACCAAACCGGATTTCTAGTTATAGAAGTTTAAATAACTAATCCAAAAGCAGTGATATACGCACACCCATGTTGCTCGCCATTACAGCGCGCAGCAGTGGAAGCCGCTTTGCCAATAAAACCAATATCAGAAGAGTTCTAGCAGCGGTCGCTCGTTTAAGGAATGCCTGAAACGAGAAACAACCCCATACAAGGAAATAATAAAAATGAAATTCAAACAGTCGAGTTTAAGGGTACAGATAATCATGGCCGCCTCGCTTCTTGCGATCACGCCACTGCACGCATCAGACAGAGTCATTACCGACAAGGAACTGTCTGACGAATCGAACACCACTGATTGGCTGGCTTACGGGCGAACACACTCCGAACAGCGATTCAGCCCCCTCAAAGACATCAACGTAGAGAACGTCAGCGGGCTCAAGCCTGAATGGTACGCGCCGCTGCCGGATCGCTCCGATATCGTCGGAACACCTTTGGTCGTCGATGGGGTCATGTACTACGTTGGTGAAATGAACAGAACACGTGCGTTCGATGCACGCACGGGCAAGATGCTCTGGGAATATGACCCACAAGTTTCCAAGGAGATCATCGACAACAACATGAAGAAGGTCTTCTGGAAGCACAGCCGAGGCCTTTCAACATACGGGGATAAGTTATTCATCGCCACATGGGATGGCCGCCTGATTGCAATCAACAGAAAGGACGGCAAGGAAGTCTGGCAGACCCGAACCTTCGATCACGACCAGCCGTTGAATATCACAGGTCATCCCAAGGCCTTCGATGGCAAGGTATTTGTAGGCAATGGCGGAACAGAACTTGGGCCGATGCGCGGTTATGTGACCGCCTATGACACTGAAACGGGTAAACAGGTTTGGCGTTTCTATATCGTCCCTGGCAATCCCGCAGATGGATTCGAAGACGCCGCTCAGGAAATGGCCGCCAAAACCTGGACTGGCTGGTGGTGGGAAAACGGCGGCGGCGGTAATGCCTGGCATGGCTGGACTTACGACGAGAAATACAACCAGCTCATCTTCGGGACAGGCAACGGTGGGCCATGGAATATCAAAGTGCGTAGCCCGGACGGCGGCGACAACCTGTTCCTGTGCTCGGTCGTGGCTGTAGATGCGGATACGGGCGAATACAAATGGCACGTTCAGACTGCACCAGGCGACACCTGGGACTACAACTCGAACATGGACATCGTGCTGGCCGATCTGAAAGTCGATGGCAAGGATGTTGATGCGGTACTGCATGCGCCGAAAAACGGCTTTTTCTATACGATCGACCGCTCCAACGGCAAAGTGCTGTCCGCTGAAAAATTCACTGACGCCAACTGGTCAACTAAATACGACCTGAAAGAACAGCGCCATATTGTTGCTGAGGACGCCCGGTATCCCGACGGCGAGAAGAATATCTATCCTTCGGCATTCGGTGCTCACTCATGGCATGCGATGTCTTATAACCCCGAGTTGAATCTTGCCTTTATCCCCACCAACCATTTAGGCAACACCTTCAAGGACGACGGTAAAAATACGAAGCCTGGCCACAAGATGGCGAGCCACAAGCTTTACCTGGGGTTGACCGGTTGGGAATTGACCAAGGACCCACATGAGTCACGCGGTTCCCTGCAGGCCTGGGACCCGGTCAGGAACAAGCGTGTGTGGCAAGTAAATCAGAAGAGCCCATGGGGTGGCGGAACCTTGACCACAGCCGGCAACCTGGTTTTCCAGGGCCAGCCTGATGGCATGCTCAAAGCCTACGATGCCCGTACCGGTGACGAACTTTGGTCCTATGACGTGGGCCTCGGTATCTCTGCGCCACCGATTACCTACAAGCTGGATGGCAAGCAGATGGTTTCCCTGCTCGTGGGTCCTGGTGGTGCACTGGCCTCCAACTTCGGCGGCTCGGGTGAGCTGGGATTTGAAAGTCATGGCTGGAAATATGGTGTGCACGAACGCCGCATCATGACGTTCTCGCTAGATGGAAAAGCGGTTGTTCCAGAACAGCCTGCACCGCAACTTGCCAAGCCGATTATTGATGAGAAGTTTGAGGTCGATGCCAAAAAGGCAGAGGCAGGCGCGGGTGTCTTTGCGGAGAACCTCTGTGTTGGCTGTCATGGCGCCGGAGCTGTTGCGGGTATGAAAGCACCCGATCTGCGGGAGTCGCCGATATTGCTCAAAGGCAGTGAGAAGGCGTTCGAGAGTGTTGTGCGCGGCGGTGCGTTACTTGCCAATGGCATGCCCAAGTTCCCGGACCTGACAGATGCAGAGCTGGAGAGCATTCGCCATTTTGTTCGTCGGCAAGCGCGCGATGGTGTGAAGTCTGGCGGCGGACATTAAGCCGGCCACTTTCAATCGCCAACCACACCGTTGAACCGGTAACGCCTACGAGAGATGTAGCCAGGCGTTACCAATGAGCAGAAACGCACGCGAATATCGTTCATGTAACAGGCCTTCCAACTAACGATATTCGCTGCACCCGCACCGTTACATCCGAAGGATCAGAACAATGACAACAAGCCTGCGCTTCGGCAGCGGCGTTCTCGCCGCCTGCCTGTTCACTTCTGCCCACGCGGCCGAGTATTCACCCGATCAGTTCCTCTTCGGCGACTGGAACGGCAGCCGTACCCGCCTGCATGAGGCCGGCGTCGACCTGCAGATCACCTACGTCAACGAACTGGCCTGGAACACCCAGGGCGGCGATGACCATACCGGCACCTACTCCGATCAGTTGATGTTCGATGCCGCGCTGGACCTGGAGAAACTGCTCGGCTGGTCCGGCGCCGGTTTCCGCTTCAGCGTGGTCAACCGCAACGGCGAGAACCTCAACGCCGAGGCCGATCTCGGCGTCCTGCTGCAACCCCAGGAAATTCACGGCTACGGCAGCGTCACCCGACTGGTGCAGTTCTATTACCAGCAAGCACTGCTGGACGACCGCCTGCTGGTCAAGCTCGGCCGTTTGCCCATGAGCGGCGAGATCTTCCCCTTCGCCTGCCCGTTCCAGAACCTCGGGTTCTGCGGCACGGTGCCCGGCTATGTCACGCCGAACTGGTTCACCTGGCCGATCAGCCAATGGGGCGCCACCGCGCGTTACCAGCTGGACGCAGAGTGGTCGCTGCAGACCGCGCTTTATCAGGTCAATCCGCGTTTCACCGAGCGTGAGCAGGGCCTGAATTTCGGCAGCCCGTCGGGCACCACCGGCTACCACGCCGTTGCTGAACTGGGCTGGACGCCGACCTTCGCCGGCCAACCCGGCGCCTACCGTCTGGGCCTCTGGCGCAATACCGGCGATTTCGAGGACATCTACCGTGACGCTGCCGGCCGGCCGATGGCGCTTTCCGGCGCGCCAGCCGCCGAACACGACAAGGCCACCGGCGGCTATCTGATGGCCGAACAGCAGCTCTGGCAGAGCAGCGCGGTGGCCGAGCGACGCTTGAAGCTGTTCGCCAACTTCATCCAGTCCGACCCGGACGTGACCTATATCGAGCGCATCTGGCAGGTTGGCGGCATCCTCTCCGCCCCCTTCGCCTCGCGCCCGAATGACGAGCTCGGCCTGGGCCTCGGCCGCCTGGAAATCAACGACGACGCCCGCAAGCACCTGCGCGAACAGGGCGAGCCGGTGCCGGACGTGGAATACCCCGCCGAACTCTACTACCGCGTCGCCCTCACGCCGGCCATCTCGCTGACGCCGAACATCCAGTACTTCCACCGCCCCGGCGGCTTCGACGAGGCGGAGGACGTGGTGGTCGTAGGGCTGAAGACGGTGGTCAGCTTCTGACCGGCGCATGAAGCGCGGCGACCGGGCGCAAAGCCGGTCGCCGCCTGCGCTTCGCTCAAGCGCCACTCCCCACAACTGCCCCCACCCTTACCTCGGTTTGCCTGTCCGCCTGCTTGCCGAGCTGCCAGCCGAGATAGCCCCAGAGCAGCGCGCAGATTGCGCCGGCCACGGCGACCAGGCCGGCGCCCTGACCAAACATGTCCAGTGCAGTCTTTCCCCAACCGCTGACGGCATCACCGGCGCGATAGACGACCGTGTCGATGACGTTCTTCGCCTTGTACTTGCTCTCCGCATCCAGCGGCGCGAAGAGCATTTCGCGGCCGGGCCGGACGAAAGCGTACTCGCCGATCCGGCGCACAATCATCAGCGCCGCGAGCAAAGCGAAGCTGGGCATCAGCGCCAGGCCAATAAAGCCGACGCAGACAAGCAGCGGCACGATCGCAAGCAACACGCGCACGCCCAGCGTCTGCGCCAGCCGTCCGGTGATGAACAGCTGAGACACCAGTGCCCCGGCCTGGACGACCACATCAATAGTGCCGAACACCCGAACCTGCGCCGCCCGGTCGGGGAACAGTTCGGCCACCAGACGCGCCTGCTCGAAATAGAGAAAGGTCGTCACCGTGGCCAGCAGCACCACGAAGCCGGCGATGCCGAGCAGATAAGGCGACTGCAGCACCCGCGTCATCCCGCTGAACGGGTTGCCCGGCACCGGCTTGCGCGTGCTCTCCGCCGGGGTCGCGCCAGGCCGCCCTGCTCCGCCGACTTCACGCCAGCGCATGAGCGAGAACTTGAGTGCCAGCGCGCCGCCCAGCAGCAGCGCGGCGAGCAGCATCAACCCCGCTTCTCCCAGACTGCCGATCAGCAACGCGCTGAGCGCGGGCCCGACCAGCCCGCCGACGCTCGCCCCGGCAGCGATAAAGGCGAATAGCCGCTTGGCCTGGGCGCCGTCGAACACGTCCGCCATCAGGCTCCAGGCCACGGACACGACGAACAGGTTGTAGACCGAGATCCACACGTAGAACACCCGCGCCAGCCAGGGGTTTTCGCCCTGCAGCAGAAACAGCACTGAGAACAGCAGCAGGTTCAAACAGAAGAAGCCGTACACCCAGTCGACGAAATGCAGCCGCGGTACGCGCGAGCTGAGCCAGGCAAACAGAGGCACGACCGCCAGCATGACGAAGAAGGTGGCGGTAAACAGCCATTGCAGGTTCTCCACCCCCGCCGCGATGCCCATCGATTCGCGTATCGGGCGCAGCATGAAGTAGCCGGCGAACAGGCAGAAGAACAGTAGGAAACCACTCAGTGCCGGACGCAGCTCGTGTTCCTCGGCATTGATCGTGGCGCTCAGGCGATGCACAACGGATGGTGTGCTCATGGGCGCGCTCCTGAAAAAGGATGAGAGGTAACAGGGCGCGAGCGCAAGGCCGCGCCCGAGGGTTCAGGGATAGCGCACGCCGGTCAGGCGTTCCGACAGCTGCCACAGTTCGGCGGCATCGGCCTGTTTCGCGGCAGCTTCTGGAACCCTGGCAAAGCCCAGCGGGCCGCGTTTCTCCTCCTCGCCGGTCGGCCCGTAATACGCGCCGCCGACCGCTTCCGGCGCGGTCGCCGCATACAAGGTCGGCAGTGCACCCTGGGCGGCGGAGTGGTATTCGTCGCGGTCCTTGGCCCAGTTGGCGGCGAACTCGCTATCCAGCCCCGGCCCGCGCTCGACCAGTTCGGTGACCGCGACTCCAGGGTGCGCGGCAATGCTGCGAATGCCCCAGCCGGCGGTATCGCTGTGGCGCTGCAACTCCATTGCCCACATCAGCACCGCCAGTTTGGATTGCGCGTAGGTGGCGTAGGGGTCGTAGCCCTGCTCGGCCTGCAGGTCAGCGAAGTTCAAGCGGCCTCGACCCGCCGCGATGCTGGACAGGCTGATCACCCGGGCATCGTCGCTTTCCAGCAGCAGCGGCATCAGCAATGCGGTCAGGGCGAACGGGCCGAGGTAGTTGGTCGCCAGCTGCAGCTCGTGGCCATCGGCCGAGGTGCCGCGCTCTGGCGGTGCCATGATCGCCGCGTTGTTGATCAGCACATCCAGGCGCGGCAAACGCTCTTGAAGGCGCTCGGCGAGGCTGCGCACCGAGGCCAGGTTGGCCAGATCCACTGCCTCGAACTGCACGCGGGCATCCGGCACCTGTTCGCGTATTCGCTCGATCGTCTCCTGCCCGCGCTCGGCGTTGCGCGCGGCAATGATGACCTCCGCGCCAGCGCGCGACAGCGCCAGTGCATCCTCGTAACCCATACCGCTGGTGCCGCCGGTGACCAGCACGATGCGGTCGGTCTGAGCCGGCATGTCGTCCAGGCTCCAGTCAGGTTTCGGCGATGGCCGGTTGGCGGCTTCGACGGCCAGCGTTCCAGCCAGCGCCACCCCGGCGATCAGCGTTCTGGCCAGCTTCATCAATGGCCGGGCATGGCCGCCCGGCTCGGTTGCGTTTCTCTGCGCCATGATCGTTTCCTCTTCATCGTGAATGGCTTGCCTCAGGCAGAGGCGGCCGACGGATGGAGTATCAGCGTACGATCAGATACTGATAATCCAGGCAAACATGGACGGGCTGTTCGCCCAATCGTACAGTTGACGAATTCAAGGAGGCTCCATGCGTCAACCCAACCTGAGTGATGTCGCGCTGTTTGCCGCCGTGGTCGAAGCCGGAGGGTTTCGCGCCGCGGCTCAGAAACGCGGCATGTCGGCGTCTTCGCTGAGCGATTGCATACGCCGCCTGGAAAGCGATCTGGGCCTGCGCCTGCTCAACCGCACTACCCGCAGCATCACCCCGACCAGTGCAGGCGAACGCCTGCTGGAACGCCTGCGACCGGCGCTCGACGAAATAAGCGCCGCGTTCAACGATCTGGACGATGACTCCCACAGGCCGGTCGGCACCCTCAAGCTGAACGTGCCGGTGCCGGTGGCTCGCTTCCTGTTGCCGGACCTACTGAGCCGCTTCCTCAAGCTCTACCCGGCAGTGAACGTCGAAGTGGTGATGGAGAACACCTTTATCGACGTCATCGCGGCGGGCTACGACGCCGGGGTGCGCTACGAGGAAAGCCTCGCCAAGGACATGATCGCCATTCCCGTCGGCCCGCGCCGGCAACGCTTCGTCGCAGCCGCCGCGCCTGCATACCTCGCCGCCCACGGCACGCCCCGGCACCCATCCGAGCTGACCGAGCACCAACTGCTCGGCCACCGTTTCGAAAGCGGCAAGGTGGGTATTTTCGAATTCGAGAAGGACGGCCGAACCTTGCGCGTACCGCCACAAGGCCAGCTCGTGACCTCCTCCCATGACCTGAAGACCAGCGCGGCAATCAACGGCCTGGGCATCATCTACACCTTCGAGGACTTCATCCGCGAGCCGCTCGCCGATGGCCGCCTGACGCCCATCCTCGAAGACTGGTGGCAGTCTTTCGATGGCCCCTACCTCTATTACCACGGCCGCCGCCACATGCCCTCGCCCCTCAGGGCCTTCGTCGACTTCCTCAAGGCCGAGGGGCAGGAGCGCACCTGATTCAGCGCAGGTCAGGGCTTGGGCAGATAGCCCGGCAGACTTTCCAGCCGGGTCATCCAGCGCGCCACGTTGCCATACGGGCCGAGGTCGACGCTGCCCTCCGGCGCCAGCACCACGTAGGGGTAGACCGCGCAATCGGCGATGGTCGGCCGGTCGATCGCCAGCCAGTCGTGGCGCTGCAGATGATCGTCCAGCAGCTTGAGCACCGCCGGTGACTTTTCCAGCGCTGCGGCCTTGTCTAGCGGATAGCCGAACTTCTGTACCAGCCGCGCCGCATTCAGACTCTGCTGGATCTCGTTGGCGGTGAAGGACAGCCACTGCACGATCTCCGCCTGCCCGCGCGGGTTGTCCGGCCACCACGCCAGGCCGCCGTAAGTACCGGCGAGGTAAACCAGAATGGCCTGCGAGTCGCGGACGATATGCCCGCCATCATCCAGAACCGGCAACTGCCCGAGCGGGTTCAGCTCGGACAGCGGCGGCTTCTTGTGCGCGCCGTTGGCGAAATCCACAGCTACCAGTTCAAGGTCGATATTTGCCAGCGCAGCGAACAGCCGCACCTTGTAGCAGTTGCCGGATGGGCCCAGGTCATACAGTTTCATTGCGCACCTCCTCTGATGAGCTGATTGAATTCGAGCACGTTGCCGTCCGGGTCGCGGATGAACAGCGCGATCCGCCGCGGGCCGATGGGATGCGGCCCCTCGGTGATGACGATGCCCTGCGCCTCGAGCCAATGTTGAAGCGCCGCGAGGTCATCGACGATAAAGGCCGGATGGGTCATGCCGGGCCGCTTGACCGGCGCATCCAGCAGCACGTTGTGCGCATCAGGCGCACGCGCACCGTTGAAGATCAGGTTGATGCGCACGCCATCCGGGCTGAGCATCTCGTTCGCCTCGAACAGCGGGAAGCTGGCGCTCTCGACGAAGCCCAGCGCCTGGTAGAACGCCATCGCGCGCGGCCGGTCGCTGACACGAATACCGATGTGGTCGTAGGCGAGAATGCGGGCGGGGCTGGCTGATTGATTCATGTGCAAAACTCCAGGAGACCTCAGTCCCTGCAGTGTCAGCCGCCACGCGGGTTTCACCTATGCCGCGAGCCTGACAACATCTATGCAGCAATCGCACAAATCCAGGGGTGGCAATGGACAAGCTCAAGGCAATGGCCAACTTCGTTCGCATCGTCGACAACGGCAGCCTGAGTTCGGCCGCCGATGCCACCGGACAGTCCGTGGCGTCGGTGGTGCGCTCACTGGCCGCGCTGGAACGCCACCTCGGCGTGCGCCTGCTGAACCGCAGCACTCGGCGCATGGCCCTCACCGACGAGGGCGCGGAGTACCTGGCCTGGAGCCGGCGCATGCTGGCGGACTTCGCCGACATGGAGCAGCGCCTGGAGGCCAGCGACGGCGCCGTCCGCGGCCTACTGCGCATCACCGCACCAGTGGAGTTCGGCCAGCGTCACGTCTCGCCGCTGGTGAATGAATTTCTCAAGGAACATGCAGAGATCCGGGTGGAGCTGAACCTGAGCGACCAGATCGTCCCGCTGCTCGACGAACGCCTCGACCTTGCCCTGCGCATCGGCCACCTGCCCGACTCAGCCATGGTCGCGCGGCAGATCGGCAGCACCCGGCTGGTTACCTGTGCCAGCCCCGACTACTTGAGCACCGCCCCCGCCATCGACACCCCGGCGGCACTGCAGGATCACGCCTGCATCCTCTTCGCCGCCCAGGGCCGCCACTGGTACTACCGCCACGGCGAAAAGGAACAGGCCGAAGAAATCACCCCACGCCTGACCTGCAACCAGATCCGGGCTGCCAGCCTGGCCTGCGTGCAAGGCCTGGGCATCACACGGCTGATGCACTATCAGGTCGCCGATGAACTGGCTGATGGTCGTCTGGTAAGAGTGCTCAGGGATTACGAACCAAAGGACCTGCCGATCCAACTGGTCTACCCGCACGCCTTGCAGCTATCGCCAAGGGTAGGGGCGTTTGTGGAGTGGGTTTGTCTGAGGTTGGAAAGGGGGTTGCCGGGGTTGGATTAGAAACAGCGGCTGGCTGCGTTTGGCCAGTAGCTGCCTCTCAGCAGCGGCAGGAATCCGATCCTAGCTGTCTGTTGGCGAACAGTAACTATCAACCGATTGCAGCCGGTGACGACGGGCGTTACCGGCCACGATACGGCCTTGCGCGCATTGCTGGCTAAGCACAGGGCAACGTTCTATGGGCAGTGATGAAGGGGATAGTTTGGTTTAGGTGGTTTTCAAGATTCTAAGGTCGTTGCTAGGTCGTTTTAGCGCCCGACTCGATGTAATAGCGGCATCTACTCCTTCACCACTCGGACCAAGGGCGCAGCACTGTTAAGCGCTTACCGAGCAGCTTTGAACTTCGAATACGTCGTCTCTAGAGAATGATGCACGTCGACTCTCGTCAGATCGATGCTTTCTATGACATCAGCAAGCACTCGCTGGCACTCCATATAGCTGGCCTCAATCTCTTTCTTGCGTCTTGGAGGGGTAGCGTCCGAGTTATAAATGTTGAAAACCGAGTTGGCTGCTTCCGATAGCCTGTAATAGTTGACGCTGCGTATGTCCCCGGCGTTGATTGCTTTGTTCATTGCTTTGAGGCCTACGAAATCTGCGCGCTCAGAAGAACTGACGGTCCATAGCCGGTCTAGTAACTTCATTGATAGCTCCTTGATTTCTTGTTTGACGGCACCATGGGTTTTGCGCATTGACTTTGATGCGTCGTCATAGGCTCCATTGAGAAGCTCCAACTGCCGATCAAATGAACCCACAATGGTCGAAAGCTGAAACTTTGATTCGGCGGATCGTCGATACCACTTGGTGTTCGCCAAGCGGCCATCCGTGATAGCCCGTCGACAGATCTCAACGACCTCTGATTTGCTGCCTACCTGTGCCTCCACCTGATACCAGAGGTCGAACAGCAGCTCTTTCCTCTGGCCGTGCTGGTACGCGTCCTTGAAAGCCGTGCGTACGATCTTGATGTCGGCCTTGGGGTCGAACGCCTCGACCTTTGCAAGGGCCAGCAGCAAGTCCGGGTTGTTCTTAAATTGCTGCTTTTTCAGCAACGCTTTGATCGTCGCCCGGGACCTTCCGTAGTCCGATTCCTTGAGCAGCGCGATAGATTGACGGATGGCTTCGCCAACGGCTGATTGGTTAATTTGTTTGGCATTTGCTTTCAGCCCTTGTGCGCGGCTTTTGACATAGCCAAGGTACCGATCAGCGTTGGGGACTACGATCTCTTTCAGCGACAGGGTCAGATTGGCTATCGACTGGGAGCTTTTGAATCGCGGCTCAGATTCAATGAATGATGCGGATTGAAGAAGAAATAGTTTTCCGAGCTCTTCAATGGAGTCTTCAATCAACAGCTGTTCTAGCTCTGTATAGTGGCGCAGTTCTGCCAGTGAGCACGAACCGATATACGAAATGGTTAGCAGCACCTTCCTGGCCTCTGGGCTAAGCTGTTCGATCTCGCGACGCAGTGCGGCGCTTCGTACAGCCTCACCTTTCTTGCCTTCCCATTCGGCGATCGCATCGTCTATCGAGTAACCAACCCTGCACAGACGCAGGATGGATTCGGTGAACAAAGGCGAGCCTTCCGAAGCTGCAGCGAGTTTTCTGACCGATTTCGAACTAATGTCCTCGAAGCCCATTGAAGACTTGAGTTCGTCAATGTACTCGTCGTATTCATCGTCCGACAGCCCTGGAACTTCAATTGCGGTGTCGGAGGAGTAACTGACGTTCGCACGCGTTGTCAGCAGAATCTTGGAGCTGCCATTTCCGATTTCGCGGGCTGTCTCCATGATCCTTTTCTGCTCGTCTAACTCGGTAGAGTCGACGTCGTCGATAACGATAAAAGATGGAACGCTTTGCAGATTCTGCCTAGTGAGCCGCTTCAGCTGGTTTATGGATAGATCATCCAGCTCATCGTCCAGAGACCCGGTCTTTTGGCAGATTGAAATCAGCAGGGTTTCCAGATCGGAATAGTGCGTCTCTGGAGTTCCGATGAAGTCATCAATACCTGCCTTGAACTGCTTGGTCTTGGCAGTAAGCCAGATTATTTGGAAAAACAGAGGGGCGCCCGTGGAGGCAATTAGCTGGCAGAACTCATAAGCGATAGAGGTTTTGCCTTTACCTCCCTCACCCGCGAGCACTTTGGCGTACTGAAACTCGTCCGAAAGCCATGCCCATAGTTTTTGGATGATTTCAACGCGCCCTACGAAGTGAGGGCAGATGAAGTTACGATCAGGGAGGTTATGGTCAAGCAAGGCCATCTTTTTGAACTGTCGGCCCTCCAGCTCTGCAACCAAATCTCGACTGCTAGTCAGGAACTCGAAATCTGCAAAAGTAACAGCTTGTTTGCACTCGTCGCCCGTACGGTAAAGGGTCGAACCTTCAGAGAATATTTGCTTATTTCTCGCGTCGTCGGCGCGACGTGTGGCAGAGATGGTGTGAACGGTATCCGGGCGTTTAGGGATATGCAAAAGTCCGATAGTGACTTCTGGATTACCGTACGGGATCTCTACATAGCTAACATCGAGCCGTTTGCCAAAAAACTTGTCAAGCTGGCCTTTAAGTTTCTGAAGGTTAAATTCGCCTGTGACAATTCCGGCTATCTCAAAAGACTTATCTTTATCAGTTTCTTTGACGCCGTAGACTATATATCCACCGTAGGTATTGTAAAAACTTGCGATCGACTTTGCGGTCTTGGCGTAATCTTGAGTGTCAGCTTCGAATTGCTCTTTATAGTCCCACAACTCACATTCACGTGGCACGGGCTTTCCGCCTTGGATCAGTTCATTCAAAACCTGAGTTGAAAGGTTTCCGCTCTGAACTAGCATATAGACGGATTTTTTGATATCGGTAATGTTCATCGCATAGTCCATTATGTTGAAGGCACGTCATGCGCAGGGTGATGAGCAAGGCAAGGCCAGACTCTGGTACGAGGCCTGTTAAGTAGCATATGGCCACTATTTGGTAAAGATGCTCAAGAGCTATCCGTTTGAGCCCTTGGTTTCGGCGGAGCCACCTTCCCAAGCGTCCGCTCCTGGCTGAAAAGCTGTCGGTCATAAACGAACTAAGCACCCGAGCTGCCGGCAACCCACCATTGCCCGCCCTCTTCCTTCCAATGCTAGAGTGCTCGCTCCATAGCCGCACAAATCCAAATCACCTAGCGAGGCCCCCATGCTCAACCATGTAATGGTCGGTTCGAATGATATTGAACGGTCGAAGCGGTTTTACGATGCCGTGCTCGGCGTACTCGGCGCCGGCGAGCCGCTGCGCAATGTGGGGCCGTCCGGGCATACGCGGCTGTTCTATCGGCACGACGGCCGCCTGTTCGGTGTCACCGAGCCCATCAACGGTGAGGAAGCGACTGTCGGCAACGGCGGCACGATTGGCTTCAAGTGCAGCTCGGCCGAGCAGGTCAAGGCGTTTCACGATGTAGGCGTCGCCCACGGCGGCACCACCTGCGAGGACCCGCCGGGGCTGCGCGAAACTAGCCTCGGCGCGTTGCACCTCAGCTATGTGCGCGACCCTGACGGCAACAAGCTTTGCGCCATTTACCGCCCGCAGTAAGCGCCCCGCTCAACGCCGCCCCAATGTGCGGCGCTGAACGCTGAACGTCATACGCCGCTGCTTGCAGTGGCGCATGACGGTTCGCTAGACGGCAGCGATTCCCTCCGCTTGCTCTCTCCCCTCGCCCATCAAGGTTTAACGACCATCCCCACACCACGACCGCGTGGGTCCGAGCCGGTCTGCAGGCGGGGGCCGTCGACGCGTATCGCCTGGATATCACCCATCAGCCAGCCTTGATCCTCCAGCGTGTAGCCCATGGCTTTCAGCTCGTCGGCAACCTTGCCGGTTAGCGGCGCGTGGGCGTCGTAGTAGATGGTGTCCTTCGGCAGGAGCTGATGGTGCACGCGTTGCGCGGCCACGGCTTTTTCCAGCGGCATGTTGAAGTCGTAGACGTTGTTCAGCACCTGAAAGATCGAAGTGAAGATGCGCGAGCCGCCGGGCGTGCCGAGCACCAGGCTGACCTTGCCGTCGCGCGTGACGATGCTCGGGCTCATCGACGACAGCATGCGCTTGCCCGGTTCGATCGCGTTGGCGTCACTGCCGACTACACCGAAGGCATTGGCGACGCCCGGCTTGGCACTGAAGTCGTCCATTTCGTTGTTGAGCAGGAAGCCGGCGCCCTTGACTACCACACCGCTGCCGTAATCCAGGTTGAGGGTGTAGGTGTTGCTGACCGCGTTGCCATCGGCGTCGACGATGGAGAAGTGGGTCGTCTGCCTGTGCTCAAGGCCCGGGCGTACCTTTTCGGTTTCGGAGATGGCCGTGGGATTGATCTCGGCAGCGCGTTGCTTCAAGTAGTCAGCCGATGTCAGCTTCGCGACCGGCACGTCGAAATAGTCCGGGTCGCCCAGGTAGTCGGCACGGTCGGCGAAGACGCGTTTCTCGATCTCCGCCAGCAAGTGGATGTAGCGTGCCGAGTTCAGTTCGACGCCCTTGAAGTCGGCGGCGCGCTGCTCCTTCATGCCGATCAGCTGCGCCAGGGCGATGCCGCCGGAGCTGGGCAGTGGCGCGGTGTAGAGGCTGTTGCCCTGCCAGTCGACACGCATCGGCTCCCGCCCTTTGACGCGGGAGTCGGCCAGGTCCTGCTTGGTGATGAGCCCGTCGTCACGCTGCATCTGCGCAACCAGCAAGTCGGCGGTCTGGCCCTTGTAGAAGTCGTCAGGCCCCTTGTCGGCGATGCGCTCCAAGGTCTCGGCCAGCTCCGCCTGGCGGAAGGTGGAACCGGCTTTCATGGCGCCGAAGTAATCCTCGAAATTGGTCGTCCCGTTGAACAGACCGAGCGCGTCATCGCGGTACTGGTATTGCTGATCGGCCACCGTGAAGCCCTCGCGGGCATAGCCAACGGCCGGGGTAATGAGCTCGCTCCAGGGCAGCTTGCCGAATCGCTGGTGTGCCTCCCACATGCCCAACACGGTGCCGGGCACGCCGGACGCTTTGGCGCCGACCAGGCTCAGGTTCTCGACTACCTCGCCCTTGTCGTCGAGGTACATGGTCTTGCTGGCGGCCTTGGGCGCGACTTCCCGGTAATCCAGAAAGTAGGGCTTGCCGTCCATATACAGCGTCATGAAGCCACCACCGCCGATATTGCCCGCCTCGGGGTAGGTGACGGCCAGGGTAAAGGCGGTCGCCACCGCGGCATCCACCGCATTGCCGCCGGCCTTGAGCACCTGGGCGGCCACCTTGGCGCTGTACTCATCGGGGGCTGCGACCGCCCCGCCCTCCAGAAGCGCGCCGTGGGCGAAGTGGCCGGTGGCGACGATCGCCACGCCAAGGGTCAACCTGCTGATCTGAAGCAAACGCATCGTGCTCATCCTTATTCTTGTGGTCACTGCCGCCGCCGCGATGGCTGGGGCGGTTATCACCAACATAGACAATGGGGACGAGGCGTAGGTGCGCAGCGGGGGTTTGCAGGTCACGCGGGGTGGCTGTAGCGGTGTCTAGCTGCGCGCTGAACGCCGTTTCCTGCAAGGCGGGCCCGGCGCTACCACGGCAACTCCTCCCCGCTATACGCATAGAACCCACCACTGGCCTCCGGCCCCAGACCATCGATCACACTCAACAGATCCCGCGCTGCATCGCTGGCGGGACGGCCGATCTCTTCGCCCCGAAAGGGCTGCGACAGCCGTGAGTTCACCGTGCCCGGGTGCAGCGCCAGCAGCACCGCATTCGGTTGGCTACGGCGCACCTCGATGGAAGCAGTCTTGATCAGCATGTTCAGCGCGGCCTTGGAGGCGCGGTAGCTGTACCAGCCGCCGAGGCGGTTGTCGCCGGTGCTGCCGACCTTGGCCGAGAGCATGGCGAACACGCCACGCTGGCGGTCGAGCAGGCCGCTGAAGTGGCGCAGCAGCATGGCCGGGCCGAGGGTGTTGATCTGGAAGGTGGCGAGCAGCTGCGCCTGGTTGAGATCAGCCAGGCGCTTCTCCGGCATGAAGTCTTCACCGTGCAGCACGCCGGCGGCGTTGACGATCAGGTGAAACGGCCCCTGCCCCGCCACGCTGGCCGCGGCCTGTTCGATGCTGGCGGGATCGGTCAGGTCGAGCGCCGGCTCGGACGAGCGACTCAGGGCGATGACAGATGCGCAGTGCGGATCGCTGCGCAAGGCATTGACCAATGCGGCGCCGATGCCACCGGATGCGCCGATGACCAGCGCACGAAATCCTTCGGGGAATGATTCCAACGGCATGACGATCTCCAGATTTACGGTCGACGGGCGTCGGCTTCGCTGCGCCAGCGTTTGATATGTTCGGCGAGCAGGTCGGCGATGGGCAGGCAAGCGCCGAGCCGGTAGAGGTTCCAGTAATGGCCTTCCAGGGTGCGGTTGATCAGCAAGGTGCCGGAAGCCGGTTGCAGGCTGCCGAGTGCGGACATCATCAGGGGGAACAGCTCGGACAGCCGTTGATGCAGCGCCGCCTCGCGGAAGTCCCACTGCGCGCCGGGTTGCAGCAGCGGGTGCAGCATCAGGTGGATGCGTCGATGCAGGCCGTGCGGCGGCGTGCTCCCCGGTTGGCGTCCGCCCAGGGCTTGAAAACCCGGTTCCAGCGCTTCGCTGGAGATGCCACGCAGTGCTTCGAATAGCTGCACGTAGCCGGCCAGCAAGCGCGGCTCCAAGCGCAGCACACTGCCGAAATCGTAGACCACCAGCTCGCCGGACTCGGTCCAGGCGAGGTTGCCGGGATGCGGATCGGTATGCAGCCGTTGCAGACCGAATGCCTGCTCGGCCAGCCATTCGCAGAGGGTTTCGGCCAGGCGCTGACGCACCTCCGCCGGGGCCTGTTCGACCTCGGCCATGGAGCGGCCCGGCAGGTCTTCCAGCACCAGCACACCGGGCCGGCAGAGTTCGCCCGCGGCAAAGGGAATGCGGATGCCCGGCCAGTTGCTGAAGTGCTCGCGGAAGGCTTCGAGGTTGGCGCGCTCGGCCTCGTAGTCGAGTTCCTCGGCAATGGCCCGTTGCAGCTCGATATACACCGCATCGAGACGCGCGGGCGGCGTGCCGAACAGTCGCCCGAGCGGCATCAAGCGGCGTAGTTGGCGCAGATCGGCATCGCAGATGGCGCGGATGCCGGGGTACTGGACCTTCATGATCAGCGCCCTGCCCTGCCTATCCCGAGCGCGGTGGACCTGGCCCAGCGAGGCCGCCGCCGCGGGCTCCGGGTCGATGGACTCGAACAGTTCGTACAGCTTGCCGTCATAGACGCGCTGCAGATTGGCTTGCAGTGCATCGAACGGCAGCGAGGGCACCTGGTTCTGCAAGCGCGCCAGCGCCGCGCTGATCGGTTCGGGCAGCAGGTCCTGCCATTGCGAGGCCTGCTGACCGAGCTTCAGCACCGGGCCCTTCATCTGCCCAAGCGCATCACCGAGCAGTTCACCGACCGGCACCCAGTCGATACGCGCCTTGCCTGGCGTGATGCGCTGCACCAACAAGTTGCCGGCAATGCGCGCGCCAGTGCCGCCCAGTTGCAGAAAGCGACCCAGTGCCGAAGCCGACGGACGAGAGAATCGAGACATGCAGGCGACCCGCGAAGGCAAAGGCTGATCATGGGGCAGCCCGGCCCATGATCCAAGGTTCAATGGTTGCAGTCTGTTGCGCAGCGGAGGGGTTCGAAGTAGCTCAAGGGCAACGAGCGAAGCGCCCGGGGGGACCGCGCAGCAGATGTTCGCGCCGCCTGGAGAGCGCGCTGCAGCGGAGGTGCCGAGCAAATTCATGCGGAACGGGCAGGCGGCTGGCGAGTCGGATTAAATGACTGCGCCCCTCGAACGTCGACCGCCAAACGCGCAATTTTCGGCACATCAGAAGCGCATCAGGCGACGATTCGAGCGGCATTCAGCCCGACCTGCCCACCAGGCGAGAAACGGGCCTGTTCCCCTCCGCCTTTGTCCCGATATGGACATGCAGGAGTGGGAACGAAGCACGCAGCGGCGCCTGCGTTAAGGAGAACGGAATGACCGATTTCACTAATCTTTCCTTCCAACCAGACGATGAACCCCCTCGCATTTCCACTGGCAGCGAGGGGCTGGATGACATTCTCGGCGGCGGCCTCGACCCCAACCGCATGTACCTGTACGAAGGTAGCCCGGGCTCGGGCAAGACCACCATTGCGCTGCAGTTCCTGCTCGAAGGGGTCCGCCAGGGCGAGCGCGTTCTCTATGTAACCCTCTCGGAAACCAAGGACGAACTGGAGCTGGTCGCCAAGCGGCACGGCTGGTCCCTCGACGGTATCGATGTGTTCGAGCTGGTCACGCCGGAAACCAGCCTGGACCCGGACCTCGAACTGACGGTGCTGCACCCCGTGGAGATGGAGCTGAGTGAAACCACGCAGCAGGTGTTCGATCGGGTCACCGAAACCAATCCGAGTCGCGTGATCTTCGACAGCCTCTCGGAAATGCGCCTGCTAGCGCAAAGCCCTCTGCGCTACCGCCGGCAGGTGTTGGCGCTCAAGCATTTCTTCACCACCCGCAACTGCACGGTGATCCTGCTCGACGACCAGACTTCGGAAGTGGGCGACCTGCAACTGCATTCCATCTCCCACGGCGTGGTCATGCTGGAGCAGGTGGCAATCGACTACGGTGCCGAGCGCAGGCGTCTGCGGGTGATCAAGATGCGTGGCATCCAGTTTCGCGGCGGTTACCACGACTTCGCCATCCGCAAGGGCGGCCTGCGCATCTATCCCCGGCTCATCGCCGCCGAGCACCACTCGTCCTTCTCCGGTGAGCTGGCCTCGTCCGGTAATCCGGCACTGGACAAGATGCTGGGTGGCGGCCTGGAACGCGGCACCAACGCGCTGCTGGTCGGCGCTGCCGGCGTGGGCAAATCCTCGCTGGCCTTGAGCTATGCGGTCGCGGCGTGCAAACGCGGCGAGCAGGTCGCCTTTTTCGTCTTTGACGAAAACATCGCCACGCTGCTGGCGCGCGGGCGGGCGCTGGGGCTGCCCATGGAACCGTGGATCGAACAGGGGCTGCTGCATCTGCAGCAGGTCGACCCGGCCGAGCTGTCGCCCGGCGAGTTCACCGCCGCGGTCCGCCAGAGCGTAGAGGTGCGGGGGGCCGGCCTGGTGATTCTGGACAGCCTCAACGGCTATCTGCACGCGATGCCTGATGGCCGATTCCTGATTCTGCAGATGCACGAGCTGTTGAGTTATCTGGGCCAGAAAGGCGTGATCAGCATCATGGTGCTCGCCCAGCATGGCCTGGTCGGCCCAATGGATACGCCTGTGGATATCAGCTATCTCAGCGATGCGGTTATCATGCAGCGCTACTTCGAGCATGCCGGCGTCGTTCGCCGGGCGTTGTCAGTGGTGAAAAAGCGCAGCGGACGGCATGAAAACACCGTCCGTGAGTACCGCCTCAGTAGCGCCGGCCTCGAGGTCGGGCCGCCGCTCAGCCACTTCAGCGGCATCCTATCGGGCACACCGGAATACACCGGTGATGCGACTCAGCTACTGACAGACGAGCATGACGACGCCCACTAAACGAGAAGGCCCCATCGTAGTCGTCTATGCCCCCATCGGCCGGGACGGTCCCGCCTCGGCCGAACTGCTCAGCCGCAGCGGCATGGACGCCGTTGTCTGCCACAGTGTCGATGAGGTGCTACGTCGCGCCGAAACCGATGCCGACGCCGTTTTCATCGCCGAAGAAGGCCTCTTCGGTCAGGACCTCCAAGCACTGGCCACATGGGTGGATCAGCAACCGGCGTGGTCCGACTTTCCATTCGTGGTCCTCACCAGCAAGCATCAACAGCCGGCAGTCGCCGCATGGCGTCAGCGCATGGTGGCGGCGCTGCGCAACGTTTCCCTGCTGGAACGCCCGGTACAGAGCATCACCCTGACCAGCGCGGTGAAAGCCGCCCTGCGCGGGCGGCATCGCCAGTACGAAGTCAGGGCCTTGCTCGAAGCCCGTGAGCGCGCCTCGAATCAACTCGAAGCGCTGGTCGTCGAGCGCACCAGCGAACTGGAAAAGGCCAACCAGGAATTGCGCACACAGATGGCCGAGCGCGCGCAGATCGAAGAAACCCTGCGCCAGGCGCAGAAGATCGAAGCCATCGGCCAGCTCACCGGCGGCATCGCCCACGACTTCAACAACCTGCTGATGGTGATCTCCGGCGGCCTCGACATGCTCGACCGCCGCGCCGATCCTGCACGCCGCGAGCGGTTGATGGACGGCATGCGCCAGGCCGCGCAGCGCGGAACCGCCCTCACCCGGCAACTGCTCGCCTTCTCCCGCCGCCAGTCACTGGAACCCGAGTCGGTCGACCTGGTGCTGCGCATCGGCCGCATGCGCGAGCTGCTCGACCGCAGCCTGAGCGGCGACGTGCACGTGGAAGTGCAGTTCGAGCCGGATCTCTGGCCGGTCGAAGTGGACCCTGGCGAGCTGGAGCTGGTCGTCCTCAACCTGGCCGTGAATGCGCGCGACGCCATGCCCGACGGCGGCTCGATCCTGATCGAAGCCAGCAATGCACCTGGCGAAGCGGTGCTGGGCATCACCGGCGATTTTGTCCGCCTCACGGTGACCGACTCGGGCACCGGCATTCCCGAGGAGGTTCGCACCCGCGTATTCGACCCCTTCTTCACCACCAAGGAGATCGGCAAAGGCTCAGGGCTCGGGCTGGCACAGGTCTACGGCTTCGCGCGGCAGTCCGGCGGCAGCGTGTGGATCGAAAGCGAATGCGATCGCGGCACCAGCGTGATCATGCTGCTGCCGCGCTCGGCACGTGTGCCCGATCAGCCCGACGGCGCACGGCCTGCCGAAGACGACAGCTCCGACGCCTCGGCCGGTACCGTACTGCTGGTGGACGATGATGAAGAAGTCGCGGCCCTGGTCGGCGAGATGCTCGAACATCTCGGCTATCGCGTCACCCATGCCGCCAGTGCCACAGACGCGCTGGGCGCGCTGCAGAACGGCTGTCAGGTGGACATCGTATTCTCCGACGTGATGATGCCGGGCGGCATGAACGGTGTTGAACTGGCCCGGGAGATCCGCACCCGCGCCCTCGGTGTTCCCGTGCTGCTCACCAGCGGCTACGCCGAAGCTGCGCAGCAATCTGCCGCCGCAGAAGGCGTGCACGTCCTCGCCAAGCCCTACCGCCTCGAAGAGCTGGCAACCTCGTTGCGAGAGGCGATCGAGAGTGCAGTATTTGCCGACCCCGTCAGGCAGGGATAGCCGGTTTACTCAGCGCTTAGAGCCAAAACCAGGCGCATTGCAGTTGAGGTAGGGGCCATCTTCACGCTCTTCACCGACTTTCACGTAAAGCTTGGCCTCGCGCAGCGTGAGCCGTATGGGCAGCGTCTGAAGCGTATCCTCACCAACCGTAATGCAATTGAACGCGGCCTCAAACTCATCGCCCTCGGCGAGCGCGGTGTTTATTGGACAGGTTCGTTTATCGAGCGCCATGCTCTTTTTCGTAACGAATACGGCATTCATGAAGAACGGCTGCTGAAGCTCTGCGCAGTTTCCTTCCCTTCCCCAGAGCCCGTGGTACTCGGTAGGTATTACATCCTGTCCGATCAGCTCCCTGCCAATGACGCCATTGAGTTCGGTCGCCGCCTGTGCGGGTGGTGTCGCCAGCCAAACCAGCGCCAACACGCATAGAGATCCTTTTAGGTACATCCTTGCTTCCTTGTATTGATGATGGGGGCATTCGGTGGTGACAACCTGCGTTCCAAGCGCACCTGATGGGCGTTCCGTTACAGAAATCCCGACTTTGGCTTCAAGGCTGCACACGCCTGGGCCTGCATGCTACCGTCCATCGCACTCAGCATCACAATAAACGTGTCGAGGGATGC
Organism: Stutzerimonas chloritidismutans AW-1; assembly: GCF_000495915.1. GTDB lineage: Bacteria > Pseudomonadota > Gammaproteobacteria > Pseudomonadales > Pseudomonadaceae > Stutzerimonas > Stutzerimonas chloritidismutans. The sequence goes on from NZ_AOFQ01000016.1 coordinate 31,161, forward strand.
CGCCATGCAACCGAAAGATCACTGGGAAAAGGTCTATTCCACCAAGGCCGCTGACGAGGTCAGCTGGTTTCAGGAACACGCCGAGCTGTCGCTGAAACTGATCCGCGATGCGGACGTGCCTTCGACGGCATCGATCATCGACGTGGGCGGCGGCGCCTCGACACTGGTCGATGATCTTCTGGCCAACGGTTATCGAAACCTGACAGTGCTCGACCTTTCTGCCGCGGCGCTGGCCACGGCCAAGACCAGACTCGGTTCCAACGCGGCGAGCGTCCGTTGGCTGGAGGCGAATGTCATCGAAGCCGCGCTACCCGAGCGCAGCTTCGATGTATGGCACGACAGAGCAGTCTTTCACTTTCTGACCAGCGAAGAAGACAGGCATGCCTATGTGCGCCAGGTGCTGCACGCGGTCAAGCCCGGTGGGCTGGTGATAGTGGCCACCTTCGCCGAGGATGGCCCGGAGAAATGCAGCGGCCTGCCGGTCATGCGCTATGGCGCCAGCGAGCTGCACGCCGAGTTCGGCGAACCCTTTCTGCTGCTCGGCCATGAAAAGGAATCGCACCACACCCCCGGCGGGATCGAACAGAAGTTCGTCTACTGCTTCTGCCGCAAACTGGTCCAGTAGCAGGCAGCGCTGACAGCTGATCGCAGCGGCTCCACTGAAATCGCACAGCAGCAACTAGCCATAGCCGAAGGCGTACCTTCTGGCGAAACCTTTTTCTGCACTTGTCCTGGACCCGATTTAAATGATCGTAGCCAGGAGTTTTTCGCACCAGCAGGACCTAGCCCCGCTCACTCTTGGGTGTGTCCATCACGATGTAGCTTGTGATCGACGACACGTGGGGCAAGGTGCCCAGCACTTCGGTGTGGAACAACTTGTACGCTTTGATATCTGCAACTTCTACGCGCAACAGATACTCGAGCGCACCAGTGACTGTGTGGAATTCGACCACGTCGGGAGAGGCGGCGATAGCACGCTCAAAGGCTCCCAAACTTTCTTTGGTATGGCTGGAAAGCCCAACGGCCACATAGACGACAAAGCCAGCGCCCAGCAGCGCCTTGTCGATCACCGCCCGGTAGCCCTTGATAACTCCGCTGCGCTCCAACTCCTGCACGCGTCTGAGGCACGCCGAAGGCGATAAACCGACACGTTCCGCCAGTTTCAGGTTGGTCTGGCGAGCGTCATCGGAAAGCTCACACAATATCTTTCTATCAATTCGATCAATCTCAAGCATTTGTTGCTTCCATATCTAGCAGCGCCGAAATTATGCAACAACAATTCTCGAGCCGGACAATAAAATTGCAGCACCAATTTCAAAGCAAAGAGTTGTATTGATGAGCGATCTCGGAGTCCTCCTGCCGTTTCTGATGTTTGCCATCGTCATGACTGGAACACCTGGCCCCAATAACCTCATGGTGCTCATGTCAGGTGCGCGAGTCGGCGTCTTGAGAACCATGCCGCTTGTTTGCGGCATCGCGCTTGGCATTGGTTTGCAGCTCGCGATAGTTGGCTCAGGCTTGGGCTCGGCGTTCGAGAGAATCCCGGGCTTCCATACCGCGCTGAGTGTTGTCGGAGCGGCCTATATTCTTTGGCTCGCGTGGGCAATCGCTAACAGCGGCCCCTTGCAGATGCAGGTGGATCCCAAGCCGCCAATGGGCCTCATAAGTGGGGCGGCGTTCCAATGGATCAATCCCAAGGCATGGGCACTATCGATAAGCGTGGCCGCAACCTACATCCCGCCTGAAAATCACTTTCTCAACTTATGCATCGCCGCTGTCATCTTGGCGGCGATATCGGTGCCTTGTGTGGGGGTATGGGCGCTGGGTGGCTTGACGTTCAGGCGCTGGCTGGGAAGGCCGCGGATTGCCTCGGCATTCAATGTTTCCATGGCTGTAATCCTGGTGGTTACAACGATGCCGGCAGTTCTGAACCTCTCGATCTAGCGAACATGGGCGCAGGCGTGGACCGCCTGCGGAAAATTGCACATCTCGCCACCTCTCCAACAATGCCCCAACAATGTGCATGCATGCCTATCTGGGCGCCGCCGATATGGTCCCGAGAAAGGAATGCCGGGCGTTCGCTGATGCACCATTCACGATCACTGCGAGCACCGTTTTCTCGCTTTACACGGTGATGCCGAAACGGCATCGGCTTGCTCGATATTCTCTGCTTCTGCGCACAGCATGACCCGCCAGATACTGCGCTCGCCGACCGCCATTTCGCGTCGGCAGAGCAGGATCGAGCCATGAACCAGTCCCTTTGTGCCCGCCATCTCGAAGCCGCCGCGCTGCCGCTGATCGATATCGCCGGGCTGTTTTCTCCCGACCTTGCCGAGCGCACTGCCGTGGCCGAACGCATCGGCGCGGCCTGTCGCGAGGTCGGCTTCTTCTGCGTCGCCAACCACGGCGTCGACCCGGCGCTACAACAGGCGGTGTTCGAGCAGGCGCGGGCCTTCTTTTCCCAGCCGGAAGCAGGCAAGCGTGCGCTGGACAAGGTGCTCTCGAACGCCAATCGCGGCTATGAGCCGTTGCGCGGTCAGGTGCTGGAAGCCGGTGCGCCGGCCGATCTCAAGGAAGGCTTCTATATCGGCGAGGAGTTGGCCGAGGACGACCCGCGGGTACTGGCCGGTCGCTTCAACCACGGTGCCAACCAGTGGCCAACCGAGCTTGCGGACTTTCGCCCGACCATGGAGCGCTATCGCAATGCGATTAACGCCCTCGCGGCACGGCTGATGGGCGCCATCGCGCTCTCGCTGCAACTGCCGGAGGAGCATTTCGCCGGCTTCTGCCGCGACTCCATGAGCACCCTGCGCCTGCTGCATTACCCGCCGCAGCCGACCAACGCCGCGCCCGGCGAGAAGGGCTGTGGCGCGCATACCGATTTCGGCGGGCTGACGCTGCTTCTGCAGGACGAGAACCCCGGCCTGCAGGTCTGGGATCGCCACAGCAAGAGCTGGATTCACGCGGCGCCCGTGCCCGGCACCTATGTGGTCAACCTGGGCGACATGATCGCCCGCTGGACCAACGACCAGTACCGTTCGACGCTACACCGGGTGGTCAACATTTCCGGGCGCGAGCGCTATAGCGTGCCGTTCTTCTTCAGCGGCAACCCGGACCATCTGGTCGAGTGCCTGCCGACCTGCCTCGCGCCGGGCGAGTCGCCACGCTACCCCACGGTGACGGTGGAAGAACACCACCGCGAGATGTACCGGAGGACCTATGGCTGACATCGTCCTCATCCACGGCGCCTGGGCCGGCAGCTGGGTCTGGGACGCGCTGCAGGATGGCCTGCGCGATGCCGGTCACCGACCGCAAGCGATCGATTTGCCGGGCAACGGCCATGACGCCACGCCACTCGCCGAGGTCTCGCTGCAGCGCTATGTCGAACACGTCGGCGCATTGATCGAGACGCTGCCTGGTCCGATTCAGCTGGTGGCGCATTCCGGCGGCGGCGTCACTGCCACTGCCGTGGCCGAGGCTTATGCCGAGCGCATCGCCGGGGTCGCCTATGTCGCCGGCATGATGCTGCCCAGCGGCATGGGCTTCGGCGAACTCTGCGCCGAACTCGCCCGCGACTTCCCCGAGGTCAGCGGCATCGGCCCTTATCTCGAAGCCGCGCCCGGCGGCAACCGCGTACCGGCCGATGCCGCCTGCGCCGTGTTCTTTCACGATGCACCGGCACAGGCCGCCATCGCTGCCGCACGCCGCCTGACGGTGCAGCCCGATGGTGGCCGCGATATCGCCGCGCATTGGACGACCGCGCGTTTCGGTCGTCTGCCGCGCTTGTACATCGAAGCCGCGCAGGACCGCTCCGTGCTGCCACGGGTGCAACAGCGCATGCAGCAGCTGGTGCCTGGCGCCGAGCGGGTGGTGCTCGATTGCGGCCATGCGCCGCAATTGGCCATGCCCGGCGCGCTGCTCGCTGCCCTGCTGGATTTCTTCGCTCGCCATCCTCAACCCGTGCACTGACCCGTTTATTGCATCGCGCTTATCACGCCGAACCTTCAAGGAGCTTCACCATGTTCAAGAAAACCCTGCTCGCCAGCACCCTGCTCGCGCTGTTCAGCCAATCCGCCCTGGCCGCCGACAAGGTGCGCTGGCTCAACGACTGGTTGCCAGCCGGCGACAAGGCCGCGATCTACCTAGGTGTCGAACAGGGCCTGTTCGCCGCAGAAGGCATCGAAGTGGAAATCGCCAGTGCCCGTGGCGGTAGCGACGTGGTGAGCAAGCTGGCCACCAACAGCGCGGACTTCGGCTCGGCCGGCCTGGCCTCGCTGCTGCAGGCCAAGGCCCAGGGCGAGGTGCCGGTGGTCGCCGTGGCGCCGATCTACAACAAGCAACCGGACGCCTTCTTCACCACCGAGGGCTCAGGCATCGAGAGCTTCAAGGACATCGTCGGCAAGACGGTGGCCACGCCGACCTTCTCTGCCTCCAACGTCGTCTGGCCGCTGCTGCTGGAGCGCAATGGCATCGACCCGACCAGCGTCAAGCTGCTCAAGCTAGACCCCGGCGCGCTGGCGCCGATGCTCGCCACCGGCAAGGTCGACGCCACCATCAACTGGCTGACCGTCGCGCCCGGCTTCGTCCGTGCCCTCGGTGAAGCGGACAAGACGCTGAAGACCATCCCCTGGTCGGAATACGGCTTCGAAGGCTACGGCCTGTCGCTGGTAGCGTCGCAGCGCTTCGTGCAGAGCCATCCCGAGGTCGCGAAGAAGTTCGTCAAGGCCTACCAGCAGGCGCAGAAGAACGCCATCGCCGACCCGGCTGCCGCGGCCGCCGCACTGAAGAAGATGGTCGCCGAGGTCGACGAGCAGCAGGCCGAGGAGCAATTCGCCGCCTCGGTACCCCTGATGCAGAACGAGATCAGCGCCGCCGAGGGCACCGGTTTCGACGCCAAACGCCTGGCCACTACCTGGGAATGGGTCGCCAAGGCGCAGGGCATGCAGATCGACAGCCTCGACCCGGTCAGCGCCATCGACACCAGCCTGAGCGAGTGATGCCATGAACGCCGTAGCCCTGCCCGCCACGCCGCGCCCCAACATCAGCTTCGACCGAGTCAGTCAGGTCTTCACCTCCTCCGATGGCAGCGAGGTGGTGGCGCTGGACAACGCCAGTTTCGATATCGGCCGCCACGAGTTCATCGCGGTGCTCGGCCCCTCGGGCTGCGGCAAGTCCACGCTGCTGCGCATCCTCGCCGGGCTGGTACGGCCAACTCACGGCCAGGTCAGCATCTACGGCAGTCCGGTGGACGGCCCGCGTGACGAGATAGGCATCGTCTTCCAGCGACCGACCCTGCTGCCCTGGTTGAACATCCGCGACAACCTGACCTTCCCAATGCGCCACAAGTACGGTCGCGTCACCGCACAGGAAATCACCCGCGGCGAAGAGTTGCTGGAACTGGTGGGGCTCAAGGAGTTCGGTAACAAGCGCCCGGACGAACTCTCCGGCGGCATGCAGCAGCGCGCGTCGATTGCCCGGGCGTTGCTGCACGACCCGGAAATCCTGCTGATGGACGAGCCGTTCTCGGCCCTCGATGCCCTGACCCGCGACGAGCTGAGCCTGGAGCTGCTGAACATCTGGACACAGCGTCCGAAGACGGTGCTGTTCATCACCCACTCGATTCCCGAAGCGCTGCTGCTGGCCGACCGCATCCTGGTGATGTCGGCGCGCCCCGGCCGCGTGCAGGAAATCATCGATGTCGACCTGCCGCGCCCGCGGTCCATGGAAACCCTCACGGAGCCGCGTTTCAATGAGCTCGCCAACCATATCCGCCGCAAAGTCTTCTCGCGCCATGACGCCCATTAAGCCCAGGGCTCTGCGCCTGAAGGCGCAGGCCGACCGTTTCGCGCCCTGGCTAGCCCTGCTCGTTCTGCTGCTGATCTGGGAAGCGGCCTGCCGCCTGCTCAAGCTGCCGAGCTTCGTGCTGCCCTCGCCCAGCGCCATCTTCGCGGCGACGCAGAAGGTCGGCCTCGGTGCCTGGGCCGAGCATATCTTCGCCACCCTGCGGGTGACGCTGATGGGCTACGGCCTGTCGATCCTGATCGGCATCCCGCTGGCCATCGCTCTGGCCTCTTCACGGGTGATGTCGCGCACGCTGTATCCGCTGTTGGTGATCGTGCAGTCCACGCCCATCGTCGCGGTGGCACCAATCATCGTGGTGGTGATGGGCGCCGGCGACCTGCCGCGGGTGTTTATCACCTTCCTCATCGCCTTCTTCCCGATCGTGGTGTCCTGCGTCACCGGCCTACTGGCGACACCGGAGGAGCTGGTAGAGCTGTCGCGCTCGCTCGGCGCTTCCAAAGCCCGTGAGTACCGCAACATCCGTCTGCCCTATGCGATTCCACACCTGTTCTCGGCACTGCGCATTTCCATCACCCTGGCGGTGATCGGCGCGGTGGTGGCCGAGTTCGTCGCGGCGGAAAAAGGACTGGGCTATTTCATCAACTTCTCCACCTCGATGTTCCAGGTGCCCCAGGCGTTCGCTGCGCTGATGATGCTGGTGGTAATCAGCCTGGTGCTGTTCCACCTGATCGGCCTGCTGCAGAAGGCCTTCTTTCCCTGGAGCCTGCCCAAGGGTGGGCATTGAAGCCCACCACCTCTTCATCTCAGTCTGGATAACGCCATGCCTCTCGACGATCTCGCCCTGCTGCGCAAAAGCTTCGACGTCGCCCGCCGTGCGCTGGAAAACGGCACCCATCCGTTCGGCACCATCCTGGTCGGGCCGGACGGTGAAGTACTGCTGGAACAGGGCAACGCCTACATGCCCGACCACGATATGACCGGCCATGCCGAGCGGGTGCTGATGACCCGTGCCTCGACCCGCTACACGCCGGAATTCCTCTCGCGCTGCACCATGTACACCTCCGCCGAACCCTGCGCCATGTGCGCCGGCGCCGCCTACTGGGTCGGTCTTGGGCGCGTGGTGTACGGTCTTTCCGAGCGCAGCCTGAAGGACCTCACCGGCAACCATCCGGAAAACCCGACGCTGGACCTGCCGTGCCGCATCGTCTTCGACGCCGGCCAGCGCAAGGTCGAGGTACTCGGCCCGCTGCTGGAGGACGAGGCTGCCGCCCTGCACGAAGGCATCTGGTAAGCAGCGCCAGAATCAGGCAAGCGCCCGGCAGGATCGCCATAACGCCGGCACCGTCCTCCATCGCAGTATTCGAACCACGGCGTCACCGACGTCGCCCGAATCCATCTGCGGAGGACAACCCCATGTCGAACATCACCGGCAAAATCGTACTTATCACCGGCGCCAGCAGCGGCATCGGCGAAGCCACGGCGCGCCTGCTGGCGGCCCAGGGCGCAACCGTCGTGCTGGGCGCGCGGCGTCTCGAACGGCTGGAAAAGCTGGTCGCCGAGATCGGCGAACGCGGTGGCGTTGCCGCCTGCCGCGCGCTGGACGTAACCAGCCGCGAGGACACCCAGGCCTTCGTCGACTTCGCCGAGCAGCGCTTCGGCCGCGTCGACGTGATCGTCAACAATGCCGGGGTCATGCCGCTGTCTCCGCTGGACGCACTGAAGGTCGACGAGTGGGACCGGATGATCGACGTGAACATCCGCGGCGTACTGCACGGCATCGCCGCCGGCCTACCGCTGATGCAGCGCCAGCGCGCCGGCCAGTTCGTCAACATCGCCTCCATCGGCGCCTACGCGGTGAGCCCGACCGCGGCGGTGTACTGCGCCACCAAGTACGCGGTGCGCGCCATCTCCGAAGGCCTGCGCCAGGAGGTCGGCGGCGACATTCGCGTGACCCTGGTTTCGCCTGGCGTCACCGAATCGGAACTGGCCGAGAGCATTTCCGATGACACCGCCCGCTCGGCCATGGACGACTTCCGCCGCATCGCCATTCCGGCCGACGCCATCGCACGCGCCATCGCCTATGCCATCGACCAGCCGGCCGATGTCGACGTCAGCGAACTGGTGGTGCGCCCCACCGCCAGCCCCTACTGAGGACGCCACCATGACCCTTCGTACCAGCACCACACTGGCCGCGGCCTACCTGGCCGTATTCGGATCACTGACCTTCGCCTCGCTGGAAGCCGCCGGCAACGAGCGCCACGAACGTGGCGTCCAGGTGATGGATCACCTGTCAGGCGGCGCCGGGCAACCCGTGCTCGAAGCGTTGCGCAAGGACTATCCGTTTCTCGCCGAGGGCATCACCCAGTACGCATTGGGCGATGTCTGGGGGCGCAGCGAGCTGGATGATCGCACCCGCCAGCTGGCCGTGATCGCCGCCTTCGCCGCCCAAGGCAATCTGCAGTACATGAAGGTGCACGCCGGTTACGCGTTGCGCCTGGGTGTCACCCGTGAGGAGCTGAAGGAGGTGGTCTACCTGACCACCGTGACGGCCGGCTTTCCCCGCGCCATAGATGCCGCTCAGGCATTGCGCGAGGTGCCGGACCCGGCGCCGCGCTGAATTAAGCCGTGCTGCGCAGTCGGGCCAAATCCTTCACCGGCGAGGCGCCGAACAGGCGGCTGTACTCGCGGCTGAACTGCGAGGGGCTTTCGTAGCCGACCCGGTAGCCAGCGCTGGAAACGTCGAGCCCCTCGGCGATCAGCAGCCGCCGCGCCTCCTGCAGGCGCAGCTGCTTCTGGTATTGCAGCGGGCTCATGGCCGTCAGCGCCTTGAAGCGGTGGTGCAGCGTCGAGCTGCTGAGGTTGACCCGCTGCGCCAGTTCCTCGATGCGCAGCGGCTCGACGTAGTTGCGGTTCAGCCATTCGATGGCGCGGGTGACGCGATGGCCCTGGCTGTCGCGCACTGCGATCTCGTGCAGGTGGCGGCCCTGGCGACCGCAAAGCAGGCGGTAGAAAATCTCGCGCATGGCCAGCGGTGCCAGCACCGGAATGTCCTGCGGGCTGGCGAGCAGTCGCACCAGACGCAGCGTGGCGTCGAGCAAAGGCGCATCGATGCGATCCAGATAGACCCCGCGCGCCGGCCCTTCCACGGGCTGGCTCAACGGCGCGCTTTCGGCCACCAGGGTAGCGACCATTGCCGGGTCGATATCCAGGCGAATGCACAGGTACGGCTCGCCGGACGAGGCCTCCAGCACGCGACCGGCCACCGGCACGGTGACCGATACCACCAGGTAGTGCAGCGCATCGTAGGTGTACAGCTCGTCGCCCAGCCGCACCTCCTTGCTGCCCTGCACGATGATGCACAGCGCCGGCTTGTGCAGCCCGTGCACCAGTTCGCTCGGCGCGCTGCAGCGGATCAGGTAAAGATCGTCAATCGCGGTGGGATGCATACCGTCGTCGCGCAAGAGGCCATCGATCAGCCGCGCCAGGGCAGCACGCTGGGCAATCGTTTCCTCGGCGGAATGAAGGTCCATCTGGTTCATGCAGGCAACCGGTGGAAGCGGAAAGGACGGTTAGCTTAGCAGCCCATCCGGCCCGCGGTCGTCCCGCCCCAAGGCAGTGCATCGACACGACGGTGTCACCGAGTGAAGCACCAAAGCGATGCACCGGCTAACATCGTCGCATGGCTATCCGGTGGCGCAGCTGCCGTGGCCACGTCGCACCTCAATTCCTGACTGCCTGGCCAGCTTTTTGCTACACCCTGGTCATGAAAAACCCAGCGGACGCCTCCATGCCCGAATCCCAGACCGCGCGCCTCAAGCTCTGCGGCATAACCAAACAGTACCCAGGCTGCCTGGCCAACGACCGTATCGACCTGTCGATCCAGCCGGGTGAGATACACGCCCTGCTCGGCGAGAACGGCGCCGGCAAGAGCACCCTGATGAAGATCATCTACGGCGTGACCCAGCCGGACGCCGGCGAAATCCACTGGCAGGGCGAACGGGTGACCATGCGCGACCCGGCCCAGGCCCGCGAACGCGGCATCGGCATGGTGTTCCAGCACTTCTCGCTGTTCGAGACGCTCTCTGTGGCGGAGAACATCGCCCTGGCGCTGGGCGCCAAGGCCGGTACGCCAAAGCAGCTGGAGCCGAAGATCCGCCAGGTCTCGCAGCGCTACGGCATGCCGCTGGAGCCGCAACGGCTGGTGCACAGCCTGTCGATCGGCGAGCGCCAGCGGGTGGAGATCATCCGCTGCCTGATGCAGGACATCCGCCTGCTGATCCTCGACGAACCGACCTCGGTGCTTACCCCGCAGGAGGCCGACGAGCTGTTCGTGACCCTGCGCCGGTTGGCGGCCGAGGGCTGCAGCATCCTGTTCATCAGCCACAAGCTCAACGAGGTGCGCGCGCTGTGCCAAAGCGCCACGGTGCTGCGCGCCGGCCGCGTGTCCGGCGAGTGCGTGCCGGCCGAGTGCTCGGACCTGGAACTGGCGCGGCTGATGGTCGGCGATGCCGAGGGGCTGGAAGCCGAATACCCGAAGAGCGAGGGCCGCGCGCCGTTCCTGCGGGTCGAGCGGCTGTCCTGGCACAACGCCGATCCGTTCGGAGTATCCCTCGAAGAGGTGGACCTGGAAGTGCGCGCCGGCGAGATCGTCGGTATCGCGGGAGTCGCCGGCAACGGCCAGGACGAACTGCTTGCCCTGCTCAGTGGCGAACAGCGCCTGCCTGCCGCCCAGGCCATGCACATCCGCTTTCTCGGTGACGACGTCGCCCATCTGCGCCCCGACGCCCGCCGTCGCCATGGTATGGCCTTCGTGCCGGCCGAACGCCTCGGTCACGGCGCGGTGCCGAGCATGAGCCTCGCCGACAACGGCCTGCTCACCGCCTATCAGCAGACCGGCATGGTCGAGCACGGCATGATCCGCCGCGGCAAGGTGCGCGCCTTCGCCGAACAGGTCATCCAGCGTTTCGCCGTGAAGACACCGGACGCAGAAAACCCGGCGGCAAGCCTGTCCGGTGGCAACCTGCAGAAATTCATCCTCGGGCGCGAGATCCTGCAGCAGCCGAAACTCCTGATTGCCGCGCACCCGACCTGGGGCGTGGATGTCGGTGCGGCGGCGGCAATTCATCGCGCGCTGATCGAACTGCGCGATGCCGGCGCGGCGATCCTGGTGATCTCCGAAGACCTCGAGGAGCTGTTCCAGATCAGCGACCGCATCGCCGCCCTGAGCGACGGCAGGCTGTCGCCACAGCGCGCTACTGCCAGTACCTGCCCGGTCGAAGTCGGCCGCTGGATGGCCGGCCAGTTCGATACCAGCGACACCCCTGTTTCCACCTCTGCCGCCTGACGAGAATCCATCATGCTGTTATCCCTGCAACCCCGCGGCGAGGCCTCAAGGGCCATGCTCTGGTTCTCGCCATTGCTGGCGGCACTGCTGACGCTGCTGAGCGGCGCGCTGCTGTTCGCGCTGCTCGGCCATCCGCCGCTGGAAACCCTCAAGGTGCTGCTGATCGACCCGCTCGGCGATCTCTACGGCGTCTCCGAACTGCTGGTCAAGGCGCTGCCGATCCTGCTTTGCGCGCTGGGCCTGGCAGTGGTCTACAACGCGCGCATCTGGAACATCGGCGCCGAAGGCCAGCTGCTCATCGGCGCCCTGGCCGGCAGCGCGCTGGCGGTCAACATCATTGACTGGGATTCGCGCTGGGCACTGGTGCTGACCCTGCTGCTCGGCACCCTTGGCGGCGCCGCCTGGGCCGGGCTCTGCGCCTGGCTGAAGACGGCGTTCAACGCCAACGAAATCCTCACCAGCATCATGCTCAACTACATTGCGCTGAACCTGCTGCTGTTCGCCGTGCATGGTCCGCTGAAGGACCCGGAAGGCTTCAACTTCCCAGAGTCGGCGATGTTCGGCGACGCCACCCGGCTGCCCGAGCTGATCGAAGGCCTGCGCGTGCATGGCGGTTTCTACTTCGCCCTGCTGGCGCTGGTGGTGGTCTGGGTGCTGCTGCAGAAGAGCTTTCTCGGCTTCCAGATCAAGGTGCTCGGCCTGGACAAGCGCGCCGCCGGCTTCGTCGGTTTCCGCGACAAGAAGCTGGTGTGGATCGCCCTGCTGATCAGCGGCGGCCTGGCCGGGCTGGCCGGTGTCGCCGAAGTCACCGGACCAATCGGCCAACTGGTGCCGCAAGTTTCACCGGGCTATGGCTACGCGGCGATCACCGTGGCCTTCCTCGGTCGCCTGAACCCCATCGGTATCGTCTTCGCCAGTCTGCTGATGGCGCTGCTCTACCTCGGTGGCGAGAACGCGCAGATGGCCGCCAACCTGCCGCAATCCATCACTCAGCTGTTCCAGGGCATGGTGCTGTTCTTCCTGCTCGCCTGCGACGTGCTGATCCTCTATCGCCCGCGCCTGAAGCTGTGGGCGCGCAAACCAGCGCTTGTCAGCGCCAAAGAGGAGCCGGCCACATGATCGTCCGCGCTCAGCTACTCCCCCTTTCACCCGCTGCCTACCGTTTGAAGTTCGAGGCCTGACCGATGGACATGGATCTGCTGACCAATATCTTCTACGCCATGATCCGCACCGGCACGCCGCTGCTGCTGGTCGCTCTCGGCGAGCTGGTGTGCGAGAAGACCGGCGTACTCAACCTCGGCCAGGAGGGCATGATGCTGTTCGGCGCGGTGATCGGCTTCATCGTCGCCTTCGCCAGCGGCAACCTCTGGCTCGGCGTGCTGTTCGCCTGCCTGGCCGGTGTGCTGCTCTCGCTGCTGTTCGCCATGGTGGCCCTGGGCTTCAACGCCAATCAGGTAGCCACCGGCCTGGCGCTGACCATCTTCGGCGTCGGCCTGTCGTCCTTCGTCGGTGCCAGCTGGGTCGGCAAGCCGCTGGCCGGCTTCGAGCCGATCGCCATTCCGCTGCTCAGTGAAATCCCCGTCATCGGCCGCATGCTGTTCGCCCAAGATCTGCTGGTGTACCTGTCCTTCGGTCTGTTTGCGTTGGTGGCCTGGGTGCTGCTGAAAAGCCGCATCGGCCTGATCATCCAGGCTGTCGGCGAGAACCCCAACGCCGCCAGTGCCATGGGCCTGCCGGTACTGCGCGTGCGCGCTCTGGCGGTAATGTTCGGCGGCGGAATGGCTGGGCTTGCCGGCGGCTACATGTCGCTGGCGTACACGCCGATGTGGGCGGAAAACATGACCGCCGGCCGCGGCTGGATCGCCCTGGCCCTGGTGGTGTTCGCCAGCTGGCGGGTGAGCCGCGTCCTGCTCGGCGCCTACCTGTTCGGCCTGGCCAGCATCCTGCACCTGGTGGCGCAGGGCCTCGGCCTGGCGATCCCCGGCAACCTGCTGGCGATGCTGCCGTATGTGGCGACCATCCTGGTGCTGGTGCTGCTCTCGCGGGATGCGATCCGCACACGGTTGTATGCGCCGGTATCGCTGGGACAGCCCTGGCAGCCGGGGCATTGAGGCTTTTCGGGTGGATTGGAAGGAACGGGAACGTTACTGGCGTTACTAGGCTGGCAACTTGTACATCAGAGGTATTACTGAGTGTGCCGACACATCTGGTTTCGGCCCACCGGCCGAGTGACTTTCTCTTGTCTGCGGAGCGCCGCCCTGGCCAAGAGAAAGTCACCAAAGAGAAGGCCACCCCGACATCCGGACTAGGCGTCCCCGGTTTGCTTCGCAAAACTTCCCTCCCTCCGGCGTTACTCCGGGGGGCCGGGCTCGGCACCCCCTCACGAAGGGACGTCCCTGTCCCTTCACTCCTCGCTCGGCGTCCTGCCTCGCGTCCCCCTAAGCAACGCCTGCGCTCGGCCTCCTGACGGGGAACGAGTCCGAGTTGCCTGACAGGTCAGAAGCTTAGTTTGTAGTTTTTTTGATCGATTGAAAGAACCATCAGGCGACGCCAATTCGCCCCTTCAGGAGGGTAAACGGAGTCGTCGTGGAGAGGGGCGAGCCGCAGGGATGCGGCGAGAGCCGTATAGGGCCATGGATGGCCCTTGTACGGCGACCCTCGGAGCGGCGGCGGAGAGAACGAACCCCGGCGAAGCCGGGGCCGGATGCAGGGGCAAAGCGTTTTTGGTTACTTTTTCAGCGCCTGGAAAAAGTGACTCGCCCAGCAGGGCGAAACCAAGCTCTCAAGCGACTCGGCAATCGGCATCAAAAGCAAAGCTCGCCGCCCCCAAACACACCGGGGCCAAACAGTCCGCGCTCAATCCAACGTGTACTCAAACGTACTCACCACCCGCAGCCGTTTCCCCACGGTCCGCCCACTGTCCATATCGCTGCCATCGTCATCGATCACCCGAATCACCCCCTGGTTGGCATTCTTCAAGCGCCCCAGCGTGGCACCAGCATCTTCGGCAAAACGCGTCGCCTGCTCACGGGCATTGCTGGTGGCGGCTTCCAGCAGCTGCGGCTTGAGCTCATTGAACCCACGCAACTGATAACGCGGCCCGGCAAAGCCGTTCATCTCGGTATCCAGCTGAACACCGGCCAAGATCAGCGGATCGATGGCATTGGCCGCCTTGCCCACCGCGTCGACGCGCTCTGACTTGACCAGCACCTGACCCTGGCCATTGAAGCGCAGCGCCACATCACGCGAGGCCCATTCACGCGCCAGCAGATCTTGGACCTGCAACGGTCGCACTTCGATCTCCGCGTCGGTGAAGCCCTGCTCGCGGAGGAAATCCAGCACCAGCTGGCGATCCTCGCTCAACCCCCTCTGCACCTCGGCGAACTGATCGCCACCACGGCGGAAGCCCAGCGTCCAAACCGCAAAGTCGCTCTTCACGTCCATCTCCGCTAGGCCCTTGACCGTCACCGTGCGGTCGGCCATGCGGAAACGCTCAACGCCCTGCCCCACCGACCAACCGGCGAAGGCCACTGCCGCGGCGATCAACGCCGCCGGCAGAAATCCGATTCGTGCTGTAGCCACGTGCTTCTCCCCTTAGGAATTGACCGAATGCGCATGCTACTCCAGCGCCGTGCGAACACCAGTCACCAGCGCTCAACCGCGGCCCAGGCGCTGCAACGCCTCCAGCCGGAAGGCAATGTGCTGCTCCAGCTCGCTCAGCGCGCGCTCCAGCCGCGCGCACTGCTGCGTATCGCTGCAGGCCTCCAGCCGTTCGCGCAACGCGGCACGCTGCGCCAGCAATTCCACTTCCCGGGGCGGCACCCCGGCGCTCTTCAGCACCGAGAACGGCAAGCGCAGGCCCGGTGGCGTCTGCAGCCAGCCTTCGTCCACCACCAGCGGTTCGCCTTTTTCCTGCACGCCGCGCTGCCATCTGGCGATGTCGCGGGCGATGCGTTGTTCGATGTCCTGATCGCTCATGACTCGCGCCCTCCTCTACCTGCCCAGTCATGAAAACCCAGCTGCGCGGCTTTTGTCAGCGGCCGGCCGACGCCAGGTCATTGGCACGTCGGTTGCGTTGCGTCTGTATGATTGCGCCCCGCGCGATGCGAACTTTTGCCGCAGCGTTCATTCTTTTGCTTAGCGCCACCGCTACCGATCCGAGGAGCCACCCCTTTGCCCAGTCTCAACCTGCAGATTCTTGTCGCGGCCTGCCTGGGTGTCGCCATCGGCTGGCTGACCGGCACACTGCCGACCGAAGCGCCCGTACGCGAGGGCGTGCTCTATGCAAGCACCCTGGCCGGGAGCATCTTCATCGGCCTGCTGAAGATGGTGCTGATCCCGCTGATCTTCACCTCCATCGTGGTCGGCGTGGCCAATCTGCAGGCGCACCATCAGGTGCACCGGGTGTGGGGCGGCGCCCTGGTCTACTTCACCCTCACCACCAGTGCGGCGATGCTGGTGGCGCTGGTCGCGGCGAACATCTTCAAGCCGGGCGCGGGGCTGTCGCTGGATCTGTTCGCCGAGGCGATGAACGACTTCGAGGCGCGTCAGCTGACGCTGCCGGAGTTCTTCCTGCACTTCTTCGCCAACCTGTTCCAGAACCCCTTCGCCGCGCTGGCCAACGGCAGCATCCTGGCCGTCGTGGTGTTCGCCATGTTCATCGGCATCGCGCTGGTGGCCGGGGGCGACCGCTACCGCAATATCCTCGTGGTGCTGCAGGAATTTCTCGAGTTGATGATGCGCATCATCAGCTGGATCATGCGCCTGGCGCCGCTGGGCATCCTCGCGCTGCTGATCAAGCTGGTGGCCGAGCAGGATGTGGCGCTGCTCAGCGCCGTCGGCGGCTTCATCGTGCTGGTGTTCGCCACCACGCTGTTTCACGGCATCGTGGTGCTGCCAGGCATTCTCTTCCTCACGACCGGCAAGTCGCCGCTGTGGTTTTTCCGTGGAACCCGCGAGGCGCTGATCACGGCGTTTGCCACCAGCTCCAGTGCGGCGACATTGCCGATCTCCCTGCGTTGCGCGGAGGACAACCTCAAGGTGCGCCCGGGCATCGCCGGCTTCGTGCTGCCGCTGGGCGCGACCATGAACATGGACGGCACAGCGCTCTACGAAGCGGCAGCTGCGCTGTTCGTCGCCAACCTGATGGGTATCGAGTTGAGCCTGGCGCAGCAGGCGGTGGTGTTCTTCACGGCGATGATCGCCTCGACCGGCGCGCCGGGAATTCCCAGCGCCGGCATGGTGACCATGGTGATGGTGTTGCAGGCGGTCGGCCTGCCGGCCGAGGCGGTGGCGATCCTGCTGCCGATCGACCGCCTGCTGGACACGGTGCGCACGGCGGTCAACGTCGAGGGCGACATCATCGGCAGTGTGGTGGTGCAGCGTTTCGCCGATCGCGCCTAGCGCAGCATCAGGTCGACGACTCCTTGCGGGTCTTGGCGATCTGCTCCGGGTCGATGCCCCAGCATTCGTCCAGATACCAGTCCTCACCGAACATTTCCGCCGGATGCTGGGTGCGGCCCGCGCCGTTGCCACAGGCCATCGAAGTTGCCGGGCAATAGCGGTCGCAGCCCCAGCACACACGTTCGGGGTGGGAAGGTTCGAGGGGAAATTTCTTGGCCATTGCGCGTGCCTTTTCTGGCGTTGTTGCAGTGGCCACAGGCTAAGCCTCCTCGCCGCCGCCAGACTTGATCATGCTCAAGAACGACCGGTATCGGCGCACAACAACTGTATGCACATACAGATAAAGATTGCCTGAAGCGCCGTTTGTGCACATGCTTCGCGCCATCGACCGCTGCCGTCACAGCCTCCATGCAACTCTATCTCTGCGAAAAACCTTCCCAGGCCCGCGACATCGCCAAGGTGCTCGGCGCCAACCGGCGTGGCGACGGCTGCCTGCAGGGCGCCGGGGTGACGGTGACCTGGTGCATCGGCCATCTGCTGGAAACCGCGCCGCCGGATGCCTATGACCCGCGCTACAAGCGCTGGGTGCTGGCCGACCTGCCGATCGTGCCGGAGCGCTGGAAGATGCTGGTCAAGCCGAAGACCGCCAGCCAGTTCAAGGCGGTCAAGCGCCTGCTCGGCGAATGCAGCGAACTGGTGATCGCCACCGACGCCGACCGCGAAGGCGAGATGATCGCCCGCGAGCTGGTCGAGCATTGCCGCTATCGCGGGCCGATCCGCCGGCTGTGGCTGTCGGCCCTGGACGATGCCTCGATCCGCAAGGCGCTGGCCGCGCTCAAACCCGGCGCCGAGACCTTCAATCTCTACCATGCCGCCCTTGGCCGCTCGCGTGCCGACTGGCTGATCGGCATGAACATGAGCCGGCTGTTCACCCTGCTCGGCCGCCAGTCCGGCTACCAGGGCGTGCTGCCGGTGGGCCGCGTGCAGACGCCAACGCTGCGTCTGGTAGTGGACCGCGACCGCAGCATCGCCGACTTCATCCCGGTGCCGTTCTGGGCCATCGATGTGCAGCTGCTCGCCGATGGCACCGCGTTCACCGCGCAATGGCAGGCGCCGGACGACCATTGCGATGACCAGGGCCGCTGCCTCGATCAGGCTCGTGCGCAGCAGGCTGCGGACGCCATGCGCAACGCCGCCAGCGCCCGTCTGCTGAAGCTCAAGACCGAGCGTCAGCGCGAGGCCGCGCCGCTGCCGTTCGATCTCGGCACGCTGCAGGAAGTCTGCTCGAAGAAGCTCGGCCTCGGTGCCCAGGAAACCCTCGACATCGCCCAGGCGCTGTACGAAACCCACAAGCTGATCACCTACCCACGCAGCGATTGCGGCTACCTGCCGCTGAGCCAGCACGGCGAAGCCCGGGCCATCGTCGCTGCGCTGACTCAAGCCGACCCGACGCTCGCGGCGCTGCAGCCGCATCTGGACCTGTCGCGCCGCTCGCGGGCCTGGAACGACGCCAAGGTCGGCGCCCACCACGGCATCATCCCCACCGCCGCGGCGCGTGGTCTGGAACGCCTGGCCGGGCGCCCGCACGCGGTGTATGAGTTGATCCGCGCGCGCTACCTGGCGCAGTTCCTGCCCAACCACGAGTACGACCGCACCCAGGCTGACTTCGACTGCGCCGGCCAGGCGCTGCGGGCGGTGGGCAAGCGCATCGTCGAACCGGGCTGGAAACGCGCCATGCCCGAAGCGCTGGCGCCGGCACGGGGCAATCGCGAAGCAGCCGCGCCGCAGAGCCTTCCGGCATTGCAACAAGGCCAGGACTACGCGGTGGGCGAGATCACGCTCAAGGACCAGCAGACCCAGCCGCCGAAGCCTTTCACCGAAGGCGACCTGATCAAGGCGATGAAGAGCGTCGCCAAGCTGGTGGATGACCCGCGGTTGAAACAGAAACTCAAGGACACCACCGGCATCGGCACCGAGGCGACCCGCGCCGGAATCATCCAGGGCCTGCTCGACCGCGGCTATCTGGTTCGCCAGGGCAAGGCACTGGCGGCGACGCCGGCGGCGTTCAGCCTGATCGACGCCGTGCCGCGGCCGATCGCCGATCCCGGGACTACGGCGATCTGGGAGCAGGCGCTGGACATGGTGCAGAGCGGCGAGATGCCGCTGGAAGAATTCGTCGCCAAACAGTCGGCGTGGATGAGCAAGCTGGTCGAACGTTGCGCCGGTCTGCGCATGACCATCAGCGGCCCGCCGATGGCCGCCGGCCGCGGCGGAAAACCATGGAAGAAGAAACGCAGCGCCGCACCACGCAAACCGGCTCGCCGACGCAAGCCGGCAACCGCAGACTGAGCCACAGCTCGGGGGTGGTTACTTTTCCAGACTCGGTAGGCGCAGCGCGGGAGCGTTCTTGACCGCGAATCGCGCCTACCCCAGACCAGCCCGAAACAAGCAGCTGCCCTAGTGAATCTCCAGCACCTCATAGCACTGCGGCTGGCCGTTGACCCGCAGCTCCACTTCGTCACCGATCCGGCGCCCCAGCAGCCCGTGCCCCAGCGGCGAACGCGGCGAGATCACCAGAATCTCCCGGCCTTCATGCTGCAATTTCAGCCCCGCGGCATCCGGGCCGAGGAAGAACCAGCGTTCGACGCCATCGTGCTCCAGGCAAAGCAGCGCTCCGACCCGCACGTACTCGTCCGAGCCGATGGTCGGATGCAGGTTGCGGTAGGCGGCCAGCGCTGTCTCGATCTCGTGCAGACGTCGTCTTTGCCCGTCGGCGAGGTAGGCCGCTTCCAGGCCACGGGTGTCGTACTTGTTCTCGGCCTTGCTCTCGGCATGGGTGGCGGCCTCGTGGGTCGCGGCGAGCACGGTCCTGGCGACCTCGCGGTCGGCTTCGAGGGTGGCGATGATCTGCTGCTGAAGGGCGGTCTTGTTCATGGGCCAGGCTTATAGCCCGACGGCGCGCCGAAGGGAATGGCTGCGTCGCTGTTCGGCGCTGCACCCGCCTCGATGACCGCATCGGCCAGCCAGGGATTGCGGCCCTCGGCGATCCACTCCAGCGTCTCGCGCCAGAAACCGTTGCGATGCCGATCATGGAACAGGCCGAAATGGCCGATGCGCTCGAAGCCCAGCGCACGCGGGTTGAGCTGCACCAGCTGGCGCGGACTGTTGCGAAAGTAGCCCAGCCCGCGGCGCATGGCGGCCGGCGTGGCGAACTCGTCGTCACTGGTGCTGACCGCGAGGATCGGCGCGCGAATCGCGGCGAAGCGGCTAAACAGCAGTTCGTGTTCGTCAGGCGGGTAGCTGTCTTCCAGGCGCGCGCCGCGCCGGGACCATTCCAGCGCGACGCCCGCCGGCAGATCCTCCAGCCAGCCGAAGCGCCGGCCGGGAAAATAGCCAGACAGCCGGGTAACCGCGGGCATGAACAGGTGCCATTTGGCGTACATACGCAGGCGCTGATCAGCGGCGTAGTCGCGCCAGTAGGCGTACTGCCCGGCCACGTTGAGGTAGCGGTCCACCCCGCTGGCGGCTTCGGCAAAGCCCGGCATGAAGCCACCGGCGCTATGCCCCACTGCAACCAGCAGCCCGTGCGGATCACGCTCACGCATATAGCGCACCGCGGCATCGAAGTCATACTCGCCCCAGTCGCGCCAGCGCATCCGCATGTCGCGCAGGCGCTGCGGCCGCGAGCCGCCGATGCCGCGAAAGTCGTAGGTCAGTGCAGTAAAACCGTGCTCAGTGAGAAAGCTCGCGTAGCGTGCGTAATAGCGCGACAGCACCCCGGTGGCGCAGCTGATGATCACCGCGCCGCGCTCGGCGCCTGCCGGCCGCCACAGCTGCGCGGCGAGGGTGAAACCATCGGTGCAGTGCAGGGCAACGGACTCGGGCATGGCAAGGACCTTTCGAATTGTTGTGCCGCCACCTTGCCCCGCAGCGCACATTTTTGCCATAACCTGCCGGCACCTTTGCGCAGCGACCGCAGTCTGTTTATGACAGCCGCATTACCACTGCAGCCAGGTGGCCTGCAGCGCAATACCTCATCCTGGTTTCCACTGGCATTACCGCCCCGAACCAAGGCGCCGACGCGCTGCGGGTTCCTGGCGGCTTGGAGAAAAGTTCATGACCGGCGAACAGCTGATCGTCTTTGGCGTACTGGCGGCAACGCTGGTGCTGTTCGTATGGAATCGCTGGCGCTACGACCTGGTCGCCCTCGGCGCGCTGCTCGCCTGCGCATTGACCGGCGTCGTGCCGGCGGACGAGGTGTTCTCCGGCATCGGCCATCCCGCCGTGATCTCGGTGGCCGCGGTGCTGGTCCTCAGCCGTGGCCTGCTCAACGCCGGCGTGGTGGATTCCGTAGCACGGCGGCTGATGCAGGTCGGCGAACGCCCATGGGCGCAGGTCGCCGCACTGACCGGAATCGTCGCGCTCAGCTCGGGCTTCATGAACAACGTCGGCGCGCTGGCGCTGTTCATGCCGGTGGCGATCTGGATGTCGCGCCAGAGCGGGCGCTCACCGTCGTATCTGCTGATGCCACTGGCGTTCGGCTCGTTGCTCGGCGGCACTCTGACGCTGATCGGCACCCCGCCGAACCTGATCATCGCCGGTTATCGCGCCGAGGCTGGCGAGGCACCGTTCGGCATGTTCGCCTTTCTCCCGGTGGGCGCTGCGGTGACCGTCGCCGGCGTGCTGTTTATCGCCCTGCTCGGCTGGCGGCTGGTGCCGCGGCGACAGGAACAGGAAGGCAACGGCGATTTGTTCGAGATCAGCGCCTACCTCACCGAAGTGCGGGTACCGGAAAGCTGCAAATACGCCGGACGCACGCTGCACGCGCTGATCAATGCGGTGGAGGACGAAGCCGATGTGCAGGTGATCGCCCTGGTGCGCGGCGATGAGCGCCAGCGCATGCCCTCGACCTACGAGGTGCTGCGCGAGGGCGACATCCTGCTGGTGGAGGCCGACTCGGACAGCCTCAAGGCGCTGCTCGACGTCACCGGCGTTGCGCTGGCGGCCCATGTCGACGAGCAGGAGGAGAAAGCACAGAAAGAGCAGGAGGCCGCCGAGCAGGCGGTCGAAGACGAGAAGACCGAGAAGAATCACAAGAGCCGGCACGGTGAGCTGACCCTGGCCGAAGCCATCGTCTCCCCCGGATCGATACTGGTGGGCACGACCGCCAGCGGCCTCGACCTGCGCGAGCGCCACGGCGTCAACGTGCTGGCCGTCGCCCGCCAGGGGCAGCGGCTGCGCCAGCGCCTCGGCAAGATTCGCTTTGCTAGCGGCGACATCCTGCTGTTGCAAGCCCGCGAGGACGCGCTGCAGTCGAGCCTGAACAGCCTGGGCTGCCTGCCGCTGGCGTCCCGCGGGCTGAGCATCACCACACCGCGTAACGTGCTGCTGGCCAGTGCCATCTTCGCCATCACGCTGGCCTGTATTGCCTTCGGCCTGGTGCCGGCAGCCACCGCGCTGGTCACCGGCGCGCTGGTGATGATCCTGGTCGGGCTGATTCCCGTGGGCCGCATTTACGACAGCATCGACATGCCGGTCATCGTGCTGGTCGCGGCGATGTTACCGGTCGGCGAGGCGCTGGAAAGCAGCGGAGGCTCGCAGCTGATTGCCGAAACCCTGCTGGAACTGGGCCAGTCGTTGCCAGCGGCGGCGACACTGGCGCTGCTGATGGTGGCAGTGATGCTGATCTCCAACGTGGTCAACAACGCCGCGGCGGCAGTGCTCGCCGCACCCGTGGCGATCAGCCTGGCACGTGGGATGGACGTCTCGGCTGATCCGTTCCTGATGGCCGTGGCGATCGGTGCCTCCTGTGCCTTCCTGACGCCCATCGGGCATCAGTCAAACACGCTGGTGATGGCACCGGGCGGCTACCGCTTCGGCGACTACTGGCGGCTGGGCCTGCCGCTGTCGATTCTGGTGGTGCTCTGCGCCGTACCGGCGATTCTCTGGATCTGGCCGCTATGAGCAGCCAGTGGCACCGGTGCCCAGCGTCCGCGGGCGCTCAGACTACTACCAAGGCGGAAGGGAAATTAGCCCATTGAGCAATGGCAGTACACGCAGACAGATCCGACGATGGCTGCCAGAATCGCGTCGACCTGACGATGCGCAGCGCGCGGTGTCAGGCGAAACGGCATACCCTGCTTTGCGTGCGACGCCTGCAACACGAGATCGCTGATGATCCGCCAACGCCTCAAGACCCCGCTGGTATCCGCACTGCTCATCGCCATGCTGATGGGCTGGGGCGGCCATGCGCTGTCGTGGCTGAACGGCGCGGCTCAGCACGGTGCTGACGCCCACTGGCACGACGATCACCATCATCACGCTCCCAGCCATGAATGGCAGCCCGGCAACTGCACGCTGTGCCAGCTGCAACACGTGCACGCGCTTGGCGATCACATCCACGAAACACCCCATCCCATGCTTCAGCTCAGCCTGTCTGCGCAGCCCGAGCGCGCCGACCTGCCAGCCTGGCCACGGCGCGCGCTGCCTGAAGGGCCGGTGTCACGCATCGAGCGCCCACCTCGCGCCTGATCCTGCTGCGACCGCGGTCGCCTCAGGCGACTCTTTTCACCAGCTCAGGACCATTCCATGCATTCGCAATCCCTGCGCGGGCTCGCTGCGTTTTACGCACGCCTGCGCCACCCGCTGCTGCCGGTTTTCGGCATGCTGCTGTTCTTCCTCGTGCCCGACGCACTCGCCCATGGCGTGGCCGAAGGCGACAAGGGCTTCATCCAGGAAAGCTCCGGCGTGATGCTGCTGCCGTTCGTCTACCTCGGCGCCAAGCACATGATCACCGGCTACGACCACCTGCTGTTCCTTTTCGGGGTGATCTTCTTCCTCTACCGACTCAAGGACGTCGGGCTCTACGTCACCCTGTTCGCAGTGGGCCACTCGGTCACCCTGCTGCTCGGCGTGCTGATGGAGATCAGCATCAGCGCCTATCTGATCGACGCCATCATCGGTTTCTCGGTCGTCTACAAGGCACTGGACAACCTCGGCGCCTTTCAACGCTGGTTCGGCTATCAGCCCGATACCCGCGCCGCGACGCTGGTGTTCGGCCTGATCCATGGCTTCGGCCTGGCGACCAAGATTCTCGAATACGAGATTGCCGCCGATGGCCTGATCGCCAACCTGATCGCCTTCAACGTCGGCGTCGAGATCGGCCAGCTGCTGGCGCTGAGCGCCATCCTCATTGCCATGGGCTACTGGCGGCGCACCGCCGGCTTCTGGCGCCACGCCTACACCGCCAACGTCGCCATGATGAGCGCCGGTTTCCTGCTGATGGGCTACCAGCTCACCGGCCTGGCCCTGTCTTCGTAAGGAATTTGCCCCATGTACAACAACCAACGTCCCGACCTGAGCGAGCTGCCTAGCAGCGGCCAGCTGCTGCGCTCCACCCTCATCGCCCTGATCGCCGCCGGCGTGCTGCTGGTAACCGTGGTGATGCCCGCCGAGTACGCCATCGATCCGACCGGTGCCGGCCGACTGCTGGGCCTGACCCAGATGGGCGAGCTGAAGCAGACCCTGGCCGAGGAAGCCGCGACCGAAGCGCAGCCGCCGGCCGAAGCCGCTCCAGCCGAACCTGCCGCAACAACGCCGGACAAGGATGAACCGGTGGCGGCACAGGCCGAGCCAGCCCCGGCGGCAGCGCCAACGCCTGCGCAACCGGAGCCACCAAAAGTCGCCACCCAGCAGCACGAGGTGAACCTGACACTCAAGCCCAACCAGGCCACCGAGATCAAGCTGGAAATGAAGGAAGGCGCCAAGGCGAACTTCCACTGGACGGCCAATGGCGGGCGCCTCAACTACGACACCCACGGCGATCCCTACAAGGCACCGAAAGGCTTCTACCATGGCTATGGCAAGGGCAAGAATGCGCCTGAGCTGCAGGGTGAACTGGTCGCCGCGTTCGACGGCAAGCACGGCTGGTTCTGGCGAAACCGCACCAACGAGACGGTGAAACTCACTCTGCGCACCGATGGCGAATACATCACCATCGAACAGGTGTTCTGAGTTTCGTTTTCGGCGTAACCACCGCAGCACTGGCCAAACTCGGCCAGGGCTGCGGCTCGTACGGGAGAAACCCATGTCCTGGATCATCACCAAATACGCGCTGACCGCTGCCATGGTCGTGCTGGTATCGGAGGTGGCCAAGCGTAGCGACAAGCTCGGCGGCTTCATTGCCGCGCTGCCGCTCATCACCCTCCTCACGCTGATCTGGCTGTACCTGGAGAAGCAATCGCCGGAGAAGATCGCCAACCACGCCTGGCATACCTTCTGGTATGTCCTACCGACCCTGCCGATGTTCCTGGCGTTTCCGCTGCTGCTCCCACGGCTGGGGTTCTGGCTGGCACTGCTGGCCAGCGCAGGCATCACGGTCGTCTGTTTCGGGCTGTTCGCGCTGCTCATGCGCCCCTTCGGCATAGAGCTGCTATGACCGCCTGGCGTTAAGGCCGACGGCGCCACGTGGCGCCGTCGCTGTACACGTGCTCAACTCGCCTTGAAGCGGCTGACGTTGTCCAGCAGGGTGCCAGCAAGGTCGCTGAGGCGGCTGGCAGTGTGGTGATTGCTGCCTACCGCCTCACCGTTCTCCTCGGCCATGCGCGCAATGGTGGTCACCTGCTGGGCGATCTCGGCGGACGCCGCGCTCTGCTCGCGCAAGGCATTGGAGATCTCCGCCACGGTGGACAGCACCTGATTGGCCGCCTCGCGAATGCCACCCATGGCCTCGCCGGCCCGCTGCGCGCGTGCGACGCCCTCGTTGACTCGCACCACACCCTGCTCCATGCCATGTACCGCGCCCTCTGTGCCTTGCTGGATGGCCGCAACCATCTGCGCGATCTCCTTGGTGGAATTGGCGGTACGCTCGGCCAGCTTGCGCACCTCATCAGCCACCACGGCGAAGCCGCGCCCCTGGTCACCGGCCCGCGCCGCTTCAATCGCCGCATTCAGCGCCAGCAGATTGGTCTGTGCGGCGATGTCACCGATCACCCCGACGATGGCCGAGATCTGCCCGGAGCGTTCGCCCAGCTCGGCCACAGTACGCGCCGAGTCGCCCACCGATACGGCGATCTGGCTGATTTCATCGACCACCGCGGCGACGATCTCACCGCCCTGACGCGACAGTTCGCCAGAGCGATGCGCCAGTGCATCGGCCTCGCCCGCGTTGCGCGCGATGCTCTCGATGCCGACGGTCATTTCTTCGACCGCCGCCGCCATGCTCGACGCGGCGTCGCTCTGGCACTGCGAGGCGACATGGATCTGCCCCGAGGCGGTAACCAGGCTGCGCGCCGAGTCAGCGACATGGTCGGAATTGTTCTTGATGCTGCCGATCAGCCCGCGCATGGCGTCGGCCATGTCGTTGAAGCTGCCGGCGACGAAGCGCAGCTCGTCGCGCGCAGCCAGATCGATATGGGTTGTCAGATCGCCAGCGGCGAGCCGCTCGCTGCCGGCGCGCAGGCTGCGGATGCTGGCCATCACCGACAGATAGGCACCCACCGAGAGATAGCCGATCACCGCCAGCACCACCAGCAGCACGGTCAGGTTGCCGAGCAGCACCTGTCGGGCGTCCTCGATACGCTGTTCGAGCAGGCCGTCCAGGCTTGGCAGCAGCACGTCGCGCATCTGCGCATAGCCGATGCTGATCGCCTCGGTGGTCATGTCGAAGAACTGCGCTGACGAGGTGCTGCTGAAGTCAGCACGCACCACCATGTCCTGCACCGCCGCATCGATCACCTGGCCACGTTCGCGCATGGTGGCGACGGCGCGGCTCAACGGCGGCTGGAGTTCCGGCCGCTCGGCAACCACCTTGTCGATACTGCGCTCCATGTCCTGGGTCGCCGACTTGATTTGCTCGGTCAGCACAATCAGCGCAGTGCGTTGCGGCTCGCTCATCTCGCCCCTGGCCAGTATCGCCGACGCACTACCGCGCAGGCGGCCCAGCCGCTCGATCAGAAACGGCATGCGGCTAACCGCGGTGGTCATCAGGTAATAGGTCTGCGGCTCGGGATCGAAGGTCAGGCCGTAGGCGTCCGCCACCTGGGTCTGGAAGTCCAGTAGTTGGGCGATCAGCGCGGTGTGCGCGTCATAGCTTTGCGGCTGGGACCAGCTTCGCACGGCCCGCTTGATGCCATCCCAGTCTCGACCGATCGCCTGCCACTCGCGCGTGCCGCGCTTGTCCTCGGCCAATGCCTGACTCATCTCCACCAGGGCGGTATCGACACGGGTTTGCAGGGCGGAGCGCCGATCCGCCATGGCCGTGTTGCCGCCGAGCAGCATGGCGGACACGCCGCGATGCTGCTGGGTCAGCTCAATCAGGCTCGACAAGGGGCGCGCCAGCGCTGTGGCGACCAGCTCGCTCTCCGCTCGCTCGATGGTGCGGTTGAGCTGGCCGGCGAGGGTCAGCATCAGGCTGGCGAAGGCAAGGAAGACCAGCAGCCCCAGCACACCGAATTTGATCGGATAGCTGAGCCGGTTCATCAACAGTTCGGCGGGGGAAAACAGCAATTTCATGGGACATGTCCTGACGTGACGTGGCACTGCACGGCGCCGCTCGACGTCGTGGCACTCCGGACGCGGCGCCTGGCTAAAGCCAGACTGAGAGTGGCAACCGAGCGCGCGGGAGTTGCCGCGCAAAATACGGAGCCGACCGAGCGGTCACCGTGACCACGATCAAGAACGGGAGCCAGGAAAACGGCGCCAGTCGACCATCCATCCGGATGGGCCTTTTGGCTGCGGCAGGCGCCGTGAATTTCCGTTCGGGACGGGCGAACTCCCGCGGGCTGAAGCACTCCCAAACACCCAGTGCATCTCCTTCTTTGGCAGTAGGGCTTTACCTGCGCGAACCAGCGTGAATAATGCCGCCCCTTTTCAACGCAACGAGGTAACCATGACGGCGCCAGCCACCACAGCGACTCCGCC
The DNA here is from genome assembly GCF_000495915.1 of Stutzerimonas chloritidismutans AW-1. Taxonomy (GTDB): domain Bacteria; phylum Pseudomonadota; class Gammaproteobacteria; order Pseudomonadales; family Pseudomonadaceae; genus Stutzerimonas; species Stutzerimonas chloritidismutans. The sequence continues at coordinate 58,630 of NZ_AOFQ01000016.1, forward strand.
CCTTTCCGCCCGCGCCGTGCTGCTGCTCGAACTGGCGCTGGCCATGGGTGGCTTCGCCATCGGCACCGGTGAGTTCGCCATCATGGGCCTGATGCCGAACGTGGCCGAGGGGCTGGGCATCAGCGAACCCCAGGTCGGCAACGTGATCAGCACCTACGCCCTGGGCGTGGTGGTGGGCGCACCGTTACTGGCGATCCTCGGCTCACGGCTGTTCCGTCGGCACCTGCTGCTGTTGCTGATGGGTTTCTTCGCCTTGGGCAACTTCGCCAGCGCCCTGGCGCCGGATTACTCGACGCTGATGATCTTTCGCTTCGTCACCGGCCTGCCCCACGGCGCCTATTTCGGCGTGGCGATGCTGGTGGCTGCTTCCATGGTGCCGCCGGACAAACGCGCCCAGGCCGTCGCCCGCGTGCTGATGGGGCTGACCGTGGCGATCCTGATCGGCAACCCGCTGGCCACCTGGCTCGGACAATGGGCGAGCTGGCGCTATGCGTTCGCCCTGGTTGGTGCCATCGCCCTGCTGACGGTGCTGCTGGTGGCGCTGTTCCTGCCGCCGAACCGCAACGAACCGCGCAACAGCCCGCTGCACGAAATCCGTGCGTTCAACCGGCCACAGGTCTGGCTGGCGCTGGCGATCAGCTCGATCGGCTTCGCCGGCATGTTCTGTGTGTTCAGCTACATGGCGCCGACGTTGCTGAACGTCACCGGCGTTAGCGCCGGCTGGATTCCGTTTGCCCTCGCCGCGTTCGGCCTTGGCGGCATTGTCGGCAATCTGGTCGGCGGCTGGCTGTTCGATCGGCTGCGCTTCAAGGCGGTCGCCTGGCTGCTACTGTGGAGCGCGCTGGTGCTGCTGGTATTCCCGCTGGCAGCGCACTCGGTGTGGACGATCTTTCCGGCGGTATTCGCGGTGGGCACGATGGTGTCGCTGTCGCCCGCGCTGCAGACCCACCTGATGGATGTCGCCGCCGATGCGCAGACCCTCGCCGCGGCGTCCAATCATGCCGCCTTCAACATCGCCAATGCCCTTGGTCCGTGGCTGGGCGGGCTGGCGATCACCGCCGGTTTCGGCTGGACATCCACCGGCTATATCGGCGCCGCCACCGCCGTTGGCGGTCTGCTGGTGTTCGCCTGGGCCTGGAAGATCGAGCGCGCGGTACAGGACGCCGATGCCGGGCAGGCGACCTGCTGCTCCTGAGGCCGAAGCCGGCCGTCCGCTCGTGACGACAATGGCGCGCAACATGCAGTAATCAGTGAAGCGATGGCCCGCCTTGCAGATCATTCGGCAAGCGGGTCCTATCTACGATTCCTGATTTCGAGACCCTGACCTTGCAGCATTTCTTCCTGTTCCGCAGCAAAGCCCGGCGGCTCTGCCTGCTGCTGATTACCCTGTTCACCGTTGGCCTGCCGGTCGGCTGTTCGGTGCTCGAACAGAAAGAGCGTGAGCTGGTGTTCCGTATCGAACCGGGCACCGCGTCCTGGTTCAGCGGCCTACCGCGTGGCGTCGAGGAGCTGCAGCTGACCGATTCCGCGTTCGGTGACGAACAGAACATTCATGCCTGGTGGTGGCCGGCCGCCGACGCCGATGCGCCCGCCCTGCTCTACCTGCACGGCGTGCGCTGGAACCTCACCGGCCACCTTTTTCGTCTGGAACAGCTGCGCGCGCTGGGCTTCTCGGTGCTGGCCATCGACTACCGCGGCTTCGGCCAGAGCCTTGGCGATCTGCCGTCGGAACGCAGCGTCTATGCCGACGCGCGCATCGGCTGGGAGCGCCTGAAGACGCTGCAGCCGGACGCCGGCAAGCGCTTCATCTACGGGCATTCCCTCGGCGGCGCGGTGGCTGTCGACCTGGCCGCCGAACTCGGGCAGCAGGCCGAGCGCGACAACGTACCGGCCGAGGCGCGCGCGCTGATCATCGAGTCGACCTTCACCTCGCTGGCGGACGTGGCGACAGCCGTGTCCGACACCACGCTGCCGGTGCGCTGGCTGCTGTCGCAGAAGTTCGATTCGCTAGAGAAGATCGACCAGATCGGCATGCCGCTGCTGGTGGTGCACGGCACTGATGACCGCTATGTGCCGCCGCGTTTCAGCGAGCAGCTGTATCAGGCTGCGCGCCAACCCAAGCAATTGCTGCTGGTCGAAGGCGCCACCCACAACAACAGCCTGCGCGTGGCGCTCGGCGCCTATGGCCGAGCGCTGCAGGCGCTGCTGGAATCCGGCGAGCAGCAGCGACTGGGTGCCACGCAGCCGCCGCAGGCAAAAGCAGCGGAGCGCGGCTAGCCAGCCTTAGCGCTTGGCCTCCAACCCTTCGAGCAAGGCACGGTGAAACGCTTCCGGCGCCTCGACCTGGGGCGAATGCCCCAGATCGGGGAAGGCCACCAGCTTGGCGTCGGGAATCATCGCGGCGGCCTGGCGACCCAGCTCGGGATAGTTGCCCAGGCGCTTGGCGACATCCTGCGGCGCACGGTTGGCGCCCGGCGCGGTGCGATCCAGCCCGCCGATCAGCAGCAAGGTCGGCGTCCTGATCCGCGAAAACTCATGGATCACCGGCTGGGTGAAAACCATCTCCGAAGTCTGCGCCTGGTTCCAGGCGACCTGGTCCTTGCCGTCCCCGGCATACATTCCGGCGAGCATGCCGACCCAACGGTCGTACTCCGGCTTCCAGCTGCCGTTGTAGTAGAACTTCTGCTGGTAGGCCTTGATGCTGTCGAAATCGGTTTTGAGTTCCGACTGATAGAGCTGATCGATCGAGGCGTAGGGCACACCCTCGGCCTGCCAGTCTTCCAGACCGATGGGGTTGACCAGTACCAGCTGCTCGACTCGCTGTGGGTAGTTCAGCGCCAGTCGCGCCGCCAGCATGCCACCCATGGAATGGCCGATCACGGTGACCTGTTCGATGCTCTCCTGCTCCAGCAGCGCCTGGGTGTTGTGCGCCAGCTGGGCGAAGCTGAACTGGTAACCCTCGGGCTTGCTCGATCTGCAGAAACCGACCTGATCGGGAGCGATGACCCGGTAACCGGCCTGGCTGAGCACCTCGATGGTGCGCTCCCAGGTCGCCCCGCAGAAGTTCTTGCCATGCAGCAACAGCGCCGTGCGGCCGTTCGCCTTGCCCTGCGGCTCGACGTCCATGAAGGCCATTTCCAGCGCCTTGCCCTGGGACTCGAAACGGTAGTGCTTGAGCGGGTGCGGATAGCTGAAGCCTTCCAGCTGCGGGCCGTAGGCGGTTCGGCTTTCGGCCAGCAGCGGCAGGCTCAGGGTTAGACCGGCGGCAAGCGCCAGGGCGGACACGGCTGTTTTCACGCGCGACTCCTGTTCGGTACGAATCGGGAAACTCCGTACATAGGAATGCATTCGTGCAGCCGGGTTCGCGGTCGGATTGCCACAATGCATGTCCCGACCGCATCAGCCCATCTCTCTTCGCTTACAGACGGAAGCGCCCGACCAGCTGGTTGAGCTGCGTCGCCAGGCGCGCCAGCTCGTCGCTGGCCACCGAGGTCTGCTGCGCACCGGTGGCGCTCTGCTCTGAGATGTCGCGGATGGCCACCAGGTTGCGATCCACCTCCCGCGCGACCTGTGCCTGCTCCTCGGCGGCGCTGGCGATCACCAGGTTCATCTCGTTGATCTGCCCGACGCGCTCGGCGATCAGCCCCAGCGCCTGATCCGCTTCGCCGGCCATGGTCTGGCTGCGCGTAGCGAATTCACTGCTCTGCTGCATGTCGCGCACCGATTGCTCGGTAGCGCTCTGGATCGCGCCGATCATGCGTTCAATCTCCTGGGTCGAGCTCTGCGTGCGCTGCGCGAGGTTACGCACCTCGTCGGCGACCACCGCGAATCCACGTCCAGCTTCGCCGGCCCGCGCGGCCTCGATGGCGGCGTTGAGCGCGAGCAGATTGGTCTGGTCGGCGATCGCGCGAATCACATCCACCACCTGCCCGATGCTCGCAGCCTCTTGGGCCAGGTGGGTCACGGTGGCCGCGGTCTGCTGCAGCTTGTCACTCAGCTGGTCGATGGTCTGCCGCGTGGCAGTTACCTGGCGGCGTCCGTCGTCGGCGACCGTCTCGGCATCGCGCGAAGCATCGGAGGTGCGGTTGGCGTTGCCGGCCACTTCGTCCACCGCGGCGGACATCTCGGTGACCGCGGTGGCGGCCATCTGCACTTCCTCGTTCTGCTGATGGATGCCCTGGGCGGTGTGCTGGGTGACCGCGTGCAGCTCCTCGGCAGCCGACGCCAGCTGGGTCGCCGAGCCCTGGATGTCCTGCAGCGTATCGCGCAGGGTGCGCTGCATCTGACGGATCGACTGCTGCACCTCGGTAATTTCATCCTTGCCGCGACACTCGATGGTGCGACTCAAATCACCCGCTGCCACCGATGCCGCGGCCTGCTTCAACTCCTCCAGCGGCCGGCTGATGCTGCGCAACATCACCGTGGCGAACAGACCGCCGCCAACCAGCAGCGCCAGCAACAGGCCGATGTTCAACAGGCGATTACGCTGATAGAGCGCCTGCGCCTGTTCGTACTCGGCCTTGGCCTCGCCCAGTTGCAGCTCGATCAGCTGGGTAAAGCCTTCGGATATGGGATCGATCAGCGGATACAGATCGTTGATGACGAACGCCGCCAGCCGCTTTTCGCTGTGCCGGTCCAGCGTACGCTCGAGCGCATCGAGTGGTTCGTCCGCGGCCTTCATCAGGGTTTCGATGCGCGTCGCGATCAGTCGCTCGGCGTCAACCAGTCGGGTGTTCAGGTACGCACTCCAGAGACGGTTGATCTCGGCGCGGGCGTTGCGCACCTCGTCACGCGCCTGGCCATAGCTGAGCATGCCGCTGCGAGTCTTGTGGGTGGTATCGACGATCTTCACCGCGTACAGGTCGGCGATCAGCTTGAGGTCACGCAGCGGCACGACGCGATCCAGGTACACGGTGTTGAGCCCGGCGACGCTGCGCTGCTGGGCATTGAGCCCGGTCAGCCCGATCACCAGGCAGGCCGCAAGCATGGCCCCGACCAGAATCAGCAGGCGGGCACGGATTGTCAGTTGCTGCATCATTCGTTCTTTTCCATATGGCGTGCCGTTCGTGAGGAGCGGCAAATTGGCAAAAGTGAGGCATAACGGTCGAACCGGCGCGTCGGGCGAGGGACGTGCCGCGTGGTCCTGTTGCAGGACGCGAATCGCGGAAGAGGAAGCGGGAGCGTGATCTTGTTGTTGGGTCTACAGACGCCTGCCGAGCACAGGCGAAATGCCAGCACGCGAGATCATATCGGCCAAGCGTGGTCGCCCTTTAATGAAAAATCATCGCAAGCTGCATGCCAGAGCGGCCGGGCAGCACATTGCGCAGCAAGGTCGGTTCACCGACGCGGCAGTAGCCTCGCCTGCACTGCCGTTGAACTTCACTGCCCCGACGGTCCATGCGATTAGACATGCGACTAATGGCGCAGCGCAGACTGTGCGCTACTACACAGCGTCAGTACCCGCAGGTGATACCTTCGCGCCCGACCAAATTCAGCAAGGGACCTGTCGTGAAAACGCTTATCCGGACCGCCGCTCTGGCGCTGACCACCATCGTCGCCAGCCATGCCTTCGCCGAGGCACCGCCACCTAGCAACTTGGCCGAGGCGGTGAAGCAATTCTCCGAATACAACACCCGCCTCGACCAGGCCCTGGCGCAGGAGCAGACACCGGAGAACATGGCGCAGATCCACGAACTGACCTACACGCTGAAAGCGGCGCTGGAGAAAATCGTCGAGGAAATGGACGGGCTGAACGACACCCTGGAGGAAATCCACATCGCCTCGGAAGCCGAGAGCGCCGACGAAGTCAGCAGCTACGGCGCGGACTATCTGAAGACTGCGCGGACGGTGATCAAGTAATCCGCCGCATCAGGGCTCGACCGGCACGATATCGAAGCCGATGCGGTTGTCGCTGATGACGCGATATTCCAGCGTCTGCCCCGCCTGCACCTGCGCCAGTTTCTCGCGGCGCAGGCTGAGCTTGCCACACAGCGTGTCGTCCAGCGGATCGGTGCCGATGCTGACGATCCGCGCACCGGCCGGCACCTGAAAACGTACCACCTCGCCGACGTGGATGCGCGCAGCCAGCTCACGATCGATCATCACGGCGATGTAGCAGCCGCCGCCACGCAAGCCGAAATCCCGCGTCACCACCACCTCACCGGCGTTCTCCAGGGGCTGTTGGTAGGCCAGCACCCGCTCGGCCGGCACCGGTTCGATGTCCTCGGCATCGGGCTGCCAGGATGAACAGCCAGCCAGCGACAGCAGTGCAGTGAAAGCGAGGGTCAGACGCATGGAAACTCCTTGGCCGGGACTGAAATGGCGAACCTGGTCGTCGAGCATGCCAGAGCGCCGAATGATTGCTAGAGTCTGACTACAGTTTCGTATCGATGACGGCAGGCACAACGTGAACAATCCGGACGACAGCCAGCCACGCTTCTGGCGCGACGCCGCCCTGCCCTTCCTCGAGGCGCGGGCGGTCGCCGATGGGCGCAGGGTCTGCTATGCGCCGCACTGTCACGAGACCTTTTCCATCGGCGCGATCACCGCCGGCGCCAGCACCTACTTCAATGGCACGGCACGCCAGCGGATCGCCCGCGGCGCCGTGGTGATCATCAATCCGCAAACGGTGCATGCCTGCAACCCCATCGACGGCCAACCCTGGTCGTACCTGATGTTCTACGTCGACACGGGCTGGCTGGGCGCGCTGCAGCATGAGCTGGGCGTCAGCGCCGACGGCCGCTTCATTCCCTACACGCCGATCCAGAGCCTCGACCCGGCGTTGTTCACCGGGCTGACCAGGCTGTACGCCACCCTGCTCGACCCGCAGGCGGACACGCTGCAGCGGCAGAGCGCGGCGGTCGAGTACTTCACGCTGCTGCAGCAGACCCTTGCCCCGGCAGCCGCCAGCCCGGGCGCAGAGCCCGTCGAACAGCTGCGACGGGCGGCCGACTACATTGCCGAACACTGTACCCAGGCGCTGCGTCTGGAAGACATCTGCCAGGCAGCCGCGCTGTCGCCGTCCTATCTGATCCGCACCTTCAGGCAGCACTACGGCATGACCCCGCATGCCTATCTGCTCAACCGTCGCATCCAGCGCAGCCAGCACTGGCTGCGCCAGGGTCATGACCTAGCCGAGGTGGCGCTGGCCGCCGGTTTCGCGGACCAGGCGCACTTCCAGCGCACCTTCAAACGTCAGCTGGCGGCGACGCCCGGGCAGTACCGGGATCGCATCGCGCCGGGCTCAGCCCGCCACTAGATAGAACGCACTGCCTGCCAGCAACAGTGCCATCGTTCGATTGAGCCAGCGCACCCGCCCCGGCTCCTGCAGATAGCGGCTGAGAAAGGCGCCAGCTCCGGCCCAGCAGGCAATCGAGCCATAACAGATGACGAAATACAGGCCGGCGAACAGCCAGACCCGCAGCACATCGCCATTCGCCGCGAACAGCCCCATGCCCGCCACTGACGCCAGCCAGGCCTTTGGATTGAGCCATTGCATCAGCGCGCCGTCGAGCAGCGACGGGCCATTGCCGGCCGTAGCGGGTTCCAGACGGCCATCATCGACTGCAAGCCTCCAGGCCATGTAGAGCAGGAAGGCGACCCCGCCCCACTGGATGCCACGCATCAGAATCGGCGCCCGCTCGAGCAGCTCGTAAAGCCCGAGGCCGATCAGCAACAGCAACAGGGTGAAACCGACAGTTGCGCCGGTGATGTGCCGAGCACTGGCGCGAAAGCCGAAACGCGCGCCACAGTTGAGCGCGACCAGGTTGACCGGGCCAGGAGTGATCGACGAGGCCAGGGCGAACGCAGCCATCGAGAGATAGGGGTCCATGAGTACTCTGCTTACCAGTGAAAGATGGTGGGCAGGCTATGGGCCCGACAGGGCATGGTATTGAAGGAAATTGCCCTAGTGGCCTGTGTAGTGAGTTGGTTGAGGCAAGTTCGGATGAACAGGGCTCCGAGACAAGGCGCTGCGGCGAGTCATAGCGGGCTATGGCAAGGAGCAGCAACACAGTATCGGGGCCATGGGCGCCGAAATTGCCCGACTGAACTTACCAAACAGGCGGCTATGTCTACAGGTGATGGCTCCCCGGATAGGGACGCGCCTCCTCCAGCTCGCCATCGCGACCGAATACCTCGACCGACGCGGCGCGGCCGTCCATGTAGGCATCCAGCGCGCTGTACATCTCGTCCTTGGTGAGGGTTCGCAGCACGGTTTTCTGGGTTTGCTGGTCTTCCAGCTCCCAGCCCATTTCGGTGGGCCTGACCTGATAAATGTTCATGGTGACTCCTCTGGGGTGGCGATTGTCGTGGGCGGATGGGTCAGCTCGGCTCGCCGGAACCGTCTTCTCCCTGGATGTCCGGATCGTCCGGCAGCGTCTCAGGCTCGTCAGGATCGTCCAGCGGCGAAGGCTGATCGTCGTAGTCCGGGTCTTCGCCGGCGTTCTTTTCGCCTCCATCGGTCATGGTCACATCAGGCTCATCGCCTGCCTGCTGGTCATCTGCCTTCATGGTTGCCTCGGCTGTCGCGGGTGGATGACTGATATCGATTGGAGGCGACAAACCACGCGACGTTCGAACCGCACGACACCGGCGGTCCGAAGGTTGCCGTGGCGCCGCCGCAGGATTGCCCGGCCGATCCCGTGCCACTATCGGCGGGGGCGGCCACGCGACCATGCAACCGATTGCACTGCCCGAGCCGCTCCACCACACTGCCCACTCACACCCAACCGCAGTCGGAGATTCCATGCAGACACTCACCCCACAATCCCGCGCGGCCATTCTCGAAAACCCGGAAGCCCTGGAATGCACCCTGTACCGCCCCGACGAATACGACGAGGAAGCGGAAGAGCAGGATCTTGGTGACGCGCGCATCGTCATCAGCGGCCCCTTTGAAGCGCCAGCCGAATGGGATGCCAAGGACCGTGACGACTACTTCGACGGCACCGCGCCGGAAGCCTTCGTCGTCGCCCGCATCGCCTGCCAGGCAGCGCCCGACTCCGGCGTCTACTTCACTGCCGTGCCCGGCGACTACGCCGCCGTCACGGAAAGCCCGGGCCAGGTATCGATGTTCTACGTCTGGGACTGCCTGAACGATGCCGAAGGCCAGTACGTGCTGATCCGCGAGGAAGAGGACGACGAGGTCTGATCCACCTCCGGCGATTACATTCCACCTGGCGTGTTCCGGTGGATGCGCGAAGCGACATCCACCCGGCGATTCAGCAGAGTCCGTCGGGTGGACCTCGGCGCAGCCGTGCCGTCTCAAGCAGCGGCACCGGCCTGGTCCAGGCTGCCGTACGAATCCATCCTGCAGGCAAGTTTCAGCCCAGCTAGCCCAACCGCCTGACGATCCGCATCATCATGCGTTTCATTCAAGCGCCGACCTCATCGCCCTGCTTCGCTGTCTACCCCCTAGAGATTCCATTCGCCCACACGACGAGGACCTGCATGCGTTCCATGATCAGCGCCTGGCAGTCACCGGTTTCGCGCATGAAGCTGGTCGCCGGCCTTCTGTTGCTACTGGCCGCCCTGCTCTACATCGTCGCGACACGCTTCGAAGCCAGCCATCCGGCCTGGGGCTACGTCGCCTCGTTCGCCGAAGCCGCCATGATCGGCGCGATCGCCGACTGGTTCGCCGTCACCGCGCTGTTCCGCCACCCGCTGGGTCTGCCGATCCCGCACACGGCGATCATCCCGCGCAGCAAGGCACGCATCGGGCAGAACCTGTCGAGCTTCATCACCACGCATTTCCTCGCCACGCCATTGGTGCTGGCCAAGCTGCAGGAGCTCGATATCGCCTCGCGACTGGCCGGCTGGCTGCGGCACCCGAGCAATGCCGAGGCGGTCGGCCGCCGGCTCACCGGCGTTGCACATTTCGGCATCGCCGCGCTGCACGACGAACGCGTGCGCGCCTTCGTCGAGGCCAAGGTGACCACGCGGCTGCGCAAGTTCGATCTCTCCGCCCCGCTGGCCCAGGCCTTGCGCGTGCTGACCAGCCAGGGCCGGCATCAGGCGATGCTCGACGAGTTGCTGATCCGCCTCGATTCGATCATGCAGGATGAGGAAACCCGCGCGCTGGTCGCCGACGCCATCAGCCGGGAAATCCGCACCCTGCGCTATCTCGGCCTGAGCCGGCCGGTGAGCGGCTGGTCGGCGAACAAGTTCGTCGACGGCCTGTCAGCGCTGATCGCCGAGATCGCCGCCGACCCGGAGCACCTGATCCGCCAGCGCTTCGACGAACACGTCAGTGAATACATCGAGCGCCTGGAGCAGGACCCGCAATACGCCCTGGAGGTCGAGCGCATTCTCGCGCAGCTCTTGGAGCACCCCGCCACCAGCGCCTATTTCGGCAATCTCTGGCAGGAACTCACGGCCTGGCTGGAGAGCGACCTGGCCAGCGACGACTCACGCATCGGCCGACGCATCGTCAGCCTCTGTCGCGGCCTCGGCGACGGCCTCGCCGCTGACGATTCCATGCGCAACTGGATCAACGAGCAACTGCTGGCCGCCGCACCCGGCCTGCTGGAGCGCTACCGCGGGCAGATAGGCGCCTATATCGCGCAGCGAGTGGAAAACTGGGAAAGCCGTGAGCTGGTCGAGCAGTTGGAGCAGAGCGTCGGCAAGGATCTGCAATACATCCGTATCAATGGCACGCTGGTCGGCGGGCTGGTCGGTCTGGCGCTACACGTGCTGACGCAGCTGCTGGCCGGCTGAATGCCGCTCAGGCGCGGCGCTGGCGCTCGCTCAGTTCGCTGAGATTGACGGGGCTGCCGGGCGGCTCATCGCAGCGCAATGTCGCCGGGGCGCCGCTCAGGTACCACAGACGATTGGCCAGATCGTCGGCATCACGCGGATCGTGGGTCACGCAGATCATCGCCATGTCCGGGTGCCGATCCAGCAGGCGGGCGATCAGGCCGCGCAGTTCGGCGGCGCGCTCGGCATCCAGCGAGGCGAAGGGTTCGTCGAGCAGCAACAGATCCGGCTTGATCGCCAGGCAGCGCGCCAGTGCCGCCCTGCGCGCCATGCCCAGCGAGAGCTGATCCGGCAGGCTATCGGCCGCGCCACTCAGCCCGACCTCGGCCAGCAGCCGATCGATGTCCGCCGCGCTCGCGCCGACCAGCGCCAGGTTCTGTCGCACCGTGCGCCAGGGCAGCAGGCGATGCTCCTGAAACAGGTAGCCGACGCGCAAGCCGGCGCGCTGCTCGATCATCGGCCGCAGCTGCGGATCGAGCCCGGCGATGCCGTTGAGCAGCGTCGTCTTGCCGACACCGGACGGCCCGAGCAGACAGATGCGACCGCCTTCGCGCACCTGCGCAGCGATCACGCCCAGCACGGGATGACGGCCATCCAGGCGCAGCTCAAGCATGGCGTACACCCGCTTCGCGCCAGGACGATGCGCGACGCTCCAGCGGCTGCAACAGCGCCAGTTCGATCAGCTGGACCACGGCGATGAACGCCAGGCTGTAGGCGAGGATGCTCGCCACGTCGAACACCTGAAAGGCCATATGCAGCTGAAAGCCGATGCCATCCGAGCGACCGAGCAGCTCGACCACCAGCACGATCTTCCAGATCAGCGCCAGCCCGCCGCGAGTGGCGGCCATCAGGTAGGGAAACAGCTGCGGCAGCCAGACATGCCTGATCCGCTGCCAGCGGGTGAAGCGGTAGACCAGCGCCATCTGTTCCAGCTTGGGATCGATACTGCGTGCGCCCTCGCGCACGGTGACGGCCACGTTCGGCACCTTGTTGATCACCACCGCCAGTACCGCCGCGGCTTCCACCAGACCAAACCAGACGTAGAGCAGGATGATAGTGACCAGCGCCGGCAGGTTGAGAAACAGCACCAGCAGCGGATCGAGCACGGCATTGGCCAGCCGCGAGCGGCCCATCCACACGCCTAGCAGCGTGCCCAGCGCCATCGCCAGTACGAAGGCGAACAGCACGCGGCGTAGGGTTACCAGCAGATGTTCGGGCAGTTCACCGCTCTGCGTGGCCTGCCAGAAGGTGTCGAGCACGGCGGCCGGACTCGGCAGCAGCGGCGTCTGCACGACCAGCGCAATCAGCGTCCAGAGTGCCACCGCGCATGGCAGGGCGATCCAGCAGGCCCAGCGCGAGCCGTTCATGGCGTGCTCTGGAACGACGCGGCCGGCATCAGTTTCGCCGGATCGGCACCGGTGAGGATCAGCAGTCGCTGCAGGTCGGCGATACGCCGCTCATCCAGCGGCTGCGGGATGCCGGCGAGGAAACTGTCGCGCAGGGCGGCGAACACGCCATCCTCGTCGGCACGCATCAGCGGCCGCAGCGCCTGCCAGTGCGCGGGCTCGCTGGCGAGTTCGTGTTTGGTCTGGCCCAACGCCGTGGCGAAGCGCTGCAGCAGCGCCTCATGCTCGACGGCCCAGGATTCGGGAAACAGATAGCCGAGCACCGGCAGGTGGGGATCAAGCTCCAATGATCGGAGCAGATCATCGAGACTGAACGCCACCTGCACACCACCCTCGCCACGCATGCGCGCGGAGAAATGCCAGAAGGTCAGCAGCGCATCCACCTGACCGCGGCGCAGCGCCTGGCTGAGCAGTGGCGGTGCGGCGTACTGAACAGTTGCCTGTTTGGACAGATCGATTCCGTCCTGGGCCGCGGCATGCTGTAGCAACTGCCAGCCCAGCCCGTCCGGCCCGCCAGCGACACCGATGCGCTTGCCGCGCAGGTCGGCCAGCGTGCGGATGGCGCTGCCTTCGGGCACCAGCACCTCACCAATCTGGGAGGAGAAAGGTACGTAGCGATAAGCCGTGCCGGCCTGGTAACGCGCCTGCGCCCAGAGCAGATCGCTCACCGCACCGTCGACGCTACCGCTGGTCAATGCCAGTCGCGAGGCCGGCACATCGGCCACCAGTCGCACCTTCAGCTCGAAACCGTTGGCACGGTCCAGTCCCTGGCGCTTGAGATGCTCAAGCTCCCAGTGCGGCGTGCCGAACTGCAGCACGCTGAGGGTCAGCACCGGCAGCTCCTGCGCCTGTGCCCACAGGGGCAGCAATACAAGCGCCAACAGCGCACGGCGAGTGCGCAGAATGAACGGGGTGAGGAAGGGCAATGAAAGCATCATGCCCGCAGGGTACGAAGCCCCCAGGCGGGCACGAATTGTACTTTGGTGTCTGTTGGCTGCTGCGATGGTCGCAGCGGGCTTGACCCCGCCACTACATCGCAGCCTGGCTCAGCCCTGCGTGGCGATACGCTGCTGCAAGCGCGCCTGGAGCTGTTCCAGATCGGCCGGATCGGCCTTGCCGGCGGCATGAATGCCGAGCCCCTCGCCCGAGTAGCGCGGCACGATATGCACGTGGATGTGGAACACCGTCTGCCCCGCCGGCGCACCATTGAACTGCGCGACCTGCACGCCATCCGGCTGCAGCTCGTCGACGATCACACGGGTGAGCTTCTGCACCACGGCCATGACCTTGGCCAGCGCTTCGGTATCCACATCGAGGATGTTGCAGGCCGCCGAGCGCTTGGGAATCACCAGCGTGTGGCCGAAGGACTGCGGGAACAGGTCGAGGAAGGCCAGTACGTCGTCATCCTCGTAGAGTTTGTAGCAGGGCGCATCGCCGCGAATGATCTGGGCGAAGATGTTCTGCGGATCGTAGGGCGTGGTCAGGGACACCTGGAGTTCTCCGGCAAGTGGAAAAGGCAGACATTAGCATTCTCCGTGCGGCTGCGACCCGTGCAGCGATGCTTCGGAACGTTGCGGGCCTGGCCGCGCTCTCAAGCTCATCACCCCCGCGATCCGAGGTTATTCCGATGCACGTACGCGCCGTCGCCCCGATTGCTGCTGCAGTCGCGCTTTGCCTTTCATCGCTGTCCGCCATGGCCGCCGAAATCAAACCTGCCGAGCTGCTCGAACAGGCCAAGGCCGAACAGAGCGCCTATATCGAAACCGTGAAACAGCTGGTGGCGGTGGATACCGGCACCGGCCAGGCCGAGGGTCTGGCCACGGTCAGCCAGATGCTGGTCGAGCGCCTGCAGGCACTGGGTGCCGAGGTCAGCACCAGCCCGGCCGCGCCATCGGCCGGCGACAACATCGTCGGCACCCTCAAGGGCAGCGGCGGCAAGGACTTCCTGCTGATGGTGCATTACGACACGGTGTTCGCCGAAGGCACCGCCGCGGAGCGCCCGTTCCGCATGGACGAACAGCGCGCCTACGGCCCCGGCGTGGCCGATGCCAAGGGTGGCGTGGCGATGATTCTGCACGCGCTGGAGCTGCTCAAGGCGCAGCAGTTCGACGCCTACGGCACGATCACCGTGCTGTTCAACCCGGATGAGGAAATGGGCTCAGCCGGCTCGAAGAAGATCATCGCCGAGCTGGCCCGCAAGCATGATTACGTCTTCTCCTACGAGCCGCCGGATCGCGATGCGGTGACCACCGCCACCAATGGCATCAATGCGGTGATGCTGGAGGTGAAGGGCAAATCCTCCCACGCCGGTTCCGCACCTGAGGAAGGCCGCAACGCCGTGCTGGAACTGGCGCACCAGCTGGTGCAGCTCAAGGACCTGGGCAACCCGGACAAGGGCACCACGGTCAGCTGGACCATGATCGCCGGCGGTGAGAAGCGCAACATCATCCCGAACAAGGCGACTGCCGAGGCGGACATGCGCTACTCCGACATCAGCGAGACCGAACGCGTGCTCGCCGATGCGCAGAAGATCATCGAGAACAAGCTGATCGACGACACCCGCGTCGAGCTGCGCGTCGACAAGGGCCGCCCACCGCTGGCGAAAAACCCGGCATCGGAGCGCCTGGCCGAGACCGCGCAGCGCCTGTACGGCGAGATCGACCAGCGTATCGAGCCGATCGCCATGCGCTTCGGCACCGACGCCGGCTACGCCTACGTGCCGGACAGCGACAAGCCGGCCGTGCTGGAAACCATGGGTGTGGTCGGTGCCGGGCTGCACTCGGAAGACGAGTACATCGAGCTGTCGAGCATCGCGCCGCGGCTGTATCTGACGACGGCGATGATTCGCGCATTGTCCGCCGAAGACGCCGCACGCTGACACGCTATCCAGGCCCGAGCGGGGGGCGAAGGTCGCAGTAGGCGAAAGCCGGCGCTGCGGGTATCTTCGCCACCTCCCATTTCAGGACTGCCCGCTCGATGCTTCGCTTCGCCACCCTCTGCGCACTGGCGCTGTTCGCCTGCACTGCCCACGCCAAGGTCGAGGTGCTGCCGCTGGAACATGAAGATCAGGGCCTGGTGCTGGTCGCGCGCGTTACCGAACAGATTGCGCCGGGTGACTACGAGGCGCTGCTCAAGGGCATCATGGCCCACCCTGGCAAACACGCGCGCAAGCTGCTGATCCTCGACAACATCGGCGGCAGCGCAGCGGAAGCCATGCGCATGGGCTATCTGCTGCGCGAGACGGGCTTCGACGCCCTGGTGCCGGCGACCGCGGTCTGCCAGGGCAGCTGCATCTATCTGCTGGCGGCGGGACGGCAGCGCACCGTGCGCGGCTATGTCGGCCTGCATCGGCCCTACGTCGCCAATGGCGAGTCGGCGCAGTCCATCAGCCAGCGACCACACCGCGCACCACGCATCTACTTGCGGGACATGGGCGTCAATACGCGGCTGGCGGACGACATGCAGCTGATCGAACCGTGGCGCATGCGCGTGCTCACGCCAAAGGAGCTCGCGCGTTATCGGCTGCAATAGTGTGATTCGCAGGCTGCACTACTGCATTCCGGTCGTCGCGCTATCGCTCGGCCTGGCCCTCGGCATGATCGAGCCGGTTGGCGCGCTGGCCGTTCTGCTATTCGCTGGCTGGCTTGTCGCTCAGCCGCACATCCCCAACTCGCCGTGGCTGTTCGGTACGCTGCTCGGCGCCCTGTTGCTCGCCGCACATCTGCTGCCCGGCTTCAGCCCGCTGCCGCTCGGCCCACCGCAGGATCTGGGCGGTGCCTCGCCCTGGCAATTGCGCATCAGCCCGGACAAGGCAATGGTCGCGGCACTGCTGCTGGCCTGGTGGCTGGGCCAGCCACGAACGGATTGGCGCTCGATCAGACTCACCCTGCTTGCGTCAGGCGCCTGCCTGATTCTCGTCCCGCTGCTGGCGCTGGCCTCTGGCGTGCTGGGCTGGCAACCGAAAGGGCCGGCGCTGTTCCTGCCCTGGCTGCTGATCAACCTGGGCATCACCTGCCTGGCCGAAGAGCTGATCTTTCGCGGCCTGCTGCAGCGTGCACTAGTCGGGCGCTTCGGTGCGGTCGCCGGCATCGGCCTGGCGACCGCCCTGTTCGGCGCCGCGCACCTGCCGGCCGGCTTCGGTTTCGCCGGACTCGCCGCGCTGGCAGGTCTGGGCTACGGCCTGGCCTTCCATTACTCCAGTGATCGCCTGTGGGTCGCGGTGTTTCTGCACGGTGCGGTCAACAGCCTGCACCTGCTGTTGCTGACCTATCCCCTGCGCTAAGCAATATTTTTTCAACGACCTGTCGATTCCTCCGGCGCCCGTTCGACCAATGATCGGAGCCGGCGGAAATTGCCGTATGCCCGTCTAGGCTCTTTCCATTCCACTGAAGGAGTCCACCGATGCGTTTCATGGTGATGATCAAGGCCACCCCACAAACCGAAGCCGGCGAGATGCCCAGCGAGGACGTTCTCACGGCGATGGGCCGCTACAACGAAGAACTGGCCAATGCCGGCGTGCTGCTCGGCGGCGAGGGCCTGCAGCCAAGCCGCAAGGGCGCGCGCATCCGTTTCAACGACGGCCAGTGCAGCGTCACCGATGGCCCGTTCGCCGAAACCCGCGAGCTGATCGCCGGCTACTGGCTGTTCCAGACCGCCTCGTTGCAGGAGGCCGTCGACTGGGTCAAGCGTTGCCCGCAGTCGGCCATCGGCGATGCGGAAATCGAGATTCGCCAGATATTCGAAGCGGAAGATTTCGGCGCCGAGTTCACCCCCGAACTGCGCGAGCAGGAAGACCGCCTGCGCGCGCAACTCAATCAATGACAGCAAGGAGCAAGCAATGAAGATCACCACCTACCTCACCCTCGACGGCACCACCCGCGAAGCGTTCACCTTCTACAAGGATGTGCTGGGCGGCACGCTGGAAATGATGACCTTTGCCCAGGCGCCGGATGCCGAGCAGTTTCCCGCCGAGTACCGCGAGCGGATCATGCACGCCTGCCTGAACCTCGGCGATGGTGTGCTGATGGCCTCCGACTCCTTGCCCGACACCTGTGGTGGCGGGCCGTACGAAGGCATCAAGGGTTGCTCGGTTTCCCTGCATCCGAGCAGCGTTGACGAAAGCGAAAGGCTGTTCGCCGCACTGGCCGAGGGCGGCACGGTGATCATGCCGCTGGAGAAAACCTTCTGGGCCGAGCGTTTCGGCATGCTCACCGACCGCTTCGGCGTGTCGTGGATGGTTAACTGCGAGCAGGGCTGAAGCATTCAGCCCTTTTACGCCGGGGACTATCGTGGTTGATTCGCATCTGGAGAGGCAGCGACTTTTGTTATAACGTATCGTACCTTTCGGCGGGCGCAGCGAGTCTGCGCCTGCATTGCGATCATCCTGCTGTGAGCCGCTCATGCCCTCCCTCGATTTCACTCCGCCAGCCGCGGCGCGTCTGCAATCCATCGACGCGCTGCGCGGCCTGGTGATCCTGTTCATGCTGCTGGACCATGTCCGCGAAACCTTCCTGCTGCATATGCAGGTGTCCGACCCGATGGACGTGGCGGTCACCGAGCCGGCGTTGTTCTTCAGCCGCACCCTGGCGCATCTCTGCGCGCCGGTATTCATCTTCCTGACCGGCCTGTCGGCCTTTCTTTATGGCGAAAAGCACCAGGACCGCCGTGCAGTGTCGAGCTTTCTGCTCAAACGAGGGCTGTTTCTGGTGGCGCTCGAATTCACCCTGGTCAACTTCGCCTGGACGTTCCAGTTCCCGCCGCAGGTGATCTATCTGCAAGTGATCTGGGCGATCGGCCTGAGCATGCTGGCGCTCTCTGCACTGCTTTGGCTGCCGCGCCCTGCGCTGATCGTGCTGGGACTGGTGATCATTGGCGGCCACAACCTGCTCGACCCGCTGCAGTTCTCCGCAGACTCAACGTTGCATGTCCCCTGGGCCATCCTGCACGACCGCGGCTGGATCGAGGTTTCGGAAAACCTGCGGCTGCGCACTTCCTACCCGCTGCTGCCGTGGATCGGCGTGATCGCCCTTGGCTACGCTGTCGGGCCCTGGTTCGCCAGGAACGCCGACCCCGAGCGACGCCAGCGCTACCTGGGCGGCTGGGCTCAAGGAGCCCTGCTGACCTTCGTTCTGCTGCGGCTGATCAACAGCTACGGCGAGCAGCCCTGGGTCGTTGGCGAGGACGGCCTGCGTACGCTGATGAGCCTGCTCAACGTCACCAAGTACCCACCGTCGCTGCTGTTCCTGTGCCTGACGCTGGGTTGCAGCCTGCTGCTCCTGCGTTACTTCGAACGCAAGCAGGACCGCGCCTGGCTGCGACCGCTCAGCGTGTTCGGCGCGGCCCCGATGTTCTTCTACCTGCTGCACCTGTACGTGCTGAAGCTACTCTACATCGCCGCCGTGGCGATCTGGGGTCTGAACCGCGGCAATCACTTCGGCTTCGATGCGGTGTGGCCGCTGTGGCTGTGTACCCTGGCGCTGGCGGTGCTGCTGTTCCCGGCGGTGCGCTGGTTCGCCGAACTCAAGGCACGGCGCAGGGACATTGCCTGGCTGAAGTACCTCTGAAGCGGCCCTGCGACAGTGCGAGGTCCGCGGCGCTCGGCCAGCCAGCTGGTCAGGGCCGCGGCGTCGCAAAAATGCAATTGCAGCGGCGCCGGCAAAGGCTCAACCTTTCTCGGATCAGTTGAACGGCAGGAAGGAACGGCGGCGTGGATCTGTTATTTCTCGGCACTTCATCCGGCACCCCCACCCGCGCGCGCAATGTCACCGCCCTGGCCTTGCTGGAGGACACCGGCAAGAGCTGGTACCTGATTGACTGCGGCGAAGGCACCCAGCACCGGCTGTTGCGCACGCCGCTGTCTCTGCACGACCTGCGCGCCATCTGCATAACCCATGTACATGGCGACCACTGCTACGGCCTGCCCGGCCTGCTCGCCAGCGCCGGAATGATGGGACGCAAGGCCGCGCTGACGATCATCGCGCCGCAGGGCATCGAAACCTGGGTGCGCGCCACGCTGGAGATGAGCCAGAGCTGGCTGGGCTACGACCTCGACTTTCACGCGGTCGAATCGCTGGGCGAGTGGCGCAACCTGAACATGCGCATCGAGGCCACCGCCCTGTCCCACCGTGTGCCCTGCTACGGCTACAGCTTCACCGAGGCCCGGCCTGATCCGCGGCTGGACATCGACCGCCTCGAACGCGACGGCGTGCCCCGCGGGCCGCTCTGGGGCCAGCTGGCACGCGGCTTCGATGTCGAGCACGAAGGCCGGAAACTGCGCAGCGACGACTACCTGAGCTTCAGCCGTGCGCCGCAACGCATCGTCATCGGCGGCGACAATGATCGTCCCGAACTGCTTGCCGACGCCTGCCGCGGCGCCCAGTTGCTGGTGCACGAGGCGACCTACACCGAAGCGGTGGCCAACGACGCGCGCAATGACTTCGGCCACAGCACGGCGGCATCGGTGGCGCGCTTTGCGCAAACGGTCGGCCTGCCGAATCTTGTGCTGACCCACTTCAGCGCGCGCTATCAGAAGAACGCCGGGCGTGGTCACTCGATCGACGACCTGTGCGCCGAAGCCAGCGCCCTTTACGCCGGTAAGCTGCTGCTTGCAGAAGACTTCATGCGCCTGCACCTCGGCAAGGACGGCCAGCTGACGCCCGTCGAGCCACCTCGCCCACGCCCGCCGCGCTGAACCGTAAAGATCGTCTGCAAACGCAGCGCCTGCAGCCCGGCTGACTACACTGGCTGCTGCACCCGCTGTCAGCGCAAACACCCAGCATCGCTTTCGATACTCGACGGAGCCGCCGATGGAACGTCTTACCGCGAAAGACTTCGCCCCCGAACTGCTCGAGCTCTACGACTTCTACGTCCACGGCAAGCTCAGCCGCCGGGAATTCCTCGACCGCGCCGCGGCCTTCACGCTGTGCAGCACGGCCGCCGTGGCGGTGCTCGATGCGCTCACGCCCAACTATGCGTTGGCCCAGCAGGTCGCCTTCACCGATCCGGACATCATCGCCGAATACGTCAGCTACCCATCGCCCAACGGCCACGGTGAGGTGCGCGCCTACCTGGCCCGTCCGGCCAAGGCCGAGGGCAAGGTGCCAGGCATCGTTGTCGTCCACGAGAATCGCGGCCTCAACCCGTACATCGAAGACGTCGCACGGCGCGTGGCCAAGGCCGGTTTCGTCGCCCTCGCACCGGACGGGCTGAGTTCGGTCGGCGGCTATCCCGGCAACGACGACAAGGGCCGCGAACTGCAGGCCGCGGTCGATCCGCAGAAACTGATGAACGACTTTTTCGCCGCCATCGAATGGCTGATGGCCCACGAAGCCACCACCGAAAAGGTCGGTATCACCGGCTTCTGCTATGGCGGTGGCGTGGCCAATGCCGCCGCGGTGGCATACCCGGAACTGGCGGCGGCAGTGCCGTTCTATGGCCGTCAGGCCAATCCGGCGGATGTGGAGAAGATTCAGGCACCGTTGCTGTTCCAGTTCGCCGAACACGACGAGCGCGTCAATGAAACCTGGCCCGCCTATGAAGCCGCGCTCAAGGCGGCCGGCAAGCACTACGAGGCCTACATCTACCCGGGCACCCAGCATGGCTTTCACAACGACAGCACCCCGCGCTACGACGAGCAGGCGGCTGAGCTGGCCTGGCAACGCACCATCGCCTGGTTCCAGCGTTATCTGCGCTGATGTGCTCCTGCCGTAGCGGGCCATGCCGCCAGGCTCCAACCCTGCGCTGACCTGATTTGCCTCCAGAACGCCCGCGCGTTGTCCCGCGCATCAGTGCGGCTTTCGGCTGCATTGCCTGCCCGAAGGCTGCAGCATACTGTCGATACATCCGTCACTGCATGTTGACGTTTACGTAAAAGAACAGTACTGCTATGTGGTCCGCACCGCTCAGGAAAGCCCTCCATGACCACTAGCGCAACGCTCGGCAACGTCCCGGCAGACCTCTGGGTACAGAGCACGCATGGGCAGATGTTCGTCCGCAGCTGGTTCCCCGACGCCGGCGCGCTGCGCCCGAACTGCGCACCGATCCTGCTGCTGCACGAGTCGCTCGGCTGCATCGACCAATGGAAGGATTTCCCCGCCGCGCTCGCCCAGGCTACCGGCCGCACGGTGGTCGCCTATGACCGGCTGGGCTTCGGTCGCTCCGACCGCTTGACCGCTCCGCCTGCGCCGACCTTCGTCGAGGATGAAGCCGCGCATGGCTTCGCCCAAGTGCTGGACCATCTGGGTATCGAGCGTTTTGTGGTGGTCGGTCACAGCGTCGGCGGCAGCATGGCGGTGCATTGCGCCGCGCAATATCCCGCAGCCTGCCAGGCGATGATCACGATGTCGGCGGTCACCTTCGTCGAACCCCGCACGCTGGAAGGCATCCGCCAGGCCAGAAGCTGGTTCTCCGACCCCGCACAGCGCGAACGCCTGCGCCGCTACCACGGCGAGCGCAGCGACTGGGTACTCAGCGCGTGGATCGACACCTGGCTCGCGCCCGACTTCGCCTCCTGGACCCTCGCCCACGCCCTGCCTCGAGTCCGCTGCCCGGCACTGGCCATCCATGGCGACAACGACGAATTCGGCTCCGAACGCCACCCGCAACTGATCGCCCGGCACGCCGGCGGCCATGTCGAACAGGCGCTGCTGCCCGACGTCGGCCACGTGCCGCATCGCGAGCAGCCGGACGTAGTGCTGGAGCGGGTTGGACGGTTCTTGCGGGCGATCGGCTAAGGCCTTGCCTGGCGTTTCTCTCGGCGACAGGGCCTTCGGAAGGGCGGCGTTGCAGGAGGCGTCATTAACGGCGGATGGTCAGCCCGATTACCCGCGAGACGACCAGGGCGATGTACATCAGCCCTGCAATTTCCTCGAGCATGACCAGCGCCCGCGCCACAGGCCGCAGCGGCAGGATGTCACCGAGGCCAACACCGGAGAGTACGGTGACACTGAGAAACAGCAGTTCCATCCACGAGCGAGGCTCATCCGGCTGCAGGATAGCGACGAAACTGCCCGGGGCAACGAGCTGGCAGGCCGCATAGGCGTAGGCGAACGCCCACGCCAGCAGCGTGAAGGTGGCACCGACGGCAAACAGTTCGTCCGTCGTCGTGCGCTGGTCTTCCATCATGTAGCCGATCAGGCCAGCCGCCGCGTAGAAGTAGAACATCGACTCGGTCACGACCAACGCCAGGTGCAGGCCGGGCATGGCTGTCAGTTCGACGGCAAGCGTCAGTCCGAGGATCGCAGCGGCCATCAGGAACGCCAGCGAATGCAGCGTCGGGCTCCGGTTGACGATGCGCAACGCCAGGACCAGCACTACAACGCCGAATGCACCAAAGGCAGCGCGGCCGAGCGGGGTGTTTTCCATGAAGGGGTACAGCAGGATGCCGAGCAGCTGGACAAACAGCAGCGCTGCCGAGGGATAACGCACGAGGTAGGTCAGCATTGATTGCCCATCGATGTATCAGCCAGCTCAGATGTAGCGGGAGCGGAACGCGCGGCAGGGCACTGAAAGTGCCCTTAGCCCTTGAACCCCTTCGCCACCAGATAGACCTCACGCGATCGCGGGCGCGATGCTTCCGGTTTGCGGATCGACACCTTCTCGAACGAGCTGCGCACATCCTTGAGGAAGTCGTCCGAGCCTTCGCCCTGGAAGACCTTGACCACATAGTTGCCGCCGGGCTTGAGCACCTGGCGAACCATGTCGAGGGTCAGCTCGACCAGGTACATCGAAGCGGCCTGGTCAGCGGCGGCGACGCCACTGATGTTCGGCGCGATGTCGGAGACGATCAGATCGGGCTGCCGGCCGTCGAGCATGTCGAGGATCTGCTGAAAAACGGCATCCTCGGTGAAGTCGCCCTGCACGAAGTCGACGTTATCCAGCCCGCCCATCGGCAGAATGTCGGTCGCCAGCACCCTGCCCTTTTCACCGACGATACCGCCGGCCACCTGCGACCAGCCACCGGGAGCGGAGCCGAGGTCCATGACCAGCATGCCGGGGCGTATCAACTTGTCCTTCTCGTTCAGCTCGATCAGCTTGTAGCTGGAGCGCGAGCGCAAGCCGTCCTTCTGGGCGCGTTTGACGAAGGGATCGTTGACGTGTTCATCCAGCCAACGACGGCTGCTTTTGGATCGTTTCATGATAGAGCCAACCACGGAGAATCAAGGTAAGACGCGGACCAACAGGCGCAGCAAGGCACAACCATTGGACGCAAAGTGGCCGCGATTATAAGCCGATAATGCCGCCCCGCGGGCGCTGGTCGCAGCACACAGGCCGTGGAAGGCCATCAGCGCAGCCTGACAGGCACGAGCGGCGACGGGTACAATCCGCGCCCTACTCCCCGCCCCTTCTTCTTCCTCTGCCGGAGTCACCGGCCAGGATTACCGTCATGATTCGCATCAACGAGCTGTCCCTGCCCCTCGATCATTCCGCCGATGAGCTGCGCCAGGCCATCGTCAAACGCCTGAACATCAGCGACGCCGATCTGCTGAATTTCACCGTATTCAAGCGCAGCTACGATGCGCGCAAGAAGAACAGCGTCATTCTGTTCATCTACATCATCGATCTGGAGGCCCGCGACGAGGCGGCGATCCTGGCGCGTTTTGCCGATGACCACAACGTGCGTCCAGCGCCAGACACCAATTACTACCCGGTAGGCCAGGCGCCAGCCAATCTGAGCGAGCGACCGCTGGTGGTGGGCTTCGGCCCCTGCGGACTGTTCGCCGCGCTGCTGCTCGCACAGATGGGCTTCAAGCCCATCGTGCTGGAGCGCGGCAAGGATGTGCGCAGCCGTACCAAGGACACCTGGGCACTGTGGCGCAAGAAGGTCCTGACGCCGGAATCCAACGTGCAGTTCGGCGAGGGCGGCGCCGGGCTGTTCTCCGACGGCAAGCTCTACAGCCAGATCAAGGACCCCAAGTTCTACGCGCGCAAGGTTGTGCACGAGTTCGTTCGTGCCGGCGCACCGGCCGAGATCATGTATGTGAGCAAGCCGCACATCGGCACCTTCCGGCTCACCGGTGTGGTCTCGACCATGCGCGAGGAAATCATCGCCCTCGGCGGCGAAGTGCGCTTCGAGAGCAAAGTGACCGATCTCGTGATCAACGATGGCCAGCTCGAAGGCGTGGTGCTGGCCAGCGGCGAGACGATCAAGAGTCGCCATGTGGTGCTGGCGCTGGGGCACAGCTCCCGCGATACCGTGCGCATGCTGCATCGCCAGGGCGTGTTCATCGAGGCCAAGCCGTTTGCCATCGGTTTCCGCATCGAACACCCGCAGGGCATGATCGACCAAGCCCGGCTGGGCAAGTACGCCGGCCATCCGGAGCTGGGTGCTGCGGACTACAAGCTGGTGTACCACGCCAAGAACGGCCGTGCGGTCTACAGCTTCTGCATGTGCCCGGGCGGCACCGTGGTGGCCGCCACGTCCGAGCCGGGCCGCGTGGTGACCAACGGCATGAGCCAGTACTCGCGCAACGAACGCAATGCCAATGCCGGCATCGTCGTAGGCATCAACCCTGAGCAGGATTTCCCCGGCGACCCGCTGGCCGGCGTGGAGCTGCAGGAGCGCCTGGAATCGCGCGCTTATGAGCTGGGTGGCAGCGATTACTGCGCACCCGCGCAATTGGTCGGCGACTTCATTCGCGGCGTGCCGTCTACCGCGTTCGGCGAGGTCGAGCCCTCCTACAAACCGGGCGTGCGCCTGGGCGATCTGGCGCCGTCGCTGCCCGAGTATGCAATCGAGGCCATCCGCGAAGCGCTGCCGGCGTTCGGCAAGCAGATCCGCGGGTTCGATCGTGCTGATGCGGTGCTTACCGGCATCGAAACCCGCACCTCGTCGCCGGTGCGCATCACCCGTGACAACGAGACGTTGCAAAGCCTCAACCTGCGCGGCCTGTATCCGGCCGGCGAAGGCGCGGGTTACGCCGGTGGCATCCTTTCGGCAGGCGTGGATGGCATCAAGGTCGCCGAGGCGCTGGCCAAGTCAATGCTGGCTGAAGTGGAACACACCGAAGTGCAGAGCAACTGAGCGCCGCCCTGATGAAACTCGACGACATCAAGAAGCTGCACCAGAAAAAGTACCGGGCCGAGTTCGGGCATTTTCTGGTGGAGGGCGAGCATCTGGTGCTGGAGCTGCAGAAGGCGGGCTTGCATAACCCACTGCTGCAACGCAGCGAGCTGTATGTGACCAGCGCCTACGAGCACTGGCAAAGCCCGTTCAAGACCCACCTGATCAGCGATCGCCAGATGGCGCAGATCGCCGATACCAAAACCCCCCAAGGCATCGTTGCGCTGGTGCCGATGCCAGCGACAGGCGCGCCGGTTGCTGCGCCCCTCGCGGGCGAGCGCGCCATCTACCTGCATGAAATCCAGGACCCGGGCAACCTCGGCACCATCCTGCGCACGCTGGCGTGGTTCGGTGGTTTCCGCTGCCTGCTCAGCCCCGGCAGCGTCGACCCGTACAACCCAAAGGTCGTGCGTTCGAGCATGGGCGCTATCTTTCATGCGCCGATGGAGCTGGATGTTGGACTGGATTCGTTGCACACCCGCTTCGAGCGCATCGCCTGCCTGGATATGAGCGGCGAGTCGGTGCGATCGGCGAGTTTCCGCGCCTTCGATTGCTACCTGTTCGGCAACGAAGCCCGCGGCGTGCCACGCGAACAGCTGGCCTCACTCAAAGCCCAGCCATTCACGATTCCCGGGTGTGGCGCCATCGAATCGCTGAATCTGGCGGCAACAGTCAACATGTGCGCGTACGAATTGAGCAGATAGCCGCTGCTTGAGGTGGGCTGCACTATGCAGCCTGCTCGCCGCCCAGAGGTATGCGCACCGTGAACGTGGTGCCGCTACCGGCCATCGACTCAAACTCGATACTGCCGTGGTGAGCATCGACTATGGCAGATGCGATATACAGTCCAAGGCCGAGCCCCGCACCCGCACCGTACTCGGCGTTACCGCTCTGGATGTGACGCACCATCGGATTGAAGAGGCTGCTTTTTGCCGATTCGGCAATGGGCCGGCCGACGTTGTGAACCGTCAGCGCGGCGATCCCCTCATCGCTTTTCAGGCTGACCGTAATCGGTGTCCCCGCCTCGCCATGCTCGACGGCGTTGCCAATCAGGTTGGCAATCACCTGCTCCATTCGCGATTTATCGAACTGCCCAGGAAGGCTCGGCTCCGACTGCAGGACGATCTGTCGGTCGGGGTTGAACGCCCTCGCCTCTTCAACCATGCCTTCACACGCGTGCGCCAGATCTTCGCTGTCCATGCGCACCGGAATGCCTACGCCTGAGTGCGTGCGGGTAAAGTCCAACAGGTCGCCGACGATCTTGATCGAGCGTTTCACGCTCGTATAGATACGCGACACGTTTATGGTCGGCTTTGGAGGCAGATCCCCTGTGCGTAACAGTACGTCAGCACTCAGCAATATGGCGCCGAGGGGGCTTCGCAGGTCGTGGCCCAATATGCCGAGAAAGACATTTCGCGCGGCATCCACGGCGTCCGCATAGCAGACCACAGACTCGGCGAGGGCCTGATCGATCGCTTCATTGAAGCGGATGATGTCCGAAATCTCGTGCTCTTTCGACGTTGCATCGGACGACATCCACAGGACCAGCACACTGGTGCGCAATGCCCGGTACTCGGCAATGACCTGCGCGATCGTGAAGCCCGAGGAGTAGCGGATGTCGGCGTGGGTTTCCGCGGGAGTGGCATCTCGTGACGGCGACGCCTTCCCATGGGATTTGGCGATCCGCGCCTTCACTGATTGGGCCGTGCGCAGATCGGCGGCGATCGCCAGCAACATCTGCTCCGCATGGTCCCGCAACGCCACCGAATCCATGCCGTTGGCGGCGGGTGTCATCGTCTTGGCGAAGTCTTCCCACTGCTGAAGGACGGGTTCGATGTTTTCCAGAATGAAATCGGCCAAGCGCATGGTTTGCTCCTCGTGACTGAAACGGATGGTTGTAGCGACGACAGGTGTGTCAGTGAGGAGCGGAAGCCGAGACTACAGGGAAGCAGCGCCAGCAGTAGTAACTTTTAGCCGGCCGGTTTGCGTGAACGCGCTTGCTCATATCGGGCTACCAGCATTCGCGGATAACAGCCGAAAAATAAAGCTGCCCTTTGCGCGAGTTAACAGTTTTGCGCTTGTCGCGGTGCCGGTCGATGACAGCCCTACGAGCCCCACGCATCATGCTCGCTCGACGTCGTGCCGCAGGGCCCTCGCATGCAACCTACCCTTTCTGATTCATTGCTGGACTACGCCGGGCAAAGCTCGCCAGGCCGCAGGCGCAGCCATAATGAAGATGCACTGCTCTGCGCGCCGGAGCTGGGGCTCTGGGCCATCGCCGACGGCATGGGTGGGCATCAATGCGGGGAGGTTGCAAGCAGCCTGGCACTGTCTGCACTGCAGCAGGCGATCGAGGGCGGCGATTCGCTGCAGACAGCGGTTCAGCACGCCAACCAGGCAGTACTTGACGCGGCTGTGGACGACGGCATGGGCACCACGCTGGTCGCAGCACATTTCAAGGGTGCCGACTTCGAACTCACCTGGGTCGGCGACAGCCGCGCCTATCTGGTCACCTCCAACGGTATCGAGCAGCTTACGCGGGACCATAGCTGGGTGCAGATGATGATCGACGCCGGGGAGCTGAAGCCGGCCGAGGCTCAAGGCCACGCCTGGCGCAACATCATCCTGCGCTGCCTGGGACGCGAGGCGCCGCTGGAAGTCGGTGCCCACAGCGCCACCCTCAAGCCCGGCGAGCTGCTGCTGCTATGCAGTGACGGCCTGACCAACGAGCTGACCGACGCGCAGATCCATGCCAGCTGCACCTTTGCCGATACCCTCGAGAACCTGGTGGAACAGCTGATCGACCAGGCCAATGAACACGGCGGCCGCGACAACATCTCCTGCATCGTGATCGGCCGCACCGCCCCCCTCCCGGCGGCCGAGTCCCGCGGGCGGCGCTTCATCAACATGCTGTTAAAACCCCTCAAGTCGTAAGCAAGCGCGAGTTTCTACAATGCATCGGATGCTGGAAATACCGGGCTATCGCCTGCACAAGCGGCTCGGAAAAGGCGGAATGGCCGAGGTCTATCTGGCCACCCAGCTGTCGCTGGATCGCGAGGTGGCCGTCAAGGTGCTGTTGCGCACGGAAGATGCAGCGTTCACCGAGCGCTTCATCCAGGAAGGCCATATCGTCGCCTCGCTGCGCCACCCGGCCATCATCACCATCCACGACATCGGCCAGATCGCCGATGGCCGGCACTACCTGGCCATGGAGTACCTCGGCGGGGGCGACCTGGCGCAACACCGCGGCATCGTCTTCTCACCATCGCGCGCGCTGGACATCATCCGTCAGCTGGCCGGCGGCCTGGCGGTGGTGCACGACGGCGGGCTAGTCCATAGAGACGTGAAGCCAGCCAATATCCTCTTCCGTGACGACGGCAGCGTGGTGCTCACCGACTTCGGCGTAGCCAAGGCCGTAGAGCTGGATAACGAGCTCACCCACTTCGGCATCGCCGTCGGCAGCCCTGCCTACAGCAGCCCGGAGCAGGCGCAGTGCCAGCCACTCGATGCCCGCAGCGACATCTACAGCCTCGGCGTGATACTCGCCGAGATGCTCACCGGGACCAACCCGTTCCGCGCCAGCAGCTATCCGCAAACCGTGCTCAATCACCTGCAGATGCCCTTGCCGCAACTGCCGCCGGCGCTCGCGCCCTACCAGCCACTGCTCGACCGCATGCTGGCCAAGCAGCCGGATGAGCGCTTCGGCAATTGCCGTGAGCTGCTGGCGGCCATCGACACGCTCACCGAGCCGGACATGGACCAGACCCGCATCGCACCGGCGGCATTCATCGAGGCGCCGACCAGACGCCGCCGTCGCCGTCGTGGCATCGGCCGCTGGGCGGTGATCGGCGCGGCGCTGATCGTGACAGTCGCCGCATTGGCCGCCGGCGGCTACCAGTGGCTGCAATACAGCCGCATCAACGACTACCTCACGCGCGCAGAGGCACGCCTGGATGAGGGGCAACTGACTGCACCGGCGTTCGACAATGCCGACTACTACTACCGCCAGGCCCTGCGCCTGGATTCGGACAATGTCGAGGCCCTCGACGGCATACGCCGCGTGCTCGATGCACGCATCGCCCAGGCACTGGAACTGGCGGCGCAACGGCTGGCAAACGATCAGTTGCTGCAACCCGCCGAAGACAGCGCGGTGCACTACTACCAGCAGGTGCTGGGCTGGTTGCCTGAAAACGAGGTGGCCCGCAACGGCCTGGTGCAGGTCAGCAAGCGGTATGTCGAGCTAGCCGAAGCAGCCTACAGGCGCCGCGAGTTCGCCCTGGCGCTGGAGTACATCCAGCAGGGGCTGGAAGCCACCCCGGACTATGCGCCCCTGCTCGCGCTGCACGACGCGCATGCTCAGCGGGTTGCCAAGGCCCGGGCGCCGCGCCCGGTGAAACGCACAACGGCCAGCACCTCACGCGCCGCGCCGTCCAACACGCAGACCTCGCAAGCGCCAGCCAACCCGGTCAAGCGCCTGTGGAACCGGATATTCAACCAATAATTCGCCGAGTGCCGTTCGGCTCAGACCGTCGCCCGCTCCGCTAAAAGGTACCGCGCCATGCTCAGGATCCACTTCGCTGACAATCGCCAGAGTCCGGTCTGGCTTGCCGATGAACGCTTCACCCTCGGTTCGGACCGCAGCAACAAGCTGGTGGCCAACGACGCCGGGGTCGCGCCATTTCACGCCGAACTGCTGCTGGAAAACCGCTTCTATTACCTCACCGACCTCGGCACGCCTGGCGGCACCTACGTCAATGACGAGAAGGTCGGCGAGCGCTACCAGATTCGTTCCGGCGACCGCCTGCGCCTGGGCGCGCTGGAACTGCAGATCGTCGATCCGGCCAAGGCCGGCACCAAGCTGGCGAGCGCTCCGCGCTGGCTGTTGCAGGTGGTCAAGGGCGAGAACCAGGGCCACAAGTACCACATCACTGGCTCGATGACCTTCGGCCGCTCGGTCAAATGCGAACTCTGCTTCAGCGATGCGGAACTGTCCCGCCGCCACGCCGAGTTCTACCTCAAGGGCGATGTGCTGGAAGTGAAGGACCTGGCCTCAGCCAACGGCCTGCTGGTGAACCGCGAGAAGGTCACGACCGCTGTGCTGCAGCCGGGAGACCAGATCCAGCTGGGCAATACCACACTGCTGGTGATCGGGCCCAAGGTCAGCACCCCGGAAGTCGTCGACGAAGACGCTACCGTATTCGTCCGCGCCACCGACCTGCCCGCCACGGTTGCCCCCCAGCCGAAACCTTCCCGCCCCCGCCCTGCCACGCCGAACCCGCTGCACGCGGCGGCACCTGTTGCCGCCGCTCCTGCTCGTGAGCCAGGTAAATCCGCATGGCGCCTTGGCATGCTGCTCGGCGCGCTGGGGCTGGCCATTGTCGCCGGGCTGGTTGCACAGCAGATGATCTAGCAACTAACAGGCTTGAGCGGCGGCCATGCAGTGCCGCTTTCTGCCCTAGCAGCCGGCGCCTGCCCGATGAAACCTCGGCAGCTGATCAATCACTACCGAACGCTACCCTCGCCCCTGACGCAGCGCCCGCAATCCTTCGAGGACCAACACCACAATCGCCGCCCAGATCGCCCCGTAGGTCAGCCACTGGTCCGGCGCGATGCTCTCGCCAAGCAGCAGCGCCACGACCACCAACAGTACCGGCTCGACATAGCTGAGCAGGCCGAACAGGGTCAGGCTGAGGTACTTACTGGCATTGATCATCAGCCCCAGCGCCAGCGCGCTGAGCGCGCCCAGGCCGGCGATCAGCAATGGCAGGCGGGGATTGCCGGCAAGCAGGTTCAACGTGTCACCGCTGCCGAGGACGAACAGCGCAGCAACCGGCAGGCTGATGACCAGGTCGACCCAGAGCCCGCCAAGACTGGCGGTGCCGAGCTTGCGGCGCAGAACGAAGTAGCACGGGTAGCCCAGGGCAACGGCGAGTACCGGCCATGACAGTGACGAAGCCAGTAGCAGCTGGTTGCCCACGCCCACAGCCGCCAGCAGACAGGCCAGGCGTTGCAAGCGACTGATCGTTTCGCCGAAAACCAGGCGCCCGGTAAGTACCAGTGTCAGCGGCAGCAGAAAGTAGCCGAGCGAAACGTCCAGCCCGTGGCCGTTGATCGGCGCCCACATGAACAGCCACAGCTGCAAACCGACCAGCGCCGAAGACAGCGGCAGCGCTAGCCACAGTCGCGCCTCTGCCGGTACGCGCACAAGGATCTCGCGGACCTCGCCCCAGCGACCGATGGCGAGCAGTAGCAACGCCAGGCAGGGTGCGGTGAGCAGAATGCGCCAGCCGTAGATCTGCTGGCCACTCAGCGGCTCGAGCAGCGACGTGTAGTAATACAGCGTTGCGAAGAGCGTCGATGCGGCGAGCGAGCCGGCGACGCCCGCCAGCCTGTTGCGAGTTTCCATGGGCTTCCTGCGATTGACGATTCGTGCCAGCCCCGACCTCAGGGCTCGACCTGGCTCCACTGCTTGTTCAGGCGCTTGTCCGAAACCGCCATCCTGGTGCCAAGCTGCTGTGCCCAGAGCGAGACGCGATATTCCTCGAGCATCCAGCGATACAGCGCCAGCTCGGCATCGCGCTTGCCTTCCTGCAGGTGCTTCTTCAGGCGTGTCTGGTACTGCTCCCAGTAGCCGGCCAGCTCGCCGGACCAGACGCGATCACGCTGCAGCTGCGCACCGATCTTCTCGAAGCGTTGCTCGATGGCCTTGAGGTAGCGCGGGTACTCCTTCAGCCACTCGGCAGGCGTTTCGCGAACAAAGCCCGGATAGACCAGGTTGCCCAGCTGCGCCTTGATGTCGTTGAGCGCCACCGCCTGGGCCAAGTCGATCTTGCCCTTGAAGCGCTTCTGCAGGCCGTGCCAGTACTTGAGTATTTCCAGTGTCAGGCGCGCCAGGCGTTCGGCATGCGCGGTCCAGTCGCCGCGCTTGCGTTCGGCCAGTGACGCCAGGGCGGCGCCGTCACGCGGTAGCTGGGCTTCGCCGTCGAGGATGCAGCTGTCGAGGCTGGCCAGCAGGATGTCCTCGACCAACGCATCGACCTTGCCCATGTCACGGTAGAGCAGGCCCAGTTCGGTGAGCCCCGGCAGCTTGTTGCGCAGGTACTTGGCCGGCTCCGCCAGCTGCTGCAACAACAGGCGCTGCAGGGCGCGGCGGTGCTGCCACTCGGCCTCGGCCTGGGTCGGGAAACGCCCTTCCTTGACCACCCCTGCCTCTTCCACCAGCGCCGGGTAGACGGTCATCGACAGCCCGGCCATCTTCGCCTGGG
Source organism: Stutzerimonas chloritidismutans AW-1 (assembly GCF_000495915.1). Classification (GTDB taxonomy): domain Bacteria; phylum Pseudomonadota; class Gammaproteobacteria; order Pseudomonadales; family Pseudomonadaceae; genus Stutzerimonas; species Stutzerimonas chloritidismutans. The sequence goes on from NZ_AOFQ01000016.1 coordinate 91,113, forward strand.
CCTTTTCTGCGACCTGGGCAAAACCCTTGGCTTCGACCGGCTTCTGTTCGGCCTTCTGCTGCTGCGGCGCCAGGGCGGCCTGGCTGGCCTCGGCGAAGCGCGCGGTGAGTTCAGCCAGATCACGCCCCTCACCGAGGAACTTACCGCGGGCGTCGACCACCTCGATGTTCATCTTCAGATGGCTTTCCAGACCGGCTGCCGCCTCGGCCCAGGCGTCGTCCGATACGCGTGCACCAGTCATGCGCAGCAGTTCACGTCCCAGCGCCTCCGGCAGCGCGCCTTCACCGAAGGTGATCTTGGCCAGCGCGGCGCCGACGAAATCCGGCACCGGCACGAAGTTCTTGCGCAGTGCCTTGGGCAGGTTGCGCACCAGCGCCACCGCCTTCGTTTCCAGCAGCCCCGGTACCAGCCAGTCGAGCCGCTCGCTGCGCAATTGCGGCAACAGCGGCGCCGGCACGTGCAAGGTCACGCCATCGCGCGGGTGGTTGGGCTCGAAATGGTATTCCAGCGGCAGCTGCAGCTCGCCGATACTCAGGTGGTCCGGGTACTGCGCGGCGGTGACTTCGCTGGCCTCGCGGGCGAGCACGTCTTCCTCGCGCATGATCAGCAGCTGCGGGTCTTTCTGGCTTTCGCGCTTGTACCAGTTCTCGAAGCTGGCGGTCTGGTAGATGTCCGCCGGCAGCCGCGCAGCGTAGTAGTCGAACAGGGTTTCCTCATCGGCGAGGATGTCGCGGCGGCGCGCCTTGGCTTCCAGCTCGTCGAGACGCTCGAGCAGCTCGCGATTGGCGCTGAGGGCGCGGGCGCGGCTGTGCATCTCGCCGCGCACCAGCCCTTCGCGGATGAACAGCTCTCGCGCTGCTGGCGGATCAATGGGGCCGTAATGCACCGGTCGGCGGCCGACGACGATCATGCCGTAGAGCGTCACCTGCTCGTAGGCCACCACCTGGCCGCGCTTCTTCCCCCAGTGCGGCTCGAAGTGATTCTTCTTGATCAGGTGGCCGGCCAGCGGTTCGATCCAGTCGGGCTCGATCTTGGCGACCATGCGCGCGAACAGCTTGGTGGTTTCCACCAGCTCGGCGGCCATCAGCCAGTTGGGCTTCTTGCGCCCGATCACACTGGAGGGATGCACCCAGAAGCGCCGCTGGCGCGCGCCGAGGAAGTCGCCCTCCTCGGTCTTGTTGCCGATCTGGCTGAGCAGGCCGGCGAGGATCGCCTTGTGCACCGCCGCGTAGCCCTTGGCCTTCTGCGCCTCATCGCTGGCTTCGGCCTGCTGGCGGAGGATGACGTTGACCTTGGTGTCCTTGGTTGGTGTGGGTTGGGCGCTGGCCCCGGCCGGACGCGTGGAAGAGGCTTCGCCGTCTTCCACCCTACGTGCCTTATCGGCACGCGGTGTTTGGCCGGAGCCATCCACCGACCTGCCCGAACCAAGCTTGAGTTCTCGGGCAATCAGGGTCAGCTGGCGATGCGCGTCACGCCACTCGCGCAGACGCAGATAGTTGAGGAAATTCTTCCGGCACCAGCTGCGCAGCGGGTTGGAGCCCAGCTCCTGGCGCTTTTCCTCAAAACCGCGCCAAATATTGATCAGCGCGGCGAAGTCCGAGTCGGGGTCCTTCCACTGCGCATGGGCCTGATCGGCGGCCTGCTGGCGGTCGGCCGGACGTTCGCGCACGTCCTGCACTGAGAGTGCGCTGGCGACAATAAGCACCTCGGCCAGGCTGCCCTGCTGTGCGGCTTCGAGAAGCATGCGACCCAGTCGCGGGTCGATCGGCAGGCGTGCCAGCTGGCGGCCCATTGGGGTCAGCTGATTCTCGCGGTTGACCGCCGAAAGTTCCTGCAAGAGGTTGAAGCCATCGCTGATGGCCTTGCCATCCGGCGGCTCGATAAAGGGGAAATCCTGGATGTCGCCCAGGCGCAGATGCAGCATCTGCAGGATCACCGCGGCGAGGTTGGTGCGCAGGATCTCCGGATCGGTGAATTCGGGCCGGCCGAGGAAGTCTTCCTCGCTGTACAGCCGAATGCAGATACCCGGCTCGACCCGCCCGCAGCGCCCCTTGCGTTGGTTGGCGCTGGCCTGGGACACCGCCTCGATCGGCAGGCGCTGAACCTTGGCGCGGTAGCTATAGCGGCTGATGCGCGCAGTACCGGAATCGATCACGTAGCGGATACCGGGCACGGTCAGCGAGGTCTCGGCGACGTTGGTGGCCAGCACGATCTTGCGCCCCGGTCGCGGCTGGAAGATTTTCTGTTGCTCGGCCGGCGTCAGCCGCGCATAAAGCGGCAGCACCTCGGTGAACTTCAAGTTGGCCTTGCGCAGCACCTCGGCCGCGTCGCGAATCTCGCGTTCGCCGGGCAGGAACACCAGCACGTCGCCGGGGCGCTTGCCGACGCTCTGCTCGTGGGTCGTAATTTCATCCAGCGCGGCGAGGATGCCCTGGTCGACGGTCAGGTCGTCCTCGACCCGGTTGCCGTCCTCGTCGATCTCAGCCGCCAGTGGCCGATACCAGGTTTCCACCGGGTAGGTACGCCCGGACACCTCGACGATGGGCGCACCGTCGAAGTGCTCGCTAAAACGCTGCAGATCGATGGTCGCCGAGGTGATGATGACCTTCAGATCCGGCCGGCGCGGCAGCAGGGTCTTGAGAAAACCGAGCAGGAAGTCGATGTTCAGCGAACGCTCGTGGGCCTCGTCGACGATGATCGTGTCGTAACGCTCGAGGAAGCGGTCGTGCTGCGTCTCGGCCAGCAGGATGCCATCGGTCATCAGCTTGATCAGCGAGCTGTCCTTGCTCTGATCCTCGAAACGCACCTGATAACCCACAAGTTCACCGAGTGGCGTGCCGATTTCCTCTGCCACCCGCGTGGCGACGCTGCGCGCTGCGAGCCGGCGCGGCTGGGTATGGCCGATCAGCCCGTGTACGCCACGGCCGATTTCCAGACAGATTTTCGGCAGCTGAGTGGTCTTGCCGGAGCCGGTCTCACCGGCAATCACCAGCACCTGGTGCTTTTCCAGCGCGGCCTTGATCTCGTCGCGCTTGGCGGCGATTGGCAGGCTATCGTCGTAGCGAATGCGCGGCACACTCTGCCTGCGCGCCTCGACCTTGGCGGCGGACGCCTGAAAACGCTCCAGCCACTGGGCCAGTTTGGCCTCATCCGGCTGTTTTCTCAGCTCGTGCAGCTGCCGGCGCAGGCGGTGGCGATCAGCGAACAGGGCCTGGTCGAGATTCTTCAGCAGGGTATCGATAGCGAGCGTTGCGTCGGTCATGGACAGCCGTGGGGCAATTCGAGAAGGCGCGATTGTCGCAGATTTGCCCGGCCGGCCGAAGGGAAAGGGTTTGTGCAGGGACCGCGCCGGCATGCCGGCGCGGTGTTCAGCCGATCAACGGATCCAGTGACCCCAGCGCGACTTCTCCTGTACCTGCTGGATGCGCATGCTACCAATGCTCTGCTCCGCCGCTGCGGCGATCTCGTCATCGATCATCCGGGTCGACAGTGACAGCCAGCTGGTGGCGAAGGCTAGCGCATCACCGTGCAACTCCAGCGCCTCGGTGGAGATGTTGCCGAGGTTGTCGCATTCGTTGTGATAGCACGGATCGAACGGCTGGCCGGCTGCGCCGCCGTAACGCTGCGCCTGCTCCTCGGTCTTGATGTCCTCGGCACCGGTGAACAGACCGCCGAAGGCGATGCCGTCCTCGAAGAACTGTGCGTAGTCGGAGCGGAAATCGATCTCGGTGCCTTCAGACGGCGCATTGCGCAGCTGGAAGTAGGTGCGCAGCAGGCGTTCGATGGCGGCCGAGCCGGGTGGCCCCTGCAGGCCGAAGTCGGAGCCATCGCCGTCATAGATGAAGTTGGCGTAGTTCGGCGAACCGATCATGTCGACGTTCAGATAGGCCTTGATGCGCTGTTTCTCCTCGTCCGGGAGCTGCGTGACGTAGTAGGTCGAGCCCACCAGGCCGGACTCCTCCGCGCCCCACCAGGCAAAGCGCACCTTGTTTTCCGGCCGCGCCTTGCTCATCAGTAGGGCCATTTCCAGCAGCGCGGCGCTGCCCGAGCCGTTGTCGTTGATGCCCGCCCCTTCGAACACCGAGTCCAGGTGCGCGCCGACCATGACCACGTTGCCCGGATCGCCGCGGCGCGTTTCAGCCAGCAGGTTGTAGGTCTCGGTCTGCTCGCGCACCACGTCGACGTTCATGCTCAGTTGCAGCCCCGCGGTCTGCGACCAGGCCACGCCGTTATCGTAGGTCGAGAACATCACCGGGATGCCGCCGCTGTAGTCCTCGCCCAGGGTTGCGACCAGCAGCCCCTTGCGGTCCTCGGTGTCCCCCTGATTGAAGATGATGGCGCCTGCCGCACCGGCCGCCGCGGCATTGCTCGCCTTCTGCCCGAACGGACAGGTGCCGCGCTGCATCAAGGCAATGGCACCGGCCGGGAAGCCGGCGAAGTCCTCGGGCTCACAGCCGCTGGTGGAGGTGTTGCCAGCGCCGAGAGCCAGGTCGACCGGCACCACCGGTGCGGTGACATTGCCCGGATCGGTCTGATCGGCGTAGGTGAAATCCTCCTCCCAGACGTACTGGGCCGGCTGCGGCGCCACGGCGCTCAGCGTGCCGGGGCTGACGGGATAGAAGGCGAGGAACGGGAAGGCCTGCACTTCGACGCGATAACCGGCGCGCTGCAGGCGGCTGCGCACGTAGTCGATCGACGCCTGATAACCGGGCTGACCGGACGCACGATTGCCGTCGTTCATCATGGCGATGTCCTGCAACGCCTCCAGGTGCTTCATGACATTGCTCGCCTGCATGCAGCGCGGCAAACCGACCGGCGTACCGACCAGCAAGGGCGAACGGCAAAGCGCGGCGTTCGGCTTATCCGGCGTCCAGAAGTCATTGAATTGAGCGGTGTCTACCTGCGGCGCCGCGAAAGCGACACTTCCGGTAAGTAATGCGAGAGAAGCAACTACCCGAACAGCATTGTTTTTTTTGTGCATGGGTAACTCATCCTTGCAACGGATTGATGGGCAGGCCGCCTGTGGCTTGCGCCATCGTCCCCTACTGCTTTCAGCGGACGCGGCCATAGGGAGCTAGACCGAACGGCCGCCGTCTCGGTTCTGAGACAGCCGCCCGCCGGTAGCACCGTTGATCGGGTTGCAGGGAACTTCATCAAGGCGCTTTACTGACTCTTGGCGGAGCGGCGCTGGAAACAGCGCCGTTCAGCAACGGCGACAGGCGTTGCACCTGCCGCCGGAGAACGTCGAATCAGATTCGGAACTGACCGACCAGCTGCTGCAGTTGCACGGTCAGTCCATTCAGCTCGCGGGAGGTCTGGGCTCCCTGAGCGGCGTCGCTGGCCACACCGTCCACCGCATCGGCAATGTGGTGCACGCTGCGGTTGATCTCCTCGGCCACGGCGGTCTGCTCCTCGGCGGCGGCGGCGATCTGCGCGTTCATCGAGTTGATGGTGCCGATCAGTGCGGAGATGGCATCCAGTGACTCACCGGCCTGGTTGGCTTGGTCACGGGTGCTCTCGCCTTTCTCGCCAGCGCGCAACATGGTGGCGACGGTGTTGGAAGTGGCGCTCTGCAGACGGTCGATCATGCCCTGGATTTCACCGGTGCTCTGCTGGGTACGGCTGGCAAGGGCACGTACTTCGTCGGCGACCACGGCGAAACCGCGACCTGCCTCACCGGCACGGGCTGCCTCGATGGCCGCATTGAGCGCCAGCAGGTTGGTCTGCTCGGCGATGGCGCGGATCACGTCAAGCACACCAACGATGCCTTTCACGTCCTGCTGCAGCCCTTCCAGCGACTCACCGCTACCACGCAGCTCGCCCACCAGTTCGTGAATGTGGTGGATGCTCTGATCGACTACCTGCTTGGCCGCAACGCCCTGCTGATCGGTCTGCTGCGCCGCTTCGGCGGCACGCTGGGCGCTCATCGCGACCTCGTGGGCCGCGGCCGACATCTCGTTGATCGCTGTGGCGACCTGATCGGTCTCGCTGCGCTGGTCGGCCATAGCCTGTTCCGAGCGCTGCGCCTGGCTGGCCACCGCACCGACCAGCCCGCTCAATTGCGTGGTGGTGCCGGCAACCTGCTGTACCAGCGAATGGATCTTCTCGACGAAGCGGTTGAACGACATGGCCAACTCACCCAGTTCATCCTGGCTGGTGATCGGTAGTCGCTGGGTCAGGTCGCCGTCGCCCTGGGCCATGTCATCCAGATTGCGCTTGATCAGCACCAGCGGACTGAGCAGGGCATTGCTCATGAAGACGGCTAGCAGCGCCATCAACGCCAGCAGCGCGAACGCCGAAACCAGCATGATGGCTACCAGCCCGTCGATGCGCTCCTGAAACTCTGCCCGCGCGGCCTGCACGTCGCGCTCGACGCCATCCAGGTTCAACGATGTGCCGAAGACCATGTTCCATTTGGGCAGGAATTCGGCATAGCCGACCTTGGGCACCAGCACACTGCTGTCACCCAGCACGAAGCTGTAGTCGACGTAGTGGCTGCCGTCCTGGCCGGCGCGCACCAGCTCGCGAATGGCGTAGACACCGTTCGGGTCACGGTAGTCGTAGAAGCTCTGGCCGATCTTGTCCTTGGTGTTGCCCTGCAGGATGCGCACGGCCTGGGAGTCATAGCCCCAGAAATAGCCGTCCTTGCCATAGGACATCCGCTCGAGAATGGCCACCGCCTGATCGCGCGCCTGCATGTCGCCTTCGGCGGAGCGCTCGTGGATCGGCCCGATGGCATTGCGCGCAAGCTCGACGTAATGCTTGAGCTCGGCACGCCGATCCTGAATGAGGCTCTTGCGGGTGTGCTCTTCCTGCTGTTCGGCCAGTGCGCGCAATTCATAGACGGCGATGCCGCTGAGGAGGATGGAGAGCAGTAGAATCGGGCCCAGCGTGAGCAACAGCAGCTTCATTCGTAAACGAAGATTGGAGAGCATTCTGATCGATCCCTTTAGGTACTTGTAGCAAGAGAAATTGCGACAAAAAAAAGGCGCCACTTAAGCACCAATTGCGCAAGTACCTTCGGTTGTCGACCTGACGGGAGCTTTCTTTACCCCATGAACGACGAAACCCTGCATGGCAGGGTTTCGCGATAGCCCGTCCTAGAGCGGCTTGTCGATCAGATGCGGAACTGTCCCACCAGCCGCTGGAGCTGTTCCGCCAGACCATTGAGTTCACGTGCGGTTTGCGCGCCCTGGGCGGCATCGCTGGCCACACCGTCCACCGCGTCGGCGATATGGTGCACGCTGCGGTTGATCTCCTCGGCCACGGCGGTCTGCTCTTCGGCGGCGGCGGCGATCTGCGCGTTCATCGAATTGATGGTGCCGATCAGTGCGGAGATGGCATCCAGCGACTCCCAGGCCTGATTGGCATGATCACGAGTGCTCTCGCCTTTCTCACCGGCGCGCAGCATGGTGCTGACGGTGTTCGAAGTTGCGTTCTGCAGGCGATCGATCATGCCCTGAATCTCGCCGGTGCTCTGCTGCGTGCGGCTGGCCAGCGCCCTTACCTCGTCAGCCACCACCGCGAACCCACGCCCCGCCTCGCCGGCACGGGCCGCCTCGATGGCGGCATTGAGCGCCAGCAGGTTGGTCTGCTCGGCAATGGCACGAATCACGTCGAGCACGCCGACGATGCCTTTCACGTCCTGTTGCAGCCCCTCCAGTGACTCGCCGCTGCCGCGCAGCTCGCCCACCAGTTCATGAATCTGGTGAATGCTCTGGTCTACGACCTGCTTGGCCGCAACGCCCTGCTGATCGGTTTCGCGCGCGGCCTCGGCGGCACGCTGGGCGCTCATCGCCACTTCGTGGGCAGCGGCCGACATCTCGTTGATTGCCGTGGCCACCTGGTCGGTTTCGCTGCGCTGATCGGCCATGGCGTGCTCCGAACGCTGCGCCTGGCTGGCGACTTCACCCACCAGGCCGGTCAGCTGCGCGGTGGTTCCGGCGACCTGTTGCACCAGCACGTGGATCTTCTCGACGAAGCGGTTGAACGATGCCGACAGCTCACCCAGCTCGTCACGGCTGGTAACCGGCAGGCGATGAGTCAGGTCGCCATCGCCCTCGGCCATGTCGTCGAGGTTCTGCTTGATCTGCAGCAGCGGCCGCAGAATGGCATTGCTCATCAGCACCGCGAGCACGGCAACGAGGATGAGCAGCAGCAGCGCGGATCCAAGCATGATCAGCGTGAGACTGTCGATGCGCGCCTGGAAGGCTGCCCGAGCCTCACCGACATCGCGCTCGACGTCATCCAGGTTCAGCGAAGTGCCGAATACCAGGTTCCATTTCGGCAGGTACTCGGCATAGCCGACCTTGGGCACCAGTGCATTGCTGCCCGGCACGGCGAAACTGTAGTCGACGTAGTGGCTACCGTTCTGACCCACCTTGACCAGTTCACGAATCGCATACACGCCATTCGGGTCCTTGAAGTCGGCAAAGTTCTCACCGATACGCTCGCGGGTCGCGCCCTGGAACACGCGAACGGACTGCCCGTCGTAACCCCAGAAGTAGCCCTCGCGGCCGTAGGTCAGCCCTTCCAGCAGCGCCACGGCCTGATCGCGGGCCTGCAGGTCGCCTTCGGCGGAGCGCTCATAGATCGGCGCAATCGCATTGCGGGCGAGCTGCACGTAACTTTCGAGTTCGACGCGTCGGTCGCGGATGAGACTGGCGCGGGTCTGCGTTTCCTGCTGGTCAGCCAGATCCTGCAGCTCGATCACCGCAACGCCGCTGAGCAGAACAGCGAGCAGCAGAATCGGGCCAAGGGCAAGCAAGAGCAGCTTCACTCACAATCGTAGTGATGACAGCATCTGGTAATCCCCCATGAAAAACGCGGTTAAGTAGTGCCATTGTGCCACCGACTACATCACGAGGAGAACGCTACCAAGTGATAATTCAAGCCGCGCGGCGCGCTGCCGATGAACGTTGTTCGCAAAAACGAAAAAACCCCGCCGAGGCGGGGTTTTTTTCGTCGAGGTACGAGTACTACTTCTTGTGGCCCAGCTTGCGCAACTCTTCATCACGCAACTCACGACGCAGGATCTTGCCGACGTTGGTGGTCGGCAGGCTGTCGCGGAACTCCACTGACTTCGGGCGCTTGTAGCCGGTCAGGTTATCGTGCATGTGCTGCATGACCTGCTCCTTGGTCAGGCTCTCCCCCGGTTTGACCACCACGAACAGCTTGATCGCCTCACCGGACTTCTCGTCCGGCACGCCAATGGCGGCGCACTGCAGCACCCCTGGCAGACCGGCAAGCACGTCTTCCAGCTCGTTGGGATAGACGTTGAAACCGGAGACCAGAATCATGTCCTTCTTGCGGTCGACGATGCGGATGTAGCCGTCTTCCTGAACGACACCGATATCGCCCGACTTGAACCAACCTTCGGCGTCGATCACTTCGGCAGTGGCCTCGGGGCGCTGCCAGTAACCCTTCATCACCTGCGGGCCCTTGATGCACAGCTCGCCGATCTCGCCTTGCGCCAGATCCTGGCCATCGTCATTGATGACCTTGAACTGCGTCGAAGGAACCGGAATGCCGATGGTGCCGATCTGGATGTGCTCTATCGGATTGACCGAGGCCACCGGGCTGGTTTCGGTCAGGCCGTAGCCTTCGCAGATGGGGCAACCCGTCACCTGCTTCCAGCGCTCAGCCGTAGCCAGCTGCAGCGCCATACCGCCCGACAGGGTGACCTTGAGCGCGGAGAAATCCAGCTTGCGGAAGTCTTCGCTGTTGCACAGCGCCACGAACAGCGTGTTGAGGCCGACGAAGCCGCTGAAGCGATACTTCGACAGGTCCTTGATCATCGCCGGCAGGTCGCGCGGATTGGAGATCAGGATGTTGTGGTTGCCGCTGAGCATCATCGCCATGCAGTGAAAGGTGAAGGCGTAGATGTGGTAGAGCGGCAGAGGGGCGATCAGCACCTCGCTGCCGTCATTGAGGTTCGACCCCATCAGCGCCTTGCACTGCAGCATGTTGGCGACAATATTGCGGTGGGTCAGCATCGCGCCCTTGGCAACGCCCGTGGTACCGCCGGTGTACTGCAGCACGGCGACTTCATCGCTGCTCGGCGATACGTCCCGCACTGCCTTGCCACGACCCAGGGCCAGCGCGTCGTTGAGCTTGACCGCCTTCGGCAGGCTGTAGGCCGGGACCATCTTCTTCACATGCTTGACCACCGCGTTCACCAGCATGCGCTTGAGCGGCGGCAGCATGTCGGCGACTTCGGTGATGACCACGTGCTTGATGCCGGTCTTGGGCAGCACTTCCTCGGCCAGATGCGCCATGTTGGCGAGGCAGACCAGCGCCTTGGCGCCGGCGTCGTTGAACTGGTGTTCCATTTCCCGCGCGGTATACAGCGGGTTGGTGTTGACCACGATGAGGCCGGCGCGCATGGCCCCGAACACCACGATGGGGTACTGGATCAGGTTGGGCAGCTGCACGGCGATACGGTCGCCGGGCTGAAGATCGGTGTTCTGCTGCAGATAGGCGGCGAAATCGCCGGACAGCTTGTACAGCTCACCATAGGTCAGGGTCTTGCCGAGATTGCTGAAGGCCGGCTTGTCGGCGAAACGCTCGCAAGACTGCTTGAGCACAGCCTGGATGTTCTGATACTCGTCGGGATTGATCTCGCTGGAGACACCAACAGGATACTTATCCTTCCAGAAGTTATCGGTCATGAACCCCACTCCTAAGCAACAGCTTTATTACTGCGCGATGGCAGCTGTTTTGTTGTGATTTGTTAACTTTTGTACCACTAATCGGGCTAAAAGCGTGCCCGAGGTTAGCAGCTTTGCCCAGGAGCGAACAGAGTCCGGAACGCGTTGATTCGACATAAAGTGACCGGAACATATGTCCCGGTCACTCAATTTGAGCCGCCCTCTGCGGGCTGCGCCTGTCGTTATCAGGCGCTTTCACGCAACTCGCGGCGCAGGATCTTGCCCACCGGCGTCATCGGTAATGCATCGCGGAAAACGTAGTGCCGCGGCATCTTGTAGCCGGTGAAATTCTCCCGGCAATAAGCCTGCAGTTCTTGCTGGGTGAGGGTCGGATCGCTGGGCACGACGAACAGCTTGACCGCCTCGCCGGATTTCTCGTCCGCGACACCGATAGCGGCGCAGGCGGCGACCTTCGGGTGGGCCATCACCACGTCCTCGATCTCGTTGGGATAGACGTTGAAACCGGAGACGATGATCAGGTCCTTTTTGCGGTCGACGATGCTGACGAACCCGTCCTCGTCGATCACCGCGACGTCGCCGGTCTTCAGCCAGCCCTCCTCGTCCAGCACCTCGGCCGTAGCTTCGGGACGCTGCCAGTAGCCCTTCATCACTTGCGGCCCCTTGACGCACAGCTCGCCGCGCTCGCCGAGCGGCAAGGCGTTGCCTTCGTCGTCGATGACCTTGACCGTGGTACCGGGCACCGGCAGCCCCACCGTGCCGAGGCGCGAATGTTCGCCATGAGGATTGGCGCAGACGACCGGCGAGGTTTCGGTCAGGCCGTAGCCTTCGACAACGGTGCAGCCGGTCAGGCTCTTCCAGCGTTCGGCGACTGCCGATACCAGGGCTGTACCGCCGGAATTGGTGCCTTTGAGTCGGGAGAAGTCGATCTTCTTGAACTGCGGGTGAGCCATCAGCGCGACGAACAGTGTGTTGAGCCCGAGGAACGCGGAGAACTGCCAGCGCTGCAGTTCCTTGACGAAGCCATTGATGTCCCGCGGGTTGGTGATCAGCACGTTGTGGTTGCCGGTCACCGTCATGCACATGCAGTTAACCGTGAAGGCGTAGATGTGATACAGCGGCAGCGGCGCGATCATCACTTCCTGACCTTCACGGATGACCGGGTGGCCCTGATCGTCCAGCTGCTGCATGTTGGCCCGCACCTGCTGCATGTTCGCCACCAGGTTGCCGTGGGTCAGCATCGCGCCCTTGGCCACACCTGTCGTACCGCCGGTGTACTGCAGCACGGCGACGTGGTCGAGTTCCAGCGGCGCGGGCTTGTGGCTGTGGCGCGCGCCGTCGCGCAGCACATCCTTGAAGGAAACGGCTTGCGGCAGGCTGTAATCCGGCACCATTTTCTTCAGGTGCTTGACCGCCGCGTTGACCAGCGCGCCCTTGAGCGGCGGCAACATGTCGCCGATGCGCACTTCGATCAGGTGCTCGATGGCGGTATCGGGCAGCACCTCCTGCACGTGGTGGCCGAAGGTATTGAGATACACCAGCGCCCGCGCGCCGGAATCCTGGAACTGGTGGCGCATCTCCCGCGCGGTGTACAGCGGGTTGGTATTGACCACGATGAGGCCGGCACGCAGCGCACCGAACACCGCGATGGGATACTGCAGCAGGTTGGGCATCTGAATGGCGATGCGGTCGCCGGGTTGCAGATCGGTGTGGTGCTGCAGCCAGGCGGCGAAAGCGGCGGAGTGGCGCTCCAGATCGGAGTAGCTGAGGGTAACACCCATATTGCTGAATGCGGGGCGGTCCGCATGGGTCTTGCAGGCTCGCTCGAACACTTCGACGACCGAGCGGTAAGCACCTAGATCGATGTCGTTGGGCACGCCAGCAGGGCGTTTGTCATTCCAGAATTCAGGCTGCATTGTTATTGGCCTCTTTACCTGAGAGTGTCTGGCCCGCGCACAGCGGGCTCTGGCGAACTTATCAGGTCAGCGTCGCGACGCAACAGTCCAAGCCGCACAAATCACTGCCGTGAATCTTTCGTCACGCTGCCGGGACGGCCTGCACTCGGGACAATCGTGCTGCATGCCTCTAGAATGCAGCCCCAGCGCGCAAGCACCGGGCTGTGCCGGTTGCGCGGAACCTGATTCGATCAGGCGCAGCAGTTGACGCGCCCCGCCCCAGCATCTGAGGACTGTCCATGAGCACCATCAGCAACACGCCCTACGCCGAACTGGAAGTCGGCCAGCAGGCGAGCTTCGAAAAACACGTAGAGGAAAAGGACATCCAGCTGTTCGCGGCCATGTCCGGCGACCGCAACCCGGTCCACCTGGATGCCGAGTTCGCGGCCGGTACGCTGTTCAAGGAACGCATCGCCCATGGCATGTTCAGTGGCGCGCTGATCAGCGCCGCCGTGGCTTGCACCATGCCGGGCCCGGGCACCATCTATCTCGGCCAGACCATGAAATTCACCCGCCCGGTGAAGATCGGTGACACCCTGACCGTGCGCCTGGAAATCCTCGAGAAGCTGCCGAAGAACCGCGTGCGCATCGCCACCCGCGTGTTCAACCAGAACGATGAGCAGGTGGTCGATGGCGAGGCGGAAGTGCTCGCGCCACGCAAGCAGGAGACCGTAGAACTGAAGGAGTTGCCGCCGATCACCATCGGTTGAGCCTTTCCACGTTCAGTGTCCCGTCGCGTGACGGAGGCAAGCTGAGGGCGCCTGATTGGCGCCCTCTTCATTTCCAGCAATCCCTCCGTCTGCCCGGCACGGGCGACAAGCAGAACGCCATTAAGGCCTTGGCCTACGCCCCGAGCAGTTCCCCAACGGAGGATGCGTATCGGATACCCCGCGCCGACCATCCAGCGAGCAGTACAAGAAGAACAACAACGGGACCCTCACCCATGCTCACTCGCTCGATCACTTATCGACGCCTGGCGGCGCTCGCCCTTGCCGGCTTCGCGCTGGCCATGCAATCCGCTTCGGCTACCCCGCTCGACCCTGGCCCCGACGAGGCCCTGCTCTACTATCAGCGCGCCGATGGTGACTACAACGGTTGGGGTCCGCACCTGTGGAACACCCCCAGCTGCAACGGCAGCGCGACTGAAACCAGCTGGGCGCAACCGCTCGCGGCGGTGGATACCGACCCGCGGTACGGCGCCTTGTACCGCATTCCATTGAGCGCCAATGCCAGCTGCCTGAATCTGATCATGCACAAGGGCGACGAAAAGGACCTGGGCGGTGGCGACCTGACCTGGCGCTTCGACGAACTGGGCCGTCGCGCCTTCACGGTCAGCGGCAACCCACAGCTGTCCAGCACGCCGCTGAGTGGCAGTGCCGTGGCGATCAAGGGCGCGCGGGCGCACTGGCTTGATCCGTTCACGCTCGCACTGGTGGGCGGTGCGCCGGGCGCCAGCCGCTTGGAACTGCGCTATGACCGCGACGCCAGCATCCGCATCGACAGCGAGGCGCGAACCGTCAGCGGCGGGCAGGCCCTGGCGATGCAGCCGTCCAGCCTGCGCAATGGACTCAAGCGCCAACACCCGCATCTGGCCGATGCCTCTGCTTACCGAATCACGGCAGGTGTGAAAGACATTCGCCACGCCGTGATGAGTCAGCTGGTGGTGATCGCCTACGACGCGGACGACCGGGTCATCGATGCCACCGAAGTGCAGACCGCCGGCATCCTCGACATGCTGTTCGCCTACAACGGTGAGCTGGGCGCGACGCTCGATGCCAGCGGTGTGTCCTTCAAGCTCTGGGCACCGACCGCGCAGCGGGTTCGCCTGCACGTCTTCGATGCGTCCAAACGACTGCTACCCGGCTATCCGAAGCCTATGCGGGAGCGGCTCGGCGTCTGGAGTCTGGAAGGCCCGCGCTCACTGGATCGCCAGTACTACCAGTACGAAATCACCGCCTACCGACCCAGCACCGGCGGGGTCGAGACGACGCTGGTCAGCGATCCCTATGCCCTGAGCCTGTCACGCAACAGCCAGTACGCCCAGGTGGTCGACCTGAACGCCGACGATCTCAAGCCCGCCGGCTGGGATGCCGTACGTCCGCCACGCCCGGCGCACCCCGAAGCGAACGTGATCTACGAAACCCATCTGCGCGATTTCAGCGCCAGCGACGCCAGCCTGCCAGCCGCGCTGCGCGGCACCTACGCCGCGTTTACCCGACATGACAGCAACGGCATGCGGCACCTGCGCGACCTGCAGAAGGCCGGGCTCACCCACGTGCAGCTGCTGCCGGTGTTCGACATCGCAACCATCGACGAAGACCCCGCTCGGCGGATCAACCTGGACGCCCCCTTCGCCAAGCTCTGCGACCTGTCGGATGCGGCCCGCCAGCGCTGGGCGCAATACTGCAGCGCGGCGAGCATCCGTCAGGTGCTAGAGGGCTTCGACCCGGCCAGCGGTCAGGCGCAATCGCTGTACAACGACCTGCGCGGCCTGGATGACTTCAACTGGGGCTACGACCCCTTCCACTTCACCGCGCCCGAGGGCAGCTACGCCAGCGATGCCGAAGGCGTGCAGCGCATCATCGAGTTCCGCCAGATGGTGCAGGCCTTGGCCGGCAATGGCCTCGCCACGGTGATGGACGTGGTCTACAACCACACCAACGCTTCCGGCCTGGCCGACAAATCCGTTCTGGACAAGGTCGTACCCGGCTACTACCACCGCCGCAACCCGACGACCGGCGCGGTGGAAACCTCGACCTGCTGCGAGAACACAGCCAGCGAACATCGCATGATGGCCAAGCTGATGATCGACTCGCTGAAGGTCTGGACCCGCGACTACAAGATCGCCGGCTTTCGCTTCGACCTGATGGGTCACCATATGCGCGAGCAGATCGTCGATGCGTATCACGCCGTTCGCCGCATCGATCGCGACACCTATTTCTACGGAGAAGGCTGGGAATTCGGCGAGGTTGCCGGCAACGCACGCGGTATCAACGCCAATCAACTGAACATGGCCGGCACCGGCGTCGGTACCTTCAATGATCGGCAACGTGATGCAGTCCGTGGCGGCAGCCCCTTCGACGGCGGCGACAGCATTCGCCGCAACCAGGGCTTCGCCAACGGCCTCTATCTGCGACCCAACGAGCTGAGCGGCGCCGGGGCTCAGGAAAAAGCGCAACTGCTGCACGCCACCGATTTGATCCGCGTCGGTATTGCTGGCGGGCTACGCGACTTCCAATTCGTGACCGCCGACGGCAGCACGCGCAAAGGCAGCGAGATCGACTACAACGGCCAGCCCGCCGGCTATACGCTGGACCCGCAGGAAACCGTCAATTACGTCTCCAAGCACGACAACCAGACGCTGTGGGACAACAACCAGTACAAGTTGGCCAGCAGCCTGTCGGTTGCCGACAGGGTGCGCCTGCACATGGTGGCGCTGTCGGTGCCGCTGTTCAGCCAGGGCGTGCCGTTCATCCATCTCGGCTCGGACATCCTGCGATCGAAGTCCATGCAGCGCGACAGCTACGATTCGGGCGACTGGTTCAACGCGGTGGATTTCAGCTACCAGGACAACAACTGGAACAAGGGCCTGCCGCGCGCGGACAAGGACGGCGACAACTGGCCGCTGATTCGCAGGATCATTGTCGACCCGCAGGCCAAACCGGGCACCACCGACATCATCGCGGCGAAACGACGTTTCCTCGAGCTGCTGAAAATCCGTAGCGACAGCGCACTGTTCCAGCTCGACAGCGCCCGCGAGGTGCAACGGCGCCTACAGTTTCACAACACTGGACCCGAACAGCAGCCCGGCGTGATCGCCTTCAGTCTGGCCGATGGTCCGCGTGACGGCCGCGATCTGGACCGCCGCTACAGCTCGCTGATGGTGGTGATCAATGCCTCGGACAGGCCGGTTCGCCTGCCGGGCGCGGACGGCTACGAGTTGCACCCGGTGCTGAATGGTTCGGTCGACCCGATCAGCCGCCAGGCCAAGGTCACTAGTGGGGAGTTCGAGGTACCGGCGTTCACGACGATCGTATTCGTCCAACCTCAGACACGTCTGTAAATCGCGCGCAAAAAAAAAGGCGACCATAGGTCGCCTAAATGCCTTGCGTGCTCTTTGAATCTGCCGGGAATCGCTTACTTCTTGTGCGCATCCCGCCAGATGAAATATCCGAAGCCTCCGAGGAAGGCGACCATCAGGCCGACCGTGACCACCCCTGCGAGCACCACATCATCGACAAACATGAGACCTACCTCCGAAACCTGATTCGCTATTCGATGGGTTCAAGTTAAACCCGCTCCCCCCTAAAAAAATTGACCCGGGTCAATGGCCACAAAGCAGCGCGCACAGCCGTGAGCAACGACTGATCCAGGTCAAGAAAACAGGGGTGTTTGAGGCGGAAAACGGCAGGATAGGAGCAAAAGTGTGGTGCTAGCCGAGCGGCTAATAGCGAATCGATCTGTGCAATGTTGAAGGGGGGCGCGATTAACGCTTCTTCGGGGAGCGTTTGCCCTTCTTCTTCGCCTTGCCCAGCGGCAGGACCTGCTCGAAGGTCTTGCGCATCTCCTCGAGGCGCTTGTCGTTGAGGTCGTGAATACGCTTTGCGCGCTCGGCACTGAAGTCGATCAACTTCTCGTCGCTGCTCATTTGCTCGGCCTCGTCTCGATCAGGCGGAAGGTCAGGTTGAGGCGCGGCTGCAGCACCTTGCTGGTCCGCGCGATCTGGTGTTGCCAATGATGCTGCGTCGTGCCCCTCATGACCAGCAGCGAGCCATGTGCGAGGACGAGCGAGTGTTGAATCCGCCCACTGCCCTTGCGCCGCAGATCGAAACGTCGCTCAGCGCCCAAGCTCAGCGAAGCGACAGTGGGGCAATCGCCCAGCTCGGGCTCATCGTCACTGTGCCAGCCCATGGCGTCGCGTCCGTCGCGATACAGGTTCAGCAACACACCGTTGAAGCGCTGACCGGTCTCGTGCTGCAGACGCTCACGGATGTCGCGCAACAGCGGTGTCCAGGCCAGCGGATCATGTCGCAGGCCGGAATAGCGATACCCGGCGTCCGCGTCGCCGAACCAGGCGACCATGCGTGGTACTGCAACCTGGCGGCCATAGATTCGGATTTCGGGTTGCGACCAGGGCGTGGCGCTGACGAGGTCCTCCAGCCAGGCATCGGCGGTTTCGCTGTCGACCCACCCCGGGTAGTAGTCCAGTGCGGCGTCCGGCAACTCGATCGATGAAGCGTGGCTCGGGTCGTTCGTGAACACCTCAGACCTCGACGTCAACCCAGAGTCCCTGGCGCGGCAGCTCTTCGAGCTCGGCCTGGTCCTGTTCATCAGTCTCGCCGGTCGCCAGTTCCTCCGGGGTATACCCCCGGCGCTGACGCCGCCGCTGCTCGTCGCGCAGCATCTCGGCGCTCTCCTGCGGATGACGTCGGTCGAGGGTAACCGCACTTTCGTCCGAGCTCGGCTGCACGGGTGCCACCGGTGCGATCTCCGGGCGCGGCTTGACCACGTCCTGCTGGGCGTTGACCGGGAATACGCCTGATGGGATGGGTGGCAGCATGCTGGTTACCCCTCTTTACCGATGAATCGGCGCGGCACCGGCCAACTTTAACAGGACCGCTACACTTCATGCGTCACGCAGTCGCCATCGGCCGTCGCTCTGCTGGCGACGTTCCGTTACCATAGCCGGCTTTTTCACAGCGGGAGGCAGCATGGCGCAGCAGTATCTACCGGGGCAACGCTGGATCAGCGACAGCGAGGCAGAACTCGGCCTCGGAACCATCCTGACCCAGGATGGGCGGATGCTCACCGTGCTCTATCCGGCGACCGGCGAAACGCGCCAGTACGCGACACGCAGCGCCCCACTGACGCGGGTGCGCTTCGTGCCCGGTGACGAGATCACCCATTTCGAAGGCTGGAAGATGACCGTGCGCGAGGTCGACGACGTCGACGGCCTGCTGGTCTACCACGGCCTGACCGCGCAGAACGAAGCCCGCACCCTGCCGGAAACCCAGCTGTCGAACTTCATTCAGTTCCGCCTGGCCAGCGACCGCCTCTTCGCCGGGCAGATCGACCCGCTCGCCTGGTTCAGCCTGCGCTACCACACCCTGCAGCACCAGAGCGCCCAGCTGCAGTCCTCGCTATGGGGCCTCGGTGGCGTGCGTGCGCAGCCCATCGCGCACCAGCTGCACATCGCCAAGGAAGTCGCTGACCGCATCGCCCCCCGCGTACTGCTGGCCGACGAAGTGGGCCTGGGCAAGACCATCGAAGCCGGCCTGATCATCCATCGCCAACTGCTCTCAGGCCGCGCCAGCCGGGTGCTGATCCTGGTTCCGGAAAACCTCCAGCACCAGTGGCTGGGGGAGATGCGCCGCCGCTTCAACCTGGAAGTCGCACTGTTCGATGCCGAGCGCTTCATCGAGAGCGATGCCAGCAACCCGTTCGAAGACACCCAGCTGGCACTGGTATCGCTGGAATGGCTGAAGGAAGACGAGCGTGCCCAGGACGCTGCCTTCGCCGCAGGCTGGGACGTGCTGGTAGTGGACGAAGCGCACCACCTGGTCTGGCACCCGGAAGGTGCCAGCGCCGAATACAAACTGGTCGAACAGCTGGCCGAAGTGATCCCCGGCGTGCTGCTGCTGACTGCAACTCCGGAACAGCTCGGTCTGGACAGCCACTTCGCCCGTCTGCGTCTGCTCGATCCGAATCGTTTCCATGACCTCGATGCCTTCCGCGCCGAAAGCTCCAGCTACCAGCCGGTGGCCGAAGCCGTGCAGGAGCTGCTCGACGAGGGCCGTCTCTCGCAGCAGGCACACCAGACTATCCACGATTTCCTCGGCGCCGAGGGCGAAGCCCTGCTGGCCGCCGCCACCGATGGAGACATCGAGGCCAGCAGCCGGCTGATCCGCGAGCTGCTCGACCGTCACGGCACCGGCCGTCTGCTGTTCCGCAACACCCGTGCCGCCGTGCAAGGTTTCCCAGAGCGTCAGTTGCATCCCTATCCGCTGCCCTGCCCGGCCGAATACCTCGAACTGCCGCTGGGCGAGCATGCCGAGCTGTATCCGGAGGTCGCCTTCCAGAGCCAGCAGGACGACGGCGAGGCGAGCAACCGCTGGTGGCAGTTCGATCCGCGCGTGGAATGGCTGATCGACACGCTGAAGATGCTGAAGAAGTACAAGGTGCTGGTCATCTGCGCCCATGCCGAGACCGCCCTGGATCTGGAAGACGCGCTGCGCGTGCGCTCCGGCATTCCGGCCACAGTGTTCCACGAGGGTATGAGCATCCTCGAGCGCGACCGCGCCGCGGCCTACTTCGCCGACGAGGAGTTCGGCGCGCAGGTGCTGATCTGCTCGGAAATCGGCAGTGAAGGCCGCAACTTCCAGTTCAGCCACCATCTGGTGCTGTTCGATCTGCCGGCGCACCCGGACCTTCTCGAGCAGCGCATCGGCCGTCTCGACCGCATCGGCCAGCAGCACACCATCCAGCTGCACGTGCCGTATCTGGAAACCAGTCCGCAGGAACGCCTGTTCAAGTGGTATCACCAGGCACTGAACGCCTTCCTCAACACCTGCCCGACCGGCAACGCCCTGCAGCACCGCTTCGGACAGCGTCTGCTGGGGCAGCTGGAAGAAGGTGACGACGACACCTATCAGCTGCTGATCGACGAGGCCCGCGCCGAGCGCGAGCGTCTGGAAGCCGAACTGCACAGCGGTCGCGACCGTCTGCTGGAACTCAATTCCGGCGGCGGCGAACAAGGCAAGGCGCTGGTCGAAGCCATCGAGGAGCAGGACGACCAGTTCGCCCTGCCGATCTATATGGAGCAGCTGTTCGACGCGTTCGGTATCGACAGCGAAGACCACTCGGAAAACGCCCTGGTACTGCGCCCCAGCGAGAAGATGCTGGATGCCAGCTTCCCGCTGGGCGATGACGAAGCCGTGACCATCACCTACGACCGTGAACAGGCCCTGGCCCGCGAAGACATGCAGTTCCTCACCTGGGAACACCCCATGGTGCAGGGCGGCATGGACCTGGTGCTGTCCGGCTCCATGGGCAACACCGCGGTCGCGCTGATCAAGAACAAGGCGCTCAAGCCGGGCACCGTACTGCTCGAGTTGCTGTTCGTCAGTGAGGTGGTGGCGCCGCGTGCACTGCAGCTGAGCCGCTTCCTGCCGCCGCTGGCGCTGCGCTGCCTGCTCGACGGCAACGGCAACGACCTGGCCTCGAAGGTGGCCTTCGATACGCTCAACGATCAGCTGGAAAGCGTGCCGCGGGCCAGCGCCAACAAGTTCGTTCAGGCCCAGCGCGACGTGCTGGCCACCCAGATCGCCGCCGCCGAAGCCAAGATCGCCCCGCGCCACAGCGAGCGCGTTGCCGAGGCACAACGCAAGCTCAAGGCCGGCCTGGAGGAGGAGCTGGCGCGACTGGTAGCCCTGCAGGCAGTCAACCCGAGCGTGCGCGACAGCGAGATCGAAGCCCTGCGTCAGCAGCGCGAAGACGGCCTGGCAGCACTGGAAAAGGCCGCCTTGCGATTGGAGGCAATACGGGTGCTGGTCGCCGGCTGAGCCGGCAGCGCTTTGCCCGTGTGTCCTGAAGGCGGTGTCCAAACCATCCGTTCAGGTCAACGCGCCAGCGGTTGGACCACCTCGTTCCCGACCTGAACGAGGCGGTCCGCGCTTCCCCGAGAACGGCCTCGTCGAGGCGTGCTCTTATTATTCCGATTCCTTACGTGCGATACGCCAGTACGCCCCGACCCGCTCCGCCAGCGCCTTTGGCGGTTCGGCATACAAGCGGCGGCCCAGGCGCAGCGCGCGCTGTTGCAATTGCGCCCGCCTCTGTTCGATACAGCGCTGCACCGCTTCACGGGTATCCGGTGTACCGAACAGCTCGGGCGCGCCCTGCATCAGCTCAGTCATCACCGCCAGGTCATGGTCGTCACCCAGCGCGTCGGCGACCTGCTTGAGCTGTTCCGCGCGAGTTTCCAGCGCATCCGGCCAGCACGGAGACAGCAGCTGGCAGTGATACCAGTGGTCCTTCACCCGCTTGCGCCATTCGTGAAGCAACTCATCCGAGTCCGCCTTTTGCGCACGTGCGAGATCCCGCACACCGTCGGCATAGGTTCGCCGAAAGCCCGCGGCGAGCAAGCCGAAGCCTTTGCCCGGCAATTTCCAGTGCTGCACGTCTCGAGTCAGTGCGCGCAGGTCACCCAGCACCTGCGTCACTTCCACATCGAAGCCGGTATGCACCTCACCATCCGGCGCGGCGCGCTGCTGCAAGCGCAGACGGATCTGGCGGAACGCATCGCTGACGAACAGTGGCTGATCGGTGCGCGCCAGGGCGTCCCAGCTTTCCAGCATAGCGGCGGCATCGCGTGACTCGGCCAGGCGTCGTCCGGCATCGCGCAGCCGACGATTGTCGACGCTGAAACGCGCACCGAGCGGTTCACGCACCAGCCGCAGCAGCGCGCGCATTTCCTTGAAGCGCTTGCGCGCCTGGTGCACGCCCTCGGCCCGCTCGGACGGCTCGACACAGAGCGCCTGGATCGCCTTGTTGATGCGCCCCAGCGCGGCCTTGCGCACCTCTTTGGCAGCATTGCGCGCTGGGCGTATTCGATAGGCCATTTGCGTTATCCCTCAATGACACGCTCCGCTGGAGCATCCGTATTGAGACCCGCACGCCACGCCGGGTGTTATCCCGGCAATGTGAAGATTTGTGTCAGCAACGCCGGGATTCCATTTCAACCGTAGCGCTTGCGCGCCTCGATGGCCAATCCGCTGCCAATGCTGCCGAAGCGATTGCCTTCGACATGCCGTGCACGGGGCAGCAGCCCGGCAACGCTGTCGCGCAGTGCAGGAATGGCGCTCGAGCCACCGGTGAAGAACACCGTATCGACCTCATCATGGCGCACGCCGGCATCCGCCAGCAGCTGATTGATGCTGCCACCGATACGGTCAAGCAGTGCGGCGATGGCGCCTTCGAAGCCCTGGCGGGTCAGCTCGACCTGCAGTTGCGGCTCGATACGCTGGAAGTCGATGGCGAACTGCTCCGCCTCGGTCAGCTCGATCTTGCCCTGCTCCACCTGCATCGCCAGCCAGTGTCCGGCGCGCTGCTCGATCAGGCGGAACAGCCGGTCGATACCGGTGGGGTCGACGATGTCGTAGCGCATGCTCTGCAACGCCCGTAGCGAGGCCGGCGCGTAGACCGCATTGATGGTGTGCCAGGTGGCCAGGTTGAGGTGGGTGCTGGTCGGCATCGGTGCGTCGCTCTTCATCCGGCTGCCATAGCCGAACAGCGGCATCACCCCGCTCAGGCTGAGCTGCTTGTCGAAGTCGGTACCGCCGATGTGCACGCCGCCGGTGGCGAGAATATCAGCCTGTCGATCATCGACGTCCCGGCGCTCGGGCGACAGCCGCACCAGCGAGAAGTCGGAGGTACCGCCGCCGATATCGACGATCAGCACGCGCTCTTCGCGTTCGATACGCGACTCGTAATCGAAGGCCGCGGCGATCGGCTCGTACTGGAAGGACACGTCCTTGAAGCCGATCTTGCGGGCGGCAGCGGCCAAGGTGTCCGATGCCTCGCGGTCGGCCTGCGGGTCGTCATCGACGAAAAACACCGGCCGCCCCAGCACGACTTCCTCGAATGGCCGGCCGGCAGCCGTTTCGGCGCGCTGCTTGAGGGTGCCGAGGAACAGGCCGAGGATTTCCTTGAACGGCATGGCGCTGCCGAGCACGGTGGTTTCGCTTTTCAGCAGCTTGGAGCCGAGCAGGCTCTTGAGCGAACGCATCAGGCGGCCTTCATAGCCCTCCAGATATTCGCTCAGCGCCTGCCGACCGTAGACCGGCCTGCGCTCTTCGAGATTGAAGAACACCACCGACGGCAAGGTCGGTTGCTCGCCTTCCAGCGCGATCAGCGGATCGACGCCGGGGCGCCACCAACCAACCGTGGAATTCGAGGTGCCGAAGTCGATGCCGCAGGCGCGGGCGGATGAGGCGTTGAGCATGGCGTGTTCCACGGGTACTGAAAAAACGGCCGCGCAGTGTAAAGGAGGCGGCCCGCCGATGCAGGCCTATCGTCGGTTAGCCCTCGATGGCTTTCTCCAGACAAAAAAATGCCCGGCCATCGCTGGTCCGGGCACAAACCCCATAACGCAAACGTATCAGGCAGGCACCGCCTCCGCGCCGGGCGCATCGGCCGTCATCCCGGCAGTCATGCGCTTGGCATCGGCGCAGAAGGTCCGCGATGCCTGGAACAGGAACAGCATGGTCAGCAGCAGCGACGCCGGTATCAGATACATCGCCCCGTGCAGACCCTCGGCACGGAAGGCCTCGGCCATCTCGCTGGCGCCCGCTGCCAGCATCGCCCCTTCGGCGAAGTGGTCCGAGAGCAGCCCCACCACTACTGTCCCCATGCCGCCGCCCAGCAGGTACAGGCCGGCGAAGAACAGCGCCATGGCCGTGGCCCGCAGGCGCGGTTCGACCACGTCCTGAATTGCCGTGTAGACGCAGGTATAGAAGTTGTAGGAGAACAGCCAGCCAATGCTGAACACCGCGACGAACATGCCGACCTCGATGCGGCCGGCCAGCAGCGCATAGCCGGTCGCGATGGTCGCGATCAACATGCTCACAGCGGCGAAGATCAGGCGACCACGGGCGTAGCGCTGGTGGATACGGTCAGCGACCCAGCCGCCCAGGGTCAACCCGAACAAGCCGGTCAAGCCGACGATCACGCCGGTGGCGACCGACGCCTGTACCAACGAGACACCGTGATAACGCATCAGCAACGGCACCATGAAGGCGTTGCAGGCATAGGTGGCGAAGTTGAATGCCAGGCCGGCCAGCACCAGCCACCAGAAGGTGCGAATCGACAACACCTTGCGGATCGGCTGCTGCACCGGCTCCTGGGAAACCTTGACGGTCTCGGCGGCGCCGCGCTTGGGCTCCTTGATCAGAAAGATGAACAGCGCCAGCACCAGGCCGGGCACCGCGGCGATGAAGAAGGGCGCACGCCAGCTGCCGAACGCTTCGACCATGGAACCGATGGTGAAGAACGCCAGCAACAGGCCCAACGGCAGGCCGAGCATGAAGATGCCCATGGCCCGGGAGCGCTTGTGCGCCGGAAACAGGTCGCCGATCAGCGAGTTGGCGGCGGGCGCGTAACTGGCCTCGCCGATGCCGATGCCCATGCGCACCAGCAGGAAGCTCCAGAAGTTCCAGGCCAGGCCGTTAATCGCGGTCAGGCCGCTCCACGCGGTGAGCCCCCAGCCCATGATCTTGCGCCGCGAACCGAGGTCTGCCATGCGCCCCAGGGGCAGCCCGGCAATGGCGTAGACGATGGTGAAGGCGGTGCCGATCAGGCCGAGCTGGAAATCGTTGAGGCTCCACTCCAGGCGGATCGGCTCGGCGATGATCGCCGGTATGGTGCGATCGAAGAAGTTGAACAGGTTCGCCAGAAAGAGCAGAAACAGCACGCGCCAGGCGTTGGATGCTTGGGTGGAAGGCTGCATGACGTCGGTCTCGATTGTTCTTATATTCCGGCCACAGACCAGCCGGGACTCGACCATGACTCTAGAGTCTGTGCCTGATCCTGTCTCCGAACATCACCTTCGCTTATGCCCCGCGATGGCTCAGCGCCCGCGCCACTCGGCCAGCCAGCCCAGGCCAGCTTCGGTGCCCTGCTCCCCCGGTTTGTATTCGGCGCTCAGCCAGCCCTGGTAGCCGCTGGCCTGCAAGGCCTGCAGCGCTGCGCCGAAGTCCAGCTCACCACTACCGGGCGCGCCGCGGCCCGGGCAGTCGGCGAACTGCACATGACCGATGCGCTCGCCCAGCCGGGTAATGCAGCTGGGCAGGTCCAGCTGCTGGCGTGCCATATGGTAGAAATCCAGTTGCGCCAGGCAGTTGGGGTGATCGACGCGCTGCAGCAGAGCCTCCAGATCCGCCGCGCTGTTGATCAGAAAGCCTGGCATGTCGAGCGGGTTGATCGCTTCGCAGAGCACGCGGATGCCGAGCATGTCGAAGGCGTCGGCGGTCTTCCACAGGTTGTGCTCGAGCGTCTCCAGCGCCAGCTCGCGGTCCACGCCCTCGGCGAGGCGGCCCGGCAGCACGTTGACACTGGCCGGTCGAACCATCAGCGCATAGGTCAGCGCCTCCTGCAGAGCCGCGTCGAAGGCCTCCTGCCGGTCCGGCACCGCCGCCAGGCCTGGTCCGCCCTGCAACAGATCGCCGGCGGGCAGATTGATCAGCACCAGCGGCATGCCGGCGCGCTCGAGTTGCTCTTTCAGGCGAATGGCCGGCACTTCGTAAGGAAACTGGATCTCCACGCCATCGAAACCGGCGGTGCGGGCGGCGAGGATGCGTTCGGTAAGCGGCAGCTCGGTGAACAGCAGCGATAGATTGGCGGCGATCTTCATTGGTCGCCCTCCCGGTACATCTGCACCAGCGTGGCGGGGTCACGCTCAAGATTGCCCTGGCTGCCGTGCAGGCGCATCAGCTGCGCGGCCAGGCCGCTCAAGGGCGTCGCCGATCCCTGCTCACGGGACAGTTTGACAGCCGTATCCAGATCTTTGAGCAAGGTCCGTACATGCCACTTCACCGGTTCGAACTCGCTCGCTGCCATCTGCGGGGCGAGGATCTGCAATGGCTTGGAATCGGCGAAGCCGCCGGCCAGCGCCGGTGCCAGCAGGCTGGCGTCGACTCCGGCACGTTCGGCCAAGGCCACGACCTCGGCGATCACCAGCGCATTGCAGGCGACGATCATCTGATTGCAGACCTTGGTCACCTGGCCGGCGCCGACCCCACCCATATGGGTAAGGCGCTGGCCCAGGTTCATCAGCACCGGCCGTACCCGCTCGACATCCTCGTCGCGTCCGCCGGCCATGATCACCAGGCTGCCGGCTTCCGCGCCCGGCGTTCCACCAGAGACCGGGGCATCGACCCAGCGCATGCCACTGCGAAATTCCAGCTCGGCGGCCATGTCGCGGGTTGCCGTCGGCTCCAGGCTCGAGTGATCGACCAGCAGCTTGCCGGCCTTGCCACCTTCGGCGATGCCGCCCTTGCCGAAAAGCACCTCGCGCACAGCGGCGGTGTCAGCCAGACACAACAGCACAATGTCGGCCTCGGCACAGAGCTCGGCGGGCGTCGCCACCGCCCTGGCCCCCAGCTCTACCAGCGGCTGGCACTTCTCGGGCGAGCGATTCCACACCGCCAGACGATACCCCGCCGCCAGCAGACGTCGACACATCGGCAGGCCCATCAGGCCGATACCGGCAAAAGCGAGGGTTGGCAGGTCGGACATGAGGCGGCTCCTTGACGAACGAGGTCGTGATTCTAGCGCCGCACCGCCAGGAACGGCCAAACGATGTACCTCCCTCACCCCTCAACTGCTCAATGCTCCCCTCCTGCTGCCACAATGCCACTGTGACCGATCCAGCAAATTGCCCGACCAACCGGAACGATCCGCCGTCGAGCGCCTCTGAAGGAGGCCCCGGGGCATCGCCTCGCGCAGCCCCATCCGCTCAACGCACGCCTGCCCATGGCAACGCGCGTGCATCAGAAGACATCGCAGGAAACAAGCAATGGATTTAATTCAGATCATCGTCCTGGCCATCGTGCAGGGACTAACCGAGTTCTTGCCGGTATCGAGCTCGGCTCATCTGATCCTCTTCCCGCACCTGGTGGGTTGGGACGACCAGGGACTGGCATTCGACGTGGCGGTGCACCTCGGCACCCTGGCCGCAGTGGTCTGGTACTTCCGCCTGGAAGTCTTCGGCATGACCCGCGACTGGTTCGCATCGCTAGCCCGCCGCGAGCGTGTCGGTGACAGCCGGCTGGCCTGGGCGGTGATCCTTGGAACGATTCCGGTCGGCATCGCCGGGCTGCTGTTCAAGGACTTCATCGAAGTCCAGCTGCGTTCGCCGCTGGTGATCGCCTGGGCGACCATCGGCTTCGGTCTGCTGCTGTGGTGGTCGGACGTGGTCAGCCGGCGAATCCCGCAACCGCGCGACGAGCACAGCCTGAACTGGAAGGACATCTTGCTGATCGGTTGCGCCCAGGCGCTGGCGCTGATTCCCGGCACCTCGCGCTCGGGCGTGACGATGACCGCCGGGCTGTTGCTGGGCCTATCGCGCTCCGGCGCAGCACGCTTTTCCTTTCTGCTGTCGATCCCGGTGATCGTGCTTGCCAGCGGGCTGAGCACACTCGACCTGGTGGAAGGCGGGGTAGCGGTTGACTGGACGGCGATGGGGCTGGGTGTGGTGCTGTCGGCGGTGAGTGCCTACCTGTGCATCCACATCTTCCTGAAGTTGCTGGAGCGCGTCGGCATGCTGCCGTTCGTGATCTACCGCTTGATCCTCGGTGTGGTGCTGCTGGTACTGTTCACCGGCGCCTGAGCGCACCTGTTGATACGTTGTACGCCTTGCCGCGGCTTGCGATCCCTCGCGCTGCCGCGGCGCTGGCCAGAGCGAGGTCGCCCTATCAGCCCTGAGGCAGGTCGATCAGCAGTGGGCCGAGCAGGACAGCTGCGATACGCGCCTCGGTGAACATCTTCTCGGTCAAAGGCACGCTGCGTATTTCCGCGCTGCCAACAGGTTGCGCCTGAATTCGCGCTACCTCTCTGAACGAGTGACCATCTGCCCAGACCATGGTGGACCGACGCTTCTTATCGCACTTCACATTCGCTTCCTTTGCCTGCGGGGGTGGCACATTGCACATATTCGGCCACTACAGATCACTTAGGTTTGGGGCCTGAAAAAAGTTCGTCGTGTTACACGATATTTCTGCAATGGAAATGCGCCAGAAGCGCTCCAAGCGTCCCTATTCAGCTTTCCCTTGGCGCCACACGCCTACCACGCTCTATAATCCGCGCGCTTTTTCCGCTATTGAACCGGAGAACCCTCAATGCTGAAGCGCTCCCTGGCAGCCGTCGCCGGCCTTGCCCTGTCCCTGTCTATTGCTACTACCCACGCCGCTGAAACCCTGCGGGTTTCCGCTATCCCCGACGAAGCCCCGACCGAGCTGATTCGCAAGTTCAAGCCGCTGGGCGAATACCTGGAACAGCAGCTGGGCATGCCAGTGAAGTTCACCCCGGTATCGGACTATGCGGCTGTCGTCGAATCCCTGGCCTCCGACCGCCTCGATCTCGCCTGGCTGGGCGGCTTCACCTTCGTCCAGACTCGTCTGAAGACCGGCGATGCGATCCCGCTGGTGCAGCGCGAGCAGGACGAGCAGTTCACCAGCAAGTTCATCACCGCCGATCCCGAGGTGAAGTCACTGGCCGACCTCAAGGGCAAGACCTTCGCCTTCGGCTCCGTGTCGTCGACCTCGGGTAGCCTGATGCCGCGCTACTTCATGCTCAAGGACGGCATCCAGCCGGAGCAGTTCTTCAAGCGCATCGCCTACTCCGGCGCCCACGATGCAACCGCCGCCTGGGTCGAGGCCGGCAAGGCCGACGCCGGGGTGCTCAACGCCTCGGTGTGGGACAAGCTGGTCGCGGCCGGCAAGGTCGACACCGACAAGGTCCGGGTGATCTCTACCACTCCGCCTTATTACGACTACAACTGGACCGTGCGCGGCAACCTCGAGCCGGCGCTGGTCGAGAAGATCAAGGCTGCCTTCCTCGCCCTCGATCCGGCCAACCCGGAGCACAAGGCGATTCTCGATCTGCAGGCCGCC
The DNA here is from genome assembly GCF_000495915.1 of Stutzerimonas chloritidismutans AW-1. Taxonomy (GTDB): domain Bacteria; phylum Pseudomonadota; class Gammaproteobacteria; order Pseudomonadales; family Pseudomonadaceae; genus Stutzerimonas; species Stutzerimonas chloritidismutans. Next base: position 120,399 of record NZ_AOFQ01000016.1, read on the forward strand.
AGTCGCTTTATCGAGACCAAGCCGGAGAACTACGTAGGCATCGAAGAAGCTGCGCGCGCCGCCGGCCTGCTCAAGTGATGCCGCGTAAGCGCCAGCCATGAGCACATTGCAAACACCGCCGGCGCCAGGCCTCGCTGCACAACCGGCGCTGAAGCTGGCCGGCGTGGGCCACACCCACGCCGGCGGCCAGATCGCACTGCGGCGGCTCGACCTGCAGGTCGCGCAGGGTGAACGGGTCGCCATCATTGGCCCGTCCGGGGCCGGCAAGACCACGCTGCTGCGTCTGCTAGCCACGTCGCTCAAGCCAGATCAGGGCGATCTCGAGCTGCTCGGCAAGCGCCCCTGGACGCTCTCGGCGGGGG
>NZ_AOFQ01000017.1 GCF_000495915.1 Stutzerimonas chloritidismutans AW-1
GGTTTTCCCCCCCTGCCGTATCGGCGTTTTCCTGCGTCTTGATCTCGTACTCCGCGCGTACCTGCTTGTCGTACTTCTTGCGCGAGTGTTCGTGGAGTTTCTTGTCGGAGTCGGTAGCGACGTAGTCGTCGTCTTCGCGCGCGAAGTTATGAAGCGTGGTGACGTTCCCGCCGTTGCGGTCGACGTCCTTGAACATGGCGGTGGACAGGCCGAACGTGCCGATGACTTGGGAAAGTACCTGCTGCTGGCAGTCGTCGAACAGCTTCTGCAGGCGCTGCTCGCGCGTCATCGTGGTGAGCGTAGGTTCCATGGGAGTTATCTCAGGCGGTCTTGCGCATGATGAAATTACCGAACCAGTCGGCGAAGGAGGGTGCGAGTAGCGTGCGCTGGGGCATGTCGTGAAGTACCTCGATCACCTGCCCGTAATGGCCCTGATCGGCCGGAGCGAGGTCCAGGCACAGATAATCGCCGCCGCCGTCGGAGGCGAAGGGCAGCCATGCCTTGTCCCACCAGGACGCTCTGATGCCGGTATCGGATTCGGGGGTACGCGCGGCGAAGTCACCACCTTCCAGCAGGGCCGTCCAGGCGGACCAGCTCAGCGTGATCTGCCGGCTCGAGAGGAATTCGTAGTCGTCGAACAGCCAGCCGGCCTGCCCACGCTGGCCATCATGGACTTTCAGGCAGGCGGTGAAGTCAGCGGGCAAGGGCTTGCCCAGCAGCTGTTCCAGAGCCGCTATGGCGGTGTCGTCAGCCGGAGGGTTGAGGTCTGCCTGGCGAGCCGGGTCATATGTGGCCAGCCAGGCTTCCAGGTGTTGCCAGAGCTCGTTCATGGTGTTGCCTTGAGGGTCGGCGCCGTCGCTTCGTAGCGACGACGCATCAGTTCCAGTTTGGAGCGGATCTGTGTTTGCCATACCGTCGGTTCGTGAACCTGGATGTTGTCGTTCAGCCCGAAGATCCACCAGAGCGTTTCCTGATCCTGCGGGACCCGAGCGCGCAGGCGCTGCCAGTCGCCCTCGGCAAGTGGTTCCAGGCTCTGGTCGGTGCTCAGCAGGGTTTCCTTGAGGAGCCAGGCGATCTGTGGTGACACGTCCGCTACCAGTTCCACATCGTCTATCAGGGGCGAGGCATTGAGGCCGTTTCGGATGTAATGGTCGACAACGAGGGGCTCGCTGCAATCGGCGGCGACCTCCAGGCATTCAGCCTGCTGAATGCGATGCATCGCGAACTGGCTAAGGTCGCCATAGCCGTCGACGGTGCCTATCAGGTAGCTGATGGAGTGACGGGAAACCAGGCCAGCGGGGTGCAGCAGCAGCTCCTTGCGCTCGGCCTTGCTCCGGCTGAGGTAGGAGACCCTGAGCCGCCGGCGCTCCAGCAGGGCGGTCGACACTTCTCGCCAGACAGCGGCATGCACCTGGGCGGGCAGCAGGGCCTTGTCGTTGGGATGGGCACGCACACGGCGCGCCCAGTGTGCGAGATCGTTCTGGCCGAGGTCTTCCAAGTAATTGCGTGCCTTGTTGAACTGCGGACCCAACAGATTGATGACCGACTGCGGCAGCAAGCTCTTCAGATGACTTTCGGCCAGGACGAGCGCGAGTGCCGTCGACGGCTCCATGTCTCTGAGGTCGAGCGGGGTGTCCTTGGTGTGACTCCAGCGATAACGGCCACTACTTTCATCACTGATCAGCGAGAAGGGGATGGAGAGTCGATTCAGGTCCCGCTGGACGGTGCGCAGATCCACCGAGAATCCACGCTCGTGCAGTTTTTCCAGCAGCGTGGGAGAGGAAACATATCTTGGGTATTCGGGAATCAGGCGCAACAAAGTGAACAACCTGAGTAGCGTATCCTCCGCTTCGGACATGGGTTACTACCTTACATATTTCCTGTAACTGCCAGATACGTGACGCCACGAATATAGCCAGCTTATCCTGCTTGATGGCTACTCGCCATGATTCGTTTCAGCCGATGGTTTCCGCATTCCGCTGGCTTCATCTGGCGGACCACTTGTCCTTCTCCTTGAGCTGACGAAATTCGTCATGAAACGCATAGGCTTTGCGGAGAACTACAACGAGACCGATCATGGCATGAATGTTTTTCATGCTGGATTCCTCTGCTGGGTTTATGGCTGGTTGCGAGCCGAGCGGGTATTGGCAAGTGACAGCTGGCGCGTAGCCGTCATCTCTGACGGCGGGAGCCGGAATCAAGCATGGCGCAGCCGCACGACAGTTCATGTCGTGTTCGCGGGTTCCGTTGTTTGTCGGGCGGGGCGATGGGCTTAACGCGTCGGCGACGTGTGGCGAATATTGCGATCATTCAGGCCCGTTTCGTGACCCAGAAGGCTTTCAAGCCCGGCTTGGTTCGATCGTCGTGGTGAACAAAATCTACCGTCTGGGCGCGCGACCTGACTGGGCCATATGCCAGATCTTCGACCTGTTCGACAACCTCGTCGCCACCGACGAGCCTCGACTTCCCGATCGTCTACGCCAGCCTCCGAACGGCATCGCCGGCATGGATCACGACAACATGGATGCTCATTGCTGACGACGAGGCTGGTTGAAGTGACGCCGAAGTCGATCCGCCTGCGCAAGAAGTACCTCAACGAGAACGACCGCAAGCGCTTCGAGCGTAGCAAGGTCTGACACCGTTGCGAGACCACAGAAAGGCGCCTTCGGGCGCCTTTTTGCTGTCTGGCGATTGCCGGGCCCGGTGCTCCGGTGTGGTGATCGGGACAGTTGTCACACTGGCCGGTGGGCGATTTCAGAAAAATTGTACAAGACCTCTGCAAGCAGTGTATTTGAGCCTGCGATATTTCACTGCGAACACTGGAGCGCTCTTATTCCGCCGCTTTCGGCCGGCAGTTCGTCGATAAAACTTGTACAAGTAATGTCATGGTGACATTATGTTGTACAAGTTTTGCCCCGCTCTGAGTATCGCTCGGAGCATCAACGACTGACTGAATGGCTGCCTCGCAGTCTGGCTAGAGGAGTGTTCGATGAACAAGCAGATGTCGGTATCCATGCGCCTGGGCCTGGGGTTTCTGGTGATCCTGGCGCTTATGGTGGCGGTTGCCGTGGTCAGTGCGCTCAAAGTCGACGTCATCGACCGCAGCATGAGCCAGATCAGCTCGCAGGCCGGCCTGAAGCAACGCTATGCGATCAACTTCCGCGGCAGCGTGCACGATCGTGCGATTGCCGTGCGGGACGCCGTCAGTGCGGCCGATCCGGCGTTCGCCCGTGAGCAGGTGGCGGAGATCGAGCGGCTGGCGCAGCTGTACACCGATTCGGCGCAGCCGATGAAGGCGATGCTTGCGCAGCCCTCCGCCGATGCCGTGGAAAAGCAGCTGATGCTGCAGATCGAGACCATCGAGGCGAAGACCAACGCGCTGACCCAGCAGGTGGTCGAACTGCGCTTCAGCGAGGGCTCGGGGCGCGCCTACGAATTCCTCCTGGAAAACGTCGCCGGGGCCTATAGCGAGTGGCTGCGGCTGATCAATGCGTTCATCGATCACCAGGAAGCGAGCATCAATCAGGACGTGACCGTGGTCCGCGAAACCGCCAGCGGCTTCCTCGCGCTCATCGTCGCGGTGACCGGTGTGGCGGTTCTGCTGGGTGTGGCCATCGCCGTGGTGATCATTCGCAAGCTGCGTTCGACCCTCGGTGCCGAGCCCGACGAGGTGGCGCGCGTGATCGGCAACCTGGCCAATGGCGATCTGGGTCAGCTGATCGTCACGCCATACCCAGACAGCGTCATGGGTGCGACGGCGAAGATGGCCAGCCGGCTGACCTCGATCATCGCCGAGGTGCGCGCGGCCGCCGATGGCGTCGGCGTCGCCTCGGGTGAATTGCGTACCTCATCGGCGAACAGCAATCAGCAGATCCAGCACCAGTCGGCCGAGGCTGAGCAGGTCGCCACGGCGATCAACCAGATGGCCACGACGGTGAACGAGGTGGCGAGCTTCGCCGCCCGTGCCGCGGCTGCGGCGAAGAGCGCCGACGAGCAGGTCGAGACCGGTACGCGGATCGTCGGCGAGACGGCCATCTCCATCCATAACCTGGCCAAGGTGCTGGAGAGCGCGACCGAAACCGTCAACCAGGTCTCGGCGCAAAGCGGCGACATCGAGAAGATCCTGCAGGTCATCACCGCTATCGCCGAGCAGACCAACCTGCTCGCGCTCAACGCCGCCATCGAGGCGGCCCGTGCCGGCGAGCATGGCCGTGGTTTCGCGGTGGTAGCCGACGAGGTGCGCTCGCTGGCCAATCGCACGCAGCTGTCGTCCAGCGAGATCAGCGAGATGATCGCCTCGCTGCAGGCCGGCGCTGGCAGGGCGGTGGAGGTAATGCAGTCGAGCAAGCTGCTGGCTCAGCAGACCGTCGAGCAGACGCTGCAGGCGGAAAATGCGCTGACCAAGATTCGTCAGGAAGTGGGCTCGATCAACGAGATGAACGCGCAGATCGCGACGGCTTCCGAGGAGCAGAGCGCGGTGGCGGAAGAGGTCAACCAGAGCGTCACGCGCATCCACGACTCGACTGTCGCCAGTTCCGCTGCATCGAATCAGGTGGCGTCCTCCAGCCAGGACCTGACCATGCTGGCCGAGGAGCTGAATCGGCGGGTCAACTACTTCCGCGGTTGACGCAGCCCGTTCGCCGAACAAAAAAAGCCCCGACCGCAAGGCCGGGGCTTTTTCATTCCAGGATCACCGTCGCTCAGGTAAAGAACAGCGGCACCACCACGCTGGAGATCAGCAGGATCAGCGCGCCGCCCAGGCGCGAGGATATCTGTGCGAAGGGCATCAGCGACATGCGACGCGCGGCGGACAATACCGCGACATCACCGGTGCCGCCCATGTTGGCCATGCACAGCCCGGCGGTGATCGCCGATTCGATCGGGTAGAAGCCCACCAGTTTGCCTACCAGGCCCGCGCCGAATGCCGCACCGGCGACCACGGCGAAAACGATCAGCACATAGGTCAGCGAGATGGCGTCGATCACCTGACCGAGGTCGGTGAAGGCCACGCCGATGCCGAACAGCAGGGCGAAGGTCCAGTTGCGCGCGACGAAGCGGAACCACTGGGAGGCGGCGTCGTTGATCGACTCGGGCACCAGATTGGTCACCTTGAGCAGCGCCACCAGCACGATCATCAGGGCGTAGGGATGCAGCGGCACGAACTCGCCGAGAATCTGCCCAGCGACGAAGAAGCTCAGCGCCGCGACCAGACCGACGCCCAGCGCCGGCAGGGTGATAGCCCCTTCCTTCTCGTTGACGTCCACGCCGGGCATCATCTGGCCGTTGCCGGTCAGCGATGGATAGCGGTTGCCGAGGCCATTGAGCAGCCCGGCGATGATGATCGCGAAGACGTTGTCCAGCGCCAGGGCCGGCACCAGGATCGAGATGTAGTAGCTGGCCGGCTGGCCGAGCAGCTGCTCGTAGATCTGGCTCATCGGTACCGCGCCGGCGCCCATGCCGCCGCCCATGATGGGCATGGCGATGACCACCACCGCATCCTGCGGCGAGAAACCCAGCAGCGCGCCCACGGCCATGGCGAACAGCGCGGCGAACAGCACCGAGCAGAGCAGCGGCAACGCGTAGCGCGAGCCGACCTTGACCAGCACCTTGGCGTCCATGCCGAGGATGCTGCCAGTGATCAGCGCGGCGATATAGAAGTCGAGAAAGCCGCCGCCCTTCATGAAGCTGGCGACGTCATCGGCCACGGCTGCCGGCAGCCAGCCGAAATAGACCATCGCCGCGGCGCCGAACAGCGCCAGGATCGCGCCGCCGCCGAGGTAGGTCTTGATGATCGGTAGTCGGTCACCGGCGAAGCCAAGCAGCTCGCCGAGCAGCATCATCACCAGCAGCGCGCCGATCATGCCGCTGGGCAGCGTGTCGGTAGCGATGGCGGCGGCCATGACGAGCAAGGCGATGGCGAACAGAGGCAACGGCAGGTTGAAGATGCGTTGGGACAGCAGGGGAATGTTCGGGCTGCCTTCAGGCACGGCAGCGCTCAGCGTGGTCCGATTCATTGTTGTACTCCTTCGAACGTGGCGGCCAGGCGGCGCACGTACGGGTGATGTTTGCGAATGCGCGGTCGGACAACCACGCCGGGGCTACCTTAAGCAGAGATGCTTCGCGGCCAATGTTTGGCGAAGTTAAAAAACCATTACGAAACTAAAAAAAGTGGAGCCGAGCTTGACCCTGGAGCACAGGGCTGGCTCGATCCGGCCCTCTAGCGCGACGCGTCGAGCGTCCGCTCATGCACTGGAGTGATGGCTGTGCGCTTGCGCCTGAATACGCTGATCTCGCTGCTGGTCGCCGTCATGGTGGTGCTGGCGCTGGCGCTCGCCCTCTGGCTGTTCAACGTGCAGCTGCAGGACACCCTCGAAGAGGGGCAGGCTTCGCGGGTGACCAACCTGGCGCAGAGCGTGGCCGCACGCGCCGACGTGCAGCGAGCGCTGGCCAGCCCGGATGTCGACTTCAGTCCCGGTAATCCGCTGCAACGGGACATCGATGGCCTGCGCCAGCGCCTGGGCGTGGACTTCATCGTGGTGATGAACCCGCGCGCCCTGCGCCTGACGCACCCGGAGCCGGCCCGCGTCGGCCAGGCCTTTCGTGGTGACGACGAAGGTCCGGCGCTGGCCGGCGAGACCTATGCCTCGCGTGCCGATGGCAGCCTGGGGCGCAGTATTCGCGGCTTTGCGCCGGTGCTGAACGACGAGGGAGCGGTGCTCGGTGCCGTCTCGGTGGGGGTCACCCTGGCTTCGCTCGGCGAACTGCTCAAGGCTCATCAGCGCGGCGTGGTGCTCGGTGTACTGGCGCTGATGCTGGTCACCGCCCTCGGTGCGCACCTGCTGGCACGCTATATCAAGCGCGTGCTGCTGGGGCTGGAACCCTACGAGATCACTTGGCTGGTGGAGGAGCGTCAGGCGATGCTGGCCTCGGTGCGCGAAGGGGTGCTGGCGGTCGACGACCAGGCGCGCATTACCCTGGTCAATCCCGCCGCCGAGCGCCTGCTGGCCAGCACGGGCCTCGGCAAACCACCGTTGGGCCAGCCGATCGCCGAGTACCTGCCCAACAGTGGCCTGCCCGAGGTGCTGGCCAGCGCAACCGAGCAGCGGGACCGTGAATTCAGCCTCAACGGTCGGGCGATCCTCGCCAATCGTGCGCCGATCCGTCATCAGGGCCGGGTGATCGGTGCCATCGCGACCTTCCGCGACAAGAGCGAAGTCAACGCGCTGGCCGAGCAGCTGACCGGTGTCAGCCGCTATGCCGAAGCGCTGCGGGCGGCGACCCACGAATTCAAGAACAAGCTGCACGTGCTGCTCGGGCTGGCACAGATGGGTGATCTGGATGCCCTGCGCGCCTATCTGCGCGACCTCGCCGATCACCAGCTGGCGCCGGCGACGTCCCTGGTCGAGGGGATCGGTGAGCCGGTGCTGGCGGGCTTTCTGCTCGGCAAGCAGAGCGAGGCCCGCGAGCGCGGCATCCTCTTTCAGGTGGATGTCGAGCACCCGGTGCCTGCCGCCGCGCCCGAGCAGATCCATGGCCTGGTGACCATCCTCGGCAACCTGCTGGAAAACGCCTTCGAAGCGGTGGCCGAAGAGGACGAGCGACGGGTCAACCTGACGCTGGACTACGACGAAGCGCTGCTCTCGCTGCACGTGCAGGACAGCGGTGGCGGAATCGAAGCCGCAGTGCGCGAGCAGATCTTCCAGCGCGGCGTATCCACCAAGGGCGAGCGACGTGGCATCGGCCTGGCCGCGGTGCAGGAGCAGGTCGAGGCCTGGGGCGGTAGCCTGGCGGTGTATTCCGAGGCCGGTCGTGGCAGCCTGTTCGAGGTTGAATTGCCCTATCGGAGCGCCGCGGGAGACGTCGAATCATGAAAGCAGTCATGCGCGTGCTGATCGTCGAGGACGACCCGATGGTCATGCGCCTGAACGTCGATTACCTGGCCCGGCTCGAGGGCGTCGAGCTGGTCGGCCAGTGCGAGAGCGTGCCGGCCGCGCTCGTATTGCTGGAGCGCGAGGCGGTGGACCTGCTGCTGCTCGACGTCTACCTGCGCAATCGCTCCGGGCTGGAGGTGCTGCGCCATCTGCGCGCGCAGGACCGCAACACCGATGCCGTGCTGATCACCGCCGCTTCGGAGATCGAGACCGTGCGCGCGGCGCAACGCCTCGGCGCGCGGGATTACCTGGTCAAGCCGTTCAGTTTCGAGCGCTTCCGCGATGCGGTCGAGGCCTGCCGCCGTGCCCGCGAGGCGCTGTCCCGCCTGCCGGATCAGCTCGGTCAGGGCGATATCGACCGCCTGTTCAGCCAAGCGCCCGCCACCGACCTGCGCCGCCCCGGCGACCTGCCCAAGGGGCTGACACCTGCATCGCTGGCGCAGGTGGCGCAGGCGATCCTGGCGCTGGACGAGGACAGCTTCACCAGCGAAACCCTGCTGCCCGCCACCGGCATGTCGCGCGTCTCGGTGCGCAAATACCTCAAGCACCTGAACGACATGCAGCTATTGGAGGAGTCCTTTCACTACGGGCAAATCGGCCGGCCCTCGTTTCGCTATCGCTGCCTGGACCGCGCCGCGTTGCTGCGGCTGGTGCAGGGCTAGGGACGCGTGCCCGCTGCAGAGGACGGCCCGTGCAGCGCGCCGATGATCTCGCCAAGCAGCCGGTGCAGCGCGTCGCGATGCCCCATGGCACCGCTGGAGGGCTGCTGGGTGTTGGAGGTCATCACCACCGTCATCTCGAGGCCCGGCACCACGTAGACCATCTGTCCGCCATAACCCCAGCCATAGCGCACCGCCTCTCCGCCCAGCTCGGTGATGAACCAGCCATAGCCGTAGCCGTGCCCGGTGTAGCGCGAGCGGGTGCGGGGTGTCCAGGACGCTTCTATCCAGTCCTGCGACAGCAATCGCTCGCCGGATGCGCTGAGCCCACCGCGGCGGTAGAGCTCGCCGAAGGCCAGCAGCGAGCGTGGCGTCATCGCCATCTCGTTGCCGCCCAGGTAGATGCCCTGCGGGTCGCGCGTCCAGGCGCTGATGGCGAAGCCGTCGAGTGGCGCCAGCCACTGTCGCGCCAGCTGCAATGTGGATTTGCCGGTGCGGCGCGTAAGGATTGCCGAGAGCAGATGGCTGGAGCCCGTCGAATAGATCATCGCCGTGCCGGGGTCGGCCTCGAACGGTCGTGCCAGTGCCGCACGAACCCAGTTGCGACTCGCCACCCAGGCGCCATAGTTGCGCCCGGAGGTCGATCCGAGCCCGGCCTGCATGCTCAGCAGATTGCCAACCGTCACCTGCTGCAGACGTGGATCGGGCTTGCTCGGCAGGTCGCTTTTCAGCAGACCGGCGATGGGTTGTTCGACGCTCTCGATGACGCCCTTGTCGATAGCGATGCCGACCAGTGCGGAAATCACCGATTTGGACGCGGATTTGATGTTGCTCGGCGTGGTCGTGCGATGCCCGCGGTAACCGCGCTCGGCAAGGATCTCGCCACGCTGGGCGATGATCAGGGTGTGCAGCTGCTCCAGGCGCTCGGCCTGCTCGAGTACGGCGGTCAGCCGGGTATCGGCGACTGCCAGGGGGCAGAGAAGAAACAGCATCGCCAGGCAGAGTGCGCGGCGAGGGCGGGGGCTCGATGGGTGCAGGAGGCGCAGGGCAAGTGAGTGCATGCAGGGTTCGACCCTGGCCTGGCGCCACCGTGCAGTCCGGGAGCCGGGCGGCGGTCCGGCTCTCGGATGCCGAGCGAGGTTACTGGCGAATCCAGGTCTGCGTACGGCCCAGCGCCTCGATGCCGATGTAGCCGCGGACCTCCAGCTTGTCGCCGCCTTCGACCAGCCTGGCCTTTGCGCGGTAGGTTTTGCCCTTGGCCGGGTCGAGGATGGTGCCGTCGCTCCAGGCCTGTTCGCCGTCCGGCTTGAGGTCCCAGAGAATGGTCATGCCGGTGATGGGCTGATCCTTGCGCTCGCCGTCGCATTCGCTGCAGACCGGGTTCGGTCCGTGATCCGATTTCAGGATTTCGGCGACCTCGCCGCTCAGCGTGCCGTCAGCGGCCTGCTGGATTTCGACGATGGACTTGGGCTTGCCGGTTTCGTCGTCGATGGTCTGCCAGCGGCCGGCAGGCGATTCGGCGGCAAAAGCCAGTGAAGAGAGCGAGAGTGGCAGGGCCAGCAGCAGGGCATTGAAAAGAGGACGCATGGTGTCTCCAGTGATGGAAAAGGCAGCGCCGACTCTAGCACCGGGCATTTGCCTGCACTTGCCCTGGCCGGCTGACCGGTCGGTTCTCGTCGCTTTCGTCATCCTCAGTCGTCCTGATCGCGGGATGGCTGGCGCCCGATCGCGGCCGCCAACGCCAGTGCCACGACCGAGCTGTGTGCGGCGTTGGTGCCGTGGTTGGCTCCCGGAAACAGCTGGAATTCGCTGTGCAGGCCGTGGCTGGACAGCCGCTGGAGACGGTCGACCAGATCCCGGGCATTGCCGACCATGCGCCGCTCGGCCATATGGCGCTGGCGCGGGTCGTCCATGGCGGCATCCGCCGCCGGCTGTTCGGCACCGCCAGCGGTGACCAGCAGGCGCGCATCGACGGGCTGGCCTGCGAGACGCCGTTCGAACGCTTCGAGCGTGCGTTCGACATAGCCCTTGTACCACCAGATCGACGGACTGGCGGCCACATAGCCCTGAAATGCCTGCGGCTTGGTGAGCAGAGTGTAGAGGGTGAACAGGCCGCCGTAGGAATGGCCGAACAGGGTCTGCCGTCGGGCGTCGACCGGGTAGCGCTGGGCGATTAGCGGTTTGAGTTCGTCCTCGATAAAGGCCAGAAAGTCATCGGCACCGCCCGATAGCGGCGGTTCGCGGCCCGGCAGGCGCTGGCGATCCTCGGCTTTGGGCGTGTAATCCTCGGCACGCGCCTTGAAGTCGTACAGGGCCTCGCCGGGGTAGCCGATGCCAACCACCAGTACCGAATCGCGAAGATTAGGGTCGGGCCGATCCTCCAGCGCCTGGGCCTGGATCGCCAGCCCCGGAAACAGGGCGTTGCCATCCAGCACATAGAGCACCGGATAGCCATCCGGCGGGGGCGCGTGTCGCGGCGCAGAGACGAAGATGCGGTAGTCCTTGCCAGTGCGTTGCGAATGCAGGTCACGCTGGCTGCTGTGCGGTAGCTGAACTGGCTGCCAGCCGGCTTCTTCCCCGGCGTGTGCCTGTACGGCGGCAAGTCCCAGACTGGCGAGCACGGCGAGCAGGGCGCCTTTCATGGCTCGACCTGCCTGCGGCTTGGCGGTAGCGGCCCGTCCAGCCAGTTCACCTTCAGTGCTTCCTCGCCGGAAAAGCGGTGGAGGTGGTCGTCGATGACGAAGCGCAGGCGCTTTTCCGCCTCGCCGGCCTCGGCCTGGCAGTCGATCAGCAGTCGCTCGTCATCGGCGAGCATCCGGCACTGGCCGAAGGCGAATTCGACCTGTGCCTGACGTTCATCCAGCTGGACTTCGGCCTTGTGCGCGAAGTGTTTGCACAGCCGCATCATGTTGCGTGACGCGCGGGGTGTCGCCACCTGGGCGTGAAACTGGGGCATGGTGATCTCCGGAAGTCAGCCGCCGACGCCTACGGGCGCAGGCGGCCAGGTGGATCAGAACTCGTAGCGGGCGCCCACCGTGAAACTGCGCGACGGGCCGTAGAAGTTGAAGGTGCCGACGCTGCCAACCCGCGAAACGTATTTGCGGTCGAGCAGGTTGTTCACGTCGAATGTGCCGGTCAGCTTGTCGGTGATCGGGTAGGACAGCTTGGCATCCACCACTGCATATCCCGGTGCGCTGAGGCGCGGGCTGCCGGCGCGTTCGATGTAGTAGTCGCTCATCGCGGTCACGCCACCACCGATCCCCAGGCCGCGCAGGGCACCGCCGGGCAGGGTGTACTTGGTCCACAGCGAGGCCTGGTGCTGGGGCATCAGCGCGAAGAGCGCGTTGTCGTCACCGGCCAGGTTCTCGGTTTTCATGTAGGTGTAGCCGGCCAGCACTTCCCAGTCGGAGGTCAGGTTGCCGCTGATTTCCAGTTCGCCACCTCGGATGCGGGTCTTGCCGGTGGCCTCGTAGACGCCGCTGATCGGCGCGCCGCTGTCATCGATGGCGCCGGCCGCGCGGTTCTCGTCGGTGAGCTGGAAGGCGGTGATGCGCGCGTTCAGGTCGCCGCCGAAATAGCTGCCCTTGATGCCGACCTCGTACTGCTCGCCTTCGCGCGGGTCGATGATGCGGCCGTCGGCACCGGCCTCGCTCTGCGGCTTGAAGACCTGCGAGTAGCTGGCGTAGAGGGAGTGCTGGTCATCCAGATCGAACACCAGGCCGCCGTAGGGCGTGACATAGCCGGACTCGCGCACATCCTGCGTGGCGCTGCTGTTCTCGCCTTCGAAGCTGCTGACCCGCGCACCACCGATCAGCGCCAGGCGCTGGATCGGGCGGAAGGTCAGCTTGGCGTAGAGGCCGGCTTCGCGCTCGTCGGTTTCGGTCGGTGTGCCGAAGGTGACGTTCGGCTTGCTGGTGTCGCCCGGCTGGTAGCTGGCGACGTCGATGGCGCCGAGATTGCCGCGGGCGTCCGCGTACTCGGTCTCGTAGCGTTTGAAATCGCTGCCGATGACGAACTCGCTGACCTGCCCGAGCAGCTCGAACGGCTGGCTGTAGTTGGCATCGACGGCGAGGGTGTCCTGCTCCAGATCGCGGGCGGTGTAGGCCAGGCTGGTCGCGCCACTGTTGACGTTGCGCGCGGTGAAGGCATAGAGGTAATCGGTCGCGCGCCTGGAGCCGCGCACCGCCACGCGACCGTAGCCGCCATTGTCGAAGCGATGGGTCAGCTCGGCGACGACGTCGGTGCCGCGGCTGTCGAAATCCCCCCAGTCGGCGCCCAGGTAGGTCGAGCGGCTGAAGTCTTCCAGGCTGCCGTCGATGGCGGCCGGATAGCCGTTGTGCGGGAGGATGTCCTTGGTCTGGTGGATCAGCCCGAAAGACATGACGGTGGCGTCGGACAGGTCGATGTCCAGTGCGCCATAGAAGCTCTCGCTGGTGTTGGCGTTGTAGTCGACCTCGCCGTTGGTTTCGGCGCGGGAGATGACCGTACGGCCGCGCACGCGCCCCTGCTCGTCGAGCGGGCCGGACAGGTCGGCTTCCAGGTAATTGGTGTCCCAGCTGCCGTAGCGTCCGGTCAGGCTGCCCTGGAACTCGCGAGTCGGGCGCTTGCGCACCATGTTGACGATGCCGCCCATCTCGCTGGTGCTGTTGAACAGCCCGGACGGCCCGCGCATGACCTCGACCCGATCGAACGGCGACAGCGACGGCAGCGTACCGTTGATGCTTGCCATCGGCGCGGGCAGGCCATCGATGTTGAATTCGTCGTACTCGTAGCCGCGCGCATAGATCGACGAGCGCCCGCTGTCGTTGCTCAGGGTGCGCAGGCCGGTTGAGTACTTGGCCAGGTCATCCAGGTTCACGAACTGGCGGTCGCGGATGTAATCGCTGGTGTACACGCTGATCGACTGCGGAATGTCGCGCAGTTCGGCCGGCGTCTTGGTGCCGACGGTGGCGGCCGGCACGGTGTAGCCGCCGCTTTGCTCCGAAGACGGCATGTCGTACAGGCGGTTGCCTTCGACGGTGATGCTCTCCAGCTGCACCGGTTCGGCCTGAGCGGCGACACTCTGCGCCAGGGCGCTCAACGGAAACGGGGCGAGCAGGCCGGCGAGCAGCAATGGTCTGAGGCTTGAGGTGCGGAGAATTCTGTCCATGGGCGGCTCCTGTCGCAGCGGCGGCGACGTGTTGGCAAACGTTCGCGCTACTTAATGATAATGATTTGCATCAAAAGATGTCGGCGCGTAGTCTGCCACCCAGCCGCTTCGCGAACCTTTGCGGGGCCGAACATTTGCTTTGCAATCCCGTCAGTTCGAGGCGCAGCGCCGCATGAATCAAGCCGATCACATCATTCGTGGCGATGAGTTGCCGGCCATGAGCAGGCCGGGGCTGCGCCTGCCCAACGAGGATGACGACCGCCTGCTCTACGGCCGGGTGAAGTGGGCGCAGCTGCGGGATGGCCTGTCGCTGCACTGGTCCGATTGCGAAGAGCTGCAGGATTTCGTCACCGAAAACGTGGTTGGTCCGCGGGTATCGTTCGTGCTCTTTCTGCAGGGCCAGAGCCGGGTCAGCTATGGCGATCTGTCGCTGACGCTCGGTCAGTCGGCGTCGCAGCGAGCCCCCGAGGGCGTGGCGGTTTCGATGAACGAGCCCGTGCTGTTCCGCCGCCAGGCGCGCCGCGGCAGTCATATCCGCAAGCTGGTGGTGAGCCTGACGCCGGACTGGTTCGAAGGGCGCGGGGAGGGTGTCGGCTCGAGCGATGGCGCGATCCGCCGCTTCATGGATAGCCACCTGACGCCGCGCATCTGGAAGCCATCGGCGCGGCTGCTGACCCTGGCCGAGCAGATGCTCAACCCGCCCGGCTACGACACGCTGCTTCAGGGCCTGTACCTGGAAAGCCGCGCACTGGACATCGCCTGCGAAGCACTGATCAGCCTGGGTGATGGCTCGGCGTCGGCGGAACAGAGCCTGCGCCCGCAGGAGTACCGCCGTCTGCAACGCCTCCTCGCGCTCCTCGACAGCGGTGAGGCCGACGACTGGACGCTGGAGCACATCGCCCGGGACGTGGGTGTCAATGCCACCACGCTGCAGCGGCAGTTTCGCCTGTTCAAGGGCATGACCGTGTTCGAGTACCAGCGTGCCCGCCGGCTGCAACTGGCGCGGGAGGCATTGGAGCGTGAAGGTGCCAGCGTCAACGAGGCCGCCTGGCGCGCCGGCTACAACAGTCCGGCCAACTTCGCCACGGCGTTCAAACGCCAGTTCGGCATCAGCCCGCGGCAGGTGCGGGCGCGGCTTTGAATGCTCGGAAGGTGTGCCGTAAGACTTTTGCCCGCGGCCACATCTCGCGGCTGCTTGTTAAGCCGCCACCGCCGCGCCATGCTCGCCACCGGTATTCAAAGGAGCGATTCGATGAAACAGGGATTGTTGGCTACGGTGCTGCTGGCTGTGTTGGCGACACAGGCGCAGGCCGGTTTCCAGAAAGACAGGGAGGCGTTCGACAGGCGCCAGGCCGAGCTCGACCAGCGTTGCGAGTCGGCCCGGGAGGCGAAGCTGGCGCCGCTGCGCGAAGCGGCGTTTCAGGACTGCATGAGAACGACCCGCAACAGTCGCGCCGAGACCGAATGTCGGCGCAAGACCGCCGGTGAAAACGGCAACCGGGCCGGCGGTGCGCCTCGCTTCTATGACTTGCCTGCCTGCGTAGAGGCGTTCGAGCACAAGCGACAGCGGCCCTGAGCGGGAACCGCGGGCGTGACGCGTAACGCGTGATATAGCCCGGCTGACGGTTGAACAAGCTGGCCCGGCGATCTACGCCATGTGAGCGGCGCCTCCTCCCCCACATTCCCGCCCCCACCGGGCTCGCCATACGTCGGAGAGCTGTGGACGGGCACGCCCATCTGCTCAAGTGTGATGGGCTGGCGCCGAGAAAGGGGGTATCTGATTGATTCTAGTGGCCTGCCCCCGATGCCGGCATCCCTCCGAGGACACTGCATGCGTTCGTCCTGGCTCCGCGATCTGAGCGTCGCCCTTGTCCTGCTAGTGTCCGGGGTCTGTAGCGCGCTCACCTATGCCCATGCAATCACCGCGGTCACCGAAGAGCTGCCGCCCTACAACATGACCGTCGATGGCGAGCTGACCGGCATGGGCACCGAGGTGGTGAAGGCGGTGCTGGAGGAGGCCAGCGAGGACGTGCGCATCCGTTCCATGCCCTGGGCCCGTGCCTATGACATCGCCTTGAACAACGAGAACGTGCTGATCTATTCCATCGCTCGCACGCCGCAGCGCGAACCGTTGTTCAAGTGGGTCGGGGTGATCGCGCCGACCCGCTGGTTCCTGTTCTCGCTGCCCGGCACCAAGTTCGATCTGAAAACCCTGGACGATGCCCGGCAATACCAGATCGCCACGGTCAAGGCGATGTCGGCGAGCAGTACCTGATCGACAAGGGCTTCGCCGTCGGCCGCAACCTGCAGTCGAGCAACAAGTACGAGCACAACTACCAGAAGCTCAAGGCGGGGCGGGTGGATCTGTGGATATCCAACGAGCTCAACGCCCATTACCTGGTGCGCCAGGCCAGTGGTGATCCGAACGAGGCGGCGGTGCCGCAGCTGAGCCTGGACGACCTTGGCGGTGCGGATGGCCTGTGCATGGCGTTCAGTCGCGACACGCCGGATGAAGTCGTTGAGCGCTTCCGCCAGGCGCTGGCTCGCGTGCGGGCCGATGGGCGCTACGACGCGATTGTCGCGAAATGGCTGAAATGAACGACGACTCAACCACCACGATCAGCGAGCCGGTGCCGCGGCCGGTGGGTTCGCTCGGCCGCCGGCTGGTGCTGGCCACACTCGGTTTCTGCCTGCTGTTCACCCTCGCCACCGTCGGGCTGCGGACCTGGACCGCCTGGCAGAACAACCTGGCGGAGATGAACGCCGAGTTGGCGCTGATCGATCAGGTGTTCCGCAGCACCCTGTCCAAGGCGATCTGGGAAATGGACAGTGATTCCCTGCATTCGCAGCTCGACAGCGTGGTGCAGGCCGCGCCCATCGGCCGCGTCGAGCTGCGGATCATCCGCGCCGGCCGCGAGCCGGAACTGGTTCAGCGGCAACGCGGTGAGCAGCCGGCCAAGCACCGCGCGCCGCGCCTGCAGCATCAGTTGAGCTACGAACCCTACGCCGGCGCCAGTGAGACGGTGGGCGAGCTGGTGCTCGAAGGCAATGAAGAACTGCTCTGGGAGCGCATGCTTGCTGAGGTCTACGACATCGTCATCACCCAGGTCATCCAGTCGCTGTTGCTGGCCGGGCTGATCATGTGGATGTTCAACCGCACGGTCACCCTGCATGTGCGGCGCATTGCCCGTCACCTGACGCGGCTGACGCCGGACAATCTCGATCGCAGCCTGCGCCTTGATCGTTCACCGAAGCGGCACGACGAGCTGAGCCTGCTGGAAGGCGGCGTCAACAGCCTGCAGGCGAAGCTCTCGGCCTATCTCGAGCGCCAGCACCAGGATGAACTGGCCCTGGCCGCGCACCGGGACCGCCTTGCCGAGCTGGTCGAGGAGCGCACGGCCGAACTGCGCGCCGCCAATGTGCAACTGGAAGAGCTGTCGCGCAGCGATCCGCTTACCGGACTGGCCAACCGGCGCCAGTTCGACGAGATCAAGGAAGTCGAATTCCGCCGTGCCCTGCGTCAGGACCAGCCGTTGGCGGTGCTGATGTGCGACGTGGATTTCTTCAAGCGCTACAACGACCACTACGGTCACGCCCAGGGCGACCAGTGCCTGCGAATGGTCGCCGACACGTTGCAGTCCGTATTCGCCCGCGCCGGCGAGGTGGTCGCGCGGCTTGGCGGCGAGGAATTCGTCGTGCTGCTGCCCAGCGTCGATGCCGAGGCCGCGCGGCGGGCGGCGGTGCGCCTGCAGCAACGCCTGGCCGAGCGCGAGTTGCCCCACGAGGCTTCCGCCGTTTCACCCTACGTGACCTTCAGCATCGGCCTGGCCGTGCTCGATCCGGACACCATGGACCAATTCGACCAACTGCTGCACCGCGCGGACGAGGCCCT
Organism: Stutzerimonas chloritidismutans AW-1; assembly: GCF_000495915.1. Lineage (GTDB taxonomy): Bacteria > Pseudomonadota > Gammaproteobacteria > Pseudomonadales > Pseudomonadaceae > Stutzerimonas > Stutzerimonas chloritidismutans. Next base: position 17,632 of record NZ_AOFQ01000017.1, read on the forward strand.
CTACCGGGCCAAGACCCACGGGCGCAACGGCATTTCCGCCTGATCGCATGAGGACTGCATGATGCATCCGTTTGCCTGGACCGCTTTCTTCCTTGCGTTGCTCGGCACCACCACGGCCTACGCCGGTCCGCTGCGCGTGGTGACCGAAGACACCGCCTACAGCTACCTGGAGAACGGCAAGGTAGCCGGCACGGCGAGCCGGGTCGTCGAGGCCACCCTGCAGCGCGCCGGCCTCAACGACTACCAGGTCAGTCTCTACCCGTGGGCGCGGGCGTATGACATGGCCCTGCGCGAGCCCGGCGTACTGATCTACCTAATCGCACGCACCTCCGAACGCGAAGCGCTGTTCCGCTGGGTCGGCGAGATCATGCGCATCGACTACCACTTCTACAAACTCAGCGGGCGGGGCGATATCCGGGTGCCGGACCTGGAGGCGGCCAAGGCCTACCGGATCGGCGTCATGCGCGACGACGTCCGGCACCAGTACCTGCAGGCCAACGGCTTCAGCAAGATCGTGGTGAGTGCGCACAACAGCGACAACTTCAAGCGCCTGGTCAACGGCCAGGTCGACCTGGTGCCGATGCCCGAGCACGACATGCTCGCACTGTGCGCCGAGGCCGGCGTCGACCCGGCCACGGTCGAGAAGGTCTTCAGCCCGCACACCTCGACGCAGCTCTACATGGCCTACAGCCGCCAGACCGACGACGACACCGTGCTGCGCACCCAGGCCGCCTTCGAGCACCTGCAGGCCGAAGGCGAGGTGGCGCGGATCATGGCGGGGCAGCCGTGAACTGACCTGATGACGCGGTCTGGCGGTAACCGTTCCAGGCGGCCGAGAGGGGCTCGGCGAACCTTGGTTCCGTCGCAGTAACGGTGTTTTCCGCGTATGCAGAACCATTGATTCGCCCCCCTTTTCCTCCCAGCAGCGCCCAGCTGACTCGCGGGGCCACCAAGCTGGCCGGCACAGCAAGTCGTCATTCCACGCCACCCCGCTAGACTGGCTTCGTCTCCATGAAAACAAGAAGAACGAATGAGTAGCACCGACGGCATACCTCTGGATACCTGGCGCGCCAGCGCTCGCGAGTTCGATTTTCGCGGCAAGCGCATCCGCTACTGGACGGCCGGCGAAGGTGAGCCGCTGCTGCTGATCCATGGATTTCCCACTGCCAGCTGGGACTGGCACAAGGTCTGGCAGCCACTTGCGGTGCGCTATCGGCTGATTGCCTGCGACATGCTCGGCTTCGGCTATTCGGCCAAGCCGCGCGGGCACGCTTACAGCCTGATCGAGCAGGCCGATCTGCAGCAGGCACTACTGGCGGAGCTGGGTATCGACGGCGCGATTCATGTGCTGGCGCATGACTATGGCGACAGCGTCGCTCAGGAGCTGCTGGCGCGGCATTGCGAAGGGCGCATCGCGCTGACCAGCTGCGTGTTCCTTAATGGCGGGCTGTTCCCGGAAACCCATCATCCGGTACGGGTGCAGAAACTGCTGCTCGGGCCGTTCGGCTTCCTGCTGGGCAGGCTGTTCTCGCGGCGTACGCTCGGGGCGACCTTCGGCAGGGTGTTCGGTGCGCAGACGCAGCCGAGCGACACCGAGCTGGACGATTACTGGCGGCTGATCGCGGAGAGCGACGGACCGGCGGTGATGCACCGGCTGATCCGCTACATGCCCGAGCGGGTCAGACAACGCGAGCGCTGGGTCACGGCCATGCAGCGCTGCAATGTTCCGTTGCGGGTGGTCGACGGTGCGGCCGATCCCATCTCTGGTGCACACATGGTGGCGCGCTACCGCGAGCTGATGCCGACGCCCGACACCGTGCTGCTGGAGGGCATCGGTCACTACCCACAGGTCGAGGCGCCGCAGCGGGTGCTCGAACACTACTTCGACTTTCGTGCGCGCCTTGCCTCTGTAGACCGCGGCTGTTGAGCCGGCGGCACGCTAGCCTGTTCGGTGGTGCATCCGCGTGGGAGTGGCTCCAAGGGCTATAGGCCTTGCTGAATGAGGACCTGGGGAGGTCGCCCGGCCGGTTATTCCCGTCAGATACCGTTTGAATCCAGCAACTTCAGGGTTCCGGCATCCAGACGCAAGAAGCCCCGCTGGCATCAGCCAAACGGGGCTTTCTCGTTACCCTGCGCGAGCTGCCTCAGGCAGCGCCGCGCGGTGTCGGTGATGTAATCACTGCTGCATCATCGCGATCACACGGTTACGCAGTTCCGGGTCGGTCTGCACGGCTTCGTTGATGGCGTTATATTCGTCGATGCTGATGTCCTTTTCCTCGATCACGCCGAGCATTTTCTCGTTGGCCTGCTGCTGAAGCTCACGGGCCTTGTCGGCGTCTTCGGTCTTTTGCAGCTTGCCGGTGAATTCCTCGCGGATCTCCATGATCTCGCCAAGTGATTCGGCGAAGTTCTCCAGTTTCTTTTCACTGAACTGCTGCGCCTGTGCGCCGGCGGCTGGCTGGGCGGTGGGTGCCGGGTTGGCTGATTGCGCCGATGCAAGGGGGGCGGCCAGGCCGAGGAACAGCGAGAAGATTCCGGCGAAGGCGAGACGAGCGTTGTGCTGGGTCATGTTCATTCCTGCTTCGGTTAAAGACGTATTCGTCATTGCAGCAGCTGTGCCAGTTTTGGGCCGGTGTGTCTAATTGCTTGTTATTAAAATGGTTTTGCTTTTCGTCGGGGCAGGGTGGACCGGCAAATAGGGCGTCTGTAGTGTGCCCATATGACACATGTATCAATCTGGCAGCGACCCTCCAGCCTGCGCGGCGCACTCCTGCTCAAGGTTGTCGTGCCGCTGATGGCGATCATGTTCGGCTTCAGTTCGGTGGTGCTGTGGACGGTCGAGCGCAACAGCGAGCGACGCTTGCAGGCGGAGGTCGAGCTGGTGGCGCGGGCGGTACGTCTGCCGCTCAGTGCCAGCCTGGAGAAGAATCATGAGCGCACCCTGCAGCAGGTTCTCGAATCGGTGCTCGGCGTCGGCCGCGTCTATGGCGCCTATGTCTACGATCGCGACGGCAAGCTCGCGGCCTATGCCGGCGCGGTGGAGCCGGATCAGGACGAGTCGGCGATTCAGCAGCTCACCGCGGGCGGCGAGCTGACCGGCACCTATCAGCGCATCAATGGCCGCCCGGTTTATTCCTATTTCGTCCCGCTGGAGGAAAGTGGCGGGCAGATCAACGGCCTGTTGCAGGTAACGCGGCGCTGGGGCGATTTCGAGCAGGACATTCGCCGTCTACGCCTGATTGCGGCCGGGATGGGCGGCTTGCTGGCCGGGGTGGCGCTGGTGGTGATCCTGCTCGGCCATCGCTCAGCAGTGGGCAAGCATCTGCAACAGTTGGCGCGAAGCATGGCGCGGGTCGCGGCCGGTGAGCGCGAGCATCGTGCACCGCATAGCGGACCGCAGGAGATCGTCGTGCTGTCCGGCGCGTTGAATCAGATGCTCGACAGCATTTCCGCCGCCGAACGGCAGGTGGCCGAGCAGCAGGCCCGCGAAGAGCAGCTGCAGGCACGCCTGCGCCAGAGTCAGCAACTGGCGGCGGTCGGTCGGTTGGCGGCCGGGGTGGCGCACGAGCTGGGCAGCCCGCTCAGCGTGATCGATGGCAAGGCGCAGCGCGTGTTGCGCGACGACGAGCTGGGCGAAAGCCACCGCCGCGCGCTGTTGCAGATCCGCCAGCAGGTGGCGCGACTCAGTGCCATCGTCCGTCAGCTGCTGGATTTCGGTCGTGCCGCCGGTTCGCCCCCGCGCAAGGTTCCCGCCGAGGTGCTGGCGCATTCGGCAGCCGCGGCGGTGGCCGATGAGCTGGCCGCGCTGCAGGTTCGCCTGGAGCTGCAGGCGCCGGGGCAGACGCTTTGTTGCCGTGTCGACCCGCCGCGTTTCGAGCAGGCGCTGACCAATCTGCTACGCAATGCCGCCCAGGCCAGCCCTGGCGGATTGGTGCGCCTGCGCTGGTGGCGCGATGCTGCCGAACTGCTGTTGCAGGTCGAGGACGATGGCCCGGGCATTGCCGAGTCGAACCGCGCGGCGCTGTTCGAGCCGTTCTTCACCACCAAGCCGGTGGGTGAAGGCTGCGGGCTGGGACTGGCAGTGGCCCATGGCGTGGTCAGCGAGTGTGGCGGACGTATCGAACTGGTCGACGGCGGCCTGCCGGGCGCGGCCTTCCGTATCGCATTGCCATTGATCGACGAGGAGGTCGAGCATGACTGAAGTGACGCAGGAGCGAGTGCTGCTGGTCGAGGACGACGACAGCCTGCGCCAGCTGCTGGTCGAGGAGCTGGAAGACCGCGGCCTGCAGGTGCGTGCGCTGGCCAGTGCGGAGGAGGCGGTCGGCTCGCTGGAAAGCTGGGAGCCGGCGCTGGTGGTCAGCGATTTGCGCCTGCCCGGTGCCGATGGCATGGCGCTGTTGCGACGGGTCAGGACGATGCAGGCGGCGCCGGCATTCCTGGTGATCACCGCGTTCGCCAGCATTCAGCAGGCGGTAGCGGCGCTCAAGGAAGGCGCCGACGAGTTCCTTACCAAGCCGCTGGACCTCGAGCACTTCGGCCTGGCGGTGGCCCGCGCGCTGGAGACGCGACGCCTGCGCGACGAGGTGCGGCGCTTCCAGCAGCTGCTCAGCGACGACCGCTTCCACGGCATGCTCGGCCGTAGCCGGGTGATGCGCGGCTTGTTCGACCAGATCCGCCAGCTTGCCCGCGCCGAGGGGCCGGTGCTGGTGATCGGCGAGAGCGGCACCGGCAAGGAGCTGGTTGCCCGCGCCGTGCATGCGGAAAGCGAACGTGCCAGAGGGCCATTCCTTGCGATCAACTGCGCCGGGCTGCCGGCCGAATTGCTGGAAAGCGAATTCTTCGGCCATGTCTCTGGCGCCTTCACCGGCGCCAACCGCGCGCACAAGGGACTTTTCCAGCAGGCCGACGGCGGCACGCTGTTTCTCGACGAGATCGGCGAGATGCCGCTGCCGCTGCAGGCCAAGCTCCTGCGCGTGCTGCAGGAGGGCACGATCCGCCCGGTGGGTGCCGAGCGCGAGCTGAGCGTTGATGTGCGCATCATCGCGGCGAGCAACCGCCCGCTGGAAACCGAGGCCGGCCGTGAGGCCTTCCGCGAGGACCTGTTCTTCCGTCTGGAGACCTTCATCCTGCAGGTGCCGCCGCTGCGGGATCGCGAGGAGGACCTCGAACTGCTGGCTGCCGGCTTCGTCGCCCACTTTGCCGCGCGCAGCGGGCGGCCGGTGCGCGGCATCGCGCCGGCGGCACTGGCGCAGCTGCGACGCTATCCGTTCCCGGGCAACGTGCGCGAACTGCAGAACGCCATCGAGCGTGCGGTGACCTTCTGCCACGGGCGCAGCATCGAGCTGGAACACCTGCCCAGCCGCATCGCCGACTATCGTGATGACAAGGCGCGCAGTGCCGGCGCCGAACTGCTCACTCAGCTCAGCGATGGCCCGCTGCTACCAACTCTGGAGGAGCTGGAGCTGCGTTATATCGAGCATGTGCTAAAGCTGGTGGACGGCAACAAGCGCCGCGCCGCGGCCCTGCTCGGCATCGGTCGGCGCACGTTGTACCGTCGCCTCGGCGAGCGTGAAGACGGTTGATCGGACTCGCCGCAGGGCGCCCGAAAGCGCACACTGCCGGCCTTTTCTCAGTGAGGAGCGAACATGCTCAATAACGACGTCCTGCGCAGCCTGCGCTACACCCTCAAGGCCAGTGATGCACAGATGGCTGAAATTGCCGCCCTGGGTGGCTGCACGGTTGACGAGGCCGAGGTTCGCGCCTGGCTCAGCCGCGAGGACGAGGACGGCTATCAGGAATGCCCCGACGAGGCGATGGCGCGTTTTCTCGACGGGCTGATCTACTTCAAGCGCGGCAAGGACGAAAGCCGTCCGGCACCGCCGCTGGAGCTGCCGGTCAGCAACAACCAGACCCTGAAAAAGCTGCGGGTGGCCTTCGAACTGCGCGACGAAGACCTGCAGGCGATCCTGCATGCCGCCGACCTGCAGCTGTCGAAATCCGAACTCGGCGCACTGTTCCGCAAGCCCGGCCACAGCAACTACCGCGCCTGCGGCGATCAGCTGCTGCGCAATTTCCTCAAGGGCCTTTCGCTGCGCCAGGGTTGATCCACACCGCACGGCACCTCAAGTGGTAAATGGCCAGGCGGCCGCTACGCTGAAGCAGGCAGCTAGCCGCATGCCCGGTGCGCAGCTCGTCGCCGGGAACGCCATAACAACAAGATGACCGCCCCACGCGGCGGTGCCCTGAGGTGCGTGCCATGAAGATTCCCTGCCTGACCCTGAGCGCCTTGCTCGCGATGAGCTGTGCCGCTGCGATTGCGGCACCGACCAGTGATGAAGCACTGGAGCGCATGCGCTCGATGAAGACCACCGGCCAGTCGCTTGACATGAAGACCATCCCCCAGGATGGACCCACCGCCGACGCCATCCGCGACAACCTCAAGCGCATCAAGCTGCCGGAGGGTTTTCGCATTGATCTCTACGCCATAGTTCCGGATGCCCGTCATATGGCGGTTGGGCCTTCCAGCGGGGTCGTGTTCGTCGGCACCCGCAAGACCGATCTGTGGACGGTCACCGACCGCACCAAGAACCGCACGGCCGATGAAGTGAAGCGCTTCGCTCCGGCGATTTCCTTCACCCAGCCCGGCCCCTGCTTCAGCCCGGACGGCTTCCTCTTCGTCGCCGAGCACAACCGCGTGCTGGTGTTCCCGGCCGCTGAATTCTTCTATGAGGGGCCGGACGTGGCGGCGGACATCGTGGTCCCGACCGGCGAGCTGATCCCCAAGGACGAGGAGAGCTACAACCACGGCGCGCGGGTCTGTGCCGTGGGCCCGGACAACAAGCTCACCATCTCCCTCGGCCAGCCGCACAACGTGCCACCCAAGGACAAGCTCGACCTGTACGCCAAGCACGGCATCGGCGGCATCGTGCGCATGGAGCGCGACGGCAGCAAGCGCGAGGTCTATGCCACCGGTGTGCGCAACTCCGTGGGCATCACCTATAACCCGACCAGCACGGAGCTGTGGTTTACCGACAACCAGGTCGACGGCATGGGCGACGATACGCCGCCGGGCGAAATCAACCATGCGCCAAGGGCAGGCATGCGCTTCGGCATGCCCTGGTATGGCGGTGGTCAGGTGCGCACCAACGAATATGCCGACGAGACCCCGCCGGATGGCCTGACCCCGCCGGTGGTGGAAACTACCGCCCACGCCGCCGACATGGGCCTCATGTTCTATACCGGCAAGCAGTTTCCCGAGCAGTACCGCGGCGGGCTGTTCAGCGCCCAGCGCGGCAGCTGGAACCGCACCGTGCCGGCTGGTGCGCGGGTGATGTTCACGCCGTTCGAGGCCGATGGCAGCGGTCCGTCCGGCGATACGGTGCCCTTCGCCGAAGGCTGGCTGGATGAGGAAACCGGCGAGTACTACGGCCGCATCGTCGATGTCGCGCAGCTCAAGGACGGCTCGCTGCTGGTCAGCGACGACACCGCCGGGGCCATCTACCGCATCTCCTACCAGGGCAACTGAGCCGCTGCGCCGGGCTGCCGTTCGCGGTAGCCGGCGCCATTCGAGGATTTCTGCATGTCGATGGATCTCAAGCGGTGGCTGTCCCTGGTGCTGGCATTGCTGGTGGGCAGCGCCTGCCTTCCGGCGCTGGCGGCCGATCTGACCGCTGCCAAGGCCAAGGCCAAGATGTGCGCCGCGTGCCACGGCATCGATGGCATCGCCACGGTCGCCGATGCACCGAACCTGGCCGGCAACGGCGAGCTGTACCTGGCGCGCCAGCTGCAGGCCTTCCGCTCCGGTGAGCGCAAGCATCCGCAGATGAGCGTCATCGCCTCCGGACTGAGCGACGAGGATATCGCCGCGGTCACGGCCTGGTATTCGGCGATCAAGGTCAGTGTCGAATTGCCGGAGTGAGCCGCCCGCTCTGAACATTTGCCGCTCGGCCCGGGCCTAAGCCCTGACGAATCCAGAGAGCACACCCATGACCTTTTCCATCATCGCCCGCTGCCCGCGCACCGGTCAGTTCGGCGTGGCCGCGGCCACGGCGATGCCCGCGGTGGGCAAGTTGTTGACCCACGCGGCGGCCCATGTCGGGGCGGTGGCGACCCAGGCACAGATCAATCCGTACCTCGGTATTGATGGCCTGCGCTTCCTGCGCCAGTTCAGCCCGGCGGCGGAGGTGCTGGAGCGGCTGCAGCGCACCGACCCCTGTATGGAGCTGCGCCAGTGCGCGGTGATCGACAGCAAGGGCCGCACGGCCTGCTGGACCGGGGAGAAGTGCCTGCCCTGGGCCGGCTCGATCGCCGGCGAGCAGTTCTGTGTGCAGGGTAACCGGCTCAAGGGGCGCGAGGTGCTGGAGGCCGCCTGCGAAGCCTATGAGCGCAGCGCACACCTGCCGCTGGTGGAGCGTTTGATGGAGGCGATCGCCGCCGGCGATGCCCAGGGCGGCGATCGCCATGGCGAGTCATCGGCAACGGTGTATGTGGTCGATAACGAGGAATACCCGCTGTGGGATATCCGTGTCGACCATCATCCCGACCCGTTCGCCGAGCTGCGCCGGCTGCACGATGTGTTCGTGCGCGACGTGGTGCCGGAAATCCTCGCCATGTCGACGCGCGCCAATCCTGCCGGGGCAGCCGGCGAGGAGACCATCTGAACTGCGGTCTGCTGGCTCAGTCGCGCTGCCAGAGCACGTCGACGTAATACTCTTCACCGTCGTAGTGGATCTTCAGATCGCCGTCGTAGGCGGCCTCCAGCGCGTGGCCAATGCGCCGCGCCAGGTGCAGGCCGGTGGTTGTCACGCGCAACCCGTCGGGCTCGTCGCTGATGGCCATCAGGCGCTCGAGCGGGTGCTCGGCCTTTTCCTTTTCCTCGGTGTTGCGGATCAGCCCGCTGAGCTCGTCGGCGTGCGCTTTGACGAAGGCGCCGCGCAGCCTGATGGTGCCGGCCGATACGTCTTCGGCGATGCGCTGGCAGGCCGGGCAGATCGCTTCCTCTGCGTTGCTCGCATCGATCAGGCCGTGCCAGCTCCAGCGTCCGGCCTGGTAGGCGGCGCCGCATTGTGGGCAGAGGGTGTCGCTGCGCTGATGCCAGGCCTTGAGGTAGGGGTCATGGTGTTCGGGTTGCAGAAGCTTGTCGCGCGTTTTGTCCATGGCGAAGGCCTCAATGATTGGGAGGGTGCCTTTGCAGCGTAGATCAGGCTGCAGGGCTCTTCCGCCTGCTGGCACGCGACGATTGCCGGTTGCGATGATCGGTCGCGCAAGTGCACACGCGGCGCGCTCAAAAGGGTTGCGCTTCGACGCGCTGCGTCAGCTGTTCCAGACGCAGCGCGCCCTGGGCGCGGTTGCGTACCGCCATCCAGTCCTCCAGTGCCGCCAGCGAGCGCGGCGGCGAGATCAGGTAGCCCTGGAACAGGTCGCAGCCGGCCTGCAGCAGTGCCGACTGCTTTTCCATGTTGTCGACGCCCTCGGCATTCACGCGCTTGCCCTGGGCGTGGCAGAAGGCGATGAGGGCGCTCAGGCTCTGCTGCATCTCCGGGCGGGTCAGCCGGGTGATAATCGCCATGTCCAGCTTGATGGTGTCGGCGGGGTACTCGAGCAGCTGCTGGATCGAGGTATAGCCGACGCCGAAATCGTCGATGGCCACGCGAAAGCCTGCGCGGCGAATCGCCTGGACCACTTCCATGGTGTTCTTGCACAGCTCGGCGGCGTAGGTTTCGGTCAGCTCGATCTCGATCCTGCCCGGCTCGACGCCGTGATGGGCGGCGCGCTCGACCAGATAGCGGCAGATGCGGTCGTCGTTGAGCTGCGCGGAGGACACGTTGATCGCCAGCAGCACGCCTTCGCCGAACAGCTGCACCAGCTTCGGGTACTCCGCCAGGGCATGATCGATGACCCAGCTGTCGATCTTCCGGAACAGCCCGGCGCGTTCGGCGATGGGGATGAACTCGCCGGGCGAAACCGTCCCGAGGATTGGTGAATGCCAGCGCAGCAGCACTTCGCAACTGACCACTGCGCCTTCGCGATCCAGCGCCGGCATGTAGACCAGCCGCAGCTGGTCGTCGCCGTCGAGCTCGCGCAGCTGGTCTTCGATCAGGCGGATTCGCTCGTTGCGTCGCTCCAGCTCGCCGCTGAAGGCCACCGCGGTGTTCTTGCCCTCGGCCTTGGCCTGGTACATGGCGGTGTCGGCGCGGGTGAGCAGCTGGGTGATCGAGTCCGCATCTTCCGGGTAGCAGGCGGTGCCGATGCTGACGCTGACCGGATACAGGCGATCCTCCAGACGAAACCCGCCGCGGCAGAGGCCGAGCAGCGCGTCGCACAATTGCTGGAGGCCGCCGTCGCCGGTTTCGCTCAGCAGCAGGATGGCGAACTCGTCGCCGGACAGGCGCGCCAGGGCCGTTTCCGTCTGCGGGTAGTCGGTGCGATGACGTTCGAGCACGCCGCGGGCACGCTGGGCGAAGATTCGCAGCAGAGCGTCGCCGGCATCGTGGCCGTGCTGGTCGTTGACCTGCTTGAAGTTGTCCAGATCGAGAAACAGCAGCGCCAGCCGCTTGTGCTTGCGCATGCACTGCTCGTACATGGCATTGGCCAGCACGCCGAAGTGCGCCCGGTTGCTGACCTGGGTCAGGCTGTCCTCCCAGGATATTTCGCGGATGCGTTGCAGCGCCTCGGTGTTGCGGTCGTGCAGGGTCTTCATGTTCACCGTCAGCCGGCCGATCTCGCCGCCATCGGTCGGCTCGTCGAGCGCGTCGCGCTTGCACAGCAGCAGGTCGGTGAGCTGGTCGTCCAGCTGGCTGATGGGGCCGGTAATGGAACGGCGGATCAGCCACAGCAGCAGGCCGATGGAGATCAGGCAAATAAGCGCGCCGCCGGCGATGAAGGCGAGCCCCAGGGTCTGCAGGCGCTCGGCGGTGTAGTGCGACGCCGGTGTCAGCCGAGCATGCAGCGAACGCGACAGCGAAACCCCGGCGGACAACCCGGCGACCGCCGGCAACGGCTCGTCGGAGATTTCGACAGGCGCACCGTATTCGCTTTCCAGGCTGCGCTTGAGCTTGAGGAAGCGCTCCGGGCGCACCGCCAGCTGAATGGCGAAGGCCTCGGCGCGCTGGCTTGGCAGTGGCCGGCTGCTGGAGGCCGGCAGGATGAAGTCGGTGTTCATCAGCAGCGGGTCGTCATTGGCCTGCTCGACGTAGAGGGTGTTGCCGGATGCCGAAGACCGTCTGGCTTCGCTGACGATACGCTGCTGGCTCGCATTCATCGAGGCGAATGGCGACAGGCTGCTTTCGAAGTAGTAGGCCGGCCTGCCATCGGGCTGCACGACGGCGAGGGAAACGAAGGTCAGCTCGGTATTGGATAGCGAGCGGATGCTCTGCTGGATGCGCAGCCCGAGGGTGTCGTTGCGAAAGTCGGTGTCCGACTCGCGCAGGAACAGCAGCAGCGCCTCGCTATCCATGATCGAGTAGAGCACGCTGCGATTGAACGCCTCATAGTCCAGGTAGGCGGAGGTCAGCGCCGAGAGCTGCTGCTCCAGGCGCGCCTGCTCCAGCCCCAGCAGCGAGGCGCGCTGGGTCAGGTAGGCGGTGGTCGAGGCAACCAGCTGGATGATCAGAATGACCGGAAAGATCACCAGCAGCGTGCGTTTACCTAGCGTCATGGGCGTTGATCAGTGCACTGATGATGCGCCGCCGCGTCTGCGTGCCCTCCAGCGGTCGCGTCTCGTAGACCTGGCTTCTCTCCAGTACCGCTTCCGCCGGGTAGATGGTCGAATCCGCGCGGATATCCGCCGGCAGCAGTGCCCGCGCCGCAGCGTTCGGTGTGGCGACGCCCAGATCGGCGGCATTCAGGGCGGCGATTTCCGGCTGCTGGAGGAAGTCGAGGAAGCGCCGCGCCAGCGCCTTCTTCGCGGTGCCGGTCGGTATCGACAGGCAATCGACCCAGAGCAGCGTGCCCTCTTCGGGCACTACGTAGCGCCAGGGCTCGCCGTCGACCCCTTCGACTTCGTTGAGCACCTGCTGGTCGCCGCTGTAGGCCAGGGCCATGTCGGCCTGGTCGAGGTAGCGCTGGCTGCGCAGTGAAGTGATCACGTACTCGTAGGTCAGCACGGCGCTGGACTGGGCCATGAGCAGATCGAAGGCGGCCTTGAGTTCGTCGTTGTTCGAGGTGTTGATCGAATGGTTCTGCAGGATCAGCGGACTGGCGAGGATGTCCTCGTGGTCCTCCATCATGATGATGTGTGGCTCGTCGGCGCGAGCCGGTTGCAGCAGGTCCTTCCAGGATCGTGGCGCGCTTTCCAGGCGGTCGCTGCGATAGGCGATGCCGAGCGTGCCCCACAGGTAGGGCACGCCGTAGCGCCCGCAGCTGTTGCGCCAGCGTTGCGGGACATGACGCAGCGTCGGCAGCTGCTTGTCGTCGATCGGGTCCAGCAGGCCGCGGGCGCCAAAGCGCGAGGCGCTGATCAGCTCCGTCAGGGCGATATCGATCTGATGCTCGGGCTTGGCGAGGACTTCGTCGCGCTTGTCGCCGCTATCGAAGTAGATCTGCCTGATCTCGACCCCGGTTTCGGCTTGCCAGCGTTCGATCACCGCTTCGCTGAGGTATTCCTCCCAGGTTAGCAGCGTCAGGTGTTCGGCCGCGTGCACGGGAGTTGAGGGAAACAGCAGGCTGACCGTCATCAGCAGGGTGCTGCGCATACGCCATGGCGCCGGTTTGTTGTTCTTCTCGGTCATTGATCATCCATCCCAGGCATTTGGCCGCCGTGGCAGTGGCAGCGCATTCGACGGGTCTACCCAAGTTATCGGCAACCGATGATGGCACTTTAATGGCGTCATAGAGTCGGCGGCAATGAATTTGTAACCTTGTCCGCGTCCGTTCCGATCGGTGGCCCTCGAAGCCGGTCAGCCAGACGGGTTGTTCGTCGCAGATGGCGTACCGGCACTCGATTCTTGAGCCAGACTCCAATACAGCCCGTGCCAAACCGAGGAGCCTGCCATGACCTTCAAGATCCCCTTCTACGATCGAGTCCAGGCAGGTGAGGCGCTGGCCGAGCGCCTGGTGCAGGATGCCGACTGGCGCGACGCCCTGGTCCTGGCGCTACCGCGCGGCGGTGTGCCGGTGGCATTCGAGGTGGCACAGCGGCTGGGCCTCGAGCTTGACATTCTGGTTGTGCGCAAACTCGGCACGCCGGGCAATCGCGAACTGGCCATGGGCGCCATCGCCAGCGGCGGCGTGCGTGTGATGAACGACGATATCGTGCAGTACATCCACGTCTCCAGGGCCGAGATCGCCGGCACCATCGCCCAGGAAACCCATGAGTTGCAGCGGCGCGAGCAGGCCTATCGCGGTGAACGACCGCCGCCGCTCATCGCCGGGCGTGCCGTGATCCTGGTGGACGACGGGCTGGCGACCGGCGCGACCATGCGCGCCGCGGTGCAGGCGGTGCGCCACCTGGGCGCGACGTGCATCACCGTTGCGGTGCCGGTGGCGGCTGCGCAGAGCATCGCGCAGCTGGAAAAACTGGCGGATCGCGTCGTTTGCCTGCATGTACCCCATGACCTGTATGCCATCGGTCGCTGGTACGAGCATTTCGAGCAGACCCCCGACCGCCAGGTGGTGGAGCTGCTACAGCGCGCGTGGACCCAGGGAGGGCAGGCGGCATGACCGCGCTTGCGGCGACACCCATGCGCTTCACGCTCGGCAAGGCACGCCTGCATGGCGAGCTGTGCCTGCCGCCCGCGGCCACCGGCCTGGTGGTGTTCGTCCACGGCAGCGGCAGCAGCCGGCACAGCCCGCGCAACCGCAGCGTGGCGCATTGCTTCAACGAAATGGGACTGGCGACCCTGCTCTTCGATCTGCTCACCAAGCACGAGCAGCCCATCGACGAGATCACCCGGCAGCTGCGCTTCGACATCCCGCTGCTCAGCCAGCGCCTCAGCGGCGTGGTCGACCAGCTGAGCAGCGATGCGCGCTTGCACGATCTGCGCATCGGCCTGTTCGGCAGCAGCACCGGCGCCGCCGCGGCGCTGACCACCGCCGCCTCGCGGCCGGCGGACATCGCCGCGGTGGTTTCCCGTGGCGGCCGGGTCGACCTGGCGGATCTATCGCTGGCGCGGGTCAAGGCGGCTTCGCTGTTCCTCGTCGGCAGCGGCGACCTCGAGGTGCTGGAACTCAACCGTGCCGCTGCTGCCCGTCTGCAGTGCGTGCATCAGCTGGTGGTGGTACCGGGGGCGACGCACCTGTTCGAGGAGCACGGCACGCTGGAGGAGGTGGCGCGGCTGGCCGGCGACTGGTTCCTGAGACACCTGTGCTGATCCTGCCGCGGGCCGCAGCTGGGAGAAACAGGCGGTGCAGCGCCGCTGGCCAGGCCGAACGGCAATCTGCTGATACAAGGCTCTTCGCGGTGTTTGGTGGACAGCGGCGAACTCTTGGCCTCGACTTGTAACAAAGATCGGAATGCCAAGGAGGTTGTGATGACACAGGCCGCATGGCGTCGCGGGGCCACCGACGCACTCTTCTGGTCACTGCTCTATACCGCACTCTGGGCGCTGTTCGCTGCCGGACAGGGCTGGGTGCTGGGTGTGCCGACGATCACCCTGGCCGTCGCGCTGAGCCTCTGGCTCGGCCTGCGCCCGATGGCCATGCGCCTGGCGGCGCTGCCGGCGTTTCTCGGCTTCTTTCTCAAGCACATGCTGCTCGGTGGCTGGGATGTGGCGCGGCGTGCGCTGCAGCCAGGCTGTCCGCTGCAGCCGGCGTGGCATCCCTATCCGCTCACCATCCAGTCGCCGCGGGTGCGCCTGTTGCTCTCGGCGATGGTCGGGCTGTTGCCCGGGACCCTGGCGTCGCGAGTCGATGCCGACGAGATGCGTGTGCACGTGCTGGATGAGCGCCTGCCCTGGCAAGCCACCGTGGCCGGACTGGAACTGCGCCTGGAGCGGCTGCTGGGCGCGGAGGGGCGGCCTTGATGGCAGTGTTCTGCGCACTTCTGCTGCTGACCCTGATCATCGGCCTGTGGCGCGTACTGCTCGGTCCGCGACGGGTCGACCGGCTGCTTGCCGTGCAGCTGTTCGGCACCACCGGCACGGCGCTGCTGCTGGTGCTGGCGCAGTGGCAGGGCGCGCCGGCACTGCGCGATGCGGCGCTGGTGCTGGCGCTGCTGGCGGCGATGATCAGCGCCGCGCTGGTACAGCTGCTGCGACGTAGCCGCCATGAGTGAACTGCTCGACTTCTTCAGCTGGCTGCTGCTGGCCGGTGGGCTGGGGTTCTTCGCCGCCGGGAGCATCGGTCTGCTGCGCTTTCCCGATACCCTGAGTCGCCTGCACGCGCTGACCAAGGCCGACACCCTCGGCCTCGGCCTGGTGGTCGCCGGCCTTTCGCTGCGCGCCGGCGGGGTGCTGGAAGTCGCGCAGATGCTGCTGATCTGGCTGCTGGTGCTGGCCTCCGGCGCCACCGCCTGTCAGCTGCTGGCACGTCAATCCGACGAGGAGGACGGCGATGACTGACTGGCTGCTGGATGCGGTCCTCGGCCTGTTGCTGCTCGGTCTGGCCGGTGGCGCGCTGCATGTGCGCCAGCTGTATGCCGGCGTGTTGCTGTTCATTGCTTTCGGGCTAGTGCTGGCGCTGGTCTGGGCGCGGCTGGGCGCGGCCGACCTGGCGCTGGCCGAGGCCGCCATCGGCGCCGGGCTGACCGGTGTGCTGCTGTTCGCCGCGCTGGCGCGTCAGCCACGGGCCGGCAGCGAGCCGCAGCTGTCGCGCCGCCGGCGTCTGGCCGCGGTGGCGGTGGTGCTGCCGCTCCTGTTGATGGTGTTGCCGCAGCTAGCGCCGCTGGCCGAACTGCAACCGAGCGTGCCGACGCAGATCGATGCCGCGCTGGCGCAGAGCGGCGTCGAGCATCCGGTCACGGCGGTGCTGCTCAATTTCCGCGCCTGGGACACCTTGCTCGAGCTGGCCGTCCTGCTCCTGGCCCTGCTCGGTGCACGGCAGCTCGGATCGCTGCAGCCGCAGCTGAGCGAGCCCTGGCCTATGCTGCGCGCCTGGGGCCGAACACTCGCGCCGCTGCTGGTGCTGGCCGGCGGCTATGTGCTCTGGCGTGGTGCCGCCTCGCCCGGCGGTGCCTTCCAGGCCGGCGCGCTGCTGGCCTCCGGCATCGTCCTGCTGCGTCTGGCTGGTGCGTTGCCGGCGTTGCGCTGGGGCTTCTGGCCGCTGCGTCTGCTGGTGCTGGTCGGCCTGCTGCTTTTCGTCGCGGTGGCGGCAGCCTGCGCCTGGTTTGGCGATGGCTGGCTGCAGTACCCGACCGGCTGGGCCAAGCCGCTGATCGTCGTCATCGAGGCCGCGGCGACGCTGTCCATCGCCGCGAGCCTGAGCCTGCTGGTGATCGGCGACGACCCGGAGCCGCAGTCATGAGCGTCACGCTGTTCTGGATCGCCGTCGGCTTCGCCCTCTGGCTGCTCGGCCTGCACGGGTTGCTCACATTGCGCCATGCGCTGCGACGGATCATCGCCATCAACCTGATGGGCAGCGGCGTGTTTCTGGTGATGATCGCCCTGGCGGCGCGTCACGACCCGAGCGATCCGCTGCTGGTGGCGCTGGTGGTTACCGGGCTGGTGGTGGCGGTGAGTGCGACCGCGCTGGCGTTGCGCCTGAGCAGTGCGCTGGCCGCGTCGAAGGAGCACGAGCGATGAACGCCGCCCTGGTCAGCCTGCTGCTGCCCCTGGCCGGCGCCTTGCTGCTGATCCTGCTGCGCCCGGCACGCAGCGGCCGCTGGGTGATCGCGCTGAGCCTGGGCGCGCTCCTGGCGGCGATCATGGCGCTGCAGGTGGTGCTCGATCATGGCGAGCGCAGCCTGCTGGTCGGTGGCTGGGAGGCGGGGCTGGCGATCCGTTTCCGCCTGACCCCACTGGCCGCGCTGCTGCTGGTGTTCACGTCCGGGCTGCACCTGCTGGTGGCGCTGTACGCGGCGCGCATCGCCCATGCCGCCGGGAATCAGGATTACTGGCCATTGTCCTGCCTGCTGCACGCGGCACTGGCCGCGCTGTGGCTGTCGGCGGACCTGTTCAACCTCTACGTGACGCTGGAGTTGCTCAGCCTGGCCGCGGTGGCGCTGGTGTCGCTGGCCGGGCGCAAGGCCTGGAAGCCGGCGCTGAACTACCTGCTGCTGTCGCTGGCCGGCTCGCTGGCCTACCTGCTCGGTGTGGCGCTGATCTACGGGCGCTACGGCGTGCTCGACCTGGCCGTGCTGGCGCAACTGACTGAGGCTGATGGCGTTACCCATCTGGCGCTGCTGCTGATGACTCTCGGGCTGATGCTCAAGGCCGCGCTGTGGCCGCTGCACCTGTGGTTGCCGCCGGCCCACGCTGCGGCACCGACTGCGGTCAGCGCGCTGCTCTCGGCGCTGGTGGTCAAGGGGCCGCTGTACATCCTCTGGCTGATCTGGAGCGAGATTGCCCCGGCTGAATTCGGCCGCGACGCCGGCCTGCTGTTCGGCGCCGCCGGTGTGCTGGCGCTGGTCGGCGGCGGCTGGTCGGCGCTGCGCGCGCCGCGACTGAAGACGCTGGTGGCCTACTCGACGGTCGCCCAGCTGGGCTACGCGCTGCTGGCGCTGGGGCTGTTGCTGCATCTGGACGAACCGCGCCTGCATGCGGCCCTGTGGCTGTTCGTGCTGGCCCACGGGTTGGCCAAGGTCTCGATGTTCCTCGCGGCCGGCGAATTGCAGAGCATTCTCGGCAGCAAACGGGTGAGCGGCATGAAAGGCGCGAGTCAGAACGTGCCGATCGCCCTGGCGGCGTTCGCCGTGGCCGGCGGCAGCCTGATCGGTTTGCCGCCCAGTGGCGGTTTCCTGGCCAAGTGGCTGTTGTTGCAGCCGCTGTTCGAACGGCCGCAGCACTGGCCCTGGGCCTTGGGCGCATTGCTCGGCACGCTGATGTCGGCGGCCTACGTGTTTCGCGTCGTCGCCCATGGATTCGACCGTGCCCGGCCGAATCCACCGAGCATTCATGCCGACCGTCTGGCGCAGTGGCTGGCGTTGCTGCCGGCGCTGCTGGTCTGGGGGCTCGCGCTTATCAGCGAGCCGCTGCTGCTCTGGCTGGGAGGGCTCGGGCGATGAGCTGGCATGCGTTTCTGCCACTGGGCATCGTGCTCAGCTCGCTGCTGCCGGGCCTGGTGATCTTCGGCCTGCGCGAGGACCGGCAGCGCCTGCGCGTGACCCTCAACCTGCTCGGCGTGACGCTCAAGCTGGTGCTGGTCGGCAGCATGCTCTATGGCGTCAGCCAGGGCAGCGAGTACCGTTTCAGCGTGCCGCTGTTGCCGGGCGTGCCGTTGGTACTGCAAGCCGATGCGCTGGCCCTGCTGTTCGTCGCGCTGTCGTCGCTGCTGTGGGCGGTGACGACGATCTATGCCATCGGCTATCTGGAAAACTCGCCGCTGCGCTCGCGCTTCTTCGGCTACTTCAGCCTCTGCGTAAGCGCCACGGTGGGCCTGGCGCTGGCCGGCAATCTGGTCAGCTTCCTGCTGTTCTATGAACTGCTGACCCTCGCCACCTTCCCGCTGGTGGTGCATCGCGGCACGCCGGAGTCGCTGGCCGCGGGGCGTGTCTATCTGGCCTACACCGTCGGTGGCGGGTCGCTGGTGCTGATGGGCGTGGCCTTGCTGCACAGCCTGGCCGGTACGCCGGATTTCCAGGCCGCCGGCTACCTGCTGGACGCGGTCGGCGAGCATGATGTCGGGCTGCGCGTAGCCTTCGCCCTGCTGATTCTCGGCCTCGGCGTGAAGGCCGCGCTGATTCCGCTGCACGGCTGGCTGCCGCAGGCGATGGTCGCCCCGGCGCCGGTCAGTGCCTTGCTGCACGCGGTGGCGGTGGTCAAGGCCGGGGCCTTCGGCATCGTGCGGGTGGTCTACGACGTCTTCGGCGCCGAGGCGCTGACGCAACTGGATCTCACCACGCCGCTGCTCTGGCTGGCGGCGGCGACCATTCTCTATGGCTCGCTGCGCGCCCTGCAGCAGCAGGAGCTGAAGAAACGCCTGGCCTACTCGACCATCAGCCAGGTGTCCTACGTGACCCTCGGCGTCGCGCTGCTCGGGCCGATCGCGGCGGTCGGCGGCCTGGTGCATCTGGTCCATCAGGGGCTGATGAAGGTCACGCTGTTCTATTGCGCGGGCAATTTCGCCGAGACGCTGGGCATTCACCGTATCCGCGAGATGGACGGCGTCGGCCGGCGCATGCCCTGGACCATGACCGCGTTCTCCATCGGCGCACTGGGCATGATCGGCATTCCGCCGATTGCCGGCTTCATCAGCAAATGGACGCTCGGCCTCGGCGCGCTGGAGGTCGGTCAGGACTGGGTGCTGCTGGTGTTGCTCGGTTCGGCGCTGCTGAACGCCGCCTACTTCCTGCCGCTGCTGTGGCGGGGCTGGTTCGCCGAGCCGGCGGACTGGCACCAGAACCGCTGGGCCGATGAGCGTTTCGAAACCCACTGGATGCTGTTGCTGCCGCCGCTGCTCACGGCGCTGCTGTCGCTGCTGGTCGGCCTGCTGGCGGCCACCGCGCTCAGCCCGCTGGGCTGGAGCCAGTTGATCGTCGAGCGGGAGTTCGCCATATGAACGCCTGGCTCTGGTTGCTGGTGCCTTTCGCACCGTTGCTCGGCGGCGTTCTGCTGTTGTGGCTGCGCGACCGCAGCTTGCCGTGGCTGTGGATGGCCTGTGCGCCGGCGCTGCTGGCGGCGCTGCAAACGCCGCCAGCGTTGGAGTTGCCGTGGCTCTGGGAGGGCGTGCGCTGGGGTGCCAGCGATATGCTGACCCGCACCTGGCTGGGCTTTACTGCCGTGCTCTGGAGTTGTGCGGCGATCTTTGCCAACAGCAGCCTGGCCACCGATCGGAAGCGGCTGCGCTTCTGGGCGTTCTGGCAACTGGCGCTGGCCGGCAACCTGCTGCTGATCATCGCCACCGACGCATTGAGCTTCTACCTTGGCTTCAGCGCCATGAGCCTCGCGGCCTACGGGTTGATCGTGCAGCGCGGTGGACCGGGACCGCGGCGGGCCGGACGGCTCTATCTGCAACTGGCGATCTGCGGCGAGATGCTGCTGCTCGCCGGGCTGCTGCTGCGCAGCCACAGCACCGAACAGGCCTTCGACTTCGCCACCTGGCAGGCGCAGCCGATCGACCACCTGACCCTGGCCCTGCTGGTGCTCGGGCTCGGCCTGAAGGCCGGTTTCTGGCCGCTGCACGTCTGGCTGCCGCTGGCCCATCCGCAGGCACCGGCGCCAGCCAGCGCGGTACTTTCCGGGGCGATGCTCAAGGCCGGCATTCTCGGGATCTGGCGCTGCCTGCCGGAGAGCGATCCGACGCTGGCGGCCTGGAGCACGCCGCTGCTGATCGCCGGCCTGTTCGGCGCGCTCTATGCGGCTGCGCTGGGGCTGTGCGCGGCCAAGTCCAAGGCGGTGCTGGCCTGGTCCTCGGTGAGCCAGATGGGCTGGATGCTGATGATCCTGGCACTGGCCTGGAGCCCGGAGGCGCCGTCTGCGGCGCTGCTGACGGTGCTGGTGCTGTTCGGCGTGCATCACGGGCTGGCCAAGGGCGCGCTGTTCCTTGCCGCCGGGATGGTCCACGAAGGGCGGCTGTCGCGTCCGGGCTGGGTGCTGCTGATGCTGCCGGCGCTGGCGATCATGGGCGCGCCGTTCACCAGCGGCGCGGCAGTGAAGTACCTGCTGAAGGAGGCCTGGCATGAAAGCGCCTTCGTCGCCTGGTTGCCCTGGCTGACCCTGGCCAGCTTCGCCACCGCGTTGCTGCTCTGGCGCGCGCTCTGGCTGATGTGGCGCGATCAGCCGCACGCCAGCACACGCGCGCCACTCGGCCAGTGGTTGCCGTGGGCGCTGCTCAGCATGGCGTCGCTATTTGTGCCCTGGTTCTGGCCGACCATGCGCGAAGCGCTGCTGGCTGGGGTGTATCCCGCGGGCCTGTGGTCGGCACTCTGGCCGCTGCTGGCAGCTCTGGGTCTGACGCTGCTGGCGCTGCGCCGTGGCTGGAGGGTGCCGTCGCGGCTGGCGCAGTTGCCCAATCCGGCAATTTGGGCGTCGCTGTACCTCACCCGCCTGCTGCGCCAGCCGCCACTGCCCGTACCCGGGGTGCAGCTTGAGCGGAACCGCTGGCGGGCGCGCGAACGGCGCTGGAATCGGCAGTGGGAACGCGGCGTCCTGACCCTAAGCGCCTGGCTGCTGGTGGCGCTGTTGTGGCTGGGCTGGCTGTGGTGAGCGATGGGATCAGGGCAGGGCTTTCTCTGCGTAGGGCCGGGTATCCAGGCCCAGCTGGGCGCGGAAGCTCTCCATGTCGAACATCGTGCAGATCTCCTGCACCTGCTGCGTCGGGGTGATGCTCCAGAAGGCCATGGCGGAAATGCTGAGCACCTTGTCGCTGGGCGGATAGCCGAACGCCGGCTGCTCGATGGTGCCGATCAGCGTGCTCCAGGTGACCACCCGGTTGCCTTCGGCGATGCATTCCTCGACCACCACTTCCAGTTCCGGCATGGCGTGGCGGATCTGCCGGACCATGTCGAGAAACTCGGCGCTGGCGAGCGGCCGGCCGATGAAGGGTAAGCGTCCGGCCAAGTCACCTTCCGAACCCCAGCATTAAGGGCGATGGTGTCCGCGTATTTTTAAGCGGACGCGATAGCCCTTATCGCCGGTATTGCCATGCGCCAACGAAGCTCTTACCCCCAACCGTTCAAGGCCCAGGTTGTTCAGGAGTGCCTGCAACCCGGTGCGACCGTCTCCAGCGTGGCCATCCGCCACGGTATCAACGCCAACGTCATTCGCAAGTGGCTACCGCTTTATCGAGATCAACTGCCTGCGGCGTTGCCGGCGTTCGTTCCATTGAGGGCTACGCCGAAACGGTCGGCTGAAGCATCGGTGATTATCGAGCTAGCGCTTGGCGAGCAATCGATCACGGTGAAATGGCCGGCCTCCGATCCTGATGGATGCGCCCGCTTTGTCCGTGGGCTCGCCCCGTGATTCGCATCGATACCATCTGGCTCGCCCCCGAGCCGATGGACATGCGGGCTGGCACTGAAACCGCGTTGGCTCGCGTGGTGGCGGTGTTCGGTGCGGCGAAGCCGCACTGCGCCTATCTCTTCGCCAACCGCCGCGCCAACCGGATGAAAGTCCTGGTGCACGACGGTGTCGGTATCTGGCTGGCCGCGCGGCGCTTGAACCAGGGCAAGTTCCACTGGCCTGGCATCCGGCACGGCTCGGAAGTCGAACTCGACGCCGAGCAACTTCAGGCGTTGGTACTGGGGCTGCCCTGGCAGCGGGTCGGTGCCGGCGGCACGATCACAGTGTTGTAGCATCGGCCATTAGTCCATCGGGGTATCTGCGCTGACCGCCTGCTCTGGCACAATCAGCGGCATGACTTCCTCGCCCAATCTCGCCCAATTGACGCCTGAGCAGCTGCGTGCACTGGCCGCGCAGTTGCTCACGCAGGTCGACGCGATGGGCAAAAAGATCCACCGCGATCAAACCATTATCGAACAGCTCACCCACGAAATTGCCTGGTTCAAACGGCACAAGTTTGCCAAGCGCAGCGAGCAGCTGAGCCCTGACCAGGGCAGCCTGCTGGATGACCTGCTCGACACTGACATCGCCGCCATCGAGGCGGAGTTGAAAGCCGTCAATCCCCCGGTTGCGCCAGCCGAGCCCCGCCAACAACCCAAGCGTACAGCGCTGCCCGCGCAATTTCCGCGCACCGTGATCCATCACGAGCCGCAGAACACTCAGTGCGCCTGCGGCTGCCAGCTGCAACGCATCGGCGAAGACGTCAGCGAAAAGCTGGATTACACACCGGGTGTGTTCACGGTCGAGCAGCATGTGCGTGGCAAATGGGCCTGTCGCCAGTGCGAAACGCTGATCCAGGCACCCGTGCCGGCCCAGGTGATCGACAAGGGTATCCCCACCGCCGGCCTCTTGGCTCACGTGATGGTGGCCAAATTCGCCGACCACCTGCCGCTGTACCGGCAAGAGAAAATCTTTGGCCGGGCTGGCCTGGCCATCGCGCGCTCGACACTGGCGCAGTGGGTCGGGCAAACCGGTGTGCAGCTTCAGCCGCTGGTCGATGCGCTGCGCGAAACCGTGTTGACCCAGCGCGTGATCCACGCCGATGAAACCCCGGTGCAAATGCTCGCCCCAGGCGAGAAGAAAACCCATCGGGCTTACGTCTGGGCCTACAGCACCACCCCCTTTGCTGATCTCAGGGCGGTGGTGTACGACTTCAGCCCCAGTCGTGCGGGCGAACATGCGCGCACTTTTCTGGGTCAGTGGAATGGCAAGCTGGTCTGCGACGACTTCGCCGGCTACAAGGCCAGCTTCGAGCAGGGCATCACCGAAATCGGCTGCATGGCTCACGCCCGCCGCAAGTTCTTCGATCTTCACGCGGCGAACAAAAGCCAGTTGGCCGAACAGGCACTGCACTCAATAGCCGGCCTGTACGAAATCGAGCGGCAAGCGCGCGACCTGAGCGATGAGGAGCGCTGGCGAATGCGGCAGGAAAAAACGGCTCCCATCCTCGCCACGCTGCATGCCTGGATGCTCGCCCAGCGCGACCTCGTGCCCGAGGGCTCGGCCATCGCCAAAGCCCTGGATTACAGCCTCAAACGTTGGGCTGCACTGACTCGCTACGTCGAGGATGGTGCCGTGCCCATCGACAACAATTGGGTCGAGAACCAGATCCGGCCATGGGCGCTGGGTCGCTCAAACTGGTTGTTCGCCGGATCACTGCGCAGCGGTAAACGGGCAGCAGCGATCATGAGTCTGATCCAGTCGGCGCGGATGAATGGGCATGATCCGTATGCCTATCTCAAGGACGTGCTGACACGACTGCCAACGCAGCGGGCGAGTGAGATCGAGCAACTGCTGCCGCATCAGTGGGTACCCACCTGAGTCACGCAAGGTGACTTGAGCGGACGCTTACGATGAAGGAGCTCTTGTAGAGAAAATCCTTGCTGTGCAGGTGCTCGGCCAGCGCCAGGCGCCCTCCAATGGGCTGCAGATAGCTCGGCAGCGAACTCTAGCAGCGGCCAGGGCCGTGCGGGAGTGCCGTTCGGTCAGTCGGCCTGCAGCCGGATGCGGAAAGCCGCGCCACCGAGCGCCGACTCGCCGAGACTGAGCTCGCCACCGTAGCTGTCGAGAATGTCCTTGACCACCGCTAGGCCAATGCCCTGGCCGGGGTGCTGGCCGTCGAGGCGCTCGCCGCGGCGGATGATGCGCTCGCGCTGGCCGACCGGCACACCCGGGCCGTCGTCCTCGACGCCGAGCAGCAGATCGCCTTCGTGATGGCTGGCGCTGATGCGCACCTGCTGCAGGCACAGGCGGTAGGCGTTCTCCAGCAGATTGCCGAGCAGCTCCATCAGCGCGCCCTGTTCCATCGGCACCAGGCAGGGCTCGACGAGCTGCATCTCGATCTGCACGTGTTTGTCGCGGTAGACCTTGTCCAGCGTGCTGCAGAGGCTGATCAGCAATGGCTTCAGTTCGACCCGGTGTCGCACCAGGCCGCTCTTGCCGAGGCTGGCGCGCTGCAGCTGGTAGCCGATCTGCTGGCTCATGCGTTCGATCTGCGCCTGCATCACCTGCGCCTGCTCGCGGCTCTGCGTCTGCGCGGCGAGGGTTTCGCCGACGCCCTGCAGCACGCTGAGCGGCGTCTTCAGGCTGTGCGCCAGATCGCCCAGGGAGTTGCGGTACTGCTCGCGCTGGCGCCGCTCGCTGTCCAGCAGGCGGTTGAGCGAGCGGGTCAGGCGCAGCAGCTCCCGGGGGTGGTCGTCGCTCAGGTGCTGGCGCTGGCCTCCTTCGACCTGATCGAGCTCGGCGCTGACGCGTTTCAGCGTGCGAAAGCCCCAGGTCAGGCCGAGCCATAGCAGGATCAGCAACACCAGCAGGCCGCTGCCGAGCCACAGGTAGAGCTGCCGGCGAAACTCGTCGAACAGGCTCAGGTATTCGCTGGTGGGCTGCATGGTGACGAAACTGAAGGCGTTGTCGCGGCTGCCGGCCAACTGCAGTTCGACGTCGTAGACGAAGTACTCAAGTCCCGCCGCATCGCGGGTGCGCAGAAATTCGCTGGTGCGGCCCTCGTAACGCGGGCGGTAGTCGATGCGCTCGTCGGCGGCCGAGCGTGAATGCCAGACCAGGTCGCCGCGGCGGTCGTAGATGAAACCGAGCAACTGCGCGTCGGGCAGGTTGAATTCTTCGTCCGGCATCCGCTCGGGCATCAGCAACCGGCCGTCTTCGACATGGGCGGCAGTGATCAGGGTGCTGGCATCGGCGGCCAGGCGTTGCTCGATGACGCGTTCGAAGGTCAGGCTGAAGGCGCCCTGCAGCGCCGGCAGCAGGGCCAGCATGAACAGCGCGGCGAGGCCTGTGGCGCCGAGCATCAGCCGCAGGCGCAGCGACATGGCACCTCTCAGTGGGTGGCGCACGCGCGCTTGCAGGCGGCGCCAGCGTCGATTCATCGGCAGCGCTCGGTGAAGAGGTAGCCTAGGCCGCGCACGGTTTCGATGGGCTTCATCGCGCACTGCGCCTCCAGCTTGCGCCGCAGCCGGCCGACCAGCACTTCGATCACGTTCGGATCGCGCTCCTCGTCACCGCTGTAGAGCTGCTCCATCAGGCGCTCCTTGGCCACCACCTGCTGCTGATGACGCATCAGGTATTCGAGGATGCGGTATTCGTAGGCGGTCAGCGCCAACGGCGCGCCATTGGCCGTGGCCTGCTTTCGATTGAGGTCGAGCAGCAGCGGGCCGGCTTCGATGGTGGCCTGGGTGAAGCCGCTGGAACGGCGCAGCAGAGCGTTCAACCGGGCTTCCAGTTCCTCGAACTGGAACGGCTTGACCACGTAGTCGTCGGCGCCTGCGGCCAGGCCTTCGACCTTGTCCTGCCAGTTGCCGCGCGCGGTAAGGATGAGAATGGGGAAGCTCTTGCCGCGGCTGCGCAGCTGGCGGATCAGGTCCAGCCCGCTGATGCCCGGCAGGCCGAGATCGATGACGGCCAGGTCATGGTTGAATTCGTGGGTCTGAAACAGCGCTTCCTCGGCGTTGGGCACGGCGTCGACGACATGCCCGCTTTCGCCGAGTCGGGTCTGCAAGTGGTGGCGCAGCAGCGCCTCGTCTTCCACCACCAGCACTTTCATTGGCTTGCTCCCCGTGCAAAAACGGCCAGGTTCTCGCCCTGGCCGTCGTTCAACGTTCTGTCAGCGTAACGCCATCAGAAGTGATAGTTCAGACCCAGATAGGCCTGCTTGCTGCTGTGCAGGTCGATCGAGCCGAGCTTGCCGACGCCGCGCTCGGATACTTCGGTACCGGCGTTGCTGCGCAGGTAGCGGTAGCCCGCTTCCACCGAAGTGTTGTCGCCGAGCTTCTGCAGGATACCGGCCTGCAGGCCGACCAGGTAACCGATGTCGCTGTCACGGCTGTAGCCCCTGGACTCGTTCTCCAGCTTGGTCAGGCCGGCGCTGGCGCCGCCGAACAGGCGGGTGGTGTCACCCAGTGGGAGAAACAGGTCGTAGCTGCCGAGAAGGTTCTGCTGACGCAGCTTGAAGGTGCTGCCGTAATCGTCCGAGACGTTCTCGTAGGTCATGTAGTAACGACCCTCGTCGGTCATCTGGCCGGCGCGAACACCCCAGGTGCCGCTGTTCCTGATGGTGTCATCGAAACGGTTCTCGCCACCCATGCTCTGCTTCAGGGCGCTGGAACGATCGGTATTGACGGTGGTTTTGCCCCAGGTGAGACCGGCGAAGTTCTCCGCGGCGTGGGCGCCGAAGCTGAGGATGCCGAGGGACGTGGCCAGGGCCAGGGTGCTGAGTTTTTTCATCGGTGACTCCTTTTCAGGCAGCGGGATACTGACGGCCCCTAGCCTGAACGGGTGTCACTGAACCCTGCCTGAACCCCAGCTGAACCTGCGCTGAACGAGCGCCACCTGGTGCGCCGTCGGTCCGCTTTCGGCCTTCACGCGATCTGTTCCGGCTCGCTTTCGTCGTCCACATCGGCGTCGTCGTCCGGGTAGCTGCGCAGGATCGGCGGCTGCTCGGCATCGTCGATCCACCACTGCAGCTCGGCCTCGACACGGGTGTCGTCAGCGATGCCGAGGCGGTTGTTCAGCGGGCATTGCTGCGTCGGGGTGGCGATCAGCGTGCCGCTCTGCGCGGTCTGGGCATTGCCGGCCCTGCCACTGGAGCGCACCTTCAGACGAAAGCGGACCTGCTGCCCGCTGCCCTTGAAGCACAGGGCGAGCGAAAGCCGGCTTTGCTCGGCCGGTTGCAGCTCGAAACTGACGGCTACCGGTGCATCGGCAGGGGCGGGGGTGGCTGCGAGCAGCCAGGTGGTGAGGGTCATGGTCAGCATCCGTTCTGTTTCCGTTGAAGCCCGTCCGTGGCTGGAGGGTGGTTGCGCTACTGCTGGACGATGGTGGCGCTGTTGCCGGTGCCGCTCTGGTGGATCGTCGCGACGCCGGGCAGGCGGGTGAAGTCATTGGCCGGCAGGCTCTGGCGGATCATCGCCTCGTTGGCGCTGCCCAGTTGGGTGATGGTGGCCTGATGACCGTAGTTGCCCTGTTCGATGCTCGCCAGGTTGTCGTTGCCGTTCTGGATCACCGTGGCCTGGTTGGACATGAAGCTCTGGGCGATGTCGACGCTGTTACCGCTGCCGGTCGACGAGCCACTGATGCGGCCGCCGAAGCCGTTCTGGTCGACCGTCAGCCGGTTGCTGTCGCCGCTCTGGGTGAAGTCGAGTTCGTTGTGGTAGTCGTTCTGCTGAATCTCGGCGATGTTGTAGGTGCCGGCCTGGGCGATGTTCATGCGATTGCCGTCGCCCTGGTAGATGTCGGCCAGGTTGCCCAGACCGTCCTGGGACACGTTCATCCGCGACCCTTCGAAGTAGCCCTGCTGGTCGAAGGTCAGCACGTTGTCGTCGCCGCGCTGCTCGATCTGTGCCGTGACGAAGGCGGTCTGGCTGCCGGTGATCTGGTTGCCGTTGCCGATGCTGCTGGCATCGACCGTGCTGGTACGTCCGGTCTGTTCGATGGTGGCGACATTGGCGTTACCGATCTGCTGCAGGTTGGCGACCTTGAAGTAGGCCTCGCCGATCTGCGTGATGCTGGCGGTGTTGAGGTTGCCGATCTGGCTGACATCCATGGTGCTGGACTCGACCAGGCCGGTCTGTTGCAGCTCGGCGACATTGTCCGTGCCGACCTGCTCCAGTTCGATGCTGTTCTGCGCCATGGCCTGAGTGGCGGCGAGGGTGAGCAGGGTGGCAATTGCCGTAGGCTTGAACATGAACTCTCCTGATCGCTAGCGACCCTGCACGATATTGATCTGCTGGCCGACGCCGTATTGCGTCACCGCGCTGCGCAGGCCCTGGCCGGTCTGCTCGATGCGCGCATCGTTATAGGCGCCGTACTGGCTAATGCTGGCCTGGTTGTCGCTGCCGGTCTGGCGGATTTCGGCGTAGTTGCCCTGGCCGACCTGCTCGATGACCGCCATCAGGTTATCGCCGTGCTGCAGAATGAAGGCTTCCTGGTCGCCGCCCTGCTGCAGCATCTGCGCGCTCAACGCCTGGCCGTTCTGAGTCAGCTCGGCGAGATTGCCCTGGCCCAGCTGCTGGATGTAGGCGGCCTTGGCGTCGGTCAGCTGAACCGCAAGCTGGGAGGTGGTGCTGGTGCCGAGGGGCGATAGATCGCCGTTGTCCATCAGGTCGGCGGCCATCAGCGGCGCGCAGGCCAAGCAGGCAACCAGGGCAGACAGTGATGTGGCGCGGGGCAGGGCGTAACGGGCCATTGGCATGTACCGGATGACAGTGGTCGCGATTCTTGAACGCGGCGGACGCCCTTGAACATCCATCGGATGATGTAAAAGGCGTAGCACGAGCAATTCGCTCGGGATTAATGCCTGGCACGGGCGTGACGCTTTCGCACCGTGCCAGAGCGTCTCAGTGACCTGCCGTTCCGCTAGGCCGCCCGTCGCTGCGGGACGCTACTCAAGCGCTACAGGACTTGTCCCAGTCGAGATGACTGCGCAGCAGGTACGCCGCCTCGGCCCGATTGGAGGCGCCGATCTTGCGCAACAGATTGTGGATATGACTCTTGATCGTGTGCGGGCTGAGGCACAGCTGCTCGGCGATTTCCGCATTCGACAGCCCCTTGCCGGCGAGGCTCAGGATCTCGCGCTCGCGCAGCGTCAAACTGGACTTGGTTTCAGCGAGCTGGCGCATGCGCCGCCACTGGCCCAGCAGCCTCTCGGTGAGGACCCTTGGCAGCCAGTCGCCACCCTTGAGCAGCACGCGGATGCCCTCGAGCAGGTGCTCGCGGGTGGCGTGGCTGTAGAACACTCCGCGAATCACCGGGTGTCTTTCGACCAGCTGCTCGGCCTGCTCGGGGACGATATTCACCAGCGCCACCGGTATGTGCTCGTCGAGCTGGTCGATCAGGCTGGATATCTGTTCGGCTTCGCTATGGCCGGCGTCGACCAGAAACAGGTCGGCTCCGCGATTGTCCGGTGATTGCAGTCCGGTCAGCGCAACTTCGACTTGCGCCTGTTCGCCTAGAAAGTGGCGAAAGAACAACCCAAGCAGTTCATTGCCGGTTAACAGCGTGACAGTTGGGGAGGATGTGTCCCGTGTAAGCTCCGCGTCCATGTTCGGTACCTAGTCAGTCGGGCGTGATTGATTAAAAAGTTACTAAACGACCAGCACCTTGCAGCGAAGTTCAGCCGAGAGATGGCGAACGGGCATTATCCAGCCAGCACGTGCACAACTCCGCCAGGGCGAACGCGAGGTATCGAAAAGGGCGCGCGTTTTTGCACCGGGCGGCTGCTAAGGTAGGGGAATGATCGCGACCACCTCTGCCGTTTCGTCTCGTGAACTGACCCTGCGTGCCTTGCTCACCGGTCTGCTGCTGGGTGCGCTGCTGGCACCGTCGAATGTCTACTCGGGCCTCAAGATCGGCTGGTCGTTCAATATGTCGATCATCGCGCTGCTGATCGGCTTCGCGTTCTGGCAGAGCATTGCCGTCGCGTTCGGCCGCCCGCGCTGGTCGCTGCTGGAAAGCAACATCAACCAGACCACCGCCTCGTCCTGCGCCTCGATCATCTCCGGCGGGCTGGTGGCACCGATTCCCGCCTATACCCTGCTCACCGGTCAGCAGCTGGACAGCCTGCCGCTGATGGCCTGGGTGTTCTCGGTGAGCTTTCTCGGGGTCTGGGTGGCCTGGTACCTGCGACCCTCGCTGATCGTCGAGTCGGGGCTGCGCTTTCCCGAGGGCATGGCGACCCTGGCGACGTTGCAGCAGATCTACAGTCATGGCGCCGAGGCCGGGCGCCGGCTCTGGGTACTGGGCGGTGCCGCCGTGCTGGCCGCGGGGAGCAAACTGGTCGATACCTTTTTCTGGACGCTGCCGCGCTGGGCACCTTCGGCGCAGCTGGAACGCCTGACGTTCAGCTTCGAACCCTCGCTGCTGTTGCTCGGCTTCGGCGGCATCATCGGGTTGCGCGTCGGCCTGTCGCTGCTGCTCGGCGCCGTACTGGCCTGGGGCCTGATCGCGCCCTGGCTGCTGGCCGAGGGACTGGTGCGCTTGCCGGCCGCAGCCCAGGGGCCGCAGTTCGCCGCGCTGATCGAATGGCTGTTGTGGCCGGGCGTGAGCCTGATGGTCTGCGCGACGCTGACCTCGCTGGGCCTGCGCCTGCTGCGCTCACGCTCGCCAACGACACTCCGGCGGCCGGCGCTGCGGCGCCCGCACGGCTGGCCAGCGGCCGGTTTTGCGCTGTCGGTAGGACTGGTGCTGGGGCTGCAGGTCAGCCTGTTCGGCATCGACCCCTGGCTGGCAGCGCTGTCGATTCCGCTGGCGTTGCTGCTGGCGATGGTTGCCGCGCGGGTGGTCGGCGCGACCGGGATTCCGCCGATCGGCGCCATCGGCCAGCTGTCGCAGCTGAGCTTCGGCGTGTTCGCCCCGGGCCAGGTGCCGGTCAATCTGATGAGCGCCAACACCGCCGGTGGCGCGGCGGGGCAGTGCACCGATCTGCTCAACGACTTCAAGGTCGGGCATGCCATCGGCGCTGCGCCGGGGCGTCAGGCGCTGGCGCAGTGCTTCGGCATTCTGCTCGGCAGCGTGGTCGGCGTACTGGCCTATCAGCTGCTGATTCCCGATCCACAGAGCATGCTGATCACACCCGAATGGCCGGCTCCGGCGGTTGCCACCTGGAAAGCAGTGGCCGAAGCCTTGACCGGCGGCCTGGGCGCGCTCGCTGCCGACATTCGCTGGGCGATGCTCGCTGGTGCGCTCTGCGGGGTGCTGCTCGGGACGCTGGAAGGGCTGCTGCCCGAACGCCGGCTGCGCTGGTTGCCGAGCTCCGCGGCGCTCGGCCTGGCATTCATCATTCCGGCGTCGATTTCGCTGATGATGACCTTAGGTGCCGTGCTCGCCTGGGCCTTCGCGTCACGCTGGCGCAGCCTCGGCGAGCGCTTCGTGATCGTCGCCGCGGCCGGCTTGGTGGCCGGCGAGAGCATGGCTGGCGTCGGCGCCTCGCTCTGGCAGCTGCTGCGCTGATTGGCGGCAACAGCTGAATTAATGCGCGGCGCGGTCTGTCCTACCTCTTGTACTCATCAGGGGGAGCGCCATGTCCACGACGACACCGCAGAACGATGCCAAGACGGTCGCCAATCGCACGATTGTGCAGGCCGCGGTGCTGGCCGTCGTGGTGCTGATGAGCATCGTCGCCTGGTTGGCGTTCGATTTCATCCTGCTGCTGTTCGCCTCGATTCTCTTCGGTGTGCTGATCCATGGCGTGAGCCGCTGGCTCTGCAGCAAGACGGCGCTGTCCTACAAGCTGTCCATGGCGGTGTTCTTCGTGCTCTTGCTGCTCGGTCTGGGCGGCGGCGGCTGGCTGGTCGCGCCGAGTATCGCCGAGCAGGCCGATGCGCTCTCCGATTCGCTACCCGAGGCCGTCGAGCGCCTGCGTGAGCGCGCCGAGCAGCTGCCCTGGGCGAATGAACTGCTGCAGCAGCGCGAACGCCTGGAGGACTCGCTGCCCGACGGCTCTAGCGCGTTCAGCGTGGTCACCAAGGTGATGGGCTCGATCGTCGGTGCGCTGAGCAGCTTCGCCATTGCCTTCGCCATCGGCATCTGCCTCGCCATCAATCCGCAGATATACGTGCGCGGGCTGCTGAAGCTGATTCCGCTGGGCTATCGGCCGCGCGCAGCGGAGGTGCTCGACGAAAGCGGCTCGACATTGCGGGCCTGGCTGCTGGCCAAGCTGCTGGAAATGCTGCTGATCGGCGTGCTGACCACGCTCGGTCTGTGGTTGCTGGGCATCGAGCTGGCGCTGGTGCTCGGCCTGATCGCCGGGTTGCTGTCGTTCATTCCCAACATCGGTCCGGTGCTGGCGGTGATACCGGCGCTCCTGCTGGCATCGCTGGAGGGCGGGCGCACGGTGCTCTACGTCGCCGCGCTCTATCTGTTCATCCAGGCCTTGGAAAGTTATGTGTTCACGCCGTGGATGCAGCAGCGCATCGTCTCGGTTCCGCCGGCGCTGACCATCGCCGTGCAACTTCTGTTCGGCCTGCTGGCCGGTACCCTGGGTCTGCTGCTGGCGACGCCACTGGCAGCTGTCGGCATGGTGCTGGTGCGCATGCTCTACGTTGAGGATCTGCTCGGCGATCGGCCGCAGGCGACCGACGGTCCGAGCGACTAGCCGCTCTGGCAGGGCGCTCCACAGGGCTGTCACGTTTTGTAAAGGCTGACGACGAAACCCCTGGCGCGTCCCGCTGCCGGATTACATGAACCCCCTGAAATATGCAGGAGTCAATCATGAACATGCACAAGATTGCGGCATTCACCCTGGCGGGACTGCTTTCCAGCGCGGCATTCGCGGCCAACACCGGCACTGGTACCGATGCCGGCGCCGATACCGGCCACCGCGACTCGATGGGGCACAGCACCGAGCAGCCCGGGACCATGGGCGGTACTGGCGCTGACTCCGGAATGGATTCGACCTCCGATACCGGCAAGATGCCGGACGAGACCGAGCGCCCGGCGACCACACACGGTAGCGATCACGGCACCGGCGTCGATGCTGGCGGCGATGGTGCGGCTGGTAAGCAGGGTACGACCGGTACAGGCGGCGAGGGCGGCGAACGCGGCGCCTACTGATCCATGGCTTGCATCTGAACGGCCCGGCAGGCTCAGCTTGCCGGGCCGTTCTGCGTTCAGCCTGACCGCTCGGCCGTTGCCGGCAGCCGTGCGGAAACCTTGTCGGCGCCGGCGTGCCGAACCTGCAAGAGCAATGATCGGGAGGTGCACAATGACCATGTTGCGCTTGAGCATTCTGCTGGTGTCACTGCTGGGCGCGGCGAGCGCCCTGGCCGAGAATACCGGGCCGACCAATCCGGAAAAGGCCCGTCAGCATCCGCTGGACAGCCGCGAGCCGCGGCCGCAGTCGGACCGGCAGTCGGACGAGATGGAACAGATCGAAGCACCGAGGCTGCAGCCGCGCCAGGCGCCGATCGAGACCGACGTGCCGCCAACGCCCGAGCCGCTTGACGAGCAGCCGGGGACGGATGTCGATGCCGCGGGTAATCGGGTGCTGCGCAGCTAGTGGAGAACGCCGGCGTTCGTCGCTGCGCATGAACGAAAAAGGGAGGCCGAAGCCTCCCTTTGTTCAATGCTGCCGGGTCAATCCATCAGAACAGCACGCGGCTGCGGATGGTGCCGTTGACGTGCTGCAGCTTTTCCAACGCCAGGTCGGAGTATTCCTTGTCCACGTCGATGACGACATAGCCGACCTTCTCGTTGGTCTGCAGGAACTGGCCGCAGATGTTGATGCCGTTGTCGGCGAAGACCTTGTTGATCTCGCTCATCACGCCCGGAATGTTCTGGTGGATGTGCAGCAGACGGTGCTTGCCCGGGTGCGACGGCAGCGCCACTTCCGGGAAGTTGACCGAAGACACCGAGGTGCCGTTGTCGCTGTACTTGACCAGCTTCTCGGCCACTTCCAGGCCGATGTTGGCCTGCGCTTCGGCCGTCGAACCACCGATGTGCGGGGTCAGGATCACGCGGTCCAGGCCACGCAGCGGGCTTTCGAATTCCTCGTCGTTGGACTTCGGCTCGACCGGGAATACGTCGATGGCGGCGCCGATCAGGTGCTCGTCCTTGATCGCGGCGGCCAGGTGATCCAGCTCGACTACGGTGCCGCGGGCGGCGTTGATCAGGATGGCGCCTTTCTTCATGGCGCGGATTTCCTTCTCGCCGATCATCCACTGGGTGGACGGCAGCTCCGGAACGTGCAGCGAGACGATGTCGCACATGTCCAGCAGCTCGTACAGCGAGCCGATCTGGGTGGCATTGCCCAGCGGCAGCTTGGTCACCACGTCATAGAAGAAGACCTGCATGCCCAGCGCTTCGGCCAGTACCGACAGCTGCGTGCCGATGGAGCCGTAGCCGATGATGCCGAGCTTCTTGCCGCGGATCTCGAAGGAGTTGGCTGCCGACTTGATCCAGCCGCCGCGATGGCAGGAAGCGTTCTTCTCGGGGATGCCGCGCAGCAGCAGGATGGCTTCGGCCAGCACCAGTTCGGCCACGGAACGGGTGTTGGAATAGGGCGCGTTGAACACCGCGATGCCGCGCTCGCGGGCGGCGTTGAGGTCGACCTGGTTGGTGCCGATGCAGAAGCAGCCGACGGCGATCAGCTTCTTGGCGCAGTCGAAGACTTCTTCGGTGAGCTGGGTACGCGAGCGGATGCCGATGAAATGGGCGTCGGCGATCTTTTCCTTCAGCTCATCGCCGGACAGCGCGGTCTTGAGGTACTCGATGTTGGTGTAGCCGGCCGCCTTCAGGGTATCGACAGCGTTCTGGTGCACGCCTTCGAGAAGAAGGAACTTGATCTTGCTCTTGTCGAGAGAGGTCTGGCTCATCTGCATTAAAACCTTAAGGCCGAAGGATAGGACTGAAGTGTCCAGCGAAGGCTGGCCGACCCGGCAATGCCGGTGCCGGGAGTCTGCCGAGGCACGTTTCAAAGGGGTGCGTATGCTAGCATACGAGCCCCTCGAAACACCCCCACCCCTGTGCTGAAGCGTGCTCAGGGTGACCATGAATCGTATGAGAGTTCCCGTGATGACCGACCCCGCCCTGATCGATGAGCTGAAAACCCTGGTCGAGCCCGGCAAAGTGCTGACCGACGCCGATTCGCTGAATGCCTACGGCAAGGACTGGACCAAGCATTTCGCTCCGGCGCCCTCGGCCATCGTCTTTCCCAAGAGCATCGAGCAGGTGCAGGCCATCGTGCGCTGGGCCAACGGCCACAAGGTCGCGCTGGTGCCGTCGGGCGGTCGCACCGGGCTCTCCGCCGCCGCCGTGGCGGCCAATGGCGAGGTGGTGGTGTCTTTCGACTACATGAACCAGATTCTCGAATTCAACGAGATGGATCGCACCGCCGTCTGCCAGCCCGGCGTGGTCACCGCGCAGCTGCAGCAGTTCGCCGAGGACAAGGGGCTGTATTACCCGGTGGACTTCGCCTCCGCCGGCTCCAGCCAGATTGGCGGCAACATTGGCACCAACGCCGGTGGCATCAAGGTGATCCGCTACGGCATGACCCGCAACTGGGTCGCCGGCATGAAGGTGGTAACCGGCAAGGGCGACCTGCTGGAGCTGAACAAGGACCTGATCAAGAACGCCACCGGCTACGACCTGCGCCAGCTGTTCATCGGCGCCGAGGGCACCCTGGGCTTCGTCGTCGAGGCGACCATGCGCCTGGAGCGTCAACCGACCAACCTCACCGCGCTGGTGCTGGGCACCCCGGATTTCGACTCGATCATGCCGGTGCTGCACGCCTTCCAGGACAAGCTGGATCTGACCGCCTTCGAGTTCTTCTCCGACAAGGCGCTGGCCAAGGTGCTGGCGCGTGGCGACGTGCCGGCCCCGTTCGAAACCGACTGCCCGTTCTACGCGCTGCTGGAATTCGAGGCCACCACCGACGAGCGCGCCGACCAGGCACTGGCGACCTTCGAGCATTGCGTCGAGCAGGGCTGGGTGCTCGACGGCGTGATGAGCCAGAGCGAGCAGCAGCTGCAGAACCTGTGGAAGCTGCGCGAGTACATCTCCGAGACCATCAGTCACTGGACACCGTACAAGAACGACATCTCGGTCACCGTCGGCAAGGTGCCGGCCTTCCTCAAGGAAATCGATGCGATCGTCGGCGAACACTACCCGGATTTCGAGATCGTCTGGTTCGGCCATATCGGTGACGGCAACCTGCATCTGAACATCCTCAAGCCCGATGCCATGGACAAGGACGAGTTCTTCGGCAAGTGTGCGACGGTGAACAAGTGGGTATTCGAGACCGTGCAGAAGTACAACGGCTCGATCTCCGCCGAACACGGCGTCGGCATGACCAAGCGTGACTACCTCGAATACAGCCGCTCGCCGGCGGAAATCGAATACATGAAAGCGGTCAAGGCGGTGTTCGATCCGAACGGCATCATGAACCCCGGCAAGATCTTCGCGGCCTGAGTCGCCCACCGACCCAAGGAGTCATCGATGAGCTACCAGCACCACTACACCGACGGCACGCCGATCCACTACCCGCTGGGCAAGGTGGTCTGCATCGGCCGCAACTACGCCGAGCACGCCAAGGAACTGAACAACCCGGTGCCCACCGAGCCGCTGCTGTTCATCAAGGCCGGCAGCTGCACCGTGCCGCTGGACGATGGCTTCAGCATCCCCAGCGATCGCGGCGCCGTGCACTACGAGGCGGAAATCGCCGTGCTGATCGGCAAGCCGCTGTCGCGCAAGCCGAACGAGGAAGAGGTGCGCGATGCCATTTCCGGCTTCGCCCCGGCGCTGGATCTGACCCTGCGCGACGTGCAGGCCAGGCTCAAGGAAAAGGGCCATCCGTGGGAAATCGCCAAGAGCTTCGACGGCGCCTGCGTGCTGGCGCCGTTCGTGCCGGGCGACGCGGTGGAGGATCTGGGCGACATCGGCATCCGCCTGACCATCAATGGCGAAGTCCGCCAGGACGGCAACAGCAGCCAGATGCTCAATGCCATCCTGCCGCTGCTGCAGCACATTGCCGGGCATTTCAGCCTGCAGCCGGGCGACGTGGTACTGACCGGCACGCCGGCCGGTGTCGGCCCGCTCAACCAGGGCGATGAGCTGGTGCTGGAGCTGGTCGGCCTGTCCCGCTTCGAGAGCCGCGTGCTCTGATCCATCGACGCGGCGGGATTCACCCGCCGCGTTTGCCGCTTCTTTGCGAACCGTTCTCGTGTTGTAATCCAGCACCCTCCGCTGGAACGCTTTCCATGCCCGTTCGTTATTCCCGTTGGCGCCTGCTCGTGGCTGGCGTCCTGTTGCTGCTGTTCGTCGCGCTGCTCGTCGCAGGCCGCCTGCTGCACTGGGATGACCAGCTGCGGCTATACTGGGGCGAACGTTCGGTCACTGCCGAACAGCGTGCTGCCGGCATCTGGCTGCCGGACTACGAATTGGCGCTGGAGACGACGCTGGCCGGGCTGGAAGACGAGGAAACCTCGGGGCTGACCTGGAATCCGCTGAGCGGCACGCTGTTCACGGTCACCGGTGAGCAGCTGGTCGAGTTCAGCCCTGCTGGCGTGGTGCTACGCCGGATCGCGCTGAATGGCTTCGCCGACCCGGAAGCGGTGGAAGCGCTGAGTGATGGCCGTCTGGCAATCGTCGACGAGCGTCGCCGGCTGGTGGCGGTGTTCCATCTGCAGCCGGACGTGGAAACCCTGGAGCTGGACGACTTGGCCAGCTACGACCTTGGCTTCGCCGATGCCGGCAACAAGGGCTTCGAGGGACTGGCCTGGAACCCGCGTACGCAGCGCCTGCTGCTGGCCAAGGAACGTGACCCGCAGGGCTTGTTCGAGCTGCCATTTCCGGGTGAGGACGGCGCGCCCGGCGCACTGCAGGCACTGTCCAGCCAACCGCTGCTGGTACGCGACATTTCCTCTGTCGCCATCGACCCGCGCAGCGGCCATACGCTGATGCTTTCCGACGAGTCGCGGCTGCTGGTGGAGCTGGACCTGCAGGGCAAGCCGCGCAGCTTCAT
Source organism: Stutzerimonas chloritidismutans AW-1 (assembly GCF_000495915.1). Classification (GTDB taxonomy): domain Bacteria; phylum Pseudomonadota; class Gammaproteobacteria; order Pseudomonadales; family Pseudomonadaceae; genus Stutzerimonas; species Stutzerimonas chloritidismutans. The sequence goes on from NZ_AOFQ01000017.1 coordinate 55,690, forward strand.
CAGCCTGTTCGGCGGACTCAATGGGTTGGTACACGGGATCGAGCAGGCCGAAGGTGTGGCGATGGATGGCGAAGGCAACATCTACGTGGTCGGCGAGCCCAACCGCTTCTACGTATTCAGCCGCAGGCGCTGAACGGCCGCATTAAGCTTGGTGTAAGCCTCACTGAAGACAATCGCTGCCCCAATCCAGGTGAAAGTGGGCCTTATGCGTGCGTTGAAAAGGATCTTGGCGGGGTTGCTGACCGTGGCCCTGCTGCTGGTGCTTGCCGCCGGCGTTCATTACCGGTTGTTCGAGCGTGGCTGGTTCCATCTCAACCAGTGGCATCGCGGCGAACCGGCGGAGGACGCCTCATTGTGGCTGCCGGATTACCAGGCGACGATCCAGTGCAAGGTGGTCCGTGGCATTGAGGACGATCTCTCGGCGCTGACTTTCGACCCGGATCGCAACAGTCTGATCGCCGTCACCAATGGCAGTCCACACCTGCTCGAACTCGGCCTGGAGGGCGATCTGCTGCGCGCGATCCCGCTCGTTGGCTTCGGCGACCCGGAGGCTGTCGAGTACATCTCTGCCGGCGTGTATGTGATCAGCGACGAGCGCCGGCAGCGCCTGTTTCGGGTCGAGGTCGATGAGCAGACGACCATTATCGATGCCGCGCACGCGTCGCAGCTCTCTCTGGGCATCGACCGTAACGGCAACAAGGGCTTCGAGGGCCTGGCCTACGATAAGGTCGGCGAGCGGCTGTTCGTCGCCAAGGAGCGCAACCCGGTCAGAATCTACGAGATCGCCGGCTTTCCCTATGTCGCCGAAGCACCTGCCGTGCATATCAACCAGCACCAGGCGCGGCTTTTCGTGCGCGACCTGTCCAGCCTGCAGTTCGATGAGCGGAGCGGGCATCTGCTGGCGCTGTCGGATGAGTCGCGGCTTGTGGTCGAACTGGATGGCAGCGGGCAGCCGCTCAGCAGCCTGGCGCTGGATGCCGGCAAGCATGGGCTGGAACAGGATGTGCCGCAGGCGGAAGGCATTGCGATGGGGCCGGACGGCACGCTGTATGTCGTCAGCGAGCCGAACCTGTTCTACGTCTTCAGCAAACAGGCCAGGTGATCGGTTACCGCCTCGATCACCGGCTTTGAAGGCGGTCAGGCGGTCGACGCGCTTTCGTCCTGCAGGGCGGCATTCGGTGCGTAGCGTAGTACCGAGTCGCAACCCTGCTCGGCACTGTGCAGGCTGGCGTACATCTGACTCTGGCCGATGACCTGCCCGTTGGTTGCCTTGAGCACGAAAAAGTACTTGCCGTTGCTCGACTCCTTGACCTCGAACGCACCTTCGCGCACCGCGTTCTTGCGCACCGAATCGATGCCGTTGAGCGCCGAGGCATGGGCCTTGTACTGCTCGCTGGACAGGATGACCTGACCGTTGCCGGCCAGAAGATTGAAATGGAACTGGCCGCTGCTGGATTTCTTCAACTGGAATTTGCCGGACATGGCGACACCTCCTGTGATGAGCTGCGGCGGACTCGTCGCAGCGCACCTAAAGCGTAGTCGCCAGTTCGGCGTCGCGCCGTTGCGCTTCGCCGCGGCGGATCAGCGCTTAAGTGTCTGCACGCCGTCCTTGGTGCCGAGCAGTAGCAAATCCGCCGGGCGCATGGCGAACAGGCCGTTGCAGACCACGCCGACGATGTCGTTGATCTTGCCTTCCAGTTCCGGCGCGAAGCCGATCATCAGGTTGTGCACGTCGAGGATGACGTTGCCGTTGTCGGTGACCACGCCGTCGCGGTAGACCGGGTCGCCGCCGAGCTTGACCAGCTCGCGGGCAACATGACTGCGCGCCATCGGGATGACTTCCACCGGCAGCGGGAAGGCGCCCAGCTGCTCGACCAGCTTGCTGCCGTCGGCGATGCAGATGAAGGTCTTGGCTACCGCGGCGACGATCTTCTCGCGGGTCAGGGCGGCGCCACCGCCCTTGATCAGCTCCAAGTGCTTGTTCGCCTCATCGGCGCCGTCGACATAGAACTCCAGTTCGCTCACCGAGTTCAGGTCGTAGACCGGGATGCCGTGCTGCTTCAGGCGCTCGGCGGTGGCTTCGGAGCTGGCCACGGCGCCGTCGAAGAAGCCCTTGTGCTTGGCCAGCAGGTCGATGAAGAAGTTGGCGGTGGAGCCAGTGCCGACGCCAATGATGCTGCGATCGCTGAGGTGCGGGACGATATGGTCGACGGCGGCCTGGGCGACGGCCTGCTTGAGCTGATCCTGGGTCATGGCGGGAATCCGGGCGGGAAAGACGAAGGCTCGGATTATAGCCCTCTGCCGGCGGCGGGTCTTGTCATGCCGAAGCCGTGGTGGATTGCCGGTGGTCGCCGAGGGCGTGCGGGGGGTAGACTCCTCGTTCCCTCGCAATGCCTGCCAAGACAGCCAGAATGCTCGAACATTACGTCAAGAAGATCCTCACTTCCCGCGTCTACGACGTCGCCATCGAAACCCCGCTGCAGCCAGCCCGCCAGCTTTCCGAGCGAATCGGCAACCAGATTCTGCTCAAGCGCGAGGATCTGCAGCCGGTGTTCTCCTTCAAGGTCCGCGGCGCCTACAACAAGCTGGCGCAGCTGTCCGCCGAGGAGCTGGCGCGTGGCGTGGTCACGGCATCGGCTGGCAATCACGCCCAGGGCGTTGCGCTGGCGGCCAAGCAGCTGGGGATCAAGGCCACCATCGTCATGCCGCGAACCACGCCGGAGCTGAAGGTCCAGGGTGTACGCGCCCGCGGTGGCAAGGTGGTGCTGCATGGCGATGCCTTCCCCGAGGCGCTGGCCTACTCGCTGAAGCTGGTGGAAGAGAAGGGCTACGTCTATATCCACCCCTATGACGATCCCGATGTGATCGCCGGGCAGGGTACCGTGGCGATGGAGATCCTCCGTCAGCATCAGGGGCCGATCGACGCGATCTTCGTTCCGGTGGGCGGCGGCGGCCTGGTGGCGGGCATCGCCGCCTACGTGAAATATCTCTATCCAGAGACCAAGGTGATCGGTGTCGAGCCGGACGACTCCAATTGTCTGCAGGCCGCAATGGCCGCCGGCGAGCGCGTGGTGCTGGAGCAGGTCGGGCTGTTCGCCGACGGCGTGGCGGTGGCGCAGATCGGTCAGCACACCTTCGAGCTCTGCAAGGATCATGTCGACGAAGTGATCACCGTCAGTACCGACGAGATCTGCGCGGCGATCAAGGATATCTACGACGATACCCGCTCGATCACCGAGCCGGCAGGTGCGCTGGCGGTGGCCGGGATCAAGAAATACGTCGAGCGCGAAGGCATCAGCGGCCAGGTGCTGGTGGGCATCGACTCCGGCGCCAACGTCAATTTCGACCGCCTGCGCCACGTCGCCGAGCGCGCCGAGCTGGGCGAGAAGCGCGAGGCGATCATCGCCGTCACCATCCCCGAGCAGCCGGGCAGCTTCAAGGCCTTCTGCGAGGCGATCGGCAAACGCCAGATCACCGAGTTCAACTACCGTTTCCACACCGACCGCGAGGCGCACATCTTCGTCGGCGTGCAGACGCACCCGGAGAACGACCCGCGTGCGGCGCTCGTGCAGGGGCTGCGCGACAAGGGCTTTCCGGTGCTCGACCTCACGGATAACGAGCTCGCCAAGCTGCACACGCGGCACATGGTCGGTGGCCACGCCGCCGGCGTCAGCAACGAGATGGTGCTGCGCTTCGAGTTTCCCGAGCGGCCGGGTGCGCTGTTCAACTTTCTCAACAAGCTCGGCGGGCGCTGGAACATCTCGATGTTTCACTACCGTAACCACGGCGCGGCTGATGGCCGAGTGGTGGCGGGGCTGCAGGTGCCCGCCGATGAGCGCCATCTGCTGCCGGCTGCGCTGGACAAGATCGGCTATCGCTATTGGGATGAGAGCGAGAACCCGGCCTACAAGCTGTTTCTCGGCTAAGCGAACCTAAAGGAAGGCAAATGGACCACTACCTCACCCTCAGAATCATTCATGGCGCGACGGCGGTGCTGTTGTTGCTGGGTGTCATCGTGCATCTACTGATGCTGTGGAAGGCCGGCCGCGGTGGCGATCAGGCCGTGCTACAACGCAAGCTGCAGCGCACCCGCCGACTGTCCTTGCCGCTGCTGGCCGTGATCGGCCTGTCGCTGCCGGTGACCGGCTGGTGGCTGACGCATTTGGCCGGGTGGCCGCTGGGCCAGTTCTGGCTGCTGGCCAGCTCCGTGCTGTTCCTCGTGCTGATCCCGCTGGTCCTGCTGCTGGCCGGGCGTCTTGCCGCCTGGCAGGCGCCGGGCAACGCCACTGCGGCGCGTAACGCCGGCATCTATGCTGTGCTGGTGCTGGTCGTGCTGATTGCCATCACCGCCCTGATGGGCGCCAAGCCGGTCTGATTCGACCGGCTCGGGCATGAGTGCTGCGCTGGCTCAGCGCAGCGAGATGATCTGCCAGCCACGTTCGGTGGCGAAGTCGCGCAGCAGCGGGTCCGGGTCCACCGCCACTGGGTGAGGGACGCGCTGCAGCAGCGGCAGGTCGTTGCGTGAGTCGCTGTAGAAATAGGCGTCTTCGAGAGTCTGCTCGGTTTCCGCCAGCCAGCGCTCGATGCGCTGGACCTTGCCTTCCTGGAAGCAGGGGATGTCGGTCAGACGGCCGGTGTAGCGCCCGTCACGCATCTCGCATTCGGTCGCCAGCAGGGTATCGACGCCCAGGCGTGCAGCGATCGGCCCGGTGATGAAGCGATTGGTGGCGGTGATGATCACTACCTTGTCGCCCGCCTCCAGATGCTGGCGTAGCAGGGCCTCGCCCTTGCTCAGCACGATGGGCTCGATGAAATCCTGCATGAATTCGTCGTGCCACTGCTGCAGCTGCGCCATCTCGCTGCGGCCGAGCAGTTCCTGGCAGAAATTCTGATAGGCGTGCACGTCGAGATTGCCGGCCAGGTAATCCTGATAGAAGGCGTCGTTGCGCGCCTTGTACTGGGTCGGATCGACGATGCCGCGCTGGCAGAGGTATTCGCCCCAGGCGTGGTCGCTGTCACCGGCCAGCAGGGTGTTGTCGAGATCGAATAGAGCCAGGCGCACGGATGTTTTCCTCGATGATGGTCAGGGCAGCCCCAAGCATACCGGTTGCAGCGTCTTGCGCGCAGCCTCGAGCGGCCCCTCACCGAGCGCGTGGGTACGTGCCGAACGGCGGCTTGCCGTGCTTTCGGCTTATCGCGGTTTTGTGGAACAATGCCGCGACATGCGTCTGCGAGGTTGTATGCCGTGATCGACTCCGATGGTTTTCGCCCGAACGTCGGCATCATCCTGACCAACGATGTCGGTCAGGTGCTGTGGGCCAGGCGGATCAATCAGGATGCCTGGCAGTTCCCGCAAGGCGGAATCAACGCCCGTGAAACGCCGGAAGAAGCCCTGTTTCGCGAACTCAACGAAGAAGTCGGCCTGGAAGAGCAGGATGTGAATATCCTCGCCTGCACCCGTGGCTGGTTGCGCTATCGTCTGCCGCAACGCCTGGTGCGTACCCATAGCCAGCCGCTGTGCATCGGACAGAAACAGAAGTGGTTCCTGCTGCGCCTGACCAGTGCCGAAGAGCGTGTACGCATGGACCTGACCGGCAAACCGGAGTTCGACGGCTGGCGCTGGGTCAGCTACTGGTACCCGCTGGGACAGGTGGTCACCTTCAAGCGCGAGGTCTATCGTCGCGCACTTAAAGAACTCGCACCGCGTTTACCGGTGCGGGACTGAGATTCGGGGAGAAAGCCTCTGAGCATGCTCGGCACGCTGCGCAAGATTGTCCAGGAAGTGAATGCCGCCAAGGACCTCAAGGCGGCGTTGGGCATCATCGTGCTGAGAGTCAGGGAGGCCATGGGTAGCCAGGTCTGCTCGGTCTATCTGCTCGATCCGGAAACCGAACGCTTCGTCCTGATGGCCACCGAAGGCCTCAACAAGCGCGCCATCGGCAAGGTCAGCATGGCGCCCAACGAAGGCCTGGTCGGCCTGGTCGGCACCCGCGAAGAGCCGCTCAACCTCGAACACGCCTCCGAACACCCACGCTATCGCTACTTCGCCGAAACCGGCGAGGAACGCTATGCCTCCTTTCTCGGTGCGCCGATCATCCACCACCGTCGGGTGATGGGTGTACTGGTCATCCAGCAGAAGGAACGCCGCCAGTTCGACGAAGGTGAAGAAGCGTTCCTCGTCACCATGAGCGCGCAGCTTGCCGGTGTTATCGCCCATGCCGAGGCGACCGGTTCGATCCGCGGGCTTGGCCGGCAAGGCAAGGGCATCCAGGAAACCCGCTTCATCGGCATTCCGGGCGCGCCGGGCGCCGGCGTCGGAACCGCCGTGGTGGTGCTGCCGCCGGCCGATCTGGATGTGGTGCCGGACAAGAACATCGACAACATCGATGCCGAGCTGACGCTCTTCGAAGCTGCGCTGGAGGCCGTGCGCGCCGACATGCGCACTCTCTCGGAAAAGCTCGCCACGCAGATGCGCAAGGAAGAGCGCGCGCTGTTCGATGTGTACCTGATGATGCTCGACGACTCCGCCCTGGGCGGCGAAGTGACCAAGGTCATCCGTACCGGCCAGTGGGCGCAGGGCGCGCTGCGCCAGGTGGTCAGCGAGCACGTGCGGCGCTTCGAGATGATGGACGACGCCTACCTGCGCGAGCGCGCATCGGACGTCAAGGACATCGGCCGGCGCCTGCTTTCCTACCTGCAGGAGGCGCGTCAGCAGACGCTGACCTATCCCGACAAGACCATCCTGGTCAGTGAGGAGCTCTCGCCGGCGATGCTCGGCGAGGTGCCAGAGGGCAAGCTGGTGGGCATGGTTTCGGTGCTCGGCTCGAGCAACTCCCACGTCGCCATTCTCGCCCGTGCCATGGGCATTCCGACGGTCATGGGCGCGGTCGACCTGCCGTACTCCAAGGTCGACGGCATCGAACTGATCATCGACGGCTATCGCGGCGAGATCATCACCAACCCGGGCAAGGTCCTGCGCGAGCAGTATGAAGTGCTGGCCGAGCAGGAGCGCCAGCTCTCCGCCGGGCTCGACGTGCTGCGCGAGCTGCCGTGCGAGACCACCGACGGTCATCGCATTCCGCTGTGGGTGAATACCGGCCTGCTCGCCGATGTGGTGCGCGCGCAGGAGCGCGGCGCCGAGGGCGTCGGCCTATATCGCACCGAAGTGCCGTTCATGATCAAGGAGCGCTTCCCAAGCGAGAAGGAGCAGATGGCGATCTACCGCGAGCAGCTGGAAGCCTTCCATCCGCTGCCGGTAACCATGCGCAGCCTCGACATCGGCGGCGACAAGTGCCTGCCGTACTTCCCGATCAAGGAAGAAAACCCGTTCCTCGGCTGGCGCGGTATCCGCGTCACCCTCGACCACCCCGAGATCTTCCTGCTGCAGACCCGCGCCATGCTCAAGGCCAGTGCCGGGCTGAACAACCTGCGCATCCTCTTGCCGATGATTTCCGGCATCCGCGAACTGGAAGAGGCGCTGCATCTGATTCACCGTGCCTGGTGCGAGGTGCGCGACGAGGGGCTGGACGTGATCATGCCGCCGGTCGGCGTCATGATCGAAGTGCCGGCGGCGGTCTACCTGACGCGCGAGCTGGCGCGCATGGTGGACTTCATCTCGGTCGGCTCGAACGACCTCACGCAGTACCTGCTGGCGGTGGATCGCAACAATCCGCGGGTCGCCGATCTCTACGACTATCTGCATCCGGCCGTGCTCGAGGCGCTGCAGCGCGTGGTCAAGGAAGCCCATGGCGAGGGCAAGCCGGTGAGCATCTGCGGCGAGATGGCGGGCGACCCGGCGGCGGCCATGCTGCTGCTGGCGATGGGCTTCGACAGCCTGTCGATGAACGCTACCAACCTGCCCAAGGTGAAATGGCTGCTGCGTCAGATCAGCATGGATACGGCTCAGCAGCTGCTGGCGCGGGTCATGCTGCTGGACAGCCCGCAGGTCATTCACAGCACGGTCCAGCTGACCTTGCGCAACCTCGGCCTGAGCAAGCTGATCAACCCGTCCGCCGCCGTCTGAGCAATCCGCCGCTCGCCAATCAGCTCGTTGGCGGGTGGCGGTAGCGCACCTCGCCCACTGGGCCGTCCGGGCCAAAACTACGCTCCAGGATGTCGAGCGCTCCGTCGGCATGACGGATCAGCGCTGTGCTGGCGCGCGTGCCGTACTCCGGACTGGCGATGAAGATGCTCGACAGCCGCCTTTCCCATTCCAGCGGCACGCCGGTCTGCGGCAGTTCATGCTCGGCCGCTGGGCTTGGGTCCGCCAGCAGGGCGAGCAGGTTCTCAGGAGTCGCCGGGTCGAGGTTGGTCGCCAGTGCTGCGCGGGCTTTTCTCAGCTTGGGCCAGGGCGTGTCGAGGCCGGCGTTGGACAGACCGTAGATGCCGGGCTGCAACTCCGTCGCCTCACCGCGGTGTGAGTTCAGGTGCCAGAGTGCCTGCCGATCGCCGACCAGCAGGTTGAAGCCGGCGTAGTCGGCGCGGCGGCCGGTCAGCTCGGCGAGGTAGTCAGCCGGCGGCAAGTTTCCGCGCAGGTACTGTTCCGGCAGCTCGCCGCGCGAACGTGGGCCGATCACCTGGCCGGGTGCGCGAATGTTGGTCAGTGCGGCGAAGCGTCCGCCGGTGGTGACGCCCATCCAGGTGCCGCCTGCCTGCAGGTCGCGACCGCCGACGATCCAGGGTGCATCCTCCCAGTGCCCCAGCGGCAGGCTCGGGCGGGCGTGGAACTCGTCGCGGTTGGCAGCTACCACCAGCGGTTGGGTGTGGCCGGGGCGCCAGGCGAAAACGATCAGGCACATGGGAAAGCCAAACTATGTCCGGACCGGCAAGAGTACAGGCGTAGCCGGCGCATGAGCCACTGCCGGGTTTTAGCGGTCAACGTCGGCGCGCGGGGCGGGCGCATTTTCCGCTAACATGCCGCTTTGTTTCGCCGGGACGGGGCGCATGGAGTTTCTGCTGTATCTGCTGCTGGGCAGCTTCGCTGGTGTGCTGGCCGGGCTGTTCGGCGTGGGCGGCGGACTGATCATCGTGCCGGTGCTGGTATTCAGTTTCAGCGCCCAGGGATTTTCTCAGGAAATCCTCACCCATCTGGCCGTCGGTACGTCCCTGGCTACCATCGTCTTCACCTCGGTCAATTCCATTCTCACCCATCACCGCAAGGGTGCGGTGCGCTGGCCGATGGTGCTGTGGATGACCTTTGGCATCCTCCTTGGCGCCGCCCTGGGCAGCCTGACTGCCGCGGCGATCCAGGGGCCGATGCTGCAGAAGATCATCGGTGTGTTCGCCCTGGCGATGGCGGTGCAGATGGGGTTCGACCTGCGGCCCAAGGCCACCGGCCAGGCACCGGGACGGCCCGAGCTGTCGCTGGTGGGCGTGGTGATCGGCTGGGCGTCGGCGATTTTCGGCATTGGCGGCGGGTCGCTGTCGGTACCCTACCTGACCTGGCGCAGCGTGCCGATGCAGCAGGCGGTGGCAACTTCCGCGGCGTGCGGCCTGCCGATCGCGATCGCCGGGGCGCTGAGTTTCATGGTGGTCGGCTGGCACGAAACGCAACTGCCCGACTGGAGTCTGGGCTTCGTCTATCTGCCGGCCATGCTCGGCATCGCGGCAACCAGCATGTTTTTCGCCAGACTGGGTGCGAAACTGGCGCATCGTCTGTCGGCCAAGGTTCTGAAACGGCTGTTCGCTCTACTGCTGCTGAGCGTCGGCATCAATTTTCTGGTTTGAGGAGTAACGGATGCTGCCCTATCCGCAGATCGATCCGGTGGCGATATCCATCGGCCCCTTGCAGATTCACTGGTACGGCCTGATGTACCTGATCGGCATCGGCGGCGCCTGGTGGCTGGCTTCGCTGCGGGTGCAGCGCTTCGCGCCCGAATGGCCGAAGGACAAACTCTCCGATCTGGTGTTCTGGGTGGCCATGGGCGTTATCGTCGGTGGCCGTCTGGGTTATGTGCTGTTCTACGATCTGGCTGCCTACATCAATGACCCAAGCCTGATTTTGCAGGTCTGGAAGGGCGGCATGTCCTTCCACGGAGGACTGATCGGCGTACTGCTGTGCAGCTGGATCTTCGCTCGGCGCAACGGCAAGAGCTTCTTCGAGCTGATGGACTTCATCGCGCCGTTCGTGCCGATCGGCCTGGGCGCCGGGCGTATCGGCAACTTCATCAATGCCGAGCTGTGGGGCAAGGCCACCGATGTGCCCTGGGCGATGGTCTTCCCGACCGATCCGCAGCAACTGGCGCGGCACCCGTCGCAGCTCTATCAGTTCGCCCTGGAGGGCGTCGCGCTGTTCCTGATCCTCTGGCTCTACTCGCGCAAGCCGCGGCCGACCATGGCGGTGTCCGGACTGTTCGCGGTGTGCTACGGCATCTTCCGCTTCATCGTCGAGTTCGTCCGTGTGCCGGATGCACAGCTGGGCTACCTGGCGTTCGGCTGGCTGACCATGGGCCAGCTGCTCTGCGTGCCAATGGTGCTGCTCGGTGCCGGGATGATCGCCTGGGCCTATCGCCGCGACGCCGGCCGGGCTCCGGCCTGATTCCGTTGCCCTGCCTGTCGCCATGAGGGCGACAAGCGGGGCGCAGGCCTTTTACTATTCGCGCAGCCTTTTCACCGCGCTTCGGCGCCTGCTTCGAGTCAATCGATGAAACAGTACCTCGACCTGATGCGCCACGTGCGCGAACACGGCACCTTCAAGACCGATCGTACCGGCACCGGCACCTACAGCGTGTTTGGCCATCAGATGCGCTTCGACCTGGCCGAAGGCTTTCCGCTGGTCACCACCAAGAAGTGCCACCTCAAATCCATCATCCATGAGCTGCTGTGGTTCCTTCAGGGCGACACCAACATCAAGTACCTGAAGGAAAACGGCGTGCGCATCTGGGACGAGTGGGCCGACGAGAACGGCGAGCTGGGCCCTGTCTACGGCTACCAGTGGCGTAGCTGGCCGGCGCCGAACGGTGAATCCATCGACCAGATCGCCAACCTGCTGGCGATGATCAAGAAGAACCCGGATTCGCGCCGCCTGATTGTTTCGGCCTGGAACCCGGCGCTGGTCGAGCAGATGGCGTTGCCGCCATGCCACGCGCTGTTCCAGTTCTACGTCGCCGACGGCAAGCTCAGCTGCCAGCTGTACCAGCGCTCGGCGGATATCTTCCTCGGCGTGCCGTTCAACATCGCCAGCTATGCGCTGCTGACGCTGATGGTGGCGCAGGTCTGCGACCTGCAACCGGGCGAGTTCATCTGGAGCGGCGGCGACTGCCATCTGTACGCCAATCACCTGGAGCAGGCCGACCTGCAGCTGACCCGCGAGCCGCTGCCGCTGCCGACCATGAAGCTCAATCCGGACGTGAAGGACCTGTTCGCCTTCCGCTTCGAGGACTTCGAACTGGTTGGCTACGAAGCGCATCCGCACATCAAGGCACCCGTTGCCGTCTGACTTTGGTCGGTTTTGCCGTCGTGGATAACCCGGCTGTCATGTTTGCCGTATAGACTCGACCGCTCAGGGACTGTCGGGAGGCGAATCATGCGTAGGGTCGTGTTCAATCAGAAGGGCGGTGTCGGCAAGTCGAGCATCGCCTGCAACCTGGCAGCGGTAAGTGCATCGCAGGGCTACCGCACGCTGCTGGTGGATCTGGACGCCCAGGCCAACTCCACGCATTACCTGACCGGGCTGACCGGCGATGACATTCCCACCGGCATCGCCGATTTCTTCAAGCAGATTCTCGCCGGCGGTACCGCTGGCAAGAAGGCGCGCCCGCCCATTCTAGAAACGGCCTTCGACAATCTGCATTTGATCAGCGCGACGGCAGAGCTGGCCGACCTGCAGCCCAAGCTGGAGGCCAAGCACAAGATCAACAAGCTGCGAAAATTGCTCGATGGTCTTGCCGAGGACTATGACCGGATTTACCTCGACACCCCGCCGGCGCTGAATTTTTATACGGTCTCTGCACTTATCGCAGCTGATCGCTGCCTGATCCCCTTCGACTGCGACAGCTTTTCCCGCCAGGCGTTGTACAGCCTGCTCGACGAGATCGAGGAGATGAAGGAAGACCACAACGAGACGCTCGAGGTCGAGGGCATCGTGGTCAATCAGTTCCAGCCGCGTGCCGCGCTGCCGCAGCAAATGATCGATGAACTGCTGAGCGAGGGTCTTCCGGTGCTACCGGTCTACCTGATGAGTTCGGTGAAGATGCGCGAGTCGCACCAGGCCTGCACGCCGCTGGTTTACCTGGACCCGCGGCACAAGCTGAGCCAGCAGTTCGTCGAACTGCATGAGCTGATCGAAGCGAACGGCTGAGCCGGTTCGGCTTCAGTCCTCGGCACGCCGCTCCAGCTTCTTGCCCAGCCGCGAGGCATAGAGTTCGCCGATCATCCCGCGGCGGAACACCAGCACGCAGACCATGAAGATGATGCCGGTGACCAGCGTCACCGGTAGCTCCGATGTGGCGAAGTAGTTGCCCAGGCTGGTCACCAGCGCGGCGCCGAAGATCGGCCCGACCAGCGTGCCAATACCGCCGAGCAGGGTCATCAGCACCACCTCGCCGGACATCTGCCAGCTGACGTCGGTCAGCGTGGCGAACTGGAACACCAGTGCCTTCAGTCCGCCAGCCAGTCCGGCCAAGGCGGCGGACATGACGAACGCGCCGAGCTTGTAGCGCGACACCGAATAGCCCAGGGAAATGGCGCGGTTCTCGTTCTCGCGGATCGAGCGCAGGATCATGCCGTACGGCGAGTTGATCACGCGCCAGATCAGCAGCATCCCGGCGAGGAATACCGACAGCACGAAGAAGTACATATACAGGGGTTCCTGCAGGTCGATGAAGCCGAGCAGGTGCCCACGTGGAATGTTCTGAATGCCATCCTCACCATGGGTGAAGGGCGCCTGCAGGCAGAAGAAAAAGAACATCTGCGACAGCGCCAGGGTGATCATCGTCGAGTAGATGCCCTGCCGGCGGATCGCCAGAAAGCCGATGATCAGCCCGAGAAACGCCGCGCCGGCAACGCCGACGAGAATGCCCAGCTCGGGCGGCAGCCCCCATTCCTTGACCGCGTGGGCGGTGAAATACGCCGCGCCGCCGAAGAACGCCGCGTGGCCGAAGGAGAGGATGCCGGTGTAGCCGAGCAGCAGATTGAAGGCGCAGGCGAAGAGGGCGAAGCACAGCACCTTCATCAGGAAGATCGGGTAGAAGTAGAAGGGCGCCAGTGCGAGGGCGACCACGCCGATCAGGATCAGCACGGTCTCCAGGCGCAGCAGCGGGCGTTTGGCGGTGGCGCTCATGGATACTGGCGTGGTCATCAGGCGTCCCTCCCCATCAGGCCGGCCGGGCGCACCAGCAGCACGATCGCCATGATCACGAAGATCACGATGTTGGAAGCCTCCGGATAGAACACCTTGGTCAGCCCCTCGAGAATGCCCAGCAGATAGCCGGTGATGATCGCGCCGAGAATCGAGCCCATGCCGCCGACCACGACCACGGCGAACACCACGATGATCAGGTTCGAGCCCATCAGCGGACTGACTTGATAGATCGGCGCGGCGAGCATGCCGGCCAGCCCGGCCAGTGCCGCGCCCATGCCATAGGTGAAGGTCAGCAGCAGCGGCACGTTGATGCCGAAGGTGCGCACCAGCGTCGGGTTCTCGGTGGCGGCACGCAGGTAGGCGCCGAGTTTGGTCTTCTCGATCAGCAGCCAGCTGGCGATGCAGATCACCAGCGAGGCCAGCACGACCCAGGCGCGGTACTTGGGCAGGAACATGAAGCCCAGGTTGTAGCCGCCGGCCAGTGCTTTCGGCACGGCATAGGGCTGCCCGGACGAGCCGTAGAAGTAGCGGAAGGCGCCTTCCAGGGCGAGCGCCAGGCCGAAGGTGAAGAGCAGGCTGTAGAGGTGGTCGAGGTTGTACAGCCGCGAGAGTGCGAGGCGCTCGATCACCGCACTGCACAGGCCGACGATGATCGGCGCGAGGATCAGCGCCGGCCAGTAGCCGATGCCGAGGGTCGCCAGCAGCAGGTAGCCGGCGAAGGCGCCGATCATGTACTGCGCGCCGTGGGCGAAGTTGATGATCTTCAGCATGCCGAAGATGATCGCCAGGCCCAGGCTGAGCATGGCGTAGAACGAGCCGTTGATCAGACCGATCAGCAATTGCCCGAGGAAGGCCTGGATCGGCACATCGAAAATCGTCGTCATCAGACCCCCAGGGCTTCGTTGAGCATGGACATGCGGCCGGGCAGATCGGCGACGTCGAACGAGTCGATGACCTTGCCGTGATCGACCACGTAGAAGCGGTCGGCCACTTTGCTGGCGAAGCGGAAGTTCTGCTCCACCAGCAGGATGGTCATGCCGCGCTGCTTGAGCGTCTGCAACACTTCGCCGATGCGCTGGATGATCACCGGTGCCAGGCCTTCGGTGGGTTCGTCGAGCAGCAGCAGCTTGGCACCCGTGCGCAGGATGCGTGCCATGGCGAGCATCTGCTGTTCACCACCGGAGAGCTTGGTGCCGGGGCTCTTGCGGCGTTCCTCGAGGTTGGGAAACAGCTGGTAGATCTCCGCCAGGGTCATGCCGCCCTTGGCGATCACCGGCGGCAGGGTGAGGTTTTCCTCCACTGTCAGGGTGGAAAAGATGCCGCGCTCCTCCGGCACATAGCCGATGCCGTGGCGGGCGGTGCGGTGCAGCGGTACGCGCAGCATGTCCTTGCCGTCGAAGCGGATGCTGCCACTACGCTTGCGGATAATGCCGACGATCGAGCGCAGCGCGGTGGTCTTGCCGACGCCGTTGCGTCCGAGCAGGGTCACCGTCTCGCCCTGGTGCACGTCGAGGTCGATGCCGTGCAGGGCATGGCTTTCGCCATACCAGGCGTTGAGGTCGCGCACGCTGAGCAAGGGTTCAGTCATCGTCGGTCCCCATGTAGGCCACGCGCACGCGCTCGTCCTGGCTGACCGTGCGGTAGTCGCCGGAAGTAAGGATTTCGCCGCGCTGCAGCACGGTCACCTGATGGCAGAGGTCAGCGACCACCTTAAGGTTGTGCTCGACCATCAGCACCGCGCGCTGGGTGGCCACCTCGCGGATGATCTCGGCCACCACGTGCACGTCTTCGTGGCCCATGCCGGCCATGGGTTCGTCCAGCAGCAGTACCTTGGGCTCCAGCGCCAGGGTGGTGGCGATCTCCAGTACGCGTTTGCGACCGTAGGAGAGATCAGCCGCCAGCTCGTTGCGCTTGTCGGCCAGGCCGACCGACTCGATCAGCTGCATGGCGCGCTCGTTGAGGCGGTTGAGCGAGCGCATCGGCAGCCAGAACTGCGTGGCCAGCCCGCCCGGCCGCTGCAGGGCAACGCGCACGTTGTCCAGCACGCTAAGGTGCGGGAATACCGCCGAGATCTGGAACGAGCGAACCAGCCCCATGCGCGCCACCTTGGCCGGGTCGGTGCGGGTGATGTCCTGGTCGAGCAGGCGGATGGTTCCGCTGGTGGGCTGCAGGAACTTGGTCAGCAGGTTGAACACTGTGGTCTTGCCGGCGCCATTGGGGCCGATCAGGGCGTGCACCTGTGCATGGCGCACGTCCAGGTCGACGTTGTTGACGGCGACGAAGCCGCCGAACTCCTTGCGTAGACCTCGCGCCGAGAGCATGACCGGCGCGTCCGTGGCTGTGCCGGCGGTCGGTCCGCCGGCGTTTAGGCTTTGCGCTGCAGCCATGCTCACTGCCCGACCAGTTCACAGCCGCTATCGGCCGGCTTGATGTAGGCCTCGTCGCCCGGCACCGTGGCCAGCACCTTGTAGTAGTCCCAGGCGCGCTTGCTTTCCTCAGGCTTTTTCACTTCCATCAGGTAGACGTCGCTGATCAGTCGGCCATTGGCGCCTACCTTGGCGTTGCGCGCGAAAACGTCGTCCACCGGCATCTCGTGCATCGCCTTGGCGACCGGCTCGGTGGCGTCGGTGCCGGCCTTCTCGATCGCCTTGAGGTACTGCATGACGCCGGAGTAGGTGCCGGCGTGGACCATGTTCGGCATACGGCCGGTGCGCTTGAAGAAGCGTTCGCCGAACTCGCGGGATTTGTCGTCGCGGTCCCAGTAGAAACTTTCGGTCAGGGTCAGGCCCTGGGCGGCGTCGAGGCCCAGGCCGTGCACTTCGGCGAGGGTAAAGAGCAGCGCGGCGAGGCGCTGGCCGCCGGCGACGATGCCGAACTCGGCGGCCTGCTTGATGCTGTTGGCGGTGTCCAGGCCAGCGTTGGCCAGGCCGATGACCTTGGCGCCGGAGGATTGCGCCTGCAAGAGGAACGACGAGTAATCGGTGCTCGCCAGCGGATGGCGTACCGCGCCCTTGATTTCGCCGCCCTTGGATTTGACGAACTTGCCAGTCTGCTCTTCCAGCGAGTAGCCGAAGGCGTAGTCGGCGGTGAGGAAATACCAGCTGTCGCCACCCTGGGAAACCAGTGCGCCGCCAGTGCCGACCGCCAGCGCATGGGTGTCATAGGCCCAGTGGAAGCCATAGGGTGAGCACTGCTTGCCGGTCAGCTCCGTGGTGGCGGCGCCGGTCACCAGGTTAATCTTCTTCTTGCTCTTGGAAATGCCCTGTACCGCCAGCGCCACCGAGGACGTGGTCAGCTCCATGATCGAGTCGACCTGCTCGCGGTCGTACCACTGCCGCGAGATGTTGGAGGCGATGTCCGGCTTGTTCTGGTGATCGGCGGTGACGATCTCGATGGGCGCGTCGAGTACCTTGCCGCCAAAGTCCTCTGCAGCCATCTTCGCTGCCTCGAACGACCACTTGCCGCCGAAATCGGCATACACGCCGGACTGCTCGTTGAGGATGCCGATCTTCACCTTGCCGTCGGAAATCTCGGCCGAGGCGGGTACGGCGACCACTGCCGTCAGGGTTGCCGCTGCGATTGCTGAAAGCTTCATGCGTATCTCCTTGCACGGTTTGCTCGGCATACGGGTTCGCCCCATGCGAAGCGGTCCGTATGGGCGGGTTAGGGGAAAGCTGGGCAGACGGTCAGGCGCGCAATGCCGTGGATCGCCGGCGGGCTGAATGCAGCGGCCAGGCATTGATGCACGCACGGCGAACGCACTCGTGCGCGGGGCATCACGTCGTCGTGGAAAGTCGCAGAGATGGGAGCTGGAAAGCGGGACCAGAAACGAGTCGAAGCGAGGCTCATGGGCGTCTTCTTCTTATTGTTGTTCTGGCTCTAAACGTAGCAGGGGTTTGCAAGGACGCAACCTGATGGTGGCGTGCCGATCAGTGATGCTGTGCCTGCATGCACCCGAGCCGTCGGGCGCAGGCGGGCAGAGATGCGCTTCAGCGCGCGATCAGGATGTCGCAGGGCGGGTTGTCGATAAACTGCCGGGCGAGGCTGCCAAGCAGAGCGCTGCTCAGTTCACCGCGGCTGTGACTGCCAAGGGCCAGCAGCTGCGGTTGCAGGTCGCGTAGCGCCTCGTCCATGCAATTGTTGCGCTCGCCCTGATGCAGGCTGTAGCTCAGCAGCGCGCCGGTATCCGGCAGCTGCGGCTGGATATCTTCGATCAGCTGGTCGAACAGCTCCTGCTGCAGTGACAGACCTTCGTAATCGGGGCCGTGTACTTCGGCCATCTCGTCGATGTGCAGAGCGTGCAGCTCGGCACCTTCGCCCAGCAACTCCCAGGCGCAGTGCATGGCGCGCGTGGCGCAGCGGGAGAAATCCAGCGCAGCCACGGCGCGATGATACGGGGCCTCTGCCGGGGTGATAGCCAGCAACAGCGGCGCCCGGCTTTCCAGCATGACGCGCTCCAGCGTGGTGCCGGCGAATCCCTGGCTCGACCCCTTGTGATGGCGGCCCAGCACCAGCAGATCGGCCTCCAGCCCCTCGGCCTGGGTGAGGATCTCCTCCACCGGCTGCCCGCGGCGAATCCAGGGTTCGAGCTGACCCAGCCCGTTCTCCTGCAGGCGTTGCTGCAGGAGTGCGCGTGCCTGCTGTTCGTCGCTCCCGGCGTCGCGCTCGTCGAGTACGTAAAGCAGGCTGATGCGAGCACCGGTCTGGCGCGCCAGGCCGGCGGCACGTTGCAGCGCGAGATCGGCGTCCGGGCTGAGATCGTGGGCGACAAGAATGTGCTGAACCCGATTGTGCTGAAGCATGGGCGGCCTCGCGAAGCTGGCGAAAGGCGCAAGTATGCCGTGGCCGCGGGGGCATGTCCCGCCCGTGACCCGCGTCGCTGGGTTGATCGGGCGCAACAACTTCACGGGCAATGGCCACTCGTGCTTTTGTCGATCCGATCCTGCGGCTATGCTTGCCGGCATTCGAGCAGGAGTTAAGGATGAGCAAGGTCAGTGTGCTGGTGGTGGATGACGCGCCCTTTATCAGGGATCTGGTGAAGAAGGCGCTCCGTAGTCACTTTCCCGGCATTCGCATCGAGGATGCGGTCAACGGGCGCAAGGCCCAGCAAATACTCAGCCGTGAGCGCTTCGACCTGATCCTCTGTGATTGGGAAATGCCGGAGATGTCAGGTCTGGAGCTGCTGACCTGGTGCCGCACGCAGGATGCGCTGAAGACCACGCCGTTCATCATGGTCACCAGCCGTGGCGACAAGGAGAACGTGGTACAGGCCATTCAGGCCGGCGTTTCGGATTTCATCGGCAAGCCGTTTTCCAACGAACAGCTCACCAGCAAGGTACGCAAGGCCCTCGGCCGCGCCGGCAAGCTGGATGCCCTGGCCGCCAGCGCGCCGACGCGAACTCTGGCGACCGGCATGGCCAACGACTCGCTGGCCGCGCTGACGGGCGGCAAGGCCGAGGTGGTACGACCCGCCGCTCCGGCCGCCGACGCCAAGGCCTCGCCGCTGATTCAGCCCAGTGCAGCGCCTGCCAGCGCACCAGCCGGTGCCGCGTCTGGTCGCGGGCAGGGCCAGTTGCGCCTGGCCAACGGCAGTGTCGCCTGCGTGATCAAGGCGCTGAGCCTCAAGGAAGCGCTGCTGGTGGTCAAACGCGGCGAGCAGTTGCCGCAGGTGCTGGAAAGCGCCGTGCTCGATCTCGAGCAGGGCGAGGGCGGTGAGGTCGCCCGTCTCAATGGCTACCTGCATGCCGTCGCCGCGTTCGAACCCAAGCCCGACAGCGAGTGGCTGCAGCTGTCGTTCCGCTTCGTTGATCGCGATCCGCAGAAGATGGACTACCTGTCGCGCCTGATCGCCCGTGGTACCGCGCAGCGGCACTTCGTTCCAGGCGCCTGATTCGACCCGGCCAGGTGACCGTTCGGCGCCTGGCCACGCAGACAAACTGACGAGCATCACACCCCGACGGTCGGTGGCTCGCACAGGTTCTTCGGCACTGCTAGTCTTCCCGCTCCAACACTATAACCACTAGAAACTGCCGTTATGCTGGGGCGCATTCTTCTGTTGCTCGGGCTGCCGCTGCTGGCTACGCCGGCGCTGGCCCTGACCATCTACAAATACACCGACGCCAATGGGGTCGTGACCTACAGCGACCAGGCTGCGCCTGGCGCGCAGGTTTTCGTCTTCAGTGACCGCATGGTGGAAAAGCTCGACACCCAGGTCAAACTGGAAACCCGCAAGCACGCGGCGGGCGAGACGCTGCTGGTGCGTAACGACCTGTTCGCGCCGGTCGATATCGAGCTGAAGCTGGAAAACGTCGTCAATGCCGTCGGCGCACCGGCCAAGCCGATTCGTTGGGTATTGCCGCCGCGCAGTCAGATTCGGCTGGCCACGCTGGCCCCGCGCGATGCCAGCAAGCCACTCAAATACACGCCCAAGCTTCGCCATGCCTTAGGCGATCCGCGCCTGCTGCCCAAACCTTACAAGTATCCGCTGCCATGGCGCGGCGGTCCGTTCCGCCTGACCCAGGGCGCCAACGGCCAGTACAGCCATTTCACGCCGAAGGGCCGCTATGCGGTCGACATCGCCATGCCCGAAGGCACGCCCATCGTCTCCGCGCGCGGCGGCATGGTGGTGAAGATCGAGAACGAGCAGAGCGGGCGGGGCAACAATCCGGCCGGCAACTTCGTGCGCATCATGCATGACGACGGCACCATGGGCGTCTACCTGCACCTGATGAAAGGGTCGGTAGCGGTGCGCGAGGGACAGCGCGTCGAGAGTGGTACGCGTATCGCGCGTTCCGGCAATACCGGCAACAGCACCGGGCCGCACCTGCACTTCGTGGTGCAGCGCAACGTCGGCCTGGCGATCGAGTCGATTCCCTTCGACTTCTCGCAGCCGGTCAACAGCCTGCCGAATTTCGCCGTGGGGGGTGAGTAGCCGCGCTGGCCGCTCACCGGTCCGTTTATGACAGGTCGGCAATTTCAGCAACTCAGAATGCCAGGCCGACCTTCAAACCGACCTGTTCCTGCTTGAGCTTGCTGTTTTCGGCAAACTCGCTGTCACTGTCGATCTCGTAGCGGGTCTGGGTGTAGTACAGGCTGGTGCTGATTGGCATGTTGTTGATGCCCTTGTTCCACAGCACGCTCAGCTCACCGTAGGGGTTGACCTTGTCCTTGAGGTCGACGGTGTCGCTTTCGCCGCCAACCTTCAGCTTGCTGTCCGCTTCAATGGAATAGCGGGCGCCCACTTCAAGGCGCACGGTGTAGTCGGGCGTCAGGTAGTTGTAGCCGATACCTGCCTTGGCGAATGGCGAGCGGGTGGTCAGCTTGACGTCTTCCTCGAATATGCCGACGCGCACGTCATCCTGCTCGATGCGTCCCCAGTCGTAGCCGCCGCCGACAATCAGGTCGACATAGTTGTTGGTACTCAGGGCTGCGCGCAGGCCCAGGTCGAGATCGGCGCGAGCGGACAGATATTCCACATCGTCTTTTTCACGGTACTGACCTTCGATTCCGGCCTGGTAGATGAAGCCTTCCTGTCCGGTCATCTTGTTGCCGAAGTTGTAGTACAGCCCGCCCTGGTTGAGGTGCTCCTTGTCGCTTTCGTCGTTCACGGTCAGCTTGTACTGATTGTGCGAGCCAATGACGCCGAACGTGGAGATTGGGCCGGTGGCCGATTGAGCGAAAGCCTGAGAGGTGGCTGCCAGGCACAGGGCCAAGGCGGTTGTGGTAGTCAAACCATTGATGCGCATGCGGGAAGCTCCATCGTCATTCGATAAGAAATCGGTGGCGGCTCAAGCGAGCCGCTTATGGCGTGGACTGGCGCTGTCTGAAAATAATTCTGCGTATCACGATGGGCGGTCGTTAATACTTGTAAATCAAGGATTAGCGAGCGGTATGTAAATAAAAAGGTAACTATGGTTGGCCAGCAATGGCGGGCGTTCTATCCCGGAAAACGAAGAACCTTGGCCAAGACGATCTTCGGTCCGCGCATCTTCTTGATGACTATCTGCAGGCCATCGACCTGAAGCACTTCGTCTTCATCGGGGACACGTTTCAGCGTCTCGTAAACCAGACCGGCAAGGGTTTCAGCCTCGACGTGATCGAGATCGATCTCCAGCAGGCGCTCCAGCTTGAACAGCGGGGTGTCGCCGCGGACCAGCAGCTTGCCGGGCTGGTAGGCAAGCACGCCGCGTTCGGTCTTGCGATGTTCGTCCTGGATGTCGCCAACCAGCACTTCGAGCACGTCTTCCATGGTCAGGAAGCCAATCACCTTGTGGTCGCCTTCCTCGACCAGTACGAAATGCGCCCCTCCCTGACGAAACTGCTCGAGCAGGCTGGCCAGCGGCATGTGCTTGGACACCCGTTCCAGTGGGCGCAGCAGCTCGTTCAGGCAGAAGTGCTCGGGCAGGTGATCATCGGCGGCCAGCGCCAGCAGCAGATCCTTGATGTGCAGCAAGCCGACGTACTCGCCCTGCTGGTTGTCGTAGACAGGGTAGCGGCTGTACTTGTGGCGGCGAATGACCTCGAGGACCTCGCTCAGCGGCGCATCGTGCTCGAGTTGCAGCAGGTCCTCGCGGGAGTTGGCCCAGTCAACGACTTCCAGCTCGCTCATTTCCACCGCCGAGGCCAGCACCTGGATCTGCTGGTTGCCGGGGTCGCGGGCGCGGTTGGAATGCAGGATCAGCTTGAGCTCGTCGCGGCTGTAGTGATGATCGTGGTGCGCCCCCGGCTCGCCCTGGCCGGCAATGCGCAGAATGGCGTTGGCACTGGCATTGAGCAGGTAGATGGCCGGGTACATCAGCCAGTAGAACAGGTACAGCGGAACGGCCGTCCACAGCGATAGCAGCTCCGGCTTGCGGATCGCCCAGGACTTCGGTGCCAGCTCACCAACCACGATATGCAGGTAGGAAATGATGAAGAAGGCAGTGAAGAAAGCGATGCCGTGCACCAGCGCCTGGGACTGGATGCCGATGCTGGCCAGCAGCGGTTCGAGCAGGTGCGCGAACGCCGGCTCGCCGACCCAGCCGAGGCCGAGCGAAGCGAGGGTGATGCCTAGCTGGCAGGCCGAAAGGTAGGCGTCGAGCTGAGCGTGAACGGTGCGCAGAATGTGCCCGCGCCAGCCGTGCCGGCTGGCAATCGCTTCCACCTTGGTGGAGCGCAGCTTGACCATGGCGAACTCGGCGGCAACGAAGAAGCCGTTGAGCAGCACGAGGAACAGGGCAAAGAGAATCAGACCGAAATCGGCGAAATAGGACGAGGCGGCGTAACTGGGGGAGGGGTCCATGAAGGGGTCGGGTAGCCAATGATCGCGACAGGATGGCGGCGGCGGGCCGGCTTTTCAAGCGATGAGCCGGGATTTTTCCGGCTCGCGCTGGCAGCGGGTCAGCGTTCGGACACCTGGCTGTTCTGGAAGTGGCAGGAGAAGCGGCTGCCTTGGCCAGGTGTA
Organism: Stutzerimonas chloritidismutans AW-1; assembly: GCF_000495915.1. Lineage (GTDB taxonomy): Bacteria > Pseudomonadota > Gammaproteobacteria > Pseudomonadales > Pseudomonadaceae > Stutzerimonas > Stutzerimonas chloritidismutans. The sequence goes on from NZ_AOFQ01000017.1 coordinate 78,432, forward strand.
CTGCTGATATCCAGGCGGCCCTGGTGGCGCAGCAGCACGTGCTTGACGATGGCCAGCCCCAGTCCCGTGCCGCCGGTGCTGCTGGCACGGCTGGAGTCGACGCGGTAGAAACGCTCGGTCAGGCGTGGCAAATGCTTCTGCTCGATACCGATACCGCTGTCCTCGACACTGAGGTGCGCACCGACCTCGTCGGCCCACCAGCGCACATGCACACTGCCGCCATCGGGTGTGTACTTCACCGCATTGAACACCAGGTTGGAGAAGGCGCTGCGCAGCTCCGTCTCGCTGCCCTTGAGCAGCAGCGCCGGGTCGGCATCGAGGCTGATCAGGTGGCCGCGGCTGCCAGATAGTGCGCGGGCATCGCTGATGATCGATTGCAGCAGCAGGCCCACCGCCACCGGCTGGTTGTCGGTCGGGCGACTGCTGGTTTCCAGACGAGCCAGCAGGAGTAGGTCGTTGAGCAGGTGCTGCATGCGCCCGGCCTGCTGATTCATCTGCTGCAGCGCCCGGAGCCAGCGCGGGTTCACCGCATCGGCGTTTTCCAGCAGTGTCTCCAGATAGCCGGCGATGACGGTGAGCGGCGTGCGCAACTCGTGGGATACGTTGGCGACGAAGTCTTTGCGCATCTGCTCCAGCTGGTGCAGGCGGGTGACGTCGCGGACCAGCAGCAGGTGCTCGCGGTTGCCGTAGCGGGTGATGTTGAACTGCAGGCGAATGCGGTCGTCGACGGGCGAGGCCAGCTCAAGCGGCTGGTCGTAGTTGCCGCCGTCGAAGTACTCCTTGAACGCCGGATGACGCACCAGGTTGCCGATCGGATGACCGGCGTCCTGCGGCTTCTTGAGCCCCAGTAGGCGGTTGGCGGCGGGGTTCCACCATTCCAGGTTGCCGTCGCTGTCGAGCATGATCACCGCATCCTTGAGTGCCGCGGTAGAGCCCTGGGCGCGATCGATGATGCCTTGCAGTTCGCCGCGCAGGCGCAGGTCGCGGCGCTGCATCTGGTAGAGATTGTCGAACACATCGCCCCAGATCCCGGCCGAGTCCGGTGGCGGCTCATCGGGGTCGGCACGGTGCAGCCAGCGCTGCAGGCGTAGCAGCTGGCGCAGGGTCCAGATGAGATAGCCGCTCAGGCCAAGGACCAGCGCCCAGGCATATTCGCCGGTCAGCAGTCCCAGCAGCAGGCAGCCGCCCAGCAGAAGCAGCAGGCGACGCACGAGGGCTCCTTGCCAGTCCTGATTCAACCGATGCACTCCAGAGAGGTGGCGATGATGGGATGGATGACGCCGGGACTCATGCGCACCCGGCGCGCTCAGCTTTTGCTGGAGAAACGATAACCGGTGCCGCGTACCGTCTGCACCAGGTTCTCGTAGGCCTCACCGAGCGCCTTGCGCAGCCGACGGATATGCACATCGACAGTGCGCTCCTCGACATAGACATTGCCGCCCCAGACCTGATCGAGCAGCTGGCTGCGGGTGTAGGCGCGCTCCTGGTGGGTCATGAAGAATTGCAGCAGACGGTATTCGGTGGGGCCCATCTCGGCCGGTTTGCCGTCGATGGTGACGCGGTGGCTGATCGGGTCGAGCAGCAGGCCACCGATCTCGATCGGCGACTCGCTGTCCACCGGCGTCGCACGGCGCAGCACGGCCTTCAGGCGCGCTACCAGCTCGCGCGGTGAGAAGGGTTTGGTGATGTAGTCGTCGGCGCCGACTTCCAGACCCTGAATCTTGTTGTCCTCTTCACCCTTGGCGGTAAGCATGATGATTGGCGTGTCGGCGGTCAGCTCGTCACGCTTGAGGCGGCGGGCCAGTTCGATGCCGGAGGTGCCGGGCAGCATCCAGTCAAGCAGGATCAGATCCGGCTTGCGGTCGATGATCAGCGCGTGGGCCTGCTGGGTGTTCTCTGCTTCGAGACAGTCATAGCCGGCCATTTCCAGGGCGACGACGATCATCTCCCGGATCGGCGCCTCGTCATCGACGATCAGTATGCTCTTGCCGTTCATGGTCAAGCCTCGGGTCTGTTCTTGTCGTCCGGCATTAGATAACGGAATTATTGCAGCCATGTGACAGGCAGACGGCAACAGGCTGCCGTGCTCCGGCGCTCTAGCCCGGCGCGCCTGGGCTTAAGCCTTGGTAGCGTAGTCCAGCACGATGCCCGCCAAGATCGCCAGTCCTGCCCAGTGGTTGTGCAGGAACGCCTTGAAGCAGATCTGCGGTTTGCGCGATTGGGTTTTCCAGAACTCCCAGGCGAAGCAGCCGGCGGCGACCACCAGCCCGAGGTGGAACCACTGGCCTAGCTCGAAGCGCACGCCGGCAAGGAGCAGGCAGAACAGCGCCAGGCCCTGCAGGGTGACGATGATGACGCGGTCCGCTTCGCCGAAGAGGATGGCGGTGGACTTGATGCCAATCTTCAGGTCGTCCTCGCGGTCGGCCATGGCGTAGTAGGTGTCGTAGGCCACCGTCCACAGCAGATTGGCAATGAACAACAGCCAGGCCTCGGGCGGCAGGCTGCCGGTCTCCGCGGTGAAGGCCATCGGCATGCCCCAGGAGAAGGCCGCGCCGAGCACCACCTGCGGATAGAAGGTGTAGCGTTTCATGAACGGGTAGCAGGCGGCCAGCGCCAGGGCGCCGAAGGACAGGTAGACGGTGGTCGCGTTGGTCAGCAGCACCAGGCCGAAGCTCAGGCCCACCAGCACGGCGAACAGCGTCCAGGCCTCGCGCGAGCTGATCTTGCCGGTGGCCATGGGGCGCGCCTGGGTGCGTTGCACGTGGCCATCGAAGTTGCGGTCGGCGAAGTCGTTGACCACGCAGCCGGCGGCGCGCATGAGGATCACGCCGGTGACGAAGATGAACAGGTTCTTCGCGTTGGGCACGCCTTCGGCAGCGATCCACAGCGCCCACAGCGTCGGCCATAACAGCAGATAGGTGCCGATGGGCCGGTCCAGGCGCATCAGCTGGATGAAGTCCCAGGCGCGCGGGTGCAGGCGATTGCACGATTGCAGCAGTTTCAGATACATCAACGGCTCTCCTTGGCGGAAGGGGGCATGCAGAGCGGCGCGCTCAGGGCGTGACGGCGGCGGCCTGCCACAGCTCGGGGAGGAACACCTCGGCGACCAGCACGCCGAGCCGATTCTGGCGGAAGCACGAGCGCCGCGCCCAGAGGCCGTCGACACGGCACGCATCCGGTAGCCAGCGCGCGGGGTAATGACAGGCCTCGAGCGTGCCGCGGGCAAAGGGCGGATCGCTGAACAACAGCTCACCCAGGGAACGATTGCCCAGGCGCTGCAGGTCGAGGCCGGAGTCCTCCAGCTGCGCTCGCGCGGCGACGCTGCGGGCGAACACCCAGGGCTGGCCTTGACCGCACAGATAGACCTCACGCACCCAGCCCTCGCTGTCGGCCGGAACGCCAAGCGCGGCGCACTCGTCGGCGCGCAGGGGCTGCCAGGCTTCGTGTAGCGGCGTCACGCTGAAGGCGCCATCGGCCAGCTCGGTCAGGCGGCGGGTGAGCGAGCCCTTGTCGACGTAGAGCCAGTCGTGCAGGGCGGGATCGAGGGGGGAGGGGAGGCGGTCGGCACTTAGCCAGTCATGAATTTCGGACACGGTGCGTCAGAGCTAGCGGAAAAGAGCGGCGAGTCTAGCATGCGACTTGGGCGCGGCACGGGTGCGGGCTGTCCGGCCAGGCTGTAGCCGCGCTCGGTAAACGCTACATACGCCTCAGGTCCAGCCTTCAAGACGCATGGTGGCGCGCACCAGGCGCTGCTCCTCCTGCTCGATCTCCTTGAGGTTGTCGCGAATGCCGTGGATATGGTCGCGTGCCGCACGCTGGGCCTGTTCCGGCAGACGCTCGATCACCGCGTGATAGAGACGCGAGTGCTGGCGGTCGATCTGGCGCTTCTGTGCCGGTCGGTGGTAGAGGTTGTTCACCGAGGCGAAAACCGTGCTGAGCATCAGGTCGGTCAGCGACTGCAGCGTGTGCACCAGCACCGGGTTGTGCGAGGCCTCGCAGATCGCCAGATGAAACGCGTGGTCGAGGCGGGCGTGCTCGCGGGGGTCGGCGCCCTCTTCGCTGGCGTGGGCGGCGAGCATTTCCTCGTAGCGGCGGCGTAGCAGCACGAAATCCGCGTCGGTGCCGCGCAAGGCCGCCAGCCGCGCCGATTCGCTTTCCAGCAGCGCACGCACTTCCAGCAGGTCATAGAGCGTGCGCGGTTGCGAGTTGAACAGGTGCATCAGTGGGCTGGCGTCATGGTTGCCGGACAGTTCGGCAACGAAGGAGCCACGGCCCTGGGACGTCTCGATGATGCCGCGTCCACGCAATACGCGCAGGCCCTCGCGCAACGCCGAGCGGGAAATGCCCAGCTTCTCGCACAGGCGGCGTTCCGATGGCAGCGCCTGGCCGACCTTCAATACGCCGTCGACGATCAAACGTTCGATACGCTCGGCGACGACATCGGCGACTTGACGACGGTCATTGTGGTTTTCGTTCTGCATGTCCTTCGTTCTCCCACTGGTAGGACCAGTTTGGCGGGAGTTTACCCTGAATGCCTGAATACCAGTAACAGCACCGTCTGGAGGACTATTCGGTAGTGCCTTTCATCGGGCGACTACAAAAAACTGGTAGGACCAGTTGTCTAGGTCATGGACTGGGGGCCATCTTCGACGTTAAAGATGCGTCATTCCACCGCAGTCGTTCGCGCTGGCTGCAACCCACGAGAACCGGAACCTGCCATGAACATTCTCTACGACGAACGCGTCGATGGTGCGTTGCCCAAGGTCGACAAGGCCGCCCTGCTGGCCGAGCTGCAGGCGCAGTTGCCCGATCTGGACATCCTCCACCGCAGCGAGGACCTCAAGCCCTACGAGTGCGACGGGCTTTCCGCCTACCGCACCACGCCGCTGCTGGTGGTGCTGCCCGAGCGCATTGAGCAGGTCGAGACGCTGCTCAAGCTCTGCCATCAGCGCGGCGTGCCGGTGGTTGCCCGTGGCGCCGGTACCGGCCTGTCTGGCGGCGCGCTGCCACTGGAGCAGGGCATCCTGCTGGTCATGGCGCGTTTCAACAAGATTCTCGAAGTCGACCCGGCTGGGCGCTTCGCCCGGGTCCAGCCCGGCGTGCGCAACCTGGCGATCTCCCAGGCCGCGGCCCCCTATGAGCTGTACTACGCGCCGGACCCCTCATCGCAGATCGCCTGCTCCATCGGCGGCAACGTCGCCGAGAATGCCGGCGGTGTGCATTGCCTGAAGTACGGCCTGACCGTGCACAACCTGCTCAAGGTGGACATCCTCACCGTCGAGGGCGAGCGCATGACCCTCGGTTCCGATGCACTGGATTCGCCGGGCTTCGACCTGCTGGCGCTGTTCACCGGCTCCGAAGGCATGCTCGGCATCGTCACCGAGGTGACGGTCAAGCTGCTGCCCAAGCCGCAGGTGGCCAAGGTGCTGCTCGCCGCCTTCGACTCGGTGGAGAAGGCCGGTCGTGCGGTGGGCGACATCATCGCCGCCGGCATCATCCCCGGTGGCCTGGAAATGATGGACAACCTGTCGATCCGCGCTGCCGAGGACTTCATCCACGCCGGTTATCCGGTGGATGCCGAGGCCATCCTGCTCTGCGAACTGGATGGCGTCGAAGCTGACGTGCATGACGACTGCGCCCGCGTCAGCGAAGTGCTCAAGCTGGCCGGTGCCACCGAAGTGCGCCTGGCCAAGGACGAAGCCGAGCGCGTGCGTTTCTGGGCCGGACGCAAGAACGCCTTCCCGGCGGTCGGGCGCATCTCGCCGGACTACTACTGCATGGACGGCACCATCCCGCGGCGCGAATTGCCGGGCGTGCTCAAGGGCATTTCCGATCTGTCCGAGCAGTTCGGCCTGCGCGTGGCCAACGTGTTCCACGCCGGCGACGGCAACATGCACCCGCTGATCCTCTTCGATGCCAACCAGCCCGGTGAGCTGGAGCGCGCCGAGGAACTGGGCGGCAAGATCCTCGAACTCTGCGTCGAGGTCGGCGGCAGCATCACCGGCGAGCACGGTGTCGGCCGCGAGAAAATCAACCAGATGTGCGCGCAGTTCAACAGCGACGAGCTGACCCTGTTCCACGCGGTGAAGGCGGCGTTCGACCCGAGCGGGCTGCTCAACCCCGGCAAGAACATCCCGACCCTGCATCGCTGCGCCGAATTCGGCCGCATGCACATCCACAACGGTCAGCTGCCTTTCCCCGAACTGGAGCGTTTCTGATGTCCGTAATCGCCAACGACGCCAGCGCGCTGTTGCTGGACCAGGTCAACCAGGCGCTCGCCGCCAAGACCCCGCTGCGCATTCAGGGTGGCGCGACCAAGGCGTTCCTCGGTCGCGCGGTCGAGGGCCAGCTGCTCGACGTGCGCGAGCACCGCGGCATCGTCAGCTACGACCCCACCGAACTGGTGGTGAGCGTGCGTGCCGGCACACCGCTGGCCGAACTCGAGGCCACCCTGGACGAGGCCGGGCAGATGCTGCCCTGCGAGCCGCCGCACTTCGGCGAAGGCGCCACCGTCGGCGGCATGATCGCCGCCGGGCTGTCCGGCCCGCGGCGCCCGTGGAGCGGTTCGGTGCGCGACTTCGTGCTCGGCTCGCGCATCATCACCGGCCAGGGCAAGCACCTGCGCTTCGGCGGCGAGGTGATGAAGAACGTCGCCGGCTACGACCTGTCGCGCCTGATGGCCGGCAGCTTCGGCTGCCTCGGCGTGCTCACCGAAGTCTCGCTCAAGGTACTGCCCAAGCCGCGCCAGTGCACCAGCCTGCGCCTGGAGATCGACCTCGAGCGCGCGCTGCTCAAGCTTGCCGAATGGGGCCAGCAGCCGATTCCGATCAGCGCCGCCAGCCACGACGGCCAGGCGCTGCACCTGCGCCTGGAAGGCGGCGAAGGCTCTGTTGGTGCGGCCCGCGAGCGCATCGGTGGCGAGGATCTCGACCCCGGCTACTGGAACGATCTGCGCGAGCAGCGCCTGGCGTTCTTTGCCGACCCGCGCCCGCTGTGGCGCCTGTCGCTGCCGAACAACACGCCGGCGCTGGAGCTGCCGGGCGATCAGCTGGTGGACTGGGCCGGCGCCCAGCGCTGGCTGAAGTCCGATGCCGACGCGGTGACCATCCGCGGCATCGCCATTGAGGTCGGCGGCCACGCCACCTGCTTCAGCGAAGGCGCCACGACCAATCCGTTCCAGCCGCTGTCGGCGCCGCTGCTGCGCTATCACCGCCAGCTCAAGGCCGCGCTGGACCCGCAGGGGATCTTCAACCCCGGCCGCATGTATTCCGAGGTCTGACGACGTATGCAAACCAATCTGAGCGAAGCGGCGAAAAAGCTGCCGCGCGCCGAAGAAGCCGAAAGCATCCTGCGCTCCTGCGTGCATTGCGGTTTCTGCAATGCCACCTGCCCGACCTACCAGCTGCTCGGCGACGAGCTGGACGGCCCGCGCGGGCGCATCTACCTGATGAAGCAGATGTTCGAAGGCGGCGAGGTGACCGAAAGCACCCAGCTGCACCTGGATCGCTGCCTGACCTGCCGCAACTGCGAGACCACCTGTCCGTCCGGCGTGAAGTACCACAACCTGCTGGACATCGGCCGCGATTTCATCGAGCAGCAGGTGCAGCGCCCGCTGGGCGAGCGAGTCGTGCGCGGGGGCCTGCGCACGGTGATCCCGCGTCCGGGCCTGTTCAAGGCGCTGCTGGGCGCCGGCAATGCGCTGAAGCCGCTAATGCCGGCCTCGCTCAAGGATCACCTGCCGCGCGAAATCCGCCCGGCCAAGCCGCGCCCGCAGGTCATGCACAGCCGTCGCGTGCTGATGCTCGAAGGCTGCGTGCAGCCGAGCCTGTCGCCGAGCACCAACGCCGCTGCCGCGCGGGTGCTCGACCGCCTGGGCATCAGCGTCAGTCCGGCGCGCGAAGCCGGCTGCTGCGGCGCGGTGGATTACCACCTCAATGCCCAGGAGGCCGGCCTGGATCGGGCACGGCGCAACATCGACGCCTGGTGGCCGGCCATCGAGGCCGGTGCCGAAGCCATCGTGCAGACCGCCAGCGGCTGCGGTGCCTTCGTCAAGGAATACGGTCATCTGCTCAAGGATGACCCGGCCTACGCCGCCAAGGCCGCGCGGGTCAGCGAGTTGGCCAAGGACCTGGTCGAGGTGCTGCGCAGCGCCGAGCTGGAAAAACTGGACGTGCGCGCCGACAAGCGCATGGCCTTTCATTGCCCGTGCACCCTGCAGCACGCACAGAAGCTCGGCGGCGCGGTCGAAGACGTGCTCACCCGTCTGGGCTATCAGCTCACCGCGGTGCCGGATGCGCACCTGTGCTGCGGCTCGGCCGGCAGCTATTCGATCACCCAGCCGGAGATTTCCCACCAGCTGCGCGACAACAAGCTCAACGCACTGGAGAGCGGCAAGCCGGAAGTGATCGTCACCGCCAACATCGGCTGCCAGACCCACCTCGATGGCGCCGGCCGCACGCCGGTCAAGCACTGGATCGAAGTGGTCGAGGAATCGATGCAGTAGCAATGCCTCATGGTTCGGTCGCCCAGTCAGGGCGGCCAGCGAACAACCGAAATACGAAGACAGGAGAATCGAGATGAAAAGCAAAGCCGTACTGAGCCAGACCGAAGTCGCCACCATCCTCGCCGCCGCCCGTGCCGAAGCGCAGGCCAACGGCTGGGCCGTGACCATCGTCGTCGCCGATGACGGCGGCCATCCGCTGGCGCTGGAGCGTCTGGACGGCTGTGCGCCGATCGCCTCCTACATCGCCACCGAGAAGGCCCGCAGCTCGGCGCTCGGCCGTCGCGAAACCAAGGGCTATGAAGACATGGTCAACGGTGGCCGCAGCGCCTTCCTCTCCGCGCCGGTGGTCTGCTCGCTGGAAGGCGGCGTGCCGGTGGTGGTCGACGGCCAGGTGATCGGCGCGGTCGGTGTGTCCGGCGTGACCGCCACGCAGGACGCCCAGATCGCCAAGGCCGGCGTCGCCGCTCTGGCCAACTGAACAGACAAGGAGAACGACAGATGACCGAGCGTGTAACCCTGGGCCGCCTGCAAGTCGCGGCCAATCTGCAGCGTTTCATCGAAGACGACGTCCTGCCGGGCACCGGTATCGAAGCTGCCACCTTCTGGCAGGGCCTGGACGCCCTGGTCCATGACCTGGCGCCGAAGAACCGTGAGCTTCTTGCCGAGCGCGACCGCATGCAGGTCGAGCTGGACAGCTGGCACAAGGCCAACTCAGGCCCGATCAAGGACATGGCGGCCTACCGCGCGTTCCTCGAATCCATCGGCTACCTGCTGCCGGTGCCGGGCGAGGTGAAGATCGAAACCGCCAACGTCGACAGCGAGATCGCCACCCAGGCCGGCCCGCAGCTGGTGGTGCCGATCATGAACGCGCGCTATGCGCTGAACGCCGCGAACGCCCGTTGGGGCTCGCTGTACGACGCGCTCTACGGCACCGACGCCATCTCCGAAGAGGGCGGCGCGCAGAAGGGCCCGGGCTACAACGAAGTCCGTGGCACCAAGGTCATCGCCTACGCGCGCAACTTCCTCGATCAGGCCGCGCCGCTGGCCGAAGGCAGCCACGCCGACGCTACCGCCTACCGCGTGCAGGACGGCCAGCTGAAGGTCACCCTGGAGAACGGCAGCGTCACCGGGCTCCAACAGCCGGAGAAGTTCGTCGGCTTCCAGGGTGAAGCGGTCGAGCCGAAGGCCGTGCTGCTGAAAAACAATGGCCTGCATGTCGAGATCCAGTTCGATCCGAACAGCCCGATCGGCCAGACCGATGCTGCCGGCGTGAAGGACCTGCTGGTCGAATCCGCCGTTTCCACCATCCTCGACTGCGAAGACTCGGTCGCCGCGGTGGATGCCGACGACAAGGTGCTGGCCTACCGCAACTGGCTGGGCATCGTGCAGGGCACCCTCAGCGAGGAAGTTGCCAAGGGCAGCTCGAGCTTCGTCCGCCGCCTGAACCCGGACCGCGAGTACAGCGCGCCCAACGGTGGTGAGCTGAAATTGCACGGTCGCTCGCTGCTCTTCATCCGCAACGTCGGTCACCTGATGACCAACCCGGCGATCCTGCTGGAAGACGGCCGCGAGATTCCCGAAGGCATCATGGACGGCGTGTTCACCAGCCTGATCGCCAAGCATGACCTCAAGCGCAAGGGCAACTCGCGCACCGGCAGCGTCTACATCGTCAAGCCGAAGATGCACGGGCCGAAGGAAGTCGCCTTCGCCGACGAGCTGTTCGGTCGCGTCGAGGACCTGATCGGTGTGCCTCGCTATACCCTGAAAATGGGCATCATGGACGAGGAGCGCCGTACCAGCGCCAACCTCAAGGCCTGCATCGCGGCCGCCAAGCACCGCGTGGCCTTCATCAATACCGGCTTCCTCGACCGTACCGGCGACGAGATGCACACCTGCATGGAAGCCGGCCCTGTGCTGCGTAAGGGCGACATGAAGTCCACTCCGTGGATCCAGTCCTACGAGCGCAACAACGTGCTGGTCGGCCTGGCCTGCGGCCTGCGCGGCAAGGCGCAGATCGGCAAGGGCATGTGGGCCATGCCGGACCTGATGGCGGCCATGCTCGAGCAGAAGATCGGCCATCCGAAATCCGGTGCCAACACCGCCTGGGTGCCGTCGCCGACCGGCGCCACCCTGCATGCGCTGCACTATCACCAGGTGAACGTGCAGACCGTGCAGAGCGAGCTGGAAAAGGTCGATCTGGCCGCCGAGCGCGATCAACTGCTCAACGACCTGCTGACCATCCCGGTGGTCGCCGAGGACAAGTGGAGCGCCGAGGAGAAGCAGCAGGAGCTGGACAACAACTGCCAGGGCATCCTCGGCTACGTGGTGCGCTGGGTCGAGCAGGGCGTCGGCTGCTCCAAGGTGCCGGACATCCACAACGTCGGCCTGATGGAAGATCGCGCCACCCTGCGTATCTCCAGCCAGCACGTGGCCAATTGGCTGCACCATGGCGTGGTGACTCGCGAGCAGGTGCAGGAAACCCTGGAACGTATGGCCAAGGTGGTCGACCAGCAGAATGCCGGCGATCCGCTCTATCGCGCCATGTCCGCCGACTACACTCAGTCGGCGGCCTTCCAGGCGGCCTGTGATCTGGTGTTCAAGGGACGCGAGCAGCCGGCCGGCTACACCGAGCCTCTGCTGCACGCCTGGCGCCAGCGTTACAAGGCCAGCCAGGCCTGACCGGCTAGGAGGCCGCGTGCTGCCAGAGGCTTGGCGCATGCGGTGCTGGGCAACAGCCCCAGACGCCCCACGGCGTCCGGGGCTTTCGAGCATTGGCGTCGAGGTTACGGCCTCGGCGCCGCGAGACGCACCGCGTGGGGGCGTTTCATGCGAAGCACCGGGCACGCCCGGACACATTAGAAGCGGTTCACAACAAAAACACAGGGACCCAACAAATGAGTCAAACACTACTGTCCATCTTGGCCTTCGTGCCGCTGGTGCTGGCGGGTGTGCTGCTGATCGGCTTTCGCTGGCCGGCCAAGTACGCCATGCCGCTGGTATTCGTCCTCACTGCGCTGATCGGTCTGCTGGCCTGGGACATGACCCTCAACCGGGTCATCGCCTCGACCTTGCAGGGCCTGATCCTTACCGCGGCGATCCTCTGGATCATCTTCGGTGCGATTCTGCTGCTCAACACGTTGAAACACTCCGGGGGAATCAGTTCGATTCGGCGCGGCTTCTCCAACGTCAGCCCTGACCGTCGGGTCCAGGTGCTGATCGTCGCCTGGCTGTTCGGCTGCTTCATCGAGGGGGCCTCGGGCTTCGGTACCCCGGCCGCGGTGGCGGCGCCGCTGATGGTCGCGCTGGGCTTCCCGGCGCTGGCGGCAGTGGTCATGGGGATGATGGTGCAGTCCACGCCGGTGTCCTTCGGCGCGGTGGGCACGCCGATTCTGGTCGGCGTCGGTGCGGGGCTGGACAAGACCGGTATCAGCGAGCAGCTGGCAGCGGTGGGCAGTAACTGGGAGGTGTTCTTCCACCTGATCTTCTCGCGCGTCGCCATCATCCATGCGCTGTGCGGGATTCTCATGCCGCTGATCATGATCAGCATCATGACCCGCTACTTCGGTCGCAACAAATCCTGGACCGAAGGTCTGGCGATTGCGCCGTTCGCGGTGTTCACCGGTCTGGCCTTCGTCATTCCGTATGCCGCGGCGGGTGTGTTCCTCGGTCCGGAATTCCCGTCGATGATCGGTGCGCTGGTCGGTCTGGCCATCGTCGTGCCGGCGGCCAAGGCCGGTTTCCTGCTGCCCAAGGACAGCTGGGATTTCGCCCCGGCGAGCGAGTGGCCATCCGAGTGGATGGGCAAGATCGAGATGAAGATCGAGGACGTCGCCGGCAAGACGCCGATTTCGGTGCCGATGGCCTGGGCGCCGTATCTGATCCTCGCAGCACTGCTGGTGGCGTCGCGGGTATTCCCGGACTTCAAGGCGCTGCTGATGTCGTTCACCTTCGGCTGGAAGGACATCCTTGGTGAGACCGGTGTGTCCGGTACGCTGGAGCCGCTGTATCTGCCGGGTGGCATTCTCTGCATCGTGGTGCTGATCACCTTCTTCCTGCATCGGATGAAGGCCGGCGAGCTGGGCGCGGCGATTTCCGAGTCGAGCAAGACCCTGCTTGGCGCGGGCTTCGTGCTGATCTTCACCATTCCGATGGTGCGGATCCTGATCAACTCCGGCGTCAATGGCTCCGATCTGGTGTCCATGCCGGTGGCCATGGCGCAGCTGGTGGCCAACAGCGTCGGCTCGGTCTATCCATTCTTCGCTCCGGCAGTCGGTGCGCTGGGCGCCTTCATCGCCGGTTCCAACACCGTGTCCAACCTGATGCTGTCGCAGTTCCAGTTCAACACCGCTGGCCTGCTCGGCCTGTCCGGTGCACTGATGGTGGCGCTGCAGTCGGTGGGTGCGGCGGCGGGCAACATGATCGCCATTCACAACGTGGTGGCGGCCTCGGCGACCGTCGGCCTGCTCGGTCGCGAAGGGATCACCCTGCGCAAGACCATGCTGCCGACCCTGTACTACCTCATCCTGGCCGGCACCATCGGCCTGATCGGGTTCTACCTGATGGGCATCAGCGATCCGCTGGCAGGTACCGCAGGCTAAGCCTGGCGGTATCGCGACGGGCGGCCCAGGCCGCCCGTTTTCATTTGTGGGATTGGTGCGGCGCGCTGTTCTGGTATAGCGTGCGTCGCAGTCGAAAGAGCATCGAGGTTACCCATGAAGAAATGGCAATGTGTGGTGTGCGGCTACATCTATGACGAAGCGCTGGGCGTGCCGGAAGAAGGCATCGCGCCCGGGACGGCCTGGGAAGACGTGCCGGAAGACTGGGTTTGCCCGGACTGCGGTGTCGGCAAGATGGACTTCGAAATGATCGCCATCGGCTGAAAACCGTATCGCCAACCACCCATACGAGGACATGACGTGAGCGCACCTGTAGTCATCATCGGTACCGGCCTGGCCGGCTACAATCTGGCCCGTGAAATCCGCAAGCTGGACACGCAGACGCCGCTGTTGCTGATTACCGCCGATGACGGGCGCTCCTATTCCAAACCGCTGCTGTCCACCGGTTTCGCCGCCAACAAGAACGCCGAGAGCCTGGGCATGGCCACCGCCGGTGCCATGGCCGAGCAGCTGAACGCCGAGATTCGCATCCATACCCGCGTCACCCGCCTCGATCCGGCGAATCGGCGCGTGTGGATCGGCAATGAGCCGGTCTCATATCGCGATCTGATACTGGCCTGGGGCGCGCAGACGATCCAGGTGCCGGTCGCAGGCGATGCCGCCGACGCGGTATTCCCGATCAACGACCTGCACGATTACGGGCGCTTCCGCGCCGCCGTCGCCGGCAAGCGCCGCGTGCTGATCCTCGGTGTCGGGCTGATCGGCTGCGAGTTCGCCAACGACCTGCTGCTGGGCGGCCACGAGGTCGATCTGGTCGCGCCGAGCGAGCAGGTCATGCCCGGCCTGCTACCGCTGCAGGCGGCCCAGGCGGTAAGGCGTGGCCTGGAGGGCATCGGCGCGCGCTTCCACCTGGGCGCAACGTTGCAGCGCCTCGAACGCAGTGACGACGGCCTGCAGGCGCAGCTTTCCGATGGCAATCGGCTGGCCTGCGATCTGGTGGTCAGCGCCGTTGGCCTGCGCCCGCGCACCGAGCTGGCTGCCGAGGCGGGGCTTGAGGTCAAGCGCGGCATCGTCGTTGATCGCCTGCTGCAGACCTCGGCGGCCCACGTCTACGCCCTCGGCGATTGCGCGGAAGTGGAGGGGTTGAACCTGCTCTACGTGATGCCGCTGATGGCCGGTGCGCGGGCCCTGGCTAAAACGCTGTTTGGCAATCCTACCTTTGTCAGTTATGGCCCCATGCCGGTCACCGTAAAGACCCCGGCATGCCCGGTGGTGGTCTCACTGCCCGCTGCCGGTAGCGCAGGCGAGTGGACCGTCGAGGCCCAGGGGAATGATGTGAAAGCGCTCTATCTCGGTGCCTCCGGGCAGCTGCTCGGCTACGCCTTGACCGGCGCGGCGGTGCAGGAGCGGCTGGGGCTGAACAAGCAGCTGCCGCCGGTGCTGGCGGAACTACCGCAAATGCTGTCGCTAAAGTCCCCCGGCTGAGCTGGCGAGCCGCCTACAGGGACTGGCGCAGGTGCTAGCGCCGTGCCATTCTCCATGGGTCTGCCCCAGCCTAGAGCTGTTGCAGCGCCTTTAGCGCTGTTCTTGTGAACAGTACGGACACAACAACAAAAACGTCTCAGAGGCTCCCAATGCGTAAACCGGAACTCGCCGCAGCCATTGCCGAGAAGGCCGATCTGTCCAAGGACCAGGCCAATCGCGTACTCAACGCCGTGCTGGATGAAATCACCAACGCGCTGAACCGCAAGGACAGCGTGACCCTGGTTGGTTTCGGCACCTTCGTTCAGCGCCACCGTGGTGCCCGCACCGGGAAAAACCCGCAGACCGGGCAACCGGTAACCATCAAGGCCAGCAATACCGTCGCGTTCAAACCGGGCAAGATGCTCAAAGACGCCGTCAACTGACGCTGCGCCGACCCGGAGCCGATCGGCTCCGGGTAAACCTGACCAGCCGGTCCGCCCCAGACCCGTTCGTACCCGTCCTTCCCCCCGCCGATCAAGCCACTACAATGCGGCCTTCCTCTCGTACCGGTCGGGACTACACGTCATGAAATTCCGCTTTCTGCTTTGGATGCTGGGCCGCCTGATGGCCAAGGCCAGCCGCACCAATCCCGAGTTCCAGCAGCAGCTGGGCGACAAGGACCTGAGCTTCCAGCTGCACACTCTGGACGGCAAGGTCGCCCGGCATTTCGTGGTGAAGAACCAGCGCGTCACCAGCAAGCGCGGTCCTGCGAGCGAGCCGGCTTTCTCCCTGGGGTTCAAAAATGCCGCCTATGGCTTCGCTACCATGACGGCGAAGAACAAGCAGCTGGCGTTCATGCAGGGAATTCAGAACAAGGACATCCAGATCCAGGGGAATCCGGCTCTGGTGATGTGGTTTCAGGGATTGATGAAGTATCTGAAGCCTCGTAAGAAGAAGTGACCCTGCCGCGTCACCTTCTCATGTCCGGCCAAGAACCGTAGGTGGAAAACCGCGTAGGGCGTCCATGCCTGAGCGGATCAGCTTTGACTTGGTCGTCACTCAGATTTAAGTTCGCTGAATGCATGAGTTGACTTGTGGTGTGGATTGAATCCTGACATTGGCTAGTATTTTTACGGGTTTGCGTGGCATTGTGTCGACTTAATTGTTGAGCGAGTTGGAGATTTTCAACATGCCGAATTTCACTCATCACGACTTGGCTCTCCTCAATCCAGCCTTCGATTCACCACTTGTCGATGTCTTGAATGAGCTGGAGCACCTACGACGCTACAGGCTGGCGGGGACGACTCCAGCAAGCCTTTTCTTCCAGCTCAAGAACGTTTTCCATATCCTGGAAAGCCTCGGATCTGCCCGCATTGAAGGCAACCACACAACCCTCGCTGATTATGTGGAAAGCAAGATGGAGGGAGATGACACGGCTACCGACCAACTGCGCGAAATCTCCAACATCGAGAGAGCCATGAGCTTCATCGAGCAGCATTTCAAGGAAGGAGACGACGTCAGCCTACATCTCGTTCGAGAATTGCACGCCATTACTGTAGGGGGGCTCGACAGAGAGGGAGACCGGACTCCCGGTCAGCTCAGGACGACCCAGGTTCGCATTGCGCAATCGGAGCACCTCCCGCCGGACGCCGTGCAAGTTGGTGGGTACATGGATGAGTTGGTGGCGTTCATCAATGCGCACGATCCGCAGAAGTACCACCTTATGAAAGTGGCGCTCGCGCACCACCGATTCGGATGGATTCACCCGTTCACCAATGGCAATGGGCGGGTGGTTCGTTTGTTGACGTACCTGATGCTCATCAAGTATGGATTCGATGTCTCCGCCGGCGGTCGACTGCTGAACCCCACTGCAGTGTTCTGCAATGATCGTGAGCGTTACTACGAGATGCTGGGCGAGGCTGATCGCGGTACACAGCAAGGCCTGGAACGGTGGTGTATCTACGTACTCCAAGGCATCCTCACAGAGCTGAGCAAGGTCGATCGGCTGTGCGACTATGGCTACCTTAAAGCCAGAATCCTGCAGCCGGCACTCGCCTTCTCTCGCGAGAGAGAACACATCACCGGCCAGGAGCACTCAATTCTTCGTCGACTTCTGGACACTGACAGCGGCGTGGCGAAGTCTGGAGACCTAGCGGATGCGATGCCGGACCTGAACGGGCCGCAGCGGACCTATCAAATCAAGAAACTGGTGGACAGACGAATGCTGGTCCCGATCCAGCCCAACTCCCGTCAGTACACACTGGGCTTCACGAACAACTACCTGCTTCGGGGCGTCATTCGTACGTTGACGGCCGAAGGCTTTATTCCTGAGCCTGTCGTAGCGGCACGGCCATAAGTGGCTGCCTATTAAGGTTAGCTGCCTGGTTCTCTTGGGGCGGCGATGAGTTCGTTAGGAGCTTGCCCACTCCCGCCAATCCCTCGCTTCCTCCTTCAACCAATCCCGAAATGCCACCAATCCTGCCGACTCCACCTTGCGCTCCGGAATCATCAGGTAGTACGCCCGCGTCTCGCTGCGATAGGCGTGCGGATGCGCCAGCACCAGCCGTCCCTCGGCCAGTTCCCGCTGGATCAGGAACGGCGGGATCAGCGCCACCCCCATGCCATGCTCGGCCGCCTGCGCCAGCATGGAGAACAGCTCCAGCCGCGGACCGGTCATGTCGCGGGCGACTTTCAACCCCAACGAATCGAACCACTGGCGCCAGGCATAGGGTCGGGTGGTCTGCTGCAGCAGCGGCATTTCGGCCAGGGCCTGAGTCGTGAACGGCTGACCGTCGCACAGCAGGGCCGAACTGCAGACTGGCTGCAGGTCCTCGGGCATCAGGTAGTGCGCCTCGGTACCGGACCAGTCGGCATCGCCGAAGTAGATGGCAGCATCGAACTCGGTATCGGCAAAGAGAAAGGGCCGGGTGCGGTTGGTCAGGTTCACCGTGATCTCCGGGTGCAGCGCCTGGAAATGCCTGAGGCGCGGCACCAGCCATTGGGTGCCGAAGGTCGGCACCACGGCCAGCTCAAGGCTCATCGCGCCCTGCTGGCCCATCACCGACAGCGTGTCGCGTTCCACCGCGTCCAGCTGCGCGGCGATGCGGCGGGCGTAGGACTGGCCGGCGGCGGTCAGCTTTACGCCGCGTCGCGAACGGCGGAACAGCGCCAGGCCGAGGAATTCCTCCAGCCCACCGATCTGTCGGCAGATTGCGCTCTGGGTCAGCGCCAGCTCGTCGGCCGCGCGGGTGAAGCTCTCGTGACGGGCGGCGGCCTCGAAGGCGATCAGCGCGGCGGTGCTGGGAATCTTGCGACGCATTATGCAAAGACCTCATGGGATAAGCCTGCTAATGGACGCAGAGCTTATCTCGGAGTGAGGGAAACGCACAGTTCGGTGCGAAATCCTCGTTTGCGACGCGCCATCGCGGCGCCTAGGATCAGCTCATCCCGCCCGCGTCACCGCGGCGCCGAAGACAACAAGAGGAGCCCCGAATGGCCGGCAAAGCAAGCTTCAACTGGATCGACCCGCTGCTGCTCGATCAGCAGCTGACCGAAGAAGAGCGCATGGTGCGCGACAGCGCCGCGCAATTCGCCGCGGACAAGCTGGCGCCGCGGGTGCTGGAAGCTTTCCGCCATGAACAGACCGATCCGGAGATCTTCCGCGAGATGGGCGAAACCGGCCTGCTCGGCGCGACCATTCCCGAAGCTTATGGCGGCAGCGGCCTGAACTACGTGTGCTACGGCCTGATCGCCCGCGAGGTCGAGCGCATCGATTCGGGCTACCGCTCGATGATGAGTGTGCAGTCCTCGCTGGTTATGGTGCCGATCTTCGAGTTCGGCAACGAGACGACCAGACAGAAGTACCTGCCCAAGCTCGCCAGTGGCGAATACATCGGCTGCTTCGGCCTGACCGAACCGAACCATGGCTCAGACCCGGGCAGCATGGTCACCCGGGCGAAGAAGGTCGACGGCGGCTATCGCCTGTCCGGCAGCAAGATGTGGATCACCAACAGCCCGATCGCCGATGTTTTCGTGGTCTGGGCCAAGGATGACGCCGGCGAAATCCGCGGCTTCGTGCTGGAGAAGGGCTGGGAAGGGCTGTCCGCCCCGACGATCCACGGCAAGGTTGGCCTGCGCGCCTCGATTACCGGCGAGATCGTCATGGACAACGTGTTCTGCCCGGAAGAGAACGCCTTCCCCGATGTGCGCGGGCTGAAGGGGCCGTTCACCTGCCTGAACAGTGCTCGCTACGGCATCAGCTGGGGCGCACTCGGCGCCGCCGAGTTCTGCTGGCACACCGCGCGCCAGTACGTGCTCGACCGCCAGCAGTTCGGCCGGCCGCTGGCCGCCAACCAGCTGATCCAGAAGAAGCTGGCCGACATGCAGACCGAGATCACCCTGGGGCTGCAGGGCTGCCTGCGCCTCGGCCGGATGAAAGACGATGGCAGCGCCGCGGTGGAAATCACCTCGATCATGAAGCGCAACAGCTGCGGCAAGGCGCTGGACGTGGCGCGCATGGCGCGCGACATGATGGGCGGCAACGGCATCAGCGACGAGTTCGGCGTGGCCCGGCACCTGGTCAACCTGGAGGTGGTGAACACCTACGAGGGCACCCACGATGTGCACGCGCTGATCCTCGGTCGCGCGCAGACCGGCATTCAGGCGTTCTTCTGAAACTGCTCCCCTCTCCCTCTGGGAGAGGGGCTGGGGGTGAGGGTGCTTGGCACTGCTAATGGTTCCCTCACCCAGGCCCTCTCCTACCGGGCGAGGGTGCTTTCACCTTCCAATAGCCTGTGAGGTTTTCCATGCCCGGCGCCCTGTCCCATATCCGCGTGCTCGACCTGTCCCGCGTGCTCGCCGGACCCTGGTGCGGGCAGATTCTCGGTGATCTCGGCGCCGAGGTGATCAAGGTCGAGCGCCCCGGCACTGGCGACGACACCCGTCACTGGGGCCCGCCCTATCTCCAGGATCAGCACGGCGAGAACACCTCGGAGGCGGCTTATTACCTGACCGCCAACCGCAACAAGCAGTCGCTGACCGTCGACTTCACCCGGCCCGAGGGTCAGCGCATCATCCGCGAGCTGGTGACGCAGTGCGATGTGCTGCTGGAAAACTTCAAGGTCGGCGGGCTCGCCGCCTACGGGCTGGATTATGAAAGCCTGAAGGCGATCAATCCGCGGCTGGTCTATTGCTCGATCACCGGTTTTGGCCAGGACGGGCCTTACGCCACACGTGCTGGCTACGACTTCATGATCCAGGGCCTAGGCGGGCTGATGAGCCTGACCGGCCGCAGCGATGCGGAGGAGGGCGCCGGGCCGGTGAAGGTCGGCGTGGCGCTGACCGATATCCTCACCGGCCTGTACGCCACCGTTGGCGTGCTCGCTGCGCTGGCACATCGCGAACGCAGCGGCGAGGGCCAGCATATCGACACGGCGCTACTCGACGTGCAGGTCGCCTGCCTCGGCAACCAGGCGCTCAACTACCTCACCACCGGCGTGGCGCCTAGGCGCATGGGCAATGCCCATCCGAACATCGTGCCCTATCAGGATTTCCCCACCGCCGATGGCGATATCATCCTCACCGTCGGCAATGACGGTCAGTTCCGCAAGTTCTGCGAGGTCGCCGGGCGGCCGGAGTGGGCGGACGATCCGCGCTTCGCCAGCAATCGCGCGCGGGTCGCCCATCGCGCCGAACTGATTCCGCTGATTCGTCAGGTCACGGTGTTCCGCACTACGGCCGAATGGGTCAGTGCGCTGGAGCAGGCCGGCGTGCCTTGCGGGCCGATCAACGACCTGGCCCAGGTGTTCAGCGACCCGCAGGTGCAGCACCGCGGGCTGAACGTCGAGATGCCGCACCCGCTGGCCGGCCACGTGCCGCAGGTGGCCAGCCCGCTGCGGCTGTCCGCTTCACCCGTGGATTACCGCATGCCGCCGCCACTGCTCGGCGAACACAGCGAGGCGCTGTTGCAGCGCCTGCTGGGCATGAATGACGAGCAGATTGCTGGCCTGCGCGCGGCCGGCGTCATCTAGCTCAGAAACCTTCCAGCACGATCTTGCCCTTGGCCTTGCCGCTTTCCAGCAGGGCATGGGCACGGCGCAGGTTGGCCGCGTTGATGGTGCCGAAGTGCTCGCCGAGGGTGGTGCGCAGCACGCCCTGATCGACCAGCTGGCTGACGCGCTGCAGCAGGTGGTGCTGCTCGACCATGTCCGGCGTCTCGAACAGTGAGCGGGTGAACATCAGTTCCCAGTGCAGGGACAGGCTCTTGCGCTTGAGCTTCATCACGTCCAGCGGTTGGGCCGGATCGTCGATCAGTGCCAGGCGGCCCTGCGGCGTCAGCGCCTCGACCAGCTGATCGAAGTGCTGATCGGTCTGGGTCAGGCTGGCGACATGGCTGACGCTGGCGAAACCGGCGCGCTGCAGCTCGGCGTACAACGGCTGACTATGGTCGATGACATGGTGCGCGCCGAGTTCACGCGCCCAGGCCTGGGTTTCCGGACGTGAGGCGGTGGCGATCACGCTGACCTCGGTGAGCTGACGGGCCAGCTGCAGCATGATCGAACCGACGCCGCCGGCGGCTCCGACGATCAGCAGCTGCTGCCCGGCGCCATGGCCCTCCACCAGTTGCAGGCGTTCGAACAGCAGCTCCCAGGCGGTGATGGCGGTCAGCGGCAGCGCGGCGGCCTCGGCGAAGCTCAGGCTCTGCGGCTTTCGTCCGACGATGCGCTCGTCCACCAGATGGCGTTCACTGTTGCCGCCCGCGCGGGCGATGGAGCCGGCGTAGAACACCTCGTCGCCGACCTTGAACAGGCTGACTTCGCTGCCCACCCCGACCACCACGCCGGCGACGTCCCAGCCCAGCACCTTCGGCTGACCGGCCTCGGGCTGGGTGTTGCGGCGTACCTTGGTGTCTACCGGGTTGACCGAGATGGCGCGCACCTCCACCAGCAGGTCTCGCGGGCCGGGCAGCGGCTCTGGTAGCTCCACGTCCTGCAGGGCACGGGGATCGTCGATGGCGAGGGATTCGAAATAGGCGACCGCTTTCATGCTGATGCTCCATTGGGTTCGGTTGAGTGCGGGCATGGTCGTTTATTTGACTCGGCGGAAAAACGGGGCGATAAGCGAGGCTCTTTCAACAGGATTTTGAAAATGCTGCGTATCGACGACCTGCAGCTGTTCGTCCGTACCGCCGACAGCGGCAGCCTTTCCGCGGCCGCGCGCGGGCTCGACGTGTCGCCCGCAGTGGCCAGTGCGGCCTTGAAGCGCCTGGAAGCGAGCCTGAGTGTGCGGCTGTTCGTGCGCTCCACCCGCAGCCTGCGTCTGACCGCCGAGGGCGAGGCTTATCTGCTACATGCCCGGGCGGCACTGGCCAGCCTGGACGAGGGGGCACAGGCGCTCGCTGGTGGTCGCGAGGCGATCAGTGGTGTGCTGCAGCTGTCGGCGCCGTCCGACTTCGGGCGCAACGTGCTGCTGCCGTGGCTCGACGAATTCCAGGCGAGTCATCCGCAGTTGCAGGTGCGCCTGCTGCTGGGCGACGGGCTGACCGATCTGTTCCGTCAGCCGGTGGACATCGTCCTGCGCTATGGCGCGCCGGAGGATTCCAGCCTCGTCGCGCTGCCGGTCGCTGGCGAGAACCGCCGGGTGCTGTGCGCTTCGCCTGCCTACCTGCAACGGCACGGCGCGCCACGACGGCTGGACGAGCTGGCGGCGCACAACTGCCTGCGCTTCATGCTCGCCGGGCGCGTGCATGACCGCTGGTGCTTTCAGGAAGGACGACGGGCGGTCACCGTGCAGGTCAGGGGTGACCGGGTCAGTGACGATGCCGACGTGGTGCGTCGCTGGGCGCTGGCCGGCAGCGGGCTGGCCTACAAGTCCTGGCTGGACATTGCCGACGACGTGGCCGCGGGCCGTCTACAGGTGCTGTTGCCGGACTGTCTTGGCGAGGCGGCGCCACTCAGCCTGCTCTGCGCCCATCGCGCGCAGTTGAGCAAGCCGGTGCGGCTGCTGCATGGACATCTGCAGACACGTTGCAAGGCGCTGTTGGCGCGCGCCCCCTGGCATCTCATTTAGACCCGTTATCCGTGCTTGAGCTGTGAGCTTTTTGTTCGCGCCTGAACTCTTATGGCGTTTGGCTATTCTTATCTGAGTACTGGTTAACAGAATGGACAAGCGCATCATGCATACGCAGCGTTTTCGCTACACCTGGCAACTGACGGTTGTCGTCCTCCTGTCCTGGCTTCTGGCCGGCTGCGGGGTCAATAACATCCCAACCTATGACGAGCAGGTGAAGGCCGCCTGGTCGCAGGTGGAGAACCAGTACCAGCGCCGTGCCGACCTGATTCCCAACCTGGTCGAGACGGTCAAGGGGTTCGCCCGTCAGGAGCAGGAAACCCTCACCGCGGTGGTGGAAGCGCGGGCCAAGGCCACGTCGATTCAGGTCGATGCCAGCACCCTGGATGATCCGCAGAAGCTGCAGCAGTTCCAGCAGGCGCAGAACCAGCTGACCGGCGCCCTGAGCCGGCTGATGGCGGTATCCGAGCGCTATCCGGATCTGAAATCCAATCAGAACTTCCTTGCCCTGCAATCGCAGCTCGAAGGCACCGAGAACCGCATCGCGGTGGCACGTCGCGACTTCATCGCCGCGGTCGAGCGCTACAACACCGAGATTCGAACCTTCCCCGGTCGTATCTGGCACACCCTGATGTACAGCGACATGCCGATTCGCGAGAACTTCGAGGCTACCGCCGAGAATGCCGAGCAAGCGCCACAAGTGCAGTTTCAATGACCTCCAGGTTTCCGCTACTGCTGATCCTGCTGCTCTGGGCCGGTAGCCTCGCCGCCCAGGAAGCCGAGGTCCCGGAGCTGACCGGGCGCGTGGTCGATCGTGCCGAGCTGCTCGACACCCAGGCCGAGGCGCGGCTGACCAGCATGCTGGCCGGCCACGAGCAGGCGACCGGTGAGCAGGTTGTCGTTGTCACGGTGCCGGACCTGGGCGGGCGCAGCATCGAGGAATTCGGTCTGGAGCTTGGCCGTACCTGGGGCATCGGCCAGAAGGGCGAGGACAACGGTGCGCTGCTGATCGTCGCGCGCGATGATCGCAAGATTCGCATCGAGGTCGGCTACGGTCTGGAAGGCCGGCTCACCGACGCGCAGTCCTCGGTCATCATCAACCGGATCATCGCGCCGGCATTCCAGCGCGGCGACTTCACGGCCGGCATCACCGAAGGTGCGGAGGCGATCGTCACCGTGCTTGGCGGCGACCCGCTGCCGGCCGAGCTGCGCCCGGTGATGCCGATGGTGCAGGAGCAACCCGGCGGCCTCGGGATTCTCGGTTTCTTCCTCATGCTGGTAGCAATCTTCGTCATCGGCGGCGGGCGCGGTGGCGGCGGTGGCGGTCGTCGTGCCTTGCTGCTGGGCGCGTTGCTTGGCGGTATGGGGCGGGGCGGCGGCGGTGGTTTCGGCGGCGGTGGCTTCGGTGGGGGCGGCGGCGGTTTCGGCGGCGGTGGCGCTTCCGGCGGCTGGTAAATCAATGATGGATAGACGATGACCTTACTGAGCGAAAGCGAACTGCAACAGGTAGCCGAGGCGATCGAGCGCGTCGAGCGCAGCACCGATGCCGAGCTGGTCACGGTGCTGGCCGCGCAGGCCGACGACTACCACTACATCCCGCTGCTATGGGCCGGCCTGATCGCGCTGCTGCTACCCGGAGCGCTGCTGTTCTTCAGTGGCTGGCTTGACGCATGGCAGCTGCTGTTGGTGCAGTGGGCGACCTTTATCGTGCTCGCGGTGCTGTTCCGCATGCCGGCGCTGACCAGCCATCTAATCCCGCGTTCGGTGCGCAACTGGCGCGCCTGCAACCTGGCGCGGCGTCAGTTCATCGAACTCAATCTGCATCACACCGAAGGCGACACCGGCGTGTTGATCTTCGTCTCCGAAGCAGAGCGCTACGTGGAGATTCTGGTCGACCGCGGCATCTCCAGCCGTATCGACAATGCCGCATGGGAGTCTGTCGTCGCCTGCTTCACCGATCGGGTAAAGCAGGGCCAGGTGCTCGAAGGCTTTCTTGGCTGCATCGAGGCCAGTGGAGCGCTGTTGGCGCAGCATGTGCCGAAGACCCACGAACGCAACGAACTGCCGAACCGGCTGGTGGTGTTGCCTTAACTTTCCAGCAGCGATGGCGCCCGTGGGCGCCATCCTTTCACTGCATGCGCCGTTGTTCGGCAAGTAGCTGTCGCTCGCGCTGCAGGGCGCGCGCAAGGCGCTGCTGACCGTCGCGCTCGGCCGCGGCGATCAGTGTCTGGTCGACCAGGTCGCGTTGTGCATGACTGCCGCCGAAACGCTGCGCCTGATTGCGGATCGAGCGCAGCCGCTCCACACACCGCGTGTTGTCGCCTTCGACGAAGGCGACTACTGCCTCGACGCCTGGGGCGCCGATCTGGGTGGTGAAGCGCGCATTGTCATCGTCCCGCGCGCAGGCCCGTTGCTGGGCTGCGCGCAGCAGGCCCAGCAGGTCGCCGCGGCCGGCGCAGGCGAAGGCCATGGCGGCGTGAAAGTCGTTGAACGCATAGTTGCCGTCCGCCGCCATCGCGGCCCAGCGCTCGGCCACGCCAGTCCAGCGGTCGCCGACATCCACGCCACGCAGTTGCAGCCGCCAGAGCAGTGCGCTGGCGTCGATCAGCTCCAGCGCCAGGGGGCTCTGATGGCCATTCACCGGGCCGTCGAACAGGTCCAGGGCCGCGCCGCAATCGTCGAGCTCGATGTGGTGCAACGCCAGGTGCCACCAATTGTGCACCGCCAGCATACTGTCCTGCTGCCAGCCCGGATTGCCGCGCATCCAGGCGATGCCTTCCTCGCGCCGTCCCTGCATTTCCAGAACGTGGGCGACCGCGTGCTGTGCCCAGGCGTCGGCGGGTTGCAGGGCGATTGCTTCACGGCCATAGCGCTCGGCGAGCCGATAGTCGCCGCATTCTTCCAGCCCGAACGCGTACAGGCCGAGCAACGCATGATAGCCAGGCAGCTCCAGTGACCAGTCCGGCAGCACACGGGCAATGCGGTCGCGCAGCATGCGCGCATCGCCGGTGAAAAAGTCGATCTGCTGTCCGGCCTGCAGCGCCAGCATGTCGTGGGGGTAGTCGATGCTGAGGTCCTCCAGCACGCGTCCGGCGGCGTGCCAGCGGCCATCCAGCAGTTGCCGCAGCGCCTGCAGGTGGCGGGCCTCGCGGTCATTGTGCGGCAGCTCCAGGGCGTGCTCGTACGAGGCGCGGGCCACCGGCAGGGCGGCCGCCTCGGTGCCGAGCAGGTAGAGCCAGGCGTGCAGGACATGGCCCATGACCAGTTCCGGCGAGGCCTGCAGTGTGGCTTCGGTGGTTGTCAGCGATTCGGCGTGCAGGCAGCGGAACTGCGCGAGCGCCTGATCGAGCAGGGCCTGCGCCTCGCTATTGCAGCCGGTCAGTTGGTACCCGTGTGCGTCTTTCATTGTTCTATGCTCCATGAGTCCGGTTCGTTGGCATCGGCCAACGTGCCCATACTCGGGGTTTGGCTTACGTTGGACCCCAGTCATCCTGGAAACAAACCGGCTATATCCGCCATGGCCCGCTCAGAGATCGCCGAACGTCCGCCGCTGACCGTCGCCCTGCTGGCGACGCCGGACAGTACGGCCTCGACGCTGTTCGGCCTCTACGATCTGCTGCTGGGTGCCCGTCGCGACTGGCAGCAACTGCTGCACCGCGCCGACGTGGCGTCGCCTTTCCTGCCGCTGATCGTCAGCCGCGACGGATGCTCGCTGCGGGTCTACAACGATATCCCGGTCCACCCTCATGCCAGTCTGGACGACGCACCGCCGACCGACGTGGTGATCGTCAGCAACCTGGCGGTCAGCCCCTGGGAGCCGCTCGATGATCGCTACGCGCCCGAGGCGCAATGGCTGTGCGAGCGCTACGCGGCCGGCGCGACGTTGGCGGCGGCTTGCTCCGGGGCGATGCTGCTGGCGCGTACCGGGCTCTTGGCCGGCTGCGAAGGGACTTCGCACTGGGGCTACTGCGATTGCCTGCGCCGCGAGTACCCGGACGTGCACTGGCATCCGGACAAGGCATTGGTCAGCACCGGCGTCGGCCAGCGCCTGGTGATGTCTGGCAGTGGCAGCAGCTGGCATGCACTGGGGCTGTTTCTCATCGCCCGTTTCGTCGGTGCGCGGGAGGCGATGGAGGTGGCGCGGATGAACCTGTTCGATTGGGATGCGACCAGCCCACTGGCCTACGCCGCGATGATGCGCACCGGGCAGCTGGCCGATCCGGTGATCGCGCGTTGTCAGGAGTGGGCGGCGCAGCACTACGAGGAGGAGGCGCCGGTGAGCGCCATGGTGCGCATCAGCGGCCTGCCGGAACGGACTTTCCAGCGCCGCTTCGCCCTGGCCACCGGACTGACGCCGCTGGATTACATCCATACCCTGCGCCTGGAAGAGGCCAAGCAGCTGCTGGAAAGTGGTGAGTTGTCGGTGGAGGCGATTGCCTGGGAGGTCGGCTATCAGGACGCCGGCTTCTTCGGCCGGCTGTTTCGGCGCAAGGTCGGCCTCACGCCGGCGCAATACCGGCGACGTTTCGGCGTGTTGTCGCGGCGCCTGGACGGCATCGCCACGCTGCAGCAGGCGGCGCCGGCCGTGCACTGATCCCAGCGGATGTGCCGTCCTCCGGGATCGTTACGCCCTCCGGCTCAGAGCCGGGTCGGGCCGTCGTCTTCCGGCTCGCTCGATACCACCGGCGATAGTTCGAAGCTGTCGGTGCTGTCCATGGCGCTGGCCGCGACGCGGTCGATGCTGTTCAGCGCATGGCCGATGATCGAGCTGACACTGGCTTCGTGATGGTGCACGGGCAACCGTTCGATAGCCGCCAGCACCTCTTCCCCAGGCACGGTTTCCACCGCGAGCAGGCGCTCGGTGATGTGGTCGAGCGCTGGTTTCAACTGCTGCAACAGGGCCAGGCACTCCTGATTAAGCTGCTGCAGCAGCTCATCGGCCGCTTCCAGCGCTTCGCGCGGATCGCTGTCCAGATGCGCGTCGCGCACGGCCTGCAGGCTCAACAGCGAGCCGCGCGGGCCCATGCCGAGGGCGCCGACCATGGAAAGGGCGATCTTCGAGGCTTCCTGCAGATCCTGCCCGGCGCCGGACGACACCTCGTGGAAATACAGCTGCTCGGCGCCGCGCCCGGCCAGCAGCATCTGGATGCGATTGCGCAGTTCGGAATACATGTGCAGGCGCTTGTCTTCCACCGGCGTTACCAGCGTCACGCCCAATGCCTGACCGCGCGGCAGGATGGTGACCTTCTCAACGCGGCCCACCTTCAGTGCCGCCGCTACCAGCGCGTGGCCAGCCTCGTGCACGGCAATGCGCTTGCGATCGGTCGGCGACATGGGTGTCACGCCGGAGGGCTGCTCGCCGATGCGGCAGGTTTCCACCGCGTCGACGAAATGCGCCATATCGACCTGTCTGGCGCCCGCGCGGGCCGCCAGCAATGCTGCGTGGTTGACGATATAGGCGATCGCGGCCGGCGTCAGGCCGACGGTATTGCGCGCCAGCTGCGGGAAGTCCAGATCGGTCGCCGCGCTGATCTTGCCGGCGTAGAGGCGGAACAGCGCTTCGCGGTCATCGAGGCCGGGCAGGCCGACGGCGATCGAGCGGTCGAAGCGGCCTTCGCGCACCAGCGCCGGGTCGAGCGAGTTGGGGAAGTTGGTGGCGCCCAACACCAGCACGCCGGCGGCGCCATCGAAGCCGTCCATCTCGGCGAGGAACTGGTTGATGATGCGGTTGCTCTCGGCATCGCTGGAACGTGTCTGCTCGGCGCGCTTGCCGATGCCGTCGATTTCGTCGATAAAAATGATGCACGGCGCCTGCTTGCGGGCGGTGCGGAACAGCGCCTTGACCTTTTGGATGCCAACGCCGAAATACATCGAGGAGAAGTCGCTGCCGGTGACCTGGATGAAGCTCGCATTCGACTCACTCGCCAGCGCCTTGGCCAGCTGGGTCTTGCCGGTGCCGGGCTCGCCGGTCAGCAGCACGCCCTTTGGCGGGCGGGCGCCGAGGCGGGCATAGGCGGCCGGATCGCGCAGGTAGGCGGTGACGTCGCTGAGCGCCTGCTTGGCCTCGGCGGCGCCGATGACATCAGCGAAGGTCACGCCGCTGCCCTTGCGTTGGACTTCAAAGCTACGGGTCTTCATGGCGAAGAACACCGCCGCGCCAATCAGCAGCAGGGCGATCGGTGAGTAGGGCAGAAGGATCTTGTAAAACGGCTTTTCCGCGTCGGTCTGGAACATCGCCAAAGGGAACAGCTCGCCGCTGCTCTGCGCGTACTGCTCGAGCAGCAGTCTCGCGACGCGTCCGGACTGGTCCGGCACCCAGTAGCGCAGGCCCTCGTGCAGGCTGACGTAGACCGCATCCTTACCCAATGCGGCGCTGGCAATGCTGGCGCCACGCAGATCGTTCATCAGCACCGAGAGATCGCGCCGATTGGCCTGCCAAGGTTCGGTGGAGTCCTGCAAGGCTTCGAGCATGCTGGCCGCCGCGCCAGTGGCCGGCGTCGATGGTGCGCTGGGGCGCAACTGCCAATAGGCGACGCTGGCGGTGATCAGCAGGAGCAGGAAAATGGAGAGCACAGGGCCGCGGCGACCTTGTAGCAGACGGGGTATTTTCATTTCACATCCAATCGGGAAGGCCCGACGTTTCGACAAACCACCGCCAGGAGGCGGACCACAGTTGTTCGCGGGAAACCCCGCGGCGCCATTTGCATGGCGCGCCACAGTTCGGATGTGTTGGATGCGATTTATATGCCCGACTGTGTCTCGGGTCGGCAGACTCCGATAGCCGGCGAGAATACGGCAAGAGCCACCACGGGGGCGGCTACGCGACGAACGGGCAGTAGGTTTTCGACGAATGACCGGCTGCGCGGGGAACGAAAGTATGCGTCGGATGACGTGCCGCGACGCCCGGCGGGACTGGCGGAGCACGGCATCTCACGTAAGTGATCCGGCGCAGAGATTGTCCCGCAAGGCGCTGTTAGGGTTCATCGCCGCGCGGTCGCTTGTCCCGAACCGGGCGCAATAAGAACCTGCCGACAGCCGCCCGGAACCGATGCCGGTGCGGAAAAACAACGTCCGATCGACCCGAGACTTCCACATGCCGACCAACAAGAAGTATCTTCGCTGCGCTTTTCTGGGCGCGCTGATTACCCTCCTGCCAATCGCCTCGGCCAGCGCCGACGGGGAAACCATCAATCTGCTCACGCAGAATTTCCCGCCGTTCAGCATGGCCGACGATGGCAAGAATTTCGCCAAGGAGGGTGCGATCAGCGGCATTGATGCCGAGGTGGTGGCCGCTCTGTTCAAGCGCGCGGGCGTGCCCTATGCGATGACGCTGCGTTTCCCGTGGAGCCGCCTGCAGCAGCTGGCCGAGAAGACCCCGGGCTTCGCTGTGTTCTCCCTCAGCCGTACCCCCGAGCGCGAGCCCAAGTACAAGTGGGTCGGTCCGCTCAGCGAGATCCAGATCGTGCTGCTCAAGACTCCGGAGAGCCAGATTCAGGTCTCCAGCCTGGATGCTGCCAAGCAGTATCGAATCGGCTCGAAGGATGGCAGCGTGGGCAGTCAGTACCTGATCAACCGTGGCGTCGAGGTGCAGAGTTCGCTGATAGACACACCGGCCAAGCTGAAGGCCGGCCAGTTCGATCTGTGGGCGACCACCAACCCCTCCGGCGAATACGAGGCGAAGCAGGCCGGCGTCGGCCCGCTGGCCGTGGCGCTGACCCTGAGCCGTGTCGACCTCTATCTGGCGCTGAACAAGGAAACGCCGGATGCAGTCGTCGAGAAACTGCAGCGCACCTTCGACCAGATGAAACAGGAAGGGCTGCTGCAACAGGCGACGCAGCGTTACGTGAACTGAAGGCGTTTCACGCTACCGGGGGACGGGCGATCGACCTCTTCGGTGCAATCGGATCGCATCACTACCAGGTATGATGAGGCGTGCCGGTGAGGCATCTGGCTAACGCAGGCTGCCGCCGTGGGGCCTGCCCACACTGCCTCTTAGATTTCGTCTGGCGGATTCTGATAAACGCCTGTTGGCCGAGCTCATCGACCTTGGGGTAGTCGCGTGGCACCGGTCCGATCAACAAGTCGCCGGAAAATGAAGCGGCAGGGGATTTTTTGCCGGTTTGGACTGCCTTAGTCCAGTGGAGCGGTATCGCTCCAACCGCACTCCTGGCGATTCGAGAATTCGATGACTTGCTTCAATAACTACATGCTGCGTGCCTTCTGCATGGCCGCCGCCGTCTGGATTGCGCCTACCAACGCCGAGAACCTACCCGAACCGGTAGGCCATGTGGCGCGGGTGGAAGGCGCTGCGTACATCAGCAGCCGCGGCTATACCAACGCCGCCAAGGTCGGCCAGGCAATCGTGCCGGGTGTGGCTTTGAGCACCGGCGCCGAAGGTGCGCTGGGGGTGATCCTAGGCGACGGCAGTGTTTTGGCGTTCGGCCCGCACAGCGAGCTGACCCTCGACGACTATCGCTTCGCCCCGGCATTGGATGAGCTGCGCCTGCGCGCGACGCTCAATCGCGGCACGCTCAACCTGATTGCGGGCGACATGGCCCGCCTCGATCCACAGGCCATCGCTGTCGACACGCCGGACGGCCGCATCGGTGTGCGCGGTGGCCAGGTGTTGATGAAGGTGAGCCCGTGAAGCCGATTACGCTGATGCAAACGATGGTGCTGCTGGCGATGACGGCAGTGGCGGGCTGCGCGCAGCATTCCTACGTGATGCTGGCGGACGACAGTGGTGGGCGCGGTGGTGTGATGCTTGGAGAGGAAGGGGAGCGTCGGCTGGACGCGTCTGGCCAGGGCATGGCAATTGCCGGTACCGGTCAGGCCTATGTCGTACCGGACATGCGCCGCAAGGCGGATTTCGACAAGGCGCTGGCTGCCCAGCCGGCATTGCCCGAGCGTTTTAGCCTTCATATCGCGCCATCCGGCGCGTTGGACAGCACGGCTGAACAACTGCTGGACAGCGTTCTGCTGGCAGCCCAGCGTCGGGACTACCCGGTGGTAACAGTCACCGGCCATACCGATACGCTGGGTCATCGTGCGGCCAACGAGCAGGTCGGTTTGCGTCGCGCCCAGGCGGTCGCCGAGCTGTTGCGGACCAAGGGGCTGGAAGCGATGGAGTTGCGGGTGGAGTCCCACGGCGAGCGCAATCTGCTGATAGCGACGCCGGATGCCACGGCCGAGCCGCGCAATCGGCGAGTCGAAATTCTGGTGCGTTGAGGTCGATGACGCGGCGACTGGCGCCGCGCCGACAGACGATCCGATCAGTCGATGACCAGAACGGCGTCCATTTCAACCTGCGCACCCTTGGGCAGCGCGGAGACACCGATGGCGGCACGCGCCGGGTACGGCTGCTGGCAGTAGCGGCTCATCACCTCATTGACGGTGGCGAAGTTGCCGAGGTCGGTGAGGAAGATGTTGAGCTTGACGATGTCCTTCAGCGAGCCGCCAGCCGCTTCTGCCACCGCCTTGAGGTTCTCGAAAACCTGCACCGCCTGCGCTTCGAAACCTTCCACCAGCTCCATGCTCTTGGGGTCCAGCGGGATTTGCCCGGACAGGTAGACGGTGTTGCCGGCCTTGATGGCCTGGGAGTAGGTGCCAATGGCGGCCGGCGCCTTGTCGGTGTTGATCACGGTCTTGCTCATGGAGACTCCTCTGAGGGTTGGGCAACGGGCAGCCAGCATAATGGCTGATGGCGAGAGCGGCCAGCCGTGGCGTTTTGCAGACAGGTCGAAGTCGACGGAGGAGGTCAGGCCTTGACGCGGGTGATGCGGGTGACGCCCTTGATCGCGCGCAGCTTCTTGATGACCCGGGCCAGGTGCACGCGGTCATGCACGCTGACCACCAGCTGGACGACGCTGATGCGGCCGTCGCGCTCGTCCATGCCGATCTTCTCGATGTTGCCGTCGGCGGCATTGACGCTGCCAGCGAGCAGGGCGATCAGGCCGCGCTGGTGCTCCAGCTCGACCCGGAGCTCGACATTGAACTCGCCGGTGACATCCTTCGACCAGGACAGCTGGATGCACTTGTCCGGGTTGTGCCGCACATCGGCGATGTTCCGGCAGGTTTCCAGGTGCACGACCATGCCCTTGCCGGCCGATAGATGCCCGACGATGGGGTCGCCGGGAATCGGCGTACAGCACTTGGCGTAGTTCAGCACCAGCCCTTCGGTGCCGCGAATCGCCAACGGACCTTCGAGTGCCGGTGCTTCCTCATTGTCGTGCGATATCAGACGGCGCGCGATCACATAGGCCATGCGGTTGCCCAGGCCGATATCCTCCAGCAGATCCTCGACGTACTCCATGTGGTATTCGGTCAGTACCTGCTGGATGCGCTCGGCGCTGATCTTGTCCAGGCTGGTCTCGAAGCCGCTGAGCGCCTTGCTCAGCAGGCGCTCGCCGAGGTTGATCGACTCCGAACGACGCTGCAGCTTGAGCGCATGGCGGATATGCGTGCGTGCCTTGCCGGTAACGACAAAATTCAGCCAGGCCGGATTCGGCCGCGCACCTGGCGCGGTGACGATCTCCACCGTCGAGCCACTCTCCAGTGGTTGCGACAGCGGCGCCAGGCGACGGTTGACGCGGCAGGCGATGCAGGTGTTGCCGACGTCGGTGTGCACCGCGTAGGCGAAGTCGACGGCGGTGGAACCCTTGGGCATCTCCATGATGCGGCCCTTGGGTGTGAAGACGTAGACCTCGTCGGGGAACAGGTCGATCTTCACGCTCTCGATGAATTCCAGCGAGTTGCCGGCGCGCTGCTGCAGTTCCAGTACACCCTTGACCCACTGGCGGGCGCGGGCGTGGGTGCCCTTGGGCACTTCGTCCTCGGGGGACTTGTATAGCCAGTGCGCGGCGATGCCGTTGTTGGCCATCTCTTCCATCTCGCGGGTGCGAATCTGGATCTCGATGGGCACGCCGTGCATGCCGAACAGGGTGGTGTGCAGGGACTGGTAGCCGTTGGCCTTGGGGATCGCGATGTAGTCCTTGAAGCGGCCCGGCAGCGGCTTGTAGAGGCTGTGCACCGCACCGAGCACGCGGTAGCAGGTGTCGACCTTGTCCACCACGATGCGGAAGGCGTAGACGTCCATGATCTCGTGGAACGCCTTGCGCTTGCCGCGCATCTTCTTGTAGATGCTGTACAGGTGCTTCTCGCGGCCCAGTACGTCGCCTTCCAGCCCTTCGCGTTCGAGGCAGTGAATCAGCGACTGTTCGATCTTGTCGACGATCTCATTGCGGTTGCCCCGGGCGCGGCGTACGGCGGCGCGGATGCGCTCCGAGCGCATCGGGTGCATGGCCTTGAAGCCCAGATCCTCGAACTCCACGCGCATGGTGTGCATGCCCAGCCGGTTGGCGATGGGTGCGTAGATCTCCAGGGTTTCCTTGGCGATGCGGCGGCGCTTTTCGCCGGCCAGTACTTCCAGCGTGCGCATGTTGTGCAGGCGGTCGGCGAGCTTGACCAGGATCACGCGGATGTCGCGGGCCATCGCCATGGCCATCTTCTGGAAGTTTTCGGCCTGCGCTTCGGCCTTGGTCTCGAAGTTCATCTGGGTCAGCTTGCTGACCCCGTCGACCAGTTCTGCAACGGTTTCGCCGAACTGCGCGACCAGTGCGTCCTTGGGAATGCCGGTGTCCTCGATGACGTCATGCAGCATCGCGGCCATCAGGCTCTGATGGTCCATGTGCATGTCGGCGAGGATGTTGGCTACCGCGAGAGGATGGGTGACGTAGGCTTCACCGCTGCGCCGGCGTTGACCGTCGTGGGCCTGCTCGGCGTAGAAATATGCACGACGGACCAGATTGACCTGATCCGGGCCGAGGTAGGTCGATAGGCGATCCGCAAGCGCGTCTATGGCTGGCAAGACAGTGCTCCTTGCCAGCGGGCTTCGATGTTATCGGTTCGACTTCGACCTGGCATTTATTCAGATGGCCTCGTTCGGCTCTTCCTCGTACTGGGTAAAGAGAGGCTCGTCGTCAACGATCTCGTCTTGTGCAATGACATCGTAGTCGACCAGGCCGGAAGCGATCTCGCGCAGGGCGACGACGGTCGGCTTGTCATTTTCCCATGCGACCTTGGGCTCCTTGCCACCGGTGGCCAGCTGGCGCGAGCGCTTGGTAGCGAGCATGACCAGCTCGAAGCGGTTATCGACGTTGTCCAGGCAATCTTCAACGGTAACGCGGGCCATGGTGTTCCTCATCAATAGCGGTAGAGCGTGCCCGAATGGGCGAGCGGACGGAGTAGTCTAAAAAATCACCAGCCTTAATGGAAGCGCTGTTTCTGCGGGCTGTGCGTCAACCGACCTGCGCGAGCAATTCGCCAAGCAGGCGGGCGTGGCGCTGTTGCTGGGTCTTCTGTATCAGTTGGTTGGCGCGGAAGATCGACTGCAGGTCGATCAGGGCGTGGGCGAAGTCGTCGTTGATCACCAGGTAGTCGTATTCGACGTAGTGGCTCATTTCGCTGACCGCTTCGCGCATGCGCTTGTCGATGATCTCGTCACTGTCCTGGCCGCGGTTGTTGAGGCGTTGGCGCAGTGCTTCCTGGGTCGGTGGCAGGATGAAGATCGATTTGGCCTGGGGCATCAGGCGGCGCACCTGCTGCGCGCCCTGCCAGTCAATCTCCAGGATTAGGTCGAAGCCTTCGGCCAGGGTGTCTTCCAACCAGCGCTGGGAGGTGCCGTACAGGTTGCCGAACACTTCGGCATGCTCGAGAAACTCGTTGCGCTCCAGTCGCGCGAGAAAATCCTCGCGGCTGACGAAGTGATAGTTGACGCCGTCGACCTCGCCCGGCCGCATGGCCCGGGTGGTATGGGAAACCGACACCCGCACCTGCGGTTGTGCATCGACCAGCGCCTTGACCAGGCTGGTCTTGCCGGCCCCGGAAGGCGCGGAAACGATATAAAGCGTACCGGTGGTGGCGGACATGACGGGTTCCTGAAAAGCGCTGTTAATGCTGTGGGACAAAAATAGACCAGCCGTTGTGGTGGCTGATGGTTATTCGAGGTTTTGCACCTGCTCGCGCATCTGCTCGATCAATACCTTGAGATTGACCGCGGCCTGAGTGCTGCGCGGGTCGAACGCTTTCGAGCCGAGGGTGTTGGCTTCGCGATTGAGTTCCTGCATGAGGAAGTCGAGCCGGCGTCCGGCCGCGCCGCCGGTCTTGAGTACCCGTCGCACTTCGGTCACATGGGTGTTCAGGCGGTCCAGTTCTTCGGCAACGTCACTCTTCTGTGCCAGCAGGACCATCTCCTGTTCGAGGCGCTGTGGGTCGAGCTCTGCCTGCATTTCGCTGAAGCGGTCGAGCACCTTCTGGCGCTGGGCTGCGAGCATCTGCGGCACCTGTTCGCGCAGCGTGGCAACTTCTTCGAGGATGCTGTCCAGACGCTCGTTGAGCAGCTTGGCCAGTTCGTCGCCCTCACGCCGGCGGCCTTCCTTGAGCTGCTCGAGCGCACTGTGGAAGAGCTGCAGGGCACTCTGGTTGAGTGTCTGTGGGTCGACCGCGTCGCCGACCAGTACGCCCGGCCAGCCAAGTACCTGCAGCGGGTCAATCGGTGCGGGTTGGCTGATCAGTGCGGCAACGCTTTCGGCGGCGGCGATCAACTGGCTGGCGCGCTCGCGGTCGACCTGCAGGGCGGTGCGGTTGTTTTCCTCGGCGAAGCGCAAAGTGCATTCCACCTTGCCGCGCGAGATGCCTTTGCGCAGGGCATCGCGAACCGCGCCTTCGAGGTCGCGGAAGGCGTCCGGCAGGCGCAGGTGCGGCTCGAGATAGCGATGATTGACCGAGCGGATTTCCCAACTGAGGGTGCCATGGGTGCCGGCCTGCTCGCTGCGGGCAAAGGCCGTCATGCTGTGGACCATCGGGGATACCTCTCGATTGCGGGCTGCGAAAGGCGAAGGATTGTAAAGGAAAACAGGGTGTCGCGGCAGCGATGGCCGGACGGCCGCGACCCTTTTCCGCGCCAATGGGCTCTATAATGCCGGTCAATTTCCCATCTAGCAGGACCTATACATGAAGCGACCCAGTGGCCGTGCCGCCGATCAGCTGCGCTCGATCCGCATCACCCGCAACTACACCAAGCATGCCGAGGGCTCGGTGCTGGTGGAGTTCGGCGACACCAAGGTGATCTGCACGGTCAGCATCGAGTCCGGCGTCCCGCGTTTCCTGAAAGGGCAGGGGCAGGGTTGGCTGACCGCCGAGTACGGCATGCTGCCGCGCGCTACGGGTGAGCGTAACCAGCGTGAAGCCTCGCGCGGCAAGCAGGGTGGGCGCACCCTGGAAATCCAGCGCCTGATCGGTCGTTCGTTGCGTGCGGCGCTCGACATGAGCAAGCTCGGTGAGAACACGCTGTTCATCGACTGCGATGTGATCCAGGCCGACGGCGGTACGCGCACGGCGTCGATCACCGGTGCCATGGTGGCGGTGATCGATGCGCTCAAGGTGCTAAAGAAACGTGGCGGTCTGAAGGCGGGCGATCCGGTCAAGCAGATGATTGCAGCGGTATCGGTCGGTATCTATCAGGGCGAACCGGTGCTGGATCTGGATTACCTGGAGGACTCGGCGGCCGAAACCGATCTGAATGTGGTGATGACCGACGCCGGTGGTTTCATCGAGGTACAGGGAACTGCCGAAGGCGCGCCGTTCCAGCCTGCTGAGCTCAACGCCATGCTGGCCCTGGCTCAGGACGGCGTGCGACAGTTGTTCGAGTTGCAGCGCGCCGCGCTGGCTGACTGAGCGAGAGGTAACGCGAAATGACCGATCAGGATCTCGTGCCGCTGCCCAACCGCGAAGCGCGTCAGTGGGCGATGTTCTGCCACTACTCGTCGTTTTTCTGGTTTCTGGCGCCGATGATCGGCAACGTGATTGGTCCGCTGATCGTCTGGCAGCTGAAGAAGGACATGGATCCCTTCGTCGATCAGCAGGGCAAGGAAGCGCTGAATTTCCAGCTGACCTTCAGCATCGTGATGATGATCTGCGGCTTGCTGGCCTGGATCCTCATCGGCTTTCCGCTGATGGTGCTGGTGAGCGTAGTGGCGCTGGTGCTGGTGGTGATCGCCGGCATCCGTGCCAACGAGGGCAAGCCCTACCGCTATCCGTTCTGCTGGCGGCTGGTCAAGTAGGGCAAACCGCTGAGCCTCAGAGGCTCAGCGTCCAGTCGTAGTCAACGATCAGCGGCGCGTGCTGGGAGAAGCGTGGCTGCCGTGGCAGGCGAGCAGTGCGCACGAAGCGGCGTAGACCGGATGTCAGGATCTGGTAGTCGAAACGCCAGCCGAGGTTGAGCATTTCGGCCTGCTCGGTGTCCGGCCACCAGCTGAACAGATCGCCTTCGCGATTGACTTCGCGCAGGGCGTCGATATAGCCCATATTGCCGAAAATCTCGTCCAGCCAGGCGCGCTCGGGCGCTAGAAACCCTGGGTCCTGCTGACAATCGCGCCAGTTCTTCACGTCCAGCTTCTGGTGGGCGACATACAGTGAGCCACAATAGATGTACTCGCGGCGCTTGCGGCGCTGCTTGTCCAGGTAGTGGGCGAAGTCGTCCATGAACTTGAGTTTGTGGTTCAGGTTGGCATCGCCGCCGTGGCCGGACGGCACCAACAGGCTGGCGATGCTGACCTTGTCGAAATCCGCCTGCAGGTAACGCCCGTAGCGATCCGCCGTCTCGAAGCCCAGTCCGGTGATGACGGCCTTCGGCTGCAGCCTGGAATAGAGCGCCACGCCTCCCTGCTCCGGAATCTCGGCATCGCAGGCATAGAGAAAGTAACCGTCCAGCTGATAGGCCGGATCGTCGAGTTCCAAGGCAGAGGCGCGGGTATCTTGCAGGCAGATGACATCGGCATTCTGCGCTTGCAGCCAGCTGAGCAATCCCCGCTGTGCCGCCGCTTGAATGCCATTCACGTTGACGCTGATGATCCGCATAAATGGCCCCTAAAAACACGTGCGTGTATGATAACCCAAGCTCTTCGCAATTAGCTAAAACAGTGGTTTTCCGGGAAATTTCTTCATGCAGGCGTACCAGCGCGAGTTCATTCGCTTCGCCATCGAACGCGGTGTTCTGCGTTTCGGTGAGTTCACTCTCAAGTCGGGACGCATCAGCCCCTATTTTTTCAATGCCGGGTTGTTCAACAGCGGCAGCGCGTTGGCACAGCTCGGGCGGTTCTACGCCTCGGCGGTGATCGAGAGCGGTCTGGATTTCGACGTCATCTTCGGCCCGGCCTACAAGGGCATCCCGCTTGGCGCAGCCACCGCCATCGCGCTGGCCGAGCAGCATCAGCGCGACCTGCCTTGGTGCTTCAACCGCAAGGAAGCCAAGGATCATGGTGAGGGTGGCACGCTGGTCGGTGCACCGCTGGCGGGGCGTGTGCTGATCGTCGATGACGTGATCACCGCCGGCACCGCGATCCGCGAAGTGATGCAGATCATCCAGGCGCAGAAAGCCGAGGCCGCCGGCGTACTCATCGCCTTGAATCGACAGGAAAGAGGGCAGGGCGAGCTGTCGGCGATTCAAGAAGTTGAACGTGATTATCGAATGCCGGTAATCAGTATTGTGTCCCTGGAGCAAGTGCTGGAATATCTCGCCGACGACGCTCAGCTGAAACAGCACCTGCCCGCGGTACAGGCTTATCGCGAGCAGTACGGAATCTGACCCAGGGTAGGTAATGCGCCATGCGTAAATCGGTAGCCGCTCGTACGTTGCTCCTGCTAGGAGTCATATGTCCGGTATTGGCTTCGGCTGCCGAGCTGTATCGCTATGTGGACGACCGTGGCGTGGTCGTACTCGATCGCCATGGCGTGCCGCCGCAACACATTTCGCGTGGATATCAGGTGCTCAACGAGCAAGGGCGAGTGGTCCGCGAGGTGCCGCCGGCACCGACCGCGGAGGAATTTGCCCGGTTGCAGGCACAGAAGGCCCGCGCTGCATCGGATGCGCAGCTGCTGCGTCTGTATGCCAGTGTCGAGGATGTGGAGCGGGCCGAAACGCGCAAGCTTTCCGAGCTCGATAGCGTGATGGGCTTGGCGCGCGGCAACCTGCAGTCGATACGCAACCAGCATGCGAGCTTGCGCAAGCAGGCGGCGAACCATGAGCGCGCCGGTCGCAAGGTTCCGGGCAACCTGTTGGCGCAGATCGAGAACCTTGAAAAGGAAGAGCAGAGTCTGCAGCGCGACCTCAAGCGTTTCGAAAAGGCGCGCGCTGATGCGGAAGTCAGCTTTGCCAGTGATCGCCAGCGGATTGCCGAACTCCTAGGGCAAAAGCAGTAAAACGCTGATACCGGTTCCCTTGTTTCAAAATACTTGGCGTGGCTATTTGCTATGCCAATAGCTCGATGAGTAGCTTGCTTGCTATCACAAAAGACCGCTCTAGCTCAATAGTTTCAAGGTCGTGATGAGTTGCTTGGGGTCAGTCTGTACCGTGGCGCAAATTTTTCGGTATGGCTGACTAGCATGAATGGTAGGGACCTACGCAGTTATCGGGAGCTTCACAAGCCGAAGGGAAATTTCGCGACTCGCTCTGAATACCTCGAGCACGAACTGGAGATCATGGCGCCGAAGCGCTGGGGAATAAACCTGCCGTTTCGTGACTACCGTTTCGAGTACGAAGATTGGGTGCCAGCCATGGCGGCGACCATCGGCAAGATCGTCATGGTGGCGGCTGTTGTTGCGGCTTTCGCCGGCCCGATGGGGCTTTCCAACGAGTTCGTGATCGAGAACGCGCGCTACGAGATGCTGATCGCAGCACTGCTGTTTGTCGTGGTGTTCTCCGGTTTCCTCAATCCCACGGCCAACCTGGCCGGGACCCATGGCCCGCTGATTCCGTTGATCCCCCTGATCGTCGCATCGGGCGGGCATCCTATGGCGCTGGGGATCATGGTGGGTGTGCTCGGTTTCACCCTGGGTGTCTTCAAGGGCGGCAGTCTGTTGGCGCGTCTGACTAGTGATGGCGTTTGTGGCGGATTGCTGCTGTATCTGGGTTTCATTGGCATTACCTCGCAGATCAAGAAGCTGTTCGGTTGGGCCGACAGCTTCGACATGGGCTACATCGCGTTTATCGTGGTGTTCGCCACCATCGTGATGTACGCCTATCTAGAACATATCCGCATGCGCTGGCTGGCGATTCCGCTGGGTTCGGCGCTGGCGGCCGTGATCGCATTTGCATTGGGCGCTCCGTTCGAGTTCACCACCGAGCCGGGTGTGCCCAACCTGAATCCGATGTACTGGTGGGGCGAGACTACCGGCTGGCAGATCGGTCTGCCCGAGCTGCATCACTTCATTGCTGTCGCGCCATTTGCCGTGCTGGCGGTAGCCATGTGGTCGCCGGACTTCCTCGGACACCGCGTGTTTCAGCAGCTGAACTATCCGCCGAAGGCGAAGAAGGTGCTGATGAACATCGATGACACCATGTGCGTTGCGGCGGCACGACAGATCGTCGGGACGTCGCTGGGTGGCGGTAACCTGGCCTCATCCTGGGGCACCTTCATGGTGCCGGCCGCCATCGCCAAGCGCCCGATTCCCGCCGGTGCATTGCTCACCGGCCTGCTCTGTGTGGTTGCGGCGCTTTGGGGTTACCCGATGGATCTGGCGATCTGGCCGCCGGTACTGAGCGTGGCGCTGATGGTCGGCGTTTTCCTGCCGCTGCTGGAAGCCGGTATGCAGATGACCCGTGAAGGCAAGACCTCGCAGTCGGCGGCCATCGTGATCTTTTCCTCGGCGCTGGTTAATCCGGTGTTCGGCTGGTCGCTGACGGTGCTGCTCGACAATCTCGGGCTGATCGGTGACAAGGAGCGTGGTCAGTCCCTGAGCCACCTGCATCGTTGGGTCATCCCGACGATCGTCTTCATCGTGCTCTGCGCCGTGATGCTGGGTATCGGCATGTTCCCGGGCATCCCGGCGATGCTCGAGTCGTTCCGTATCGATCTCTGATCGGCCGGCGGCACGGCATGAAAAAAGGGAGCCTAGGCTCCCTTTTCTTTTGCGTCTGCTTCAACCCTGGCTGTTGGTGATCAGTGTGCCGACGCCGACATCGGTGAAGATCTCCAGCAACACCGCGTTGGGCACGCGACCGTCGATGATGTGGGCGCTGTTGACGCCACCTTGCACCGCTTCCAGCGCGCAGCGGATCTTCGGCAGCATGCCGCCGTAGATGGTGCCGTCGGCGATCAGTGCGTCGACCTGGGCAGTGGACAGGCCGGTCAGTACGCTGCCCTGCTTGTCCATCAGGCCGGCAATGTTGGTCAGCAGCATGAGCTTCTCGGCCTTCAGCGCCTCGGCCACCTTACCGGCGACCAGGTCGGCGTTGATATTGTAGGACTCACCGTTCTCGCCCACGCCAATCGGCGCGATTACTGGGATGAAGTTGCCCTGCACCAGCATTTCCAGCAGCTCGGCATTGACGCCGGTGACTTCGCCGACATGGCCAATGTCGATGATTTCCGGCTTGGTCATCTCCGGTGTCTGGCGGGTCGCCTTGAGCTTCTTGGCGCGGATCAGGCCGGCGTCCTTGCCGGTCAGGCCAATGGCGCTGCCGCCATGCTGGTTGATCAGGCTGACGATGCTCTTGTTTACCTGCCCGCCGAGAACCATCTCCACCACGTCCATGGTCTGGCTGTCGGTGACCCGCATGCCGTCGATGAAGTGGCTTTCGATGTTCAACCGCTTGAGCAGGTCGCCGATCTGCGGACCGCCACCGTGCACCACCACCGGATTGATGCCGACCGCCTTCATCAGCACGATGTCGCGCGCGAAGCCGGTTTTCAGCTCCTCGCTTTCCATCGCGTTGCCGCCGTACTTGATGACCAGCGTCTTGCCGACGAACCGGCGGATGTAGGGCAGCGCCTCGGAAAGTACCTTGGCGAATTGGGTGGCAGCTTCACGGCTGAGGGTCATGCAGGGCTCCGCAAATCAGAACGGCAGTTTGAGATCGGGTGCAACGTTGAGCAGCTGTGCGCGGAAAACGTCCTGAATGCGGCTGAGTTCTTCCTCGCTGTCGGCCTCGAAGCGCAGCACCAGAACCGGTGTGGTGTTCGAGGCGCGGATCAGGCCCCAGCCCTTGGGATAGTCGACCCGTACACCGTCGAGGGTGATCAGGTTGGCTTCGCCCCACTGAGCGTCACGTTGCAGGGCGTCCATGATGGTGAATTTGCTTTCCTCTGTCACCGTGATGTTGATCTCCGGTGTCGAGATATCGCAGGGGAACGCGGCGAACACCTGCTCGGCGTCACGCTTGTCCTGGCTGAGGATTTCCAGCAGGCGCGCGGCGCTGTAGATGCCGTCGTCGAAGCCGAACCAGCGTTCCTTGAAGAAGATGTGCCCGCTCATTTCGCCAGCGAGCAGCGCACCGGACTCCTTCATCTTCTTCTTGATCAGCGAATGGCCGGTCTTCCACATCACCGGCCGGCCGCCGTAACCACTGATCAGTGGAGTGAGGCGACGGGTGCATTTGACGTCGAAGATGATGTCGGCGCCTGGATTGCGCGATACCACATCCTTGGCGAACAGCATCAGCAGGCGGTCCGGATAGATCATGGTGCCGGCGTTGGTCACCACGCCGACGCGGTCGCCATCGCCGTCGAAAGCCAGACCGAGATCGGCCTTCTCGGATTTAACCTTGGCGATCAGGTCGACCAGATTTTCCGGTTTGCCCGGATCCGGATGGTGATTCGGGAAGTTGCCGTCGACCTCGCAGTACAGCGGGATCACGGTGCAACCCAGTGCCTCGATCATGCGTGGGGCGATGACGCCGGCGACGCCGTTACCGCAGTCGACGACCACCTTCATCGGTTTGGCCATGGCGATGTCACTGCGAATCTGCTGGAAGTAGCGTTCAAGTACATCGACCTGCTCGACCTTGCCCACGCCGCTCGACAGGTCGTTGGTCTCGATGCGCTTGCGCAGGGTCTGGATCTGTTCGTTGGCCAGGGTGTCGCCGGCGATGACGATCTTGAAACCGTTGTAGTCCGGCGGGTTGTGGCTGCCGGTGAGCATCACGCCGGACTTGCCGGCGAGAATGTTGGCGGCGTAATAGAGCACCGGCGTCGGCACCATGCCGATATCGCTGACGTCGCAGCCGCTGTCGAGCAGACCTTGAATGAGGTGCTGGACCAGTTCGGGACCAGACAGGCGCCCGTCGCGGCCAACCGAAACGTTGGGTTCACCCTTGGCGAGGCTCTCGGACCCGATGGCGCGGCCGACCCAGTAGGCGGTCTCGGTAGTCAGGCTGTCGCCGACAACGCCACGGATGTCGTAGGCGCGGAAGATACTGGCGGGCAAATTCGGGGCTTTGGCACTGCTCATTGCGGGTTCTCGCTCCTTGGTGTCGAGGCCGAAGATGTCCTGGTCCTCGTCGAGAATATCGATGTCGAGAATATCGGTGTCCGGCAAGCGCGGATCGACGTACTCGGTAGGTTTGGCGGGCCGAACGGCTGGAGCCGCGGCGGGGGCCTGAGTCGGAGCCGGTCCAGCTTGGCGGACAGGCAGTCGGACCATGTTCCTGGCCAGTGCGTC
This sequence comes from Stutzerimonas chloritidismutans AW-1, assembly GCF_000495915.1. Classification (GTDB taxonomy): domain Bacteria; phylum Pseudomonadota; class Gammaproteobacteria; order Pseudomonadales; family Pseudomonadaceae; genus Stutzerimonas; species Stutzerimonas chloritidismutans. Next base: position 122,577 of record NZ_AOFQ01000017.1, read on the forward strand.
GAGGACCGGCAGGCTCAAGGCCGGTATTTGGATGGTCTTGCCGGTGGAGAGTTCCTGTAGCAGGCGGCTCATCTGCAACACGTCTTCGCGCAGCCTGCGCTGCTGGCCGCCGAGCACCAGCTGCAGCCCAATCAGCACGCCGGCAATCGCCACCAGGGCGGCCGCGAGCAGGAGCAACGGCATGAGAGTCAGCTGATCGATGGCACCGGGCAGGTAGGCCAGCTTCCAGTTGGCGTTGCCGCTGGCGAGGGTCAGTGCCGAAGCATTGTCGGCTGCGGTGCCGCGCTGCAGCAGCACCTGTTCGGGTGCGCCGGAGAATTGCTGGGTCAGTCGCAGCTGGCCGGCTTCGTCGGGCAGCGTCGGGAGTGTCGCGAACAGGTGCTGGAGATCGCTGACCAGCAGCAGCGTGCCGCGAATCGCCTGTTCACCCTCGGCGCGCAGCGGAATCGCACTGTAGAGCAGCCAGCGGTTGTCGACCTTGTAGGCTTCCGGAGCGGCCGACTGGCCTGCTTCGACCCGCTGTAGCAGATCGAGCGCAGCGAAGTTCAGCGGGCCCGGGCGGCTGGTGTCCGGCACCACTCTGCCGCGCGGATTGAGATGCGCGTCGACCACGCCGGGCAACTCCAGCAGGCGCTGTTCGGCTTCGCGTCTGAGCTCGGTGTCAGCACGGACGACGTCCACCAGGCGTTGCTGCTCCACCGCTGTCTGGGTATCGGCACGCAGCCGCCGCAGCGCCTGCTGCAATGCGCTTGCCTGGCTCTGGCTCCAGGCCTCGGCGAGCTGTGTCCGTTGCTGCTGCTGAGCGCCCTGCTGACCGAGCCAGATCAGCGCGGCGGCCGCGCCGAGCCCGATCAGGCTGGCTGCGAGGCCACCGAGCAATGGCTTGAGGGTGAAACCGCCGCGCTTGCTGCGGGTGTCGGCCGGGTTCAGAACGCCTGAATCCTTGGCGGTGCGCTTGAAGAGTGCCATGAAGCTCCTCGAATCATCCTGAAAGGTAAGCGGTGCGCAGTGACTCAGTGGCTGCCGGAGTGCCCGAAGCCGCCAGCGCCGCGGTCGCTGCTGTCGAAACTGTCGACCAGTTCGAAGCGGGCCTGTACCACCGGTACCAGCATCAGCTGCGCAATACGCTCGCCGACGGCGATGGTGAAGGCGCTCTGGCCGCGGTTCCAGCACGACACCATCAGCTCGCCCTGGTAGTCCGAGTCGATCAGCCCGACCAGGTTGCCGAGCACGATGCCGTGCTTATGGCCAAGGCCCGAGCGCGGCAGGATCAGCGCCGCGAGCCCCGGATCGCCGATGTGGATGGCAATGCCGGTGGGAATCAGCAGCGTCTGGCCCGGCTCGAGCACCGTGTCGCTCTGCAGCATGGCGCGCAGGTCGAGGCCGGCAGAGCCCGGTGTCGCATATTCGGGAAGGGGGAAGTCCTGGCCGAGGCGAGGGTCGAGAATCTTGGCTTGGAGTGCGTGCATGTCAGGACTCTTTGTAGCGGTCGGCAATGAAGGCCACCAGCGCGCGGGCGATATGTCCCTTGCTGGCCTGGCCGAAACGGGTTTCGTGTTGCTGGCGGTCGATCACGCTGACGGCGTTGTCTTCGCTGTTGAAGCCGATGCTGGGGTTGGCCACGTCATTGGCGACGATCAGATCGAGATTCTTGTCGCGCAGCTTGCGCGTGGCGTACTCCAGCAGATTCTCGGTTTCTGCGGCGAAACCGACGCAGAACGGACGGTCCGTGCGGCTGGCCAGCGTGGCGAGGATGTCCGGGTTGCGCACCATCTGCAGCAGCAGGCCGTCACCGGTCGTGGGATCTTTCTTCAGTTTGTGCGGTGCCACCACTTCCGGGCGGTAGTCGGCTACCGCCGCTGCGGCGACGAGAATGTCGCAGGGCATCGCCGCTTCGCACGCGGCAAGCATGTCGCGGGCGCTGACCACGTCGATGCGCTGCACGCGATCGGGCGTCGGCAGGAACACCGGGCCGGTCACCAGCGTGACCCGCGCACCGGCCTCGGCGGCCGCCTCGGCCAGAGCGAAGCCCATCTTGCCGGAGCTGTGGTTGGTGATGTAGCGAACCGGGTCGATGTTTTCCTGGGTTGGACCTGCAGTGATCAGCAGGTGCTTGCCCGTCAGCAGGCCGGTCGCGAAGCAGTCCGCGGCGGCCTGGGCGAGTTCGTCGGCCTCGAGCATGCGGCCCATGCCGACATCGCCGCAGGCCTGGCTGCCGGAGCCGGGGCCGAACAGACGAATGCCACGTTTCAACAGCAATTCGCGATTGGCCTGAGTGGCCGGGTCGGCCCACATGGCCTGGTTCATGGCCGGCGCCAGGGCGACCGGGGCATTGGTCGCCAGCACCACGGTGGTCAGTAGATCATTGGCGACGCCTTGGGCCAGGCGTGCCATGAGGTCGGCGGTGGCCGGCGCGATCAACACCAGGTCGGCCCAGCGCGCCAGTTCGATGTGACCCATCGCCGCTTCGGCGGCGGGGTCGAGCAGATCCAGATGAACCGGGTGGCCGGAGAGCGCCTGCAGGGTGAGAGGCGTGATGAACTCACGTCCGCCCTGGGTCATAACAACCCGGACTTCGGCACCGTGGTCGCGCAGGCGACGGACCAGTTCGGCGCTCTTGTAAGCGGCGATACCGCCGCCGACGCCCAAGACGATGCGTTTACGATACAGCCGCTGCATAGGCCTGCCTTGTAATCTCGTAGGGACTCTCCGGAGTGAGAACCAGGTCAGAACACGCCCGATACCCCGGAAAAATGACGGGCTAAGATAGCACAGCGCCCACAGCGGAAAAGTGGGCTTGCTCGACAGGGAGAGGACATGAGCATACGTGACTGGCCGGCGGCGGAGCGGCCGCGGGAAAAGCTACTCGAACAGGGCGCTGCCGCGCTTTCCGATGCCGAATTGCTGGCGATATTCCTGCGCACCGGGGTTGCCGGCAAAAGCGCGGTGGATCTGGCGCGGCACCTGCTCGCCGAGTTCGGCAGCCTGCGCGCGCTGCTGGAGGCGGAGCTCGATCAGTTCAGCGCGCACCTGGGCCTGGGGCCGGCGAAATTTGCCCAGCTGCAGGCTGTGCTGGAGATGGCCCGCCGGCATCTGGCCGAGCGGCTGCGCCGCGATTCGGCACTGGAGTCGCCGCAAGCGGTGCGCGACTACCTCAAGGCTCGCCTGCGCCACGAGCCGCACGAGCTGTTCGGCTGTCTGTTCCTCGATTCCAAGCATCGCGTGCTGGCCTTCGAGGTGCTGTTCCACGGCACCATCGATGGCGCCAGCGTCTACCCGCGGCAAGTGGTTAAACGTGCCCTTGCGCAGAATGCGGCGGCGGTCATCCTCACGCACAACCATCCATCGGGCGTGGCCGAGCCGAGCCAGGCGGATCGTCAGCTGACCCTGAGGCTGAAAGAAGCGCTGGCGCTGATTGATGTGCGGGTGCTCGATCACTTCATCGTCGGTGACGGCGAGCCCCTGTCGATGGCCGAATACGGCTGGATGTGAGTGCTACGCCAGCAGCGGCACCAGCAGCAGTGGGCCGAGCACCAACAGCACGAAACGGCCGTTCCAGCCGAAGGCGATGCGCCACGGCGATAATTGCGCGTGGCGCGCCAGCATCAGTGCCGAGGGGCCATAGGGCGACAGCAGCATGGCCAGCGAAAAGCCGATCAGCAGCGCCACTGCCGGCTGCATGATCGCCACGCCGTGTCCGGCCAGCTGCGCGAGCAGTGCGGCGCACAGGCTCAGGGAGATGATTGGCGCGACACCGAGCAGGGCAAGGGCGATGATCGCCAGCATGCCGGCACTGCCAAGACCGAACAGCGCCAGCGGCGTGCTGCTGAAGTGGCTGGCGAGTTGTTCGACCGGGATCAGCACCGCCGTGAGGCCGCCAAGCAGTGCCGAGCAGGCGAAGATGAAGGTTTCGTTGCGCATGCCGGCCAGGGTGTCGCGTACTTCGGCATAGGCCGTTGTCGGCGATCCACCCTGATACAGCAGCAGCCCGACCACCGCGAGCGGCACCAGCAGCATGGCGGCCTGGGTCGCCGACAGTGGGGTCAGGCTGGCCAGCAGCGCGATCAGCAGGATGCCGAGCAAACTGCCGTATAGCAGGTTGCGCAGCCCCTTTGCCGACCCGGTAGCGCTCGAGCCACTTGCCGGGGCAGCGGTCTCCCGCAACTGCCGCAGACGATGGTTTTCCATCGGCCAGCCCACCAAAAGCAGGATTGCCCCGCAGACCAAGCCGAATGGCAGCAGGGCGCTCCAGCTCAGTCCCGGCAACTCGCGGGTGAGGATCGCCACCGCCACGCTGGTCGGTGCCAGCAAGGGCACCAGAGCGAAGCCGCGCAGGGCTGTCACCATCACGCCCCTGGCACCCTCGCGGCGCTGGCTCGGGCTATGCGACTGCCGGTCCAGATAACGTTCCAGTGAACCGCAGACCAGATTGAGCATGCCGAAACTCAGCACCGAGCTGATCGCAAAGGTACTGAACAGGTAGCTTGGATAGAGGCTGGTACGGGGTAGACGCAGTAAGAGCCGATGCAGCTCGCCGAGCTGCGGCATCCGCTTGACCGCGCAATGGGCAAGCCCGAGCGCGCCGATGAACGCGCCGTAGTAGGCCGCCGCGCCGAGCATCCGCTGGGTCTGCTGCCAGTCGGGGTCACGGAGCAGTGCCCAGTAGGCGAACAGCCCCAGCGTGACCAGCCCGAGCCGGCGCGGATAGGGCATCAGCGAGCGCCAGTGCCAGGCGAAGAAAAGCACCAGCAGCGCACCACTGATCACGCTCGGGAACTGCAGGCGCGTTACCAGCGCGAATAGCTCGCAGACGAGCGCCAGCGGGAGCAGGGCAAGCATCGCTCAGGGCAGCTCGCTGCGCAGCTTGCCGCGCTTGTATACGCCTTCGCCGAAGGCCAGCAAGTGGTCCTTTTCGTCCAGCAGGTCGCAGCTGGCCATGAACACCTTGTGCCCCGCGGAGCGGCAGACAGCGACAGCGCGGATGCGGCTGCCGACTGGTGCCGGTGCGCTGAAGTTGACGTTCATCGACAGCGTGGTCGCCACGCGGCGCTGTTCCGGCTGTTCCACCCAGGTTCCGCAGAGGCCCATCGCCACGTCCAGCAGGGTCGCCGTGACGCCGCCGTGCAGGTTGCTGGCGTTGTTCAGGTGACGCGGCAACAACAGCAGTTCGACCACCGCGCGCTCCGGGCCGTACTCCTTGAGCTGGCAACCGAGGTCCTGGAAGAACCCGGTCAACGAGCTTTCGACCTGTTGCAGTGTGGCGGCTGGATAGGGTTGATCGGACATGAGCGAGCGGGTTCGGTGGCTGACTTGCGCTGGAGATTGGCAGTCTTTACGCTCATGGTCAATTCGATGGAATCTTGTTCCGCACTGCGGAATACCGCATTGTTCGTGAGGAGGTTTGCATGTTTGAGCGTATCGGCATCGTCGGCGCGGGCGCCATGGGCCGCGGGATCGCGCAGTTGTTCGCCAGCGCCGGCAAGCAGGTCTGGTTGCACGATGCACGCAGCGCGTCGATCAGCGAGGCGCTGCGCTTCAACCGCGAGCTGCTAGAACGCGGCGTGGCCAAGGGGCGGCTGAGCGTCGCCGAGCTGGACGCCACGCTGGCCCGAATGCAGGCGGCGCCTGCGCTGGCCGATCTGTCCGGCTGCGATCTGGTGATCGAGGCGATCGTCGAGAATCTCGAGGCCAAGCAAGCGTTGTTCATCGAGCTGGAGTCCTTGCTCGCCGAGGACACGGTGCTGGCGACCAACACCTCATCGCTTTCCGTCACACGCATCGCTGCCGCCTGCCAGCATCCAGAGCGGGTGGCGGGTTTTCACTTCTTCAACCCGGTGCCGTTGATGAAGCTGGTGGAAGTGGTGCGCGGTGAGCGCAGCGATCCGCAGGTCATCGAGCGGCTGGTCAAACTGGCCGAAGAGGCTGGGCATTTTCCGGCAATCACGCCGGATACTCCCGGCTTTCTGGTCAACCACGCCGGTCGCGCCTACAGCACCGAGGCGCAGCGCATCCTTGCGGAGGGTATCGCCGATGCCGAGCAGATCGACCGCATCCTGCGCGACGGCCCGGGCTTTCGCATGGGGCCGTTCGAGCTGTTCGATCTCACCGGGCTGGATATTTCCCATGCGGTGATGGAGTCGGTGTATCAGCAGTTCTATCAGGACCCGCGCTATACACCGTCCTACCAGGCGGCGCAGCGGGTCGCCGCGGGGTTGCTCGGACGCAAGACCGGACAGGGTTACTACCGCTACGAGAACGGCCAGCAGATCCGCACGCCGGAGCCGCAATGGCGGCCGATAGTCGTCGAGCGCCCGTTCTGGCTGGACAGTCAGGATGCCGAATTGCGCGGCCGGCTGGCGGCGTTGTTGTGCGGGGCCGGTACTCAGCTGGAAACCGGTGAGGCGCCGTCTGAGCGCGCCATCTGCCTGATCACCCCGCTGGGCGAGGATGCCAGCACGATGATCGCCAGGCTTGATCTGCCCGCCACCCGCAGTATCGCCTTCGACCTGTTCGCTGACTTCGATCGGCGCCGGGTACTGATGCGCCAACCGGCGCTCGACCCCGCGCTCGAGGCACAGGCGCAACAGGCCCTGAGTCACGATGGCGTGCCGGTGGAGGTGATCAACGACTCGCCCGGCTTCGTCAGTCAGCGGGTGGTGGCGAGCATCGTCAATCTCGGTTGCGAGAGCGCGCAGAAGGGCATTGCCGACCCGCAGATACTCGACCGCGCAATCACCCTGGCGCTTGGCTATCCGAAAGGGCCGCTGGGCTTTGCCGAGCATTACGGTGCGGGCCGAATTCTCGCCATCCTTGAGGCGATGCAGGGTTGCTATGGCGGCGAGGCACGTTATCGCCCCAGTCCCTGGCTGCGCCGGCGCGTGCGGTTGTGCCTGCCGCTGACCGCGCCTGATCGTCCGGTTGCCGACTGACGACCGGCGGTGCTCGGAGAAGGAGGTCCATCGCTTCAGTTTGTGTGGGCGCGGCCGTTAAGCCTGGAGTAAGCCTCCGATGACGGCACGTTGCTACTAAGGCACTACTGTTCTTTATTGGAGGGTATGGGTACAACGTCGGATCAATCCGACAAGAACAAGAGGCCGACCATGAGCCCCGCCTACCGCCATCCGAAGGCCGCCGTGTTCCATGCCGTGCTGATCATCGGTCTGCTGCTCGTGCATTACTGGCTGGCACCGCCCCTGCTGGTGACCGGTGCGCTGCTGATGCTGGCGGCGCTCTGGCCCTGGTTCACCTCGTGGGGGGCGGTGGCCGGCGGCGCCACGGCTGCCGACGAGGCGCCACAGAGCTTCGCCGAGCTGACCAAGAATCTCTCGCGCAATACCTGTCACAACGCGCTGTCGGCTGCTCAGGTCGCCTTCAGCGCCGAGCAGCTGGCCATCCGCCTGAAGTCACAGCTGCAGGCCGTCAGCGAAATCGCCAATGGTGCCCAGGCTATCGCCGCCACCGAGCAGGACAGCGCCGAGCGGGCCCGCCACACACTGGATGCCGCGCAAGCGGTGCGCGAGCGCAGCGATACCGGGCAAGCCGAACTGCAGCGCGCCATCGAACGCATGCAGCAACTGAGTGCTCAGACCCACGCCAGCCGCGAGCTGATTGACGGGCTTTCGGCGCGGACGGAGGAAATCCGCCGCATTACCGACGTGATCGAGTCCATTGCCAGCCAGACTAACCTGCTGGCTCTCAACGCAGCCATCGAGGCCGCCCGTGCCGGTGAGGCCGGCCGCGGCTTTGCCGTGGTCGCCGACGAAGTACGCAGTCTGGCGGCGCGCACCTCCAGCGCTACCGAGGAGGTCGGTCGCATGGTGGCCGACATTCGCCAGCAGAGCGAAGCGGTGGTCAGTTACATCCAGCGTCAAGGCAACGAGCTGGACGCCGCGGCCGAGCAGATCGCCACCACCGGTGAGCAGCTCAGCGGCATCGCCGAACTGGCCGGCAGCGTCGAAAGCCAGGTCGAGCAGATCACCACCGGCACCGCCGACAACCATCAGCGCCTGACCGGACAGTTCGTCGCCCTCGATCAGCTGCGTACCGATGCCCTGGACAGCGAGGAGCAGACCCGCCAGCTCGAGCTGGCGGCGGAACGCCTGGTGGCTCAGGCCGAAAGCGCCAGCGAGCAACTGGCCGAGGTCCAGCTCGACGATTATCACCAGACCATGTTCGACCTGGCGCGTCAGGGGGCTGCGGCCATCAGCGCGCGTTTCGAGGCCGATATCCAGGCCGGACGCGTCAGTCTCGATGACCTGTTCGACCGCAATTACCGGGCGCAGGCCAATACCGATCCGGTGAAGTATCAGACCCGCTTCGACCGCTATGCCGACGAGGTTTTGCCGGCGATTCAGGAGCCGGTGCTGCAGAAGCATGCCGCATTGGTCTACGCCATCGCCACGACGCCGGAGGGCTACGTGCCGACCCACAACCGCGCGTTCAGCCAGCCACCGGTGGGCAACCCGGAAATAGACCGGGTCAAGAGCCGTAGCAAGCGCCTGTTCAACGACCGCACCGGCGGGCGCTGCGGCAGTCATCAGCGCCGCCTGCTGTTGCAGACCTACAGTCGCGATACCGGGGAGCTGATGCATGACCTGTCCGTGCCGATCATGGTCGGTGGGCGTCACTGGGGCGGCTTGCGGCTGGGCTATCGTCCCGAGCAATAGCCCGGCAACCACCGATGTTGGCGCGATCGCCCTGTGTCCGGCGGTGCTCCAGCCGCTGCGACCGGCTAAGCTTGGTGAGACGCGACTTCCGGAGATGCCGCCAATGAAGACCCTCACCGATCATTTGGCACAGTACGCGGCCTATCATCGCGATCCACGCAACCTCCTGACCCATTTCATCGGCATTCCGCTGATCGTGCTGGCGGTGGCGATCCTCCTGTCGCGGCCGGGCATCGAATGGGCCGGGTTGTGGCTAAGCCCGGCGGCACTGGTGTCGCTCGCCGCTGCGGTTTTCTACCTTCGCCTGGATCTGCGTTACGGCTTGCTGATGAGCGCCGTGCTGCTGCTCTGCGTATGGCTGGGCGCAGTTCTGGCCGGCGCAACGATGGCGCTGTGGCTGGGCGTTGGCGCGGGATTGTTCGTGCTCGGCTGGATCATCCAGTTCATCGGGCACTACTTCGAGGGTCGCAAGCCGGCGTTCGTCGACGATCTCACCGGGCTGATCATCGGGCCTTTGTTCGTCGCTGCCGAGCTTGGTTTCATGCTCGGTCTGCGCGAGCCGCTGCGCCTCGCCATCGAGGCGCGGGTCGGTCCTGTGCGTCTGCGCGACTCAGCCGCCCACGGCTGAGTCAGGGCTTCGCCGCCATCCACTGATCGCTGAGGCTGCGCGCATGGCGGTCGACCATGATTGGCGCGAACGGCCGGCCTGAGGCGGTGGTGAAGTTGTTGCTGCCGCTGTTCATGTCTTCCAGCGCCACCTTGAGGAAATCCCAGCGGGTCTTGAGTTTGGCCAGCGCGGGATCGCGCTTGCCATCCAGTTCGGCCAGCTGAGCGTCGATCGCCGGCACCAGGTGGCGCTCGTCCTGCCCGAGATAGGTGTCCGGCTGTTCGCGAGCGATCTCGAACGAGCCGATGTAGGCACGGCTGAGGTATTGAACGGCCAGGTATTCAACCTTGGCCGGCAGTTCGGCCTGAGCGTCCGCCCCTTGCTGAGCGCGAACGGCGGTGAGGAAGTCGCGCAGTGCCTTGCTCATCTCCAGCGGCCAGCCCCAGGGCATGTCGTCCTCTTCGTAGCCGAAGCCGGCGCCTTCGCGCAGCCGAGCCTGAAGCGCCTGGTGGCTTTCGCGCAGGGCGCTGGTGGGATTGGCGACATTGAGTAGGGCTGCATTCAGCGCGCGGATGTCGTCTTCCAGACGCAACAGGTGCGCCTTCTGAAAGCCTTCGCCGCGGTAGAGCAGCAGGCTGCTGGTCGCGCGATTGGCGTGGATCTGCAAGTTCTGCAGCGCAGAGATGGTTTCGGGCGGGGCCGCCTCGGTAAAGCCGGGCAGCATTACGAGTATCAGCAATAGCCAGAAGCGAGTTAAACGGTCCATTGTCGTGCTCCTTTTTATTTTTATAGAAGCTATGCGTGCATGGCAGCAGCACGCTGGAGCCTAACGGACTGCTGGCCGAGTGGTATCACCCCAAAGAATGATTTGTGACGGCTTGTAGCCAAACGGACGACATCGTGCGGCAGCTTGTTGCGAACCTAGTGGCCTGTGCGGTGAGTTGGTTGAGGCAAGTTCGGCTGAACATGACTCCGGGGCAAGGCGCTGCGACGGGTCATAGCGGGCCTATGGCAAGGAGCAGCAACGCGGTATCGGGCCATGGGCGCCGAAATGACCAACCGAACTTACCAAACAGGCCACTAAAGCATCTTCTCCAGGCCGATGACGTCGGCGAACCAGGCGTTGAAGCGTCGCCAGAGCCCGCCTGGCTCCTTTTCGATGGTGCGCAGCCGGCCGCCATCCTCTGCGATCCACGTGAGCTGCTTGCGGCCGTCGCGCTCCACCAGGCGAACTTCGTAGCTCAGTGCCGGCGACATACCCTCCAGCGTGAGGCGGTGGACCTCGCGGGCCAGTTCGTGGCTTTCCACCAGAATCCCCACCTCGGTGTTCCACAGCACCGAGCGCGGATCGAGATTCAGCGAGCCGATGAAAACCTTCTGCTGGTCGAATACCGCTGCCTTGCTATGCAGGCTGGATTCCGACTCGCCGAGAAAACTGTAAGAGGCTTCCTGCTCCGGCTGCCGGCGCAGTTCGAACAGGCGCACGCCGAGTTCCAGCATGGCCTCGCGGTAGGGCGCATAGCCGCCATGCACGGCCGGCACGTCAGTGGCCTCCAGTGAGTTGGTGAGGATACGCACGGTCACGCCCGCACCGGTGCGATCCGCCAGGTAGTCCACGCCGCTATCGGTCGGCACGAAGTAGGCCGAAACCAGTGTCAGCTCGCTGCTCACGGCCTGCATGGTCGGTGCAAGTTGCGTGGTCAGCAGCAGCGATGACGCCGGTACGCCTTCGGCGAGCAGTTTTTCCGGCGCGTCCCACATCGCCCTGCCTGGTGCCCAGATCAGTTCGTCCAGCCACTGCTGCAATTGCGGGCGCTGCTTGTACTGCATCAGGCGCTGGTACTGCTCGCTGTTTTCCTGTTTGGCCTGCTGCAGGTAGTCGCTCAGCTGCTGGCGCGCCTTGTCCAGCTGGCGCGGTTTCGGTTGCCACCAGAGAAAATGCTGGATAGGCACGCTCAGCTGGTTGTTCCAGTAGCGGTCGAAACTCTTGCCGAGTTGCTCGGCGACCGGGCCGGCGCCAAGCAGATCAATGTCGGTGAAGTTCATCGCCTGGTCGGCCTCGAAGTACTCGTCGCCGAGATTGCGTCCACCGACGACGGCCAGGCTGCCATCGACCAGCATCAGCTTGTTGTGCATGCGCCGATGCTGCAGCGAAAGGTGCAATAGGCGTCCCATGGATCGGGTGATGGCGTTGCTGCGGCCGAGGTGAAGCGGGTTGAAGACGCGGATCTGAATATTGGGGTGCGCGGCCAGAGTGCCGATGCGGTAGTCCTCGCCATGGCTGGTGGTGTCATCCAGCAGCAGCCGCACGCGCACGCCGCGGTCGGCGGCTTGCAGCACTTCGTCGATCAGCGCACGTGTGGTGAGGCCGTCATGGACGATGTAGTACTGGATATCGAGGCTGACCTGCGCCGCGCGGATCATCTCGGTGCGTGCGGCGAAGGCTTCGGTGCTCTCCGGTAGCAGGCGAAAACCCGAGTGGCCGTAGGCGTGTTCGGTGGCGAGCTGCTGGATGCGCCGGCCAAGCGGCGACGCGTCCGGTGTCACGGAATAGGACTCGGTTGGCGTGGGGTGGCTGGCACAACCGGCCAGCAGCAATAGCAGCAGGAGCGTCAGGTAAGTGCGCAAGGTTTCTCCGGGTATGCATCCTTTCATTCATGCTTGGACGTTGCGCTTCGTCCGAAAATTCAGAATCGGTCCTTCAGTCGATACCAGAGCATGCCCAACGCCAGCAGTGGCGAGCGCAGTGCCGGTCCGCCGGGGAAGGTCGGATGCGGCACTTTGGCGAACAGATCGAAGCCGCTGCTTTGCTGGCCGGCAATGGCTTCGGCAAGCAGGCGACCGGCCAGGTGCGTGGCATTCAGCCCGTGGCCGGAATAGGCCTGGGCGTAGAACACGTTGGGATGTTCGGCCAGGCGACCGATCTGCGGCAGCCGGTTGGCGCCGATGCCGATCATCCCGCCCCACTGATAGTCGATGCCGATGCCGACCAGCTGCGGAAATACCTCGAGCATCTTCGGCTGCATATAGGCGGCGATGTCCTTTGGGTCACGGCCGGAATAGTGACAGGCGCCGCCGAACAGCAGACGGCCATCGGCGCTGAGACGGAAGTAATCGAGCGCCACGCGCTGATCGCAGACCGCCATGTTCTGCGGCAACAGCTCGCGGCAGAGCGGCTCAGGCAGGCGCTCGGTGGCGATGATGTAGCTGCCGGCCGGCAGCACCTTGCCGGCGAGCTTCGGTTGCAGGCCGTTGAGGTAGGCATTGCAGGCCAGCACCAGGTTGTCCGCGTGCACCACGCCCTGAGCCGTATGCACCTTGACCTGCGGGCCGTACTCGATGCGCTCGACTGCCGACTGCTCGAACAGCCGCACGCCCAGCGACTGCGCCGCCGCCGCCTCGCCGAGTGCCAGATTCAGCGGGTGCAGGTGGCCCGAGCCCATGTCCAGCAGGCCGCCGAGGTAACGCTGCGAGCCCACCACCGTGACCAGGTTGGGACGCGACACGCGCTGCAGAGGATGTGGATAGCCGAGGCGCAGCAGGTCGGAGTACTCCTCGTCGAAGTCTTTCAGATGCCGCGGCTTGGTCGCCAGGTCGCAATAGCCCCAGGTCAGGTCGCAGTCGATGGCGTAGCGCTCGATGCGCTGGCGGACGATGTCGACGGCTTCGAAGCCCATGCGCTTGAGTTCATCGACGCCTTCTTCGCCGATGATCTTGCTGAACTGCTCGACGTCATGGCCGACGCCGCGGATCAGTTGCCCGCCGTTGCGCCCGCTGGCGCCCCAGCCGATTCGGTGCGCTTCCAGCAGGATGACGCTGAGGCCCCGCTCGGCCAGTTCGATGGCCGTGTTGAGGCCGGAGAACCCACCGCCGACGACGCATACGTCGGCCCGCTGCTCGCCCTGCAGCGGCTCGAAGGCCAGTTCGCGATTGACGCTCGCGGCATAGTAGGAGGGTGCATGTACGGCGCCGTTCGGCGCGGATGCGCGGTGATTCATCAAGGTGTCATGAGAGGTCTGCATGCGCCTAGGGTAGACCGGAGCGAGGCCGCGGAGCAAAGCCGGGCATGACCAGCGGTGCATAGCAGGCTGCCCGACGAGGCCGCAGAACTGGCCGTCATCGGCTCTAGTCCGGGACCGGCAGGTCGAGGGATTCCTTGATCTCTTCCATCACGATATAGCTCTTCGATTCGCGCACGTGGGGCAGCTTCAGCAGGATGTCGCCGAGCAATTTGCGGTAGGAGGCCATCTCCGAAATCCGCGCCTTGACCAGGTAATCGAAGTCGCCGGACACCAGGTGGCATTCGAGCACGTGGGGCAGCTTGAGCACGGCGCGGCGGAATTCCTCGAAGATGTCGCCGGACTTGTACGCCAGGCTGATCTCGACGAACACCAGCAGCCCCGCCTTCAGATGCTGCGGGTTCAGCCGCGCCGAGTAGCCCATGATGATGCCTTCGCGCTCCAGGCGCCGGACGCGCTCGGTGCAGGGCGTGGTCGACAGGCCGACGCGCTCGCCCAGCTCGGTGAAGGGCAGGCGCCCTTCGGCTTGGAGAATGCGCAGGATGTGGCGGTCGATCTTGTCCAGTTCGCGTCGCGTCTGGTGCCGGGTTCTCAAGGGATATGCCCTCCAAATAAAGCGTCGATGGCGTGAATAACAGCCAAAGATAGCTTTTTATATGGTGAATAACACTGCTTGAGCATTTTTATACTCCGTTTCAATAGTGATCCGGAAAAGCCCGTTCGAGCGGGTGGGAGGCTGCAATGCGTGTACTGGTATTGGGTAGCGGCGTGGTCGGCACTGCCAGCGCCTATTATCTGGCGCGGGCCGGTTTCGAAGTGGTGGTGGTCGACCGGCAGCCGGCGGTGGCGATGGAGACCAGCTTCGCCAATGCCGGGCAGGTCTCGCCCGGCTATGCTTCGCCGTGGGCGGCACCTGGCATCCCGCTGAAGGCGATGAAGTGGCTGCTGCAGCGGCATGCGCCTTTGGCGATCAAGCTTACCGGTGACGTCGACCAGTACCTGTGGATGGCGCAGATGCTGCGCAACTGCACGGCGGCCCGCTACGCGGTAAACAAGGAGCGCATGGTGCGCCTGTCCGAGTACAGCCGTGACTGCCTCGATGAGCTGCGCGCGGAAACCGGAATCGCCTATGAAGGTCGTCAGCTCGGCACCACGCAGCTGTTCCGCACCCAGGCGCAGCTTGATGCCGCCGCCAAGGACATCGCTGTGCTGCAGCGCTCCGGGGTGCCCTACGAGCTGCTCGATCGCGCCGGCATTGCACGGGTCGAGCCGGCTCTGGCGAAGGTTTCGCACAAGCTCAGCGGTGCGCTGCGGCTGCCCAATGACCAGACCGGCGACTGCCAGATGTTCACCTCGCGCCTGGCGGAAATGGCCGTGGCGCTCGGCGTCGAGTTCCGTTTCGAACAGAATATTCAACGCCTCGACTACGCCGGCGACCGGCTGGCCGGTGTGTGGATCGACGGCAAGCTGGAGACGGCCGATCGCTACGTGCTGGCGCTCGGCAGCTACAGCCCGCAGATGCTCAAGCCGCTGGGCATTCGTGTACCGGTCTACCCGCTCAAGGGCTATTCGCTGACCGTACCCATAAGCGATCCGGCGATGGCACCGCAGTCGACCGTGCTCGATGAAACCTACAAGGTCGCCATCACCCGCTTCGATCAGCGCATCCGTGTCGGTGGCATGGCGGAGATCGCCGGGCACGATCTGTCGCTCAACCCGCGCCGGCGGGAAACCCTGGAAATGGTGGTGGGCGACCTCTATCCACAGGGCGGCGATCCGTCTGACGCGGTATTCTGGACCGGCCTGCGACCGGCCACGCCAGATGGCACACCGATCATCGGCGCGACACCCTATCGCAACCTGTTCCTCAATACCGGCCATGGCACCCTTGGTTGGACCATGGCGTGCGGCTCCGGCCGTGTGCTCGCTGACCTGCTGGCGTCCAAGCGTCCGCAGATCAGCACCGAGGGGCTGGATATCTTCCGTTACGGCAAGCACAAGGAGACCCGTAAACATGCCCATCCGGCGGCTGCACACTGAAACCCGCTATAGCGAAGCGGTGATCCACAACGGCGCGGTGTATCTCTCCGGGCAACTGGCCGATGACCTGACCGGTGATATCCGCGAGCAGACCCGCGAAACGCTGTCGAGCATCGAACGCTTGCTGGACGAGGCGGGTACCAGCAAGACGCGCCTGCTTTCGGCAACCATTCACCTGAAGGACATCGCCGCCGATTACGCCGGTATGAACGAGGTGTGGGATGCATGGATCACACCGGGCACGGCGCCGGCACGGACCACGGTTCAGGCCCTGATGTATTCGCCGGATGTGCGGGTCGAGATCACCGTCGTCGCTGCCATGCCAGATCTCGCCGGCCCGGTCCTCTGACCCTTGGGAGAGCCGCGCGTGCCGGGCGACGGCTCGTCCGGAGCCAGTGTTGTAAATTCTGAACGCCATTGCCATGATAGCCCCCTCTTCGCATCGCTCTTGAAAGGGGGCTCCCGTATTGGACGTTGGCGTTCGACTGCAAACCATCCGCAAGCTCAAGGGTCTGTCCCAGCGTGAACTCGCCAAGCGTGCCGGCGTTACCAACAGCACCATTTCCATGATCGAAAAGAACAGCGTCAGCCCCTCGATCAGTTCGCTGAAGAAGGTGCTGAGTGGGATTCCCATGTCGCTGGTGGAGTTCTTTTCCCCCGACTTCGAGCAGGACAGCGACACCCAGGTGGTCTACAAGGCCGGCGAGTTGATCGATATATCCGACGGCGCGGTGAGCATGAAACTGGTGGGCAAGGCGCATCCGGGACGAGCCATCGCCTTTCTCGACGAGACCTATCCGCCGGGCTCCGACACTGGAATGGACATGCTCTCGCACCAGGGCGAGGAGGCCGGGATGCTGGTCGAAGGCCGTCTGGAGCTGACCGTGAACGGTCAGGTGTACGTGCTGGAGAGCGGCGATAGCTACTACTTCGAGAGCAGCAAGCCGCATCGTTTCCGCAATCCGTACGACGCGCCGGCACGGTTGATCAGCGCGACGACGCCGGCGAACTTTTAACCGCAGCGGCCTTGGTTCATCCGAAAGTTGCGCTGCGACAAAGCGTCGCGGAGAAACGCCGGGCCTTTCGTATTGTTTCGGCTGGCATGGCTTGCCGTTATACTGACCGCCGCTCGCGATACCGTGGCCGCGGGCGTGTCTAGCCACAATGAGGGTGTAAGGTGAACCTGATTAAGAAGATCCTGGTAGCACAGACTGCCGTATTGGCCCTGTGGGCAATGAGCGCTCAGGCTGCGACCGACGAAGCAATCGCCGAGCGCCTCAAGCCGGTGGGCGAAGTATGTATTCAAGGTGAAGAGTGCGCAGCCGCTGGTGCCGGCGCTGCCGCAGCCGCCGGTGGTGCCGCCCGTAGCGGTTCCGACGTGTACGGCAAGTTCTGCACTGCCTGCCACGGCTCCGGCCTGCTGAACGCGCCGAAGACCGGTGACAGTGCAGCCTGGACGGCCCGTGCCGATGCTGCCGGTGGTCTGGACGGCCTGCTCAAGCACGCCATCAGCGGTATCAATGCCATGCCGCCGAAGGGCACCTGTGGCGACTGCTCCGATGACGAGTTGAAGGCCGCTATCCAGCACATGTCCGGCCTCTGATCGAGCGCTAGGCGTCACCAGCAAAGCCGCCTCCTGGCGGCTTTGTCGTTTCTGCGGTGAGCAAAGCAGGCAGCTCTCGAGTCGAATTCGATACGGCCTACCGGTCGGATTCCCGTGACGACAGAGGAGCCCCGCATGCCCAGTTCCGCACCACAACCCGAACAGCTGCACCTGGCCAGTGACGGGCGCACGCCCAACAGCCCGCATCCGGTGTTGATCTACCGCCAGCTGCCATTGGCCGGACCAAGCCCCGCGGAAGCCTTCGAGCGACTGTTCGACAGCCATCTGTGGCCGTCTGCCTGGCGTGGGACGGTTTACGACTACCATCACTACCATTCCACCGCCCACGAAGCGCTCGGCGTGGCCAGCGGCTGGGCGCGGGTCATGTTGGGTGGTGATAACGGTCAGGAGGTCGAGCTGAAGGTGGGCGACGCGCTGGTGCTACCGGCCGGGACGGGGCATTGCGCGCTCGAGGCCAGCACAGATTTTCAGGTGGTGGCGGGTTATCCGGTCGGCCAGCAGTACGACATGCAGCGGCCTGACGCGGCCACCCATGATCAGGCGCGTGAGCGAATTGCCCAAGTCGGCGTGCCCATCAGCGATCCGCTGGCAGGCACGCAGGGTGCGCTGGTGGCGCTATGGCGCGCAGAGGCGCCGCCGGCCGGTTGAGCCGGGTTCAGCTTTTGAGCTGCGCCCGGACTATGACCTGCACTCAGCCAATGACCTGCACTCAGTCTATGAATTGCACTTGCCCATCAGCCAGCGAGGCGACGCGAGCCAGGGACTCGACGCGGTAACCGGCTTCTTCCAGCTCCTGACGACCGGCCTGGAAGGCCTTTTCGATGACGATGCCAAGGCCGGCGATGCTCGCGCCGGCCTGGTTGATGATCGAGATCAGGCCCTTGGCGGCTTTGCCGTTGGCGAGAAAGTCGTCGATGATCAGCACGCGGTCGTTCGAGGACAGGTGCTGGGTGGACACGGCGATGGTGCTTTCCACCTGCTTGGTGAACGAATAGACCGTGGCGGTTAGCAGGTTGTCCTGCAGCGTCAGCGACTGGTGCTTGCGGGCGAAGATCACCGGCACGCCCAGCTCCAGGCCGGCCATGACGGCCGGCGCAATGCCGGAGGCTTCGATGGTGACGATCTTGGTGACGCCGGCATCGCGGAACAGGCGGGCGAATTCCTGCCCGATGGCCTGCATCAGCACGGGATCGATCTGGTGGTTGAGGAACGCGTCGACCTTGAGTACCCGGTCGGAAAGCACGATGCCCTGACTGCGAATCTTATCTTTCAGCTGTTCCACGAACGCTACCTCAAGCGTGGGCGGCCGCGGCTTGCCTGACGCTTGGCGCCGGGGCGCTTCTGCCGTCACTGCGTTTCGCAGCCTGGAAAAGCCGCGCATTCTCGCTCAATTCGGCGTGCCGATCCAAGGCCGACGTTCAGCCCAGCGCTTCGATCGACAGGCGGCGAAAGCGCACCGCCTCGCCGTGGTGCTGCAGGACGATATGCCCGGCTGGCGCCTTGGCGAACAGCGGCTTGTCGGCGAATTTGCTGGACTCGATCAGCGTGTGCAGGGCCGGGTCGTCCAGGCGATAACTCAGCACCATACGATTGCCCAGCCAGTGCTCGACCGTACCCTGGCGCACGACAAGCGCTGCGTGCATGAAGCTGCCGGGTTCGATCCGGGTTTCCTGTTCGGGCGCGAGCAGGCCATACAGGGCACCGTTGCGGGTGGTTGGTTCTTCGCCGTCGGGGTGAACGGCATCATCCAGCAGCTGCATTTCCGGCCCGCTGTGCCAGGCGAGGCCGGCGCTTTCGTCGACGCGGTAGAAGACCCCGGAATTGCCGCCCACCGGTAGGGCGAACTCGAACTGCAGGATGAAATCGCCATAGCGCTCGCGCGAGACCAGGTCGACCCGCGGGGCGCCGACAATGGCACACAGCTGTTCATCGTCGTCGCGGTACCAGCTTTCGTCGGGAAAGGTTGCGCCGTGCCAGGCGTGCCATTGTGCTGCGTCGAGATTCATCAGCCACTCCTCATCCGAACAGTTGCTGCTTGCGCCGCAGCCAGCGATAGCCGTAAGGCCCGAGGCGAATCTTCAGCGGCGAACCTTCCGGCAGCCCGTAATCGCAGTCGGCGAGCACATCGACCATGTCCTGAAGGTCGTCCTCGGTGATCTCGACGGTGGTTTCCTTGTCGGCAAGATTGACCAGCATCAGCACCGTGGAGCCGTTGTCGTGGCGGATGGCGAACACCGCCGGATCATCCACTTCGACAGTCGTGCGCTTGCCGATGCCAATCTCGCGCAGGCCGATGCGCGTGCGGATCATGTTGCCGGTGCGCGCCATCAGCGAGTCGCTGCGCAGGGTTTGGGCGAATACGTTGATCTTCTCGTACGAGAACGACCCTTCGTCGATCACCGGTGCGGCCAGCTCACCTTTGGTACAGGAGAAACCGGCGTTGGGTTCGTTGGACCACTGCATGGGCGTGCGTACGGCCAGTCGCTCGGGGCGGTCGAGGTCATCGCCCATGCCGATTTCCTCGCCGTAGCGGATGATCGGTGTGCCGGGCAGCGAGAACAGCAACGCATGAGTGGCCGCGATGCGTCGCTCGTCGCCGTCGAGCATCGGCGCAAGCCGCCGGCGAATGCCGCGGTTGTAGGCACGCATGTTCTCGTCGGGGGCGAAGGTGTCCATCACCTCTTTGCGCTCATCCTCTTCCAGCCGGTCGAGGCTCAGCTCGTCGTGGGTGCGGATCCACAGCGCGTATTGCGAATGGCTGGGCGGCAGCGGCTGGCTGTTCAGTGCGCGCACCAGCGGCTCGGCCTGCTGCCGTGCCAAGGCCAGGAACAAATGGTTGTTAGTCCAGAAATCCAGTAGCAAGGTGACGCGGTCCGCTTCGTCGCCGAAGTATTCGACGTATTTTTCCGGATCAGTGTCGATCTCGCCGAGCAGTACAGTCTCGGGCCGGCGCATGGTGACGAAGTCGCGCATATGTTCGAGTAGCCAGTAGCCTTTCTCCAGTTCACCGCCGCCTGCCTGGCGCACCATGTGCACCGCGGCGTCGATGCGGAAACCGGAGACACCCAGACGCAGCCAGAACGACATGATCCGCTCGATCTCGTGGATGACCTTCGGGTTGGTCAGGTCAAGATCCGGCTCGTGCTTGTAGAACAGATGGCGGTAGTACTGGCCGGCTTCCTCGTCCCAAGTCCAGATGCTGTCCTCGACCGTCGGGAAAATCGGCTCCATGAAATCGTCCGGCTTGTCGGCCCAGATGTAGTAGTCGCGGTAGGGCGAGTTGCGGTCGCGGCGCGCCTCCTGGAACCACTTGTGCTGGATGGACGTGTGCTGCACTACCAGCTCGATGATGACGTGCAGGCCCAGCTCTTCGGCCTTCTCCAACAGAGCCACGATGTCGGCCAGATCACCGAAGCGTTTGTCCACCTGCAGATGGTCAGTGATGTCGTAGCCAGCGTCGTCGAATGGCGACTGATAGAACGGCATCAGCCATACGGCCGTGCAGCCGAGGCCGCGAATGTAGTCGAGGCGCTCGGTGATGCCGCGCAGATCGCCGCAGCCGTCTCCATTACTGTCACGAAACAGGGTGGGATCGATCTGATAGATTGCCGCGTTGCGGTACCAGAGGGGACGCATGCTCAGTTCTCCGTTGGGCGCAGCACGACGGCCTGCCCTGGGTTAAGGGTGCCGTTGTAGGGAGCGCCTTCACCGACGCCGTCACTGGCGATCTCGAGGTGCCATTCTCCGGCGTGCGGGTGGGCGTGGGGCTGGTCGGAGAAGTTGATGCAGACCAGTCGCTGATCGCCGCCCAAGTGCCGGCGGTAGGCAAGCACTTCGGGGTGTGAGGCCAGTTCTTCGAAATCGCCGTGATGCAGCGCCGGGCTGGCTTTGCGCGCGGCGAGCAGGCGCTGGTAGAGCGCGAACATGGAGTTCGCCTCACCGGTCTGCCGCTCGGCCGCGAGCTCGTCCGCCTCAGGAGGGAAGGGCAGCCAGGGTGTCGCGCCATCCCAGCCATGGGGCGGTTCGGCCCGCCAGGGAATCGGGGCCCGGCAACCGTCACGGCCGCCCGGATCGGTTCGCGTTTCGGCGGTAATAACCGCGTCTTCCAGCCCCAACTCCTCACCCTGATAGATGAAAGGCGTACCGCGCAGTGTGAGCAGCATTACCGCAGCCGCCCGTGAGGCTCTCTCGGAGCCTTGATAACGGCTGCGCTGGCGCACGTTGTCGTGATTGGACAACACCCACGTCGGCCAGGCACCGGCCGGCTGCAGCCAGTGCTCGACCTCGCGGATGCAGGTACGAAATAGCACCGGGTCCCAGGGCGCATCGAGCGGGTTGAAGTTGAAAGCCAGGTGCAGCTCGTCGCCGGCGCCGTAGTACTGCAGCACGCGCTCGGTGGAACGGATGTTCACCTCGCCCACCAGCATGCGGTCGCCGGGGTAGCTGTCGACCAGTTTGCGCAGGCCGCGCAGCACTTCGTGGCTGTAAGGCTGATCGTTGAAGTCGGACAGCGGCTGGCCGGCCCCGCAGCGCGGGTCGTCGGCGAAGCTCGGGTCCTTGCCGGTGCAGTGGATGACGTCGATACGAAAGCCATCGATGCCGCGGTCGAGCCAGAAGCGCAGCACGCCGTGCATCGCCTCGACCACCTCGGGGTTGCGCCAGTTGAGGTCCGGCTGCTTGGCCAGGAACAGGTGCAGGTAGTACTGCTGGGTGTGCTCGTCCCAGGTCCACGCGCTGCCGGCGCCCAGCGCGGCGCGCCAGTTGTTCGGCTGGTCGCGCCAGACGTACCAGTCGCGCTTGGGATTGTCCCGCGAGCTGCGCGACTCGACGAACCAGGGGTGTTCATCGGAGGTGTGATTGGGCACGAAATCCAGCAGCACGCGGATACCGCGGGCATGGGCTTCGGCAATCAGCCGGTCGATGTCGGCCAGCGAACCGAACAGCGGATCGATATCGCAATAGTCGCTGATGTCGTAGCCGGCATCGGCCATGGGTGAGCGGAAGATCGGCGACAACCACAGCGCATCGACGCCCAGCTGTTGCAGATGATCGAGATGGCGCAGCACGCCATTGAGGTCACCGATGCCGTCTCCGTTGCCGTCGGCAAAGGATCGCGGGTAGATCTGATAAACGGTCGCGCCCTTCCACCACGGTGTCTGGGTTGTCTCGCTCATGCCTCACACCCCCTGATTCGTCTCAGGTCGCGGCCGATCCTGCACGGCCGCTCTGTCAGGTTTACGACTGGCCAACGGCACATGGGTTCGCCGGTTAATTGATCCTGGTCGGCCCGCGATGAACGCAAGAGTGGATACTCCGCCTAAGCTAACGACAGACTTTCAACCCCTCCGAGGAGATTTGCATGCTACGTATTGCCATCAACGGGTATGGACGTATCGGCCGCGCCGTCGTACGAGCGCTTTTCGAGCGTGGATTGCAGGATCGGGTACAGGTGGTCGCGATCAACGATCTCAGCGACCACAAGACGCTGGTGCATCTGACCCGCTTCGATTCGACCTTTGGTCGTTTTCCCGAGCCGGTTGAGCTGCAGGGCGAGTCGATGGTGGTGCGCGGCCAGGCGATCCGCCTGCTGGCCGAGCGGGATGCGACCAAGCTGCCGTGGAAGGAATTGGACGTCGACGTGGTGCTCGAGTGCACCGGCAAATTCAAGAAGCGCGCGCTGATCGAGCAGCACCTGCAGGCCGGGGCCGGTCGCGTATTCGCCTCGCACCCGCTCGATGGCGGCGACCTGACCGTGGTCTACGGCGTGAATCACCAGCTGCTCGGCGATCAGCGCGTCGTCTCCAATGCCTCCTGTACCACCAACTGCCTGGCGCCGCTGGCCAAGGTGCTGCACGAGGCGGTCGGCATCCGCCAGGGCCTGCTCAACACCGTGCACTCCTACACCAACGACCAGAACCTACTGGACAAGGCGCACAGCGACCTCTACCGCGCACGCGCCGCGGCGTTGTCGATGATTCCGTCCACCACCGGTGCGGCCAAGGCGATCGGGCTGGTGCTGCCGGAGCTGGCCGGGCGTCTGGACGGCCTCTCGGTGCGGGTGCCGACGCCGAACGTCTCGCTGGTCGACCTGACCTTTATCGCCGAGAACGCGCCGGAAAGCGTCGAGGCGATCAACGATATCCTGCGTGCCGGGGCGCAGAAGCTGCCGGCCGGCGTCATGGAGTGCAATGAGGAAGCGCTGGTCTCCTGCGACTTCAACGGCTACCCGGCGTCCTGCGTTGCCGACCTCAGTCAGACCCGCGTGCAGGGCGAGCTGGTCAAGGTGATGGCCTGGTACGACAACGAGTGGGGCTTCTCCAACCGCATGCTCGATGTGCTGCTGCACTGGGACGGCGCCAAGTCGGCCTGATGGGCGAAACCGACCGGCCGGGCGCGGGGCAGGGGCTCTGGCAGCTGAGCCTCGCGCAGTTTCGCCATTCTGTGGCCGAGCGTGCGTTGCCCGGCTGCGGTGCGGTTACCGCAATCACGGCTGACTTGGCCGTGGCGCTGATCGTCAAGGCGCTGCGGGTCAGCGCGGCGCATGGCGATGCCTCCTGTAACGCGCTGCTGGCCGACGCCCGCTCGCTGCTGGGTCGTCCTGGCGCCTTTGCGGACGACGACGTGGCGGTCTTTTCCGACTATCTGAAGGACGACGAAGGCCGGAAGCCTGACTTGTCGCGCCAGGCATGCGCGGTGCCGCTGGCGACGGCGCATGCCTGCGTCGAGGCGCTGGGCATTGCCGAGCGCGCCTTGCCGATGGTCGAGCCGTCGCTGCGCTGTGATGTCGAGGCGGCGGTGTTGTTGCTGAGCGCCTGCGTTGATGCCGTGCTGCTCAACGTCGAGGCTGATATGGACGAGATGGATGCCCAGGCGCGGGTCGATGTGCAGTCCGCCTGTGAACGCCTTCGCCAGCAATCCACTCAGCTTCGTGATCGTCTGAACGCAGTCTGATCCTGTTTTCCAATAAGTACACCCCTGACCCCGAGACGAAAGGTCTCGTTTCGGGTTGACGGCGGCTGCCTGCTCTACCTACTCTCCGGTTTATAGTGAGACATTTAGTCTCAAAATAAGAAGCTGCCAGCTCGCCAGGCAGTCCAATTTCGGAGAGTGCCCATGAGTCATCGCATCGTTCTGCCGCGCCTGATGGAAGTCGGCGCCGGCGCCAGCCAGCAACTCGCCCGCGTGCTGAAGGAGCTGGGCTGTAATCGCCCGCTGATCGTCACCGACCGCATGATGGTCGAACTGGGCTATGTCGCCCGTATCGCCGGTCAGCTGGAAGAGGTCGGCATCGCCAGCCAGTGCTTCGCCGATACCCTGCCCGAACCGACCGCTGCTTCGATTCGAGCGGGTGTGGAAATGGTCCGCCAGGGCGATTTTGATTCCATCGTCGCCCTCGGCGGCGGCAGCCCGATCGATTCGGCCAAGGCCATCGGCATACTCGGCAAGTTCGGCGGCGAGATGCGCGACTACCGCTTCCCGCGCGACGTCAGCGAAGCCGGCCTGCCGCTGATCGCCATCCCCACCACTGCTGGCACCGGCTCGGAGGCGACGCGCTTCACCATCATCACTGATGAGACCAGCGACGAGAAAATGCTCTGCGCGGGCCTTGGTTTCATGCCCATCGCCGCGCTGATCGACTACGAGCTGACCCTCTCGCTGCCGCCGCGGGTCACCGCCGACACCGGCATCGACGCGTTGACCCACGCCATCGAGGCCTATGTCAGCCGCAAGGCCAGCCTCTACAGCGATGCCCAGGCGCTTGAAGCCATGCGTCTGCTGGCGCCGAACCTGCGCGCGGTCTTCCACGAGCCGGGCAACCGTGCCGCCCGCGAGGCGATGATGCTCGGCGCGACCCTGGCCGGGATCGCTTTCTCCAACGCCTCGGTGGCGCTGGTGCACGGCATGAGCCGGCCGATCGGTGCCTTCTTCCATGTGCCGCATGGGTTGTCCAACGCCATGCTGCTGCCGGCTATCACCGCCTTCTCGATTCCCGCCGCGCCGGAGCGCTACGCCGATTGCGCGCGGGCGATGGGCGTCGCCGCGCAGACCGACAGCGTCGAGGTGGCGAACGACAAGCTGCTCGCCGAGCTGCGCGCAATCAATCAGGAACTGAAAGTGCCGAGCCCGGAACAGTTCGGCATCACCCGCGAACGCTTCTTCGAGTTGCGCGAGACCATGGCGCGCCAGGCGCTGGCCTCCGGCTCGCCCGGCAACAACCCGCGCGTACCCACGGAAGCGGAAATCATCGACCTCTACGAAACCGTCTGGAACCAGGAGTGAGCCCCATGCAGACCCTCGGCAATCTGATCAACAACGAGGCCGTCGCCGGCCGCTCCGAGCGCCACGCCACCGTCTACAACCCGGCCACCGGCGAGCCGCGCCTGTACGTTTCGCTGTCCTCGGCAGACGAAACCCGCGAAGCGATTGCCGCCGCCCAGGCCGCCTTCGACGGCTGGTCGAAGACGCCGCCGCTGGTGCGCGCGCGGGTCATGTTTCGCTTCAAGGAACTGCTCGAAAAACGTCGTGACGACGTCGCCCGGCTGATCACCAGCGAGCACGGCAAGGTGTTTTCCGACGCCCAGGGCGAAGTCACCCGCGGGCTGGAAGTGGTCGAGTTTGCCTGTGGCATCCCGCACCTGCTCAAGGGCGAGTTCTCCTCCAATGTCGGTCGCGACATCGATTCCAACTCGCTGATGCAGCCGCTCGGCGTCTGCGTCGGCATCACCCCGTTCAACTTCCCGGCGATGGTGCCGCTGTGGATGCTGCCGGTGGCCATCGCCTGCGGTAACACGTTCGTGCTCAAGCCCTCGGAAAAGGATCCAAGCGCCACCATGTTGCTCGGCGAGCTGCTGGCCGAAGCCGGGCTTCCGGCCGGCGTGCTGAACATCGTCAACGGCGGCAAGGAAGCCGTGGACGTGCTGCTCACCGACGAGCGCGTGCAGTCGGTCAGCTTCGTCGGCTCGACGCCGATCGCCGAATACATCTATGCCACCGCCTCGGCCCACGGCAAGCGCTGCCAGGCCCTGGGCGGAGCGAAAAACCACATGGTGGTGATGCCCGACGCCGATCCGCAGCAGGTGGTCAGCTCGCTGATCGGCGCGGCCTACGGCTCGGCCGGCGAGCGCTGCATGGCGATCTCCGTGGCGGTGTGCGTCGGTGACGAGGTGGCGGACAAGCTGGTCGGCATGCTGCAAGACGAGATCGGCCAGATGCGCACCGGCCCGGGCCTGGGCATCGAGCCCGAGCCGCACATGGGCCCGCTGGTGACCCGCGAGCACCAGCAGAAGGTCAGCGGCTATATCGATCTGGGCGTGGAAGAGGGCGCGACGCTGGTCTGCGACGGTCGCGGCATCAAGGTCGAGGGCCATGAGAACGGCTTCTATGTCGGCCCGACGCTGTTCGACCGTGTCACGCCGAGCATGCGCATCTACCGTGAGGAAATCTTCGGCCCGGTGCTGGCTGTGGTGCGGGTGAAGAGCTTCGACGAGGCGCTGCAACTGATCAACGACCATGAATACGGCAATGGCACCTCGATCTTCACCCGCGACGGCGACACCGCGCGGCAGTTCGAGGAAAACGTCAAGGTCGGCATGGTCGGCGTCAACGTGCCAATCCCCGTGCCCATGGCCTTCCACTGCTTCGGCGGCTGGAAGCGCTCGGTATTCGGTCCGCTGAACATGCACGGCCCGGATGGGGTGCGCTTCTTCACTCGCATGAAGACCGTAACCCGCCGCTGGCCCACCGGTATCCGCGCCGGTGCCGAGTTCGCCATGCCGACCATGAAGTAACCCGCGCGGCACCGTTGCACCGACGGTGCCGGTCGCTACACTCGTGCGCGCCCTGCGGGGCGCTCAGCTCATTGAACGACAAGGCAGACGATGCGCAGCATTCCCCGCGAGAAAGGCTCCTCCATCACCCGCGTGCTGGAAATCATCGAGGCGGTTGCTGCGGCGAAGGAGCCGCTCAGCCCGACGGCCCTGGCCGAACGGCTGGACATTCCCAAGGCCAGCGCGCACCGGCTGGTGCAGACGCTGGAAAAGGAAGGCTTCCTGCAGTTCGGCCTGCGCGGTGGGCTGTTGCCGGGCGAGCGCCTGCACGTTGCGGCGCTGAACATCCTGCGCAGCAGCCGGCACAAGGCGCTGCGCCAGGCGATCCTGCGCCAGCTCTCCGAAGCCATCGGTGAAACCTGCGGGCTGGCCATCCCGGATGGGCTGGACATGCTCTATTTCGACCGGGTGCAGACCAACTGGCCGCTGCAGATCAATCTGCCCATCGGCAGCCACACGCCGCTCTGGTGCACCGCCAGCGGCAAGCTCTACCTCGCCTCGCTGCCGCCGGAGCAACTGGAGCGGGTGCTGCCGCGCCTGCCGCTGCAACGTATGGCGCGCAATACCCTGACCGACCTCAGCGCGCTGCGTGACGACCTGGCGCGGGTGCGGGAAGAGCAGCTGGGCACCGACTCCGAGGAGTTCATCGACGGCATGGTCGCCTGTGCGGTGCCGGTGCGTGATGCCGACGGCGAGCTGCTGGCCTGCCTGTTCAGCCATGCGCCGGTGATTCGCTGCTCGATGGCGCAGCTGCTGGAGTTCGTGCCACGGCTGCGCGCCGCGGCGAGCGAGCTGGAGGCGGTGCTCGGCAGCGCGGCGGCGCTGGAGGCCGATCAGAGCACGTAGAACAGAATGGCGATGAAGTGCAGCAGGCTGCCGACCATCACGAAGATGTGCCAGATCCCATGCCAGTGCCGAAAACGGTCGTCGAAGACGAAGAACACGATGCCCACCGTGTAGCAGATGCCGCCGGCCAGCAGCCAGGCGAAGCCGGCACCGCCGAGCGCCGCCAGCAGCGGCTTGACTGCCACCAGCACGATCCAGCCCATCACCGCGTAGATTACCAGTGACAGCACCCGCGCCTCGGAGCGCGGCTTGATCTCCTGCAGCATGCCGATCACCGCCAGGCCCCAGACGATGCCGAACAGCGTCCAGCCCCAGGGCCCGGCCAGGGTGACCAGACAGAACGGCGTGTAGCTGCCGGCGATCAGCAGATAGATCGACAGGTGATCGAGCTTGCGCATGACCACCTTCGCCCGCCCGCGCAGGCTGTGGTACAGCGTCGAGATGCTGTAGAGCAGGATCAGGCTGAGGCCGTAGATCGCTGCACTGACGATCTTCGCCAGCTCGCCGTCGAGCGCCGCCAGCACCAGCAGCCAGATGGCGCCCAGACAGGCCAGCAGTGCACCGACCAGATGCGTCCAGGCATTGAAGCGTTCACCGTGGTACATCGAATCCCTCCAGAAACCGCGATCGGCCAAGCATGCCGCGGTTAGGTGACGGGATACAAACCGGCGTTGAACGCTCCTCGAACCCAGGCGCTGCGATCAGCGCTTGAGCATCGCCCGCATCGCCGCCAGGGCGTCGTTGCCGCGCGCGGCCTTGACCTCCACCGGCGCGTCTTCCTGGCCTTCCCAGACCAGGTCCTCCGGCGGTAGCTCGTCGAGGAAGCGGCTCGGCGTGCAGTCGATCACCTCGCCGTACTGCTTGCGCTTGGCGGCAAAGGTCAGCGCCAGGTTGCGCTTGGCACGGGTGATGCCGACATAGGCCAGGCGCCGCTCTTCCTCGATGGTGTCGGCCTCGATGCTGGAACGGTGCGGCAGAATCTCCTCCTCGAAGCCGATGATGTACACCGAGGGAAATTCCAGGCCCTTGGAGGCGTGCATGGTCATCATCTGCACGCCTTCGGCACCTTCTTCCTCTTCCTGCTGACGTTCGAGCATGTCGCGCAGCACCAGCTTGCCGATGGCGTCCTCGATGGTCATGTCGCCGTCTTCGTCCTTATCCAGCGTGTTTTTCAGCGCGTCGACGAGGAACCAGACGTTGCCCATGCGTGCGTCGGCCACCTTGTCGCTGGAGGCGTTCTGGCGCAGCCAGTTCTCGTAGTCGATGTCCATCACCATGCTGCGGATGGCGGCGATCGGCTCGTTGACCACGCACTGCTGGCGCACGTTGTCCATCCAGTGCTTGAAGCGCGCCAGGCGCTCGGCGTAGCGGCCGTCCAGATGCGCGCCGAGGCCGATCTCGTCAGCGGCGGCGTACATGCTGATGCCGCGCTCGCTGGCGTAGTTGCCGAGCTTCTCCAGGGTGGTAGAGCCGATCTCGCGGCGCGGCACGTTGATCACCCGCAGGAAGGCGTTGTCGTCGTCCGGGTTGACCAGCAGGCGGAAGTAGCTCATCAGGTCCTTCACCTCCTGGCGGGCGAAGAAGCTGGTGCCGCCGGACAGGCGATAGGGAATCTGGTGGTGCTGCAGCTTCAGCTCCATCAGCTTGGCCTGGTAGTTGCCGCGGTAGAGGATGGCGAAGTCGCTGTAGGGGCGCTGAGTACGCAGGTGTTCGGTGAGGATTTCAAGCGCCACGCGCTCGCACTCGGCGTCCTCGTTGCGCGTGCGGATCACGCGGATCTCGTCGCCGTGGCCCATCTCCGACCACAGCTGCTTCTCGAACACGTGCGGGTTGTTGGCGATGAGGATGTTGGCGCACTTGAGGATTCGGCTGGTGGAGCGGTAGTTCTGCTCCAGCATCACCACCTTCAGTGAGGGGTAGTCCTCCTTCAGCAGCATCAGGTTTTCCGGACGCGCGCCGCGCCAGGCGTAGATCGACTGGTCGTCGTCACCGACCACGGTGAACTGGTTGCGCATGCCGACCAGCAATTTGACCAGCAGGTACTGGCTGGCGTTGGTGTCCTGGTATTCGTCCACCAGCAGGTAGCGGATGCGGTTCTGCCATTTCTCCAGGATGTCGGCGTGCTCCTGGAAGAGTTTCACCGGCAGCAGGATCAGGTCGTTGAAGTCCACCGCGTTGTACGCCTTGAGCGTGCGCTGGTAGTGCAGATAGACGATGGCGGCGGTCTGCTCCTTGGGGTTGCGTGCGTTGGCCAGGGCTTCGTCGGGCAGGATCAGGTCGTTCTTCCAGCTGTCGATGTAGTTCTTGATTTCGTCGGCACCATCGTCCCCGGAATATTCCTTCTGCATGATGTCGGTGAGCAGCGCCTTGATGTCGCCGTCATCGAAGATCGAGAAGCCGGGCTTGTAGCCCATCCGTGCGTATTCCTTGCGGATGATGTTCATGCCCAGGTTGTGGAAGGTGGACACGGTCAGGCCGCGTGCCTCGGCGCCCTTGAGCAGGCTGCCGACACGCTCCTTCATCTCGCGCGCGGCCTTGTTGGTGAAGGTCATGGCGACGATGTGGCGGGGGGGGGGGGGGGGGAGCCGCCTCGCATGAAGACCGTACCCCGCCGCTGGCCCACCGGTATCCGCGCCGGTGCCGAGTTCGCCATGCCGACCATGAAGTAACCCGCGCGGCACCGTTGCACCGACGGTGCCGGTCGCTACACTCGTGCGCGCCCTGCGGGGCGCTCAGCTCATTGAACGACAAGGCAGACGATGCGCAGCATTCCCCGCGAGAAAGGCTCCTCCATCACCCGCGTGCTGGAAATCATCGAGGCGGTTGCTGCGGCGAAGGAGCCGCTCAGCCCGACGGCCCTGGCCGAACGGCTGGACATTCCCAAGGCCAGCGCGCACCGGCTGGTGCAGACGCTGGAAAAGGAAGGCTTCCTGCAGTTCGGCCTGCGCGGTGGGCTGTTGCCGGGCGAGCGCCTGCACGTTGCGGCGCTGAACATCCTGCGCAGCAGCCGGCACAAGGCGCTGCGCCAGGCGATCCTGCGCCAGCTCTCCGAAGCCATCGGTGAAACCTGCGGGCTGGCCATCCCGGATGGGCTGGACATGCTCTATTTCGACCGGGTGCAGACCAACTGGCCGCTGCAGATCAATCTGCCCATCGGCAGCCACACGCCGCTCTGGTGCACCGCCAGCGGCAAGCTCTACCTCGCCTCGCTGCCGCCGGAGCAACTGGAGCGGGTGCTGCCGCGCCTGCCGCTGCAACGTATGGCGCGCAATACCCTGACCGACCTCAGCGCGCTGCGTGACGACCTGGCGCGGGTGCGGGAAGAGCAGCTGGGCACCGACTCCGAGGAGTTCATCGACGGCATGGTCGCCTGTGCGGTGCCGGTGCGTGATGCCGACGGCGAGCTGCTGGCCTGCCTGTTCAGCCATGCGCCGGTGATTCGCTGCTCGATGGCGCAGCTGCTGGAGTTCGTGCCACGGCTGCGCGCCGCGGCGAGCGAGCTGGAGGCGGTGCTCGGCAGCGCGGCGGCGCTGGAGGCCGATCAGAGCACGTAGAACAGAATGGCGATGAAGTGCAGCAGGCTGCCGACCATCACGAAGATGTGCCAGATCCCATGCCAGTGCCGAAAACGGTCGTCGAAGACGAAGAACACGATGCCCACCGTGTAGCAGATGCCGCCGGCCAGCAGCCAGGCGAAGCCGGCACCGCCGAGCGCCGCCAGCAGCGGCTTGACTGCCACCAGCACGATCCAGCCCATCACCGCGTAGATTACCAGTGACAGCACCCGCGCCTCGGAGCGCGGCTTGATCTCCTGCAGCATGCCGATCACCGCCAGGCCCCAGACGATGCCGAACAGCGTCCAGCCCCAGGGCCCGGCCAGGGTGACCAGACAGAACGGCGTGTAGCTGCCGGCGATCAGCAGATAGATCGACAGGTGATCGAGCTTGCGCATGACCACCTTCGCCCGCCCGCGCAGGCTGTGGTACAGCGTCGAGATGCTGTAGAGCAGGATCAGGCTGAGGCCGTAGATCGCTGCACTGACGATCTTCGCCAGCTCGCCGTCGAGCGCCGCCAGCACCAGCAGCCAGATGGCGCCCAGACAGGCCAGCAGTGCACCGACCAGATGCGTCCAGGCATTGAAGCGTTCACCGTGGTACATCGAATCCCTCCAGAAACCGCGATCGGCCAAGCATGCCGCGGTTAGGTGACGGGATACAAACCGGCGTTGAACGCTCCTCGAACCCAGGCGCTGCGATCAGCGCTTGAGCATCGCCCGCATCGCCGCCAGGGCGTCGTTGCCGCGCGCGGCCTTGACCTCCACCGGCGCGTCTTCCTGGCCTTCCCAGACCAGGTCCTCCGGCGGTAGCTCGTCGAGGAAGCGGCTCGGCGTGCAGTCGATCACCTCGCCGTACTGCTTGCGCTTGGCGGCAAAGGTCAGCGCCAGGTTGCGCTTGGCACGGGTGATGCCGACATAGGCCAGGCGCCGCTCTTCCTCGATGGTGTCGGCCTCGATGCTGGAACGGTGCGGCAGAATCTCCTCCTCGAAGCCGATGATGTACACCGAGGGAAATTCCAGGCCCTTGGAGGCGTGCATGGTCATCATCTGCACGCCTTCGGCACCTTCTTCCTCTTCCTGCTGACGTTCGAGCATGTCGCGCAGCACCAGCTTGCCGATGGCGTCCTCGATGGTCATGTCGCCGTCTTCGTCCTTATCCAGCGTGTTTTTCAGCGCGTCGACGAGGAACCAGACGTTGCCCATGCGTGCGTCGGCCACCTTGTCGCTGGAGGCGTTCTGGCGCAGCCAGTTCTCGTAGTCGATGTCCATCACCATGCTGCGGATGGCGGCGATCGGCTCGTTGACCACGCACTGCTGGCGCACGTTGTCCATCCAGTGCTTGAAGCGCGCCAGGCGCTCGGCGTAGCGGCCGTCCAGATGCGCGCCGAGGCCGATCTCGTCAGCGGCGGCGTACATGCTGATGCCGCGCTCGCTGGCGTAGTTGCCGAGCTTCTCCAGGGTGGTAGAGCCGATCTCGCGGCGCGGCACGTTGATCACCCGCAGGAAGGCGTTGTCGTCGTCCGGGTTGACCAGCAGGCGGAAGTAGC
Organism: Stutzerimonas chloritidismutans AW-1; assembly: GCF_000495915.1. Taxonomy (GTDB): domain Bacteria; phylum Pseudomonadota; class Gammaproteobacteria; order Pseudomonadales; family Pseudomonadaceae; genus Stutzerimonas; species Stutzerimonas chloritidismutans. Next base: position 155,309 of record NZ_AOFQ01000017.1, read on the forward strand.
TCATCAGGTCCTTCACCTCCTGGCGGGCGAAGAAGCTGGTGCCGCCGGACAGGCGATAGGGAATCTGGTGGTGCTGCAGCTTCAGCTCCATCAGCTTGGCCTGGTAGTTGCCGCGGTAGAGGATGGCGAAGTCGCTGTAGGGGCGCTGAGTACGCAGGTGTTCGGTGAGGATTTCAAGCGCCACGCGCTCGCACTCGGCGTCCTCGTTGCGCGTGCGGATCACGCGGATCTCGTCGCCGTGGCCCATCTCCGACCACAGCTGCTTCTCGAACACGTGCGGGTTGTTGGCGATGAGGATGTTGGCGCACTTGAGGATTCGGCTGGTGGAGCGGTAGTTCTGCTCCAGCATCACCACCTTCAGTGAGGGGTAGTCCTCCTTCAGCAGCATCAGGTTTTCCGGACGCGCGCCGCGCCAGGCGTAGATCGACTGGTCGTCGTCACCGACCACGGTGAACTGGTTGCGCATGCCGACCAGCAATTTGACCAGCAGGTACTGGCTGGCGTTGGTGTCCTGGTATTCGTCCACCAGCAGGTAGCGGATGCGGTTCTGCCATTTCTCCAGGATGTCGGCGTGCTCCTGGAAGAGTTTCACCGGCAGCAGGATCAGGTCGTTGAAGTCCACCGCGTTGTACGCCTTGAGCGTGCGCTGGTAGTGCAGATAGACGATGGCGGCGGTCTGCTCCTTGGGGTTGCGTGCGTTGGCCAGGGCTTCGTCGGGCAGGATCAGGTCGTTCTTCCAGCTGTCGATGTAGTTCTTGATTTCGTCGGCACCATCGTCCCCGGAATATTCCTTCTGCATGATGTCGGTGAGCAGCGCCTTGATGTCGCCGTCATCGAAGATCGAGAAGCCGGGCTTGTAGCCCATCCGTGCGTATTCCTTGCGGATGATGTTCATGCCCAGGTTGTGGAAGGTGGACACGGTCAGGCCGCGTGCCTCGGCGCCCTTGAGCAGGCTGCCGACACGCTCCTTCATCTCGCGCGCGGCCTTGTTGGTGAAGGTCATGGCGACGATGTGGCGGGCCTGGATGCCGCAATGCTGCACCAGATAGGCGATCTTGCGGGTGATCACGCTGGTCTTGCCGGAGCCGGCACCGGCGAGCACCAGAAGTGGGCCGCCGACGTAGTTCACGGCTTCCTGCTGCCGAGGGTTGAGTCGGGACATGGTGTTCAGGTCATTCGAAGCGGGGGCGGGAGTTTAACAGGCTGCCGCGCCGATGCTGGCCCGTTGCAGGTTCAATAAATCACCGATCGTCGCAGTTGGGGCTTGGCTGATCGAAATAATGGATTAGTCTTGTGCGCGCTGCAGGAGGCAGGGCGTTTGCATAGGGCTGTGCGGGAAATCGGGCGTGTAGCGCCCGTCTTGCAAATCACCGAGTCCGGAGGCCGCTTGCCAGCGCCCGCTCAATCCATGCCGCTGTTGCTGTTGGCTGATCGACCCGAATGGGCCGAGCGGCTGCGCGCCTGCCTGCAGGGCTCGCACAGCAAGGAACGGCTGATCATTGCGGCGGATTGGGACACGGCCAGTGCGTATCTGGAAACGCCCTGCCTGCTGCTGGCGACACCGGAATGCCAGGCGCTCGCCGAACGCTTCCCCTGGCCGCTGATCCTGCTGCTCGACGACGAACCGACGCAGATGCCGGAAGGCGCGGTCGACTGGCTGGTGGGCGACCAGCTCAGTGCCGAGGTGTTGCGCCGCTGCCTGCGCTACGTGCGCGAGCGCTGCAACCTGCAGGGAACCTTGCAAAGGCTGGCCGAGCAGGACCCGCATACCGGCATCGTCAACCGCCAGGGCTTCCAGGCGCTGCTGTTCGATGCCCTGGCCGAGCATCAGGAACAGGACCTGGTGCTTGGCTATCTCGATCTCGACAACTTCCGCCACGTCAACGATGCCCTCGGCCACCAGGCCGGGGATCGCCTGATCCTGCAGGTGGTGGCGCGGCTCAAGGCGCAGCTGGAGGTCGGCGACATGCTGGCGCGGCTGGGCGGCGACGAGTTCGCCCTGCTGCTCGATACCCGCAACGATCCGGAGCGCGCTGTGGCGGTCGCCGATCGCATCGTCGAAGCACTGGCGGAGCCTTACTGGGTGGAGGGCGAGAGCCTGATGCTGGGCTGCAGCGTCGGACTGGCGCGTGCCAGCGAGGGGATCGACGCCGATCCGCTGCTCTGGCACGCGCAGATCGCCATGCGCCAGGCCAAGGCGGCCCAGGGTTGCACCTGGTGTTTCTACGATGAACAGGTCAGCCGCAGCGCGCGCAGCCTCGCCGATCAGGAAGGCGAGCTGCGCCGTGCGTTGCGTCGCGGTGAGCTGGAGCTGCACTACCAGCCGAGGCTGTGCCTGGAAAGCGGGCGCATCGTCGGACTGGAGGCACTGGTGCGCTGGCTGCACCCGGAAAGAGGGCTGCTGGGGCCGGATGCCTTCATTCCCATGGCTGAGGAGAGCGGCCTGATCGTGCCGCTCGGCTACTGGGTGATCGCCCGCGCGCTGCGCGATCTGCAAAGCCTGCATGAGGGCGGCGCGGATTCACTGCACATGGCGATCAACCTGTCGTTCCGCCAGTTTCAGGACAGTCAGTTGCTGCCGACGCTCAACCGGCTGATCGACGAGCGCGGCATCGACCCGCACTGGCTGGAATTCGAACTCACCGAAACCGCGGTGATGCGCCGCAGCGAGCAGGTGCAGAGCGCCATGCATGCGCTGGGCGAGCTCGGCGTGCGCTTTTCGCTGGACGATTTCGGCACCGGCTTCTCGTCGTTCGTGCACCTGTCCAGCCTGCCGATCACCCTGCTGAAGATCGACAAGAGCTTTGTCGCCGGCATGGTCGTGCGGCCCGAGAAGTCGCAGCTGGTGCAGGCGATGGTCGGCCTGGCGCACAACCTCGATCTGGATGTGGTGGCCGAGGGTGTCGAGACCACCGAGCAGCTCGAGCTGCTGCGCCAGTTCGGCGCGCAGCAGGTGCAGGGCTATCTGGTCAGCCAGCCGTTGCCGCTGGCCGAGCTGCTGCATTTCATGAGCGCCGAGCGACTGGCAGCCGGCCTGGCACACTGATCGACCGCGTCCTGGCCGGCGCCAGGACGCAGCTCGGCTTCAGCGAACCATGTGCAGGAAGTGCATGTGCTTCTCGTACTGGCCGAGGATGTCACTGATGACATCCTCGCGGCTCCAGCCCATCACGTCATAATCCTGGCCGCCTTCCTTGAGATGCACCTCGGCGCGGAAGTACTTGCGCTCCTCGCGCTCGTCGTCCTCGCTGGTGGCGACGAAGCTCGGCATGGCGTAGGCCCGCGGGCGCACTTCGTAGATGAAGTCTGGCTCGCCTTCGTGGGTGATCTCGAAGCGCAAGCGACGATCATCACCTTCGCTGATGTCCACCGCATAGCCCTGCTTGCGCATTTCCTCGGCGATGTCCTCGTAGGCCGGACGCACCACTTCGGTGATGAAGCGCACCACATGGGCGCGTCGCGGGAACAGCATCAGCGTACGCAGGCGACGTTGCCAGCCACCGGCACTGCGCGGTGCGCTGGGCGAGGTGCTCAGGGCCTGGTAGCGCAGCCCCTGCTTCGTGGCATCCAGGCGCAGCGCCTTGAGCAGACCCCACATCGAACACAGCAGCGCGATGGTGAAGGGCAGGGCGCTGGCGATGGTCGCCGTCTGCAGCGCGGTCAGGCCATCGGCGAGCAGCAGCGCGATGGCCACCCCACCCATGGATGCGGCCCAGAAGATGCGTTGCCAGACCGGAGTGCCTTGCTGGCCGCCGGAGGCGAGCATGTCCACCACCAACGCGCCGGAGTCCGCCGAGGTGACGAAGAACACCACCACCATGATGATCGCGATCAGCGAGATGAAGCCCGAGAAGGGGAAGTGCTCGAGGAAGGCGAACAGGGCCAGCGAACTGTCCTGCTCGATGGCTTCACCAAGGCTGGAGACGTGTTCCCAGAGGATCATGTGGATCGCGGTGTCGCCGAACACGGTCATCCACAACAGGGTGAATGCGGTCGGCACCAGCAGCACGCCGGTGACGAACTCGCGAATCGTCCGGCCGCGCGAGATGCGCGCGATGAACAGGCCGACGAAGGGCGACCAGGCCAGCCACCAGCCCCAGTAGAACAGCGTCCAGCCGCCGATCCAGTCGTTCGGCTCGTAGGCATAGAGGTTGAAGGTCTTGTTGACGATGTCCGACAGGTAGCTGCCGGTGTTCTGCACGAAAGTCTGCAGGATGAACACCGTCGGCCCCGCGATCAGCACCATCAGCAACAGCAGCGCCGCTAGCGTCAGGTTCAGCTCCGACAGCCGGCGCACGCCCTTGTCCAGGCCGGTGACTACCGAAATCGTCGCCAGCAGCGTGGTGGCGATGATCAGGCCGATCTGCACCGGCACGGATACCGGCAGGCCGTACAGGTGATTCAGCCCGGTGTTGATCTGGGTGACGCCGAGGCCCAGTGAGGTGGCGACCCCGAGCACCGTGCCGATGATGGCGAAGATGTCCACGGCATGCCCGATCGGCCCATAGATGCGCTCGCCGATCAGCGGGTAGAGCGCCGAACGCAGGGTGAGCGGCAGGCCGTGGCGGTAGGCGAAGTAGGCCAGGATCATCGCCACGATGGCGTAGATCGCCCAGGCATGCAGGCCCCAGTGGAAGAAGGTGATCTTCATCGCCTCATAGGCGGCCGCGCTGGTGCCGCCTTCGCCCACCGGCGGTGAGAGGAAGTGCATCACCGGCTCGGCGACGCCGAAGAACATCAGGCCGATGCCCATGCCGGCGGAGAACAGCATGGCGAACCAGGTCAGGGCGCTGTAATCCGGTTCGCTGTGATCCGGCCCGAGCTTGATGTCGCCGTAACGACTGAACGCCAGCAGCACCACCATGAGCAGGATGAGTGCTACGGCGAGGATGTAGAGCCAGCTGACGTTGGCGATGATCCAGGCCTGGGTATCGCCAAACAGCGTTTGCGCATGGCTCTGGAAAGCGACGCTGTAGATCACCAGCGCCAGGATTATGACCGCCGAGCCGTAGAAGACCGGGGCGTTGAGGTGGGACGACGAGGGCTGTTTTGCCTCCATGCTGCGCTCCTTCGGGTTGTTTCTGGGGAGTGGCCGCCTGTGGCGAAAGCCATCCAACTTAACACAGACCGCAAAGGATGCCCGTTGTCCGCCGCTGATCGATGCGACCCGAAGCCCGTGCTAGAGCAGGCTCAGCCTTGACTGCCGGGCCGGTACTGCAGGGCTTCGGCGAGGTGCTGGCGGCTGATTCGCTCGGCCTGTTCCAGATCGGCGAGGGTGCGCGCCACCTTGAGCAGGCGGTGCGCGGCGCGCAGCGACAGCGCCAGGCGTTCGCAGGCGCGCTCCAGCCAGGCCTGATCCTCGGTGCCGAGCTGGCAATGGCTGCGCAATCCGGCGAGGTCGAGAAAGGCGTTGGCGCAGCCCTGACGGGCGAGTTGCAGCTGCCGCGCCTGGGCTACCTGGGCGGCGAGCACGGCACTGCTCTGGCCCGTCTGCAGCGGCGCGTTGAGGGCCGTCGCCTCGCGCGCCACGGTCAAATGCAGGTCGATGCGGTCGAGCAGCGGGCCGGAGAGCTTGTTGCGATAGCGCTGGATCTGGTCCGGCGTGCAGCGGCAGCGCCCGTTGGGATCACCGAGGTAGCCACAGGGGCAGGGATTCATCGCCGCCACCAGCTGGAAACGCGCCGGAAAACGCACCTTGTCGCGGGCCCGAGCGATGACGATACGCCCCGACTCCAGTGGCTCACGCAAGACCTCGAGCACCTTGCGGTCGAATTCCGGCAGCTCGTCGAGAAACAGCACGCCCTGATGCGCCAGGGTGATCTCCCCCGGCTGCGGACGACTGCCGCCACCGACCAGCGCCGGGCCGGATGCACTGTGATGGGGCTGCCGAAAGGGCCGTTGCGGCCAATGCTCGAGAGGGCTGTGGCTGGCCACCGAATGGATGGCGGCCACTTCCAGCGCCTCCTGTTCGTCCAGCGGCGGCAAGAGACCGGGCAGGCGGCTGGCCAGCAGCGTCTTGCCGGTGCCTGGCGGGCCGGAAAACAGCAGGTTGTGCGCGCCAGCCGCGGCGATCAGTAGCCCGCGCTTGGCCGCCTGCTGACCTTGCACGTCGGCCAGGTCGGGGTAAGGCTGAATCTGTCGTAGCAGGCCCTGGGCCACATAGGGTTCGAGCGGCGTGATGCCGTTGAAGTGCGCAGCGACCTCGAGCAAGTGCTCGGCGGCATAGACGGTGAGCCCCGAGGCCAGGCTGGCTTCCTCGGCGTTGGCCCGTGGCACCAGCAGCGCGCGCCCTGCCGCTCGAGCGGCGAGGGCAGCCGGCAGGACTCCCTGGACCGGGCGCAAGGCGCCGGACAGTGCCAGTTCGCCGAGGCATTCCAGGTTGTCGAGCCGCTCGGCCGGCAGCTGACCGCTGGCGGCGAGGATGCCCAGGGCAATGGACAGGTCGAAGCGGCCGCCGTCCTTTGGCAGGTCGGCGGGGGCGAGGTTGAGGGTGATGCGTCGAGCGGGAAAATCGAAGCCGGAGGTGAGAATGGCGCTGCGCACGCGATCCTTGCTTTCCTTGACCGCGGTTTCCGGCAGGCCGACCAGGGTCAGTGCCGGCAGGCCGTTGGCCAGATGTGCTTCGACGGTCACTGACGGCGCTTCGACGCCAATCTGCGCGCGGCTATGAACTATGGCCAGGGACATCCGATCACTCCTTTGATCGTGTCGCCGGCCCGGTCTATCAGGACGCGGGCGGCGTGAGCTTTTCTTCCAGTTCGGCAACCTTGGCTTCGAGCGCCTCCAGGCGCGCGCGGGTGCGGGCTAGCACCACCATCTGGCTGTCGAATTCGTCGCGGCTGACCACGTCGAGCTTGTTCAGTGCGCCCTGGACCACACCCTTGAGCTGGGCTTCGAACTCGCCACGCGGCAGCGGCGTCTCGCCGTTGAACAGGCGCGAGGCCTGGGAGCCGATGGCATCTAGGAAAGCTTTTGGCGGCAACATTGAAAACACCTGTGGTTGAACCGGGCGCAGTGTAGCACGGGCTTTTTCCGCTCTTTCTCAGGGGGCGTGCACAAAAAATGAGCAGCTGCTGGTGCATGCGCGCACCAATATTGTGCGTGTTCTGGCCGCTACCGTCCGTCGGGCATCCGTTCCATCCGTGCGCACCCCGTAAAAACGGGCATTGCGTAAAGCTGGCACTGATTCTGCTTTGTCCCCAGCGACGCATGCACCAACGGGTTGCGGTGCATCGGTGATTCGCGACGCTTTGTCGGAGAGGTTGGTGGTGTCGGACTGCGGACCGGCTACAGCCGGAGCGTTACAAGAGCCAGACACTGAGCTTAGACTTGAGCCGGGTTCGTACTTCTGGGGCAAGTCCACCTAAAACGGGAGAAGTTTTCATGAAACTAGTCACTGCCATCATCAAGCCGTTCAAGCTGGACGACGTGCGCGAGTCGCTGTCGGAAATTGGCGTACAGGGCATCACCGTAACCGAAGTCAAAGGCTTCGGTCGCCAGAAGGGCCACACCGAGTTGTATCGCGGTGCCGAATACGTCGTCGACTTCCTGCCGAAGGTAAAGATCGACGTGGCCATCGCTGACGATCAGCTCGATCGCGTGATCGAGGCCATCACCAAGGCAGCCAACACCGGCAAGATCGGCGACGGCAAGATCTTCGTGGTCAACCTGGAACAGGCCATCCGCATCCGTACCGGCGAAACCGATACCGACGCGATTTAAGCAGCACCTCCGAACCCCCACGCCCCAGGAGTAAAACCATGACTCTGCGAAAATTCGCAGGGCTAGGAGCCCTTTTGTCTCTGATAAGTCCAGGCCTGGCCCTGGCGCAGGAGGCAACGCTGGATTCAGGCGACACGGCATGGATGCTGACGGCCACTGCGCTGGTGCTGTTCATGACCATCCCTGGGCTGGCGCTGTTCTACGGCGGCATGGTCCGCTCGAAGAACATTCTCTCGGTGATGATGCAGTGCTTTGCGGTCACCGGCCTGATGAGCATCCTCTGGATGGTCTACGGCTACAGCCTCGCGTTCGACACCACCGGTATGGAAGCTGGGGTCACCAACTTCAATTCCTTCGTCGGTGGCCTGGACCGTGCCTTCCTCAGCGGTCTGACGCCCGACAGCCTGGTCGGCGCCTTCCCTGAAAGCGTGTTCATCACCTTCCAGATGACCTTCGCCATCATCACCCCGGCGCTCATCGTCGGCGCCTTCGCCGAACGCATGAAGTTCTCCGCGATGCTGGTGTTCATGGGCGTCTGGTTCACCTTGGTCTACGCGCCGATCGCGCACATGGTCTGGGGCGGCGACGGCGGCCTGATGTGGGATTGGGGCGTGCTCGATTTCGCTGGCGGCACCGTGGTGCACATCAACGCTGGTATCGCCGGCCTGGTGGCCTGCCTGGTGCTGGGCAAGCGCAAGGGCTATCCGACCACGCCGATGGCGCCGCACAACCTGGGCCTGACCCTGGTCGGTGCCGCAATGCTCTGGGTCGGCTGGTTCGGCTTCAATGCGGGCTCGGCCATCGCCGCCAACGGCACCGCGGGCATGGCCATGCTGGTGACGCAGATCGCAACTGCCGCTGCGGCGCTGGGCTGGATGTTCGCCGAGTGGATCGGCCACGGCAAACCCAGCGCGCTGGGCATCGCCTCCGGCGTGGTTGCCGGTCTGGTCGCCATCACGCCGGCTGCCGGCACAGTGGGCCCGATGGGCGCTCTGGTCATCGGCCTGGTATCCGGAGTGGTCTGCTTCTTCTGCGCCACCAGCCTGAAACGCAAACTCGGCTACGACGATTCGCTGGACGCCTTCGGTGTGCACGGCATCGGCGGCATAGTCGGTGCGTTGCTCACCGGCATCTTCGCGGCACCCATGCTGGGTGGCTTCGGCGAAGTGGAGAACATCGGCCTGCAGCTGTGGATTCAGTTCAAGGGCGTGCTGTTCACCGTGGTGTACACCGGCATCGCCACCTACCTGATCCTCAAGGCGATCGATCTGGTGATGGGCCTGCGGGTGAACGAGGAGCAGGAGACCATCGGCCTCGACCTCAGCCTGCATAACGAGCGTGGCTACAACCTGTAATCCATTCAGGGCACCCCGGAGCCAACCCCGGGGCCAATCCGAAAAGCGGCACCGGCCATCGACGCGGCATGCGATGGCCTGTGGACCGAACAGCGCACAAAGCGCGACAGCAAGAGGTGAAACATGGATAGCACTGCATTGATACCCGTCCAGTACGGACTCGATACCTTCTACTTCGTGATCTGCGGAGCGCTGGTGATGTGGATGGCGGCAGGTTTCGCCATGCTCGAAGCCGGTCTGGTCCGGGCGAAGAACACCGCCGAGATCCTCACCAAGAACATCGTGCTCTACGCGCTGGCGTCGATCATGTATCTGCTGGTCGGCTACTACATCATGTATTCCAGCCCGGACGGCGGCATCCTGCCGAGCCTGGGCTTCCTGATCGGCGACGAGAACGCCGTCGACGTGGTCGCTGCCGGTGGTGAGGACGCGCCTTACTACTCCGCGCGTGCCGACTTCTTCTTCCAGATCGTGTTCGCCGCGACCTGCATGTCGGTGGTTTCCGGTGCGGTGGCCGAGCGCATGAAGCTGTGGGCGTTCATCGCCTTCGCGGTGGTGATGACCGGCTTCATCTATCCGGTTCAGGGCTTCTGGAAGTGGGGCGGCGGTTTCCTCGACGCGGCGGGCTTCCTCGACTTCGCCGGCTCGGGCATCGTACACATGGCCGGTGCGGCGGCTGCTCTGGCGGGTGTGCTGCTGCTTGGTCCGCGTAAGGGCAAGTACGGTGCGAACGGTCAGATCAACGCCATCCCCGGTGCCAACATGCCGCTGGCGACCCTCGGTGCCTTCATCCTGTGGATGGGCTGGTTCGGCTTCAACGGTGGCTCGCAGCTGAAGATGAGCACCATCGAAGACGCCAATGCCGTCGCTCAGGTCTTCGTCAACACCAACATGGGCGCTGCAGGCGGCCTGATCGCCGCGCTGATCACCGCGCGTCTGCTGTTCGGCAAGTCCGACCTGACCATGGTGCTCAACGGCGCGCTGGCCGGTCTGGTGGCGATCACTGCCGAACCGCTGACCCCGAGCGCTCTGCAGGCGACCCTGATCGGCGGCGTGGGTGGTGTGCTGGTGGTGTTCAGCATCCTTGGCCTGGACAAGCTCAAGCTCGATGACCCGGTCGGTGCCATCTCCGTGCACGGTGTTGCCGGCATGTGGGGCCTGCTGGCCGTGCCGCTGACCAACGCCGATGCCACCTTCGGTGCCCAGCTGCTGGGTCTGGTGTCGATCTTCCTCTGGGTGTTCATCGCCAGCCTGATCGTCTGGGGCATCATCAAGGCGGTGATGGGCCTGCGTGTCAGCGAGGAAGAGGAATACGAGGGCGTGGACGTCGTCGAGTGCGGTCTGGAAGCCTATCCGGAGTTCACTCGCCAGTAACGATTCGCTGGTTCATGACAAGGGCGCCTTTTGGCGCCCTTTGTTTTTTTTGGCGCCACGCTAGAATGCGCGCGACCAGCCGTTGAACATGAGTCTTCGAACATGTGGCAACAGACCCTGATCACCTTGCGCGCGCGGCCACGCGGCTTTCATCTGGTCACCGATGAGCTGCTCGACGCACTGCCGGAACTGCGGCAATGCCGGGTCGGTCTGTTACACCTGTGGCTGCGGCATACCTCGGCCTCGCTGACGATCAACGAGAATGCCGATGCAGCGGTTCGGCGAGATTTCGAGCGCTTCTTCAATCGCCTGGTGCCGCAGGGTGAGGGAGGCTATGAGCACGACTACGAAGGGCCGGACGATCTGCCGGCGCATTTCAAGGCCAGCCTGCTCGGCTGCCAGTTGAGCCTGCCGGTCAGCGATGGGGGGCTGGCACTCGGTACCTGGCAGGGCATCTATCTCGGAGAGCACCGCGACCAGGGTGGCGCGCGGCAGATTGTGGCAACGCTGCACGGGACGGCAAGTTGAATTTTTTTTGGCGGTGTCGGTCTTTCCGCATCGCTGGGCTATAACTTACTCCGCTTTGGCAAGGCCATGAGGTTGAACATGAGCGACGAAGAACTAGAACAAGACGATCTGGACGTTAGCGACGAGGAGGAAGGGGAAGAGCTGAACGCTGCCGATGATGGCGACGACAGTCTCGACGACGAAGGGACCGACAGCGAGCGCGCTACGCCGGCCAAGAAGGCCAAGGCGAAGGCCGTGGAGCCGGACGAACTGCCGAGCCTGGAAGCCAAGCAGAAGGAGCGCGATGCACTGGCGCGAGCCATGGAAGAATTTCTCGCGCGTGGCGGCCAAGTGCAGGAAGTCGAGCCCAATGTGGTCGCCGCCCCGCCGAAGAAGCCGGATAGCAAGTACGGCAGTCGCCCTATCTGAGCACCAAAAAGAATTGCGCAAAAGCCCGCCTCCAAGGCGGGCTTTTGCGCATCTGGCGTCTGGCTTTTCGCTCAGTCGCCGCGCCAGTCGAGCAGCAGCTTGGGCAATTCGGCCAGGCTATGGATCTGTGCATCGGGATGGTAATCGTGCGGCCAGGCGACGCGCTTGGGGTTGAACCAGATCGCCCGCATGCCCGCCTGTTGCGCTCCGGCGATGTCATCCAACGCGTGGTCGCCGACGTGCACAGCCTGTTCCGGGCGCGCATCGCCCAGGCGAAGGGCTTGTTGGAACGGATGCGGGTCGGGCTTGCCGACGCCCAGCTCCTCGGCGCACAGGGTGAACTGGAAATAGTCGGCCAGGCCCAGGCGGCGCACGTCGGCATTGCCGTTGGTGATCACGCCGAGGGTGTAGTGATTGGCGAGAAATTCCAGGGTGGGCTGCACGTCCGGGAAAATCTGCACCTGGTGGCGCGCATCGAGAAACACCTGGAAGGCCTGTTCGGCCAACTCGTCCGCTTCGGCGGCGGGATAGCCGGCATCGTGCAGCGCGTGCTGCAGGATGCGCCGGCGCAGCTCGCTGATACGGTGGCGCAGCGCCGAGTCCTGCTCCACCAGCATGCGGCGGATCGCGCCGAGGGCTTCGACGGGAAATTCGCCCAGGCGCGGTGCATGCACGCCGAGCCAGTCGCGCAGGGCGGTCTCGGCGCTCTGGATGGCCGGCGTGGTTTCCCAGAAGGTATCGTCCAAGTCGAAGGTGATCAGGCGAATGCTCATGTGTCGGTGTCCTGCTTGCGCTTGGCGCGCGGATGCGCCTGATCGTAGACCTTGGCCAGGTGCTGAAAGTCCAGATGGGTGTAGATCTGCGTGGTGCCGATGTCGGCATGGCCGAGCAGCTCCTGCACCGAGCGCAGGTCCTGCGACGACTCCAGCAGATGGCTGGCGAAGCTGTGGCGCAACATGTGTGGATGCAGGTGCTGGCCAAGCTCGCGCACTCCGGCCTGGCGCACTCGCACTTGCACGGCCCGCGCGCCGAGACGGCGACCCTGCTGGCCGATGAATACCGCGCCATCGGCCGGGTTGGCGAGCGCACGTACAGGCAACCAGGCTTGCAAGGCCTCGCGCGCCTTTCGCCCTACCGGCAGCTCGCGCACCTTGTTGCCCTTGCCGAGCACTCGCACCATGCCTGCAGGCAGGTCGAGCTGGTCGAGGTTCAGGCTGACCAGTTCCGAAAGCCGCAGGCCGGATGAATAGAACAGCTCGAGCATCGCCTGATCGCGCAGGCCGATGAAATCGTCCTCGACGCCACCGTCGAGCAGCTGCATGGCGCGATCGGTATCCAGCAGCTTCGGAAGACGTCGTTCACCTTTCGGCGCGGACAGGCCGGTAGCCGGATCGTGCTGGCAGAGGCCTTCCTGATTCAGGTAGCGGTAGAGGCCGCGCACCGATGAGAGCAGGCGCGCCACGCTGCGGCTGGACTGGCCCTGGCGATGCAGCTCGCCGACCAGCTGGCGCAGGTGTCGGCCTTGCAGTGCATTCCACTCGGCGATGTTTTCGCGCTCGCAGTAAGTCAGCAGCTTGTTCAGGTCGCGGCGGTAGCCGTCCAGCGAGTGGCCCGACAGCTGCCGGGCGCTGCGCAGGTGTTCGAAGTAGGCGTCGAGTTCGTTCTGCATGAACAGGCTCCAGCCTCAGGCCGCGAGCAGGCGCGTGTGGTGCGTGGCGTTGGTCGGCAATTGCGCTCAGCGTACCGAGCGCAGCGGCGTACCAAAGCGCGGCAGCACGCGGGTCAGCACTTCGGCGATATAACCGAGGAACAGCGTGCCCAGCGAGCTCTTGTAGTGCTGTGGATCCGGGCTGCCGATCGCCAGTACGCCCAGCTGATTTTTCAGGCTGACTACCGCCGCGGAGCCCACGCTGCTGCTGTCTTCGGCGCCGAACAGAAAGCTCAGCTCGTGCGGGCGGAGCACGCCGCAGATGGTCTTGCCGCCGTCGAGCAGACCGCCGATGCTCTGCTGTGCCTCGCCGGTGCTGACGCAGCGGCCCACCGGCAGTGTCGCGTCGCTGAACAGGATCAGGCTGACGTAGGGCACCTGGAACTCGTGGCGCAGGCTGTCTTCCACCGCGCTGACCACTTCTTCCAGGCTGCTGGCGTCGAGCAGGTCGAGCACCAGGCGGCGGGTCTTGTCGAACAGACGGTCGTTGTCGCGCGCCACGTCCATCAGTTGCGACAGACGATGGCGCATCTCGATGTTGCGCTCACGCAGCAGCTTGACCTGACGCTCCACCAGCGACACCGCGGTGCCCGGCTGATGGGGGATGCGCAGCTCAGGGATCAGCTCGTCGTGATCGACGAAGAATTCCGGATGGGCGCGCAGGTAGGCGGCGACGGCTTCGGCGTCGGGTAGCGGGGTGCTGCCCTGGGTCTGGTCGGTCATAGGCGAACCTGTCCTTCAAATACACGAACGGCGGGGCCGGTCATCATAACCGGCTGCCCGGGACCTGCCCATTCGATGGACAGGCGGCCACCCGGCAGCTCGACCTGTACCGGCGAATCCATCCAGCCCTGGCGTATTGCCGCGACCGCAGCCGCGCAGGCGCCGGTACCGCAGGCCTGGGTTTCCCCGGCGCCGCGTTCCCAAACGCGCAGCCGCGCATGGCGGCGATCGACGACCTGCAGGAAGCCGACATTGACCCGCTGCGGAAAGCGCGGGTGATGTTCGATCTTCGGTCCGAGTTCATGCACAGGTGCCTGCTCGACGCTGTCGACGCGCAGCACCGCATGGGGGTTGCCCATGGACACGGCGGCCAACTCGACGCGCTGGCCATCGACTTCGAGCGGATAGCTCAGGGCTTCCTGGTCGGCCTGGAACGGAATCTCGGACGGCACCAGTCGCGGCGGACCCATGTCGACGCGGATCTGCCCATCGGGACGGATATCCAGCTCGATGATGCCGCCCTTGGTTTCGACCTTGATCTTGCGTTTCACGGTCAGGCGCTTGTCGACCACGAAGCGGGCGAAGCAGCGCGCGCCGTTGCCGCACTGCTCCACTTCCGAACCGTCGGAATTGAAGATGCGGTAGCGGAAATCCACGTCCGGATTCTGCGGCGGTTCGACGATCAGCAGCTGATCGAAACCGACTCCGGTGTGGCGATCGCCCCACTGCTTGGCGTGCTTGGGCTGAATGTGCGCGTGCTGGCTGACCAGGTCGATGACCATGAAGTCGTTGCCCAGACCGTGCATCTTGGTAAAGCGCAGAAGCATGATCTTGGCCTCAAGTGGGCAGCAGGCTTTCGCCGGCGTATAGCTCCTGAACGCTCTCGCGACGGCGCACTTCGAAGGCCTGGTCACCGTCCACCAGCACCTCGGCGGCGCGGCCGCGGGTGTTGTAGTTGGAGCTCATGACGAAGCCGTAGGCACCGGCCGAACACACCGCCAGCAGGTCGCCTTCGACCAGGGCCAGCTCGCGATCCTTGGCGAGGAAGTCGCCGGTTTCGCAGATCGGTCCGACGATGTCGTAGCGACGCGTATCGCCTTCGTGCGGCTGCACCGCGATGACGTTCATCCACGCCTGGTACAGCGCCGGACGGATCAGGTCGTTCATCGCCGCATCGACGATGGCGAAATCCTTGTGCGCGGTGTGCTTGAGGTATTCCACGCGGGTCAGCAGCACGCCGGCGTTGGCGACGATGGAGCGGCCTGGCTCGAAAACCAGCGCCAGCCCGCGGCCTTCGATGCGCTGGCGCACTGCCTGGATGTAGTCGCCTGCCAGTGGTGGCTGCTCGTCACGGTAACGCACACCGAGGCCGCCACCGAGGTCCAGATGGCGGATCTGGATGCCGCGTGCAGCGAGTCGATCGGTCAAGGCGAGCAGGCGGTCGAGCGCGTCGAGGAAGGGCGGCAGGCTGGTCAGCTGCGAACCGATATGGCAATCGACGCCGACCACTTCCAGGTTCGGCAACTCGGCTGCGCGGGCATAGACCGCCTCGGCGTTGTCGATATCGATGCCGAACTTGTTCTCTTTGAGACCTGTGGAAATGTACGGGTGGGTGCCGGCATCGACGTCCGGATTGACCCGTAGCGACACCGGCGCCTTTTTGCCGAGCTCGGCGGCGACCTGCTGCAGGCGCTCCAGCTCATCGGTGGATTCCACGTTGAAGCAGTGCACGCCGACTTCCAGCGCCCGGCGCATGTCGTCACGGGTCTTGCCGACGCCAGAGAAGACGATACGGTCCGGCTGTCCGCCGGCGGCCAGTACGCGCTCCAGCTCACCGCGCGAGACGATGTCGAAGCCGGCACCGAGACGTGCCAGCACGTTTAGCACGCCCAGGTTCGAATTGGCTTTGACGGCGAAGCAGACCAGATGCGGCATGCCATCCAGCGCATCGGCATAGGCCCGGTACTGGGCTTCGATGTGCGCGCGGGAATAGACGTAGGTCGGGGTGCCGAAGCGTTGCGCAAGTGCGGGCAGTGCCACGCCTTCCGCGAAGAGTTGACCGTCGCGGTACGAGAAGGCCTCCATGAACAGCCTCCTTTAGAGTTCGAAACGGTCTTTGGAACGTTCTTTGACGGTTTTCTCGTCATCCGGCAGGTACAGCGGACCTTTCTGGCCACAACCGCTGAGCGCGGCGGCGAAGACGGCGAGTGCGATGAAGGGAAGCAGAAGGCGCTTCATGGGGACTGGAATCCTTGAAAAATCTAATCGCCGGAGTATACCCAGCACCCGGCGGATTGCCTATGCGAGCAGCACGTCACACGGCGGCCGTGCTGGCGGGCGGCTCGCTTGATCCGGCTGCGCCCTGCTAAGCTCGCCGCCATCGCGTGCGGCCCGCGTCGCGTGCAGAACAATTCGAGGAAGTGTTGCATGAGCCTGAGCGAAGCCCGTTATCACGATCTGGTCGATGCTGTGCAGGAGAGCGTCGAGGACGTATTCGATGACACCAGTCTGGACGTCGACCTGGAGAACTCCGGTGGTGTGCTGACAGTGCGCTTCGATAACGGCAGTCAGCTGATCCTCAGCCGCCAGCCCGCGTTGCGCCAGCTGTGGGTCGCGGCGCGCTCCGGCGGCTTTCATTTCGACTACGACGAAGGCAGCCAGCTGTGGCTGTGCGATGCAAGCGGCGAGCGCCTCGGAGAGCTGCTCTCGCGGGTGACGCTGGAGCAGGGCGGCGAAGCGCTGGAATTCGAGGATATCTGACGCAATCTGCGTGCAGCCCCCGCGAGCCGGGCTCTGCCGGTGGGGCCCTTGCTTATTCGGGCTGCTGTGATAGTGTCTCCGCAGGTCAACAAAACCCCGCCTTCGGGCGGGGTTTTGCTTTTTTCGTGTTTTATTTTTTCGCAGGAGCTTGCCAGAACCCATGACCAGTGCACCGCCGATCATCCTTACCCAACTCGATCTGCAGCGCCTTGAGCGGCTGCTCGACAGTCTGGACGACTACGGTCCGGCCGCCGAAGCGCTCGAGCAGGAACTGTCGCGGGCGCAGATCGTGGAACGCAGCGAGATGCCTGCGGGCGTCGTGACCATGAATTCGCGCGTGCACTGCCGCGACGAAGGCACGGGCAAGGACTACCACCTGACGCTGGTCTATCCCCACGATGCCGGCAAGGAAGGCACCGTGTCCGTCCTCGCACCGGTCGGTACGGCGCTGCTGGGCATGAGTGTCGGCCAGCACATCGACTGGCCGACTCCATCCGGCAAGATGATCAAGCTCACTCTGCTCGCGATCGAATACCAGCCCGAAGCGGCAGGCGATCCGTTCTGACGGGCGACGCTTGCGAGATGATCAGCCTGGCCGCCGCTGCGATCGGGCTGGTAGCAGCTTTCCGCAGCTCTGCCTTTGTTGGCGCGAAAAGCGTTGGATAGCCACTGCGCAATGCAGCTGGTTCGTCAGGCCGGAACCTCGTCGAGACGCTGACTGAAGCCCCGTCAGCGCCCTCTTATGACTCCATTGCCGCGTTCAGCGCTGCCTCCAGGCGCGCCTTGTAGCGCAGGTACTGGACCGTCTGGCTGCGTCCGCTGCCGTGCAGGCCGGTGAGGTCGAGGTCGGTGATGTAGCAGGGGTAGCGTTCGCCGTCGCGGCGTCGGGAAATGATCGTGCGTGTCACGGCGGCGAACAGCTCGGCCCCATATTCCAGGCCGGAAAACTCCTGATGGTTACAGTACAGGGTGACCTGCGAGCGACCGTTTTCGCCCGCTTCGACAATCGCCTGCACGTCGTAGAACGGATCGTTGACCTCGCCCTGGGGCGCCGGTCTTCGTTCCAGTTGTGCCGGTCGCGCGTCTTGTCCGGGTTGAATGCGGTAGAAGAGGATCGCCGGGTCGACCAGCTCCTGGCTTTGGCCGGGCTGCTGCGCGTTACGCCGATACAGCATCGACTCGAGAAAGCGCATCAGCGGGCGCAGCAGGGTGCGCTCGTCGCGATAGGGCAGCTGCTGGCGCCAGAGGGCATTGCATTCATCGAGCACGCTGAGTTCGGCGATTTCCCCGGCCGTGCGGTAGAACACCTGCAGGCATCCCGGGCGGCCTTGCGCAAGAATCAGCGCCAGATCGTCACCGTCCAGCGCCGCACGATCGAGACGGAGCGGGCTGTAGGCGTGGTGAGCCTCGCCAAGGTGTTCGAGCAGTGCGGCGCGATCGCTCAGGTGGGTGAGACGCAGCGCGTCAGCGTCGCGCTGCAGCATGTGGAAATGCTGGCGAACCTGAAGCAGGTAGCGTCCATGAGCGACGCTGGCAAGGCTCTGGCGGGCATCCTCGAATATCTGCTCGACCCGCCGCGCGATGGCCTGTCCGCGATTGCGGGCGAAGCAGAAGACCTGCAGTTGCGGTGCCTGCACGACCCGCTCGAGGCTATCCAGATAATCGCGCAGGCACAGCGGCAGCGCCTTCGGCCCTTCGTAGCGGGTCACCAGCATCTCGTTCCAGCTGTTGAGCGTGACCTGGTCCACGCTCAGCACCAGGCTTTCTGGCGCCGCGTTCAGCATCGACTGCTCGCCGATGGCAGATGCTGTTGGGGCTTGCTGGGTGGGGTCCAGGCCGATGTTGATCAGCAGCAGCACCCGGCTTGGTTTGCTCGCGGCCAGTAGCGCTTCTTCGTCCACCGGGCATAGCGGCATCGGCAGCGCACGGCGCAGGTCGCTGAACAGGGCGAACAGTTCCGCTTCGCTAAGGCCGCTGTCGCCAGGGAACAGGGACAGGTGGGTGCTGACATCCACCACGCCGTTGCGGTGACACCAGGCCAGCAGCGCGACCAGCTCGCGAGAGCGCTTCAATGGGGCGAAATTGCTCAGTTCCGGCGCGGTGAGCTGGCCCTGATAGAGCGACCAGCGCACATCGCCCGCAGCGTCGTAATCGTGCACCAGGGTCAGGCTGTGTTCAGCCATATCCGGCGAGATACCAAGATTGACCACCTCGACCTTGCCGGCCTTGCGTTCGATCGCGGCGTACAGGCGACGACCCAGTACGCCGAGGTCGCGACTGGTGAGCGGACTGGTGGCCTGAAGGCGTCGGGTGAAGTCGCTGAGAAAGCGGTAGCCGTAGGTCAGTTCGTTGACCAGCACGCGGCGTTCCTGGCTGACCTGCCGCACTTTCCAGTGGCCACGGTTGTCGAGCAGTGCGAACTGCCGCTCGTCCCAATGCCAGTCGTGGGTCAGCCGCTCGAGCAGGCTGCGCTGCCAGCTCTTGTTGCGGTTGACCGGCGGCCGGCTCAGCGGGCGATTGATCTTCAGGTACAGGCAGCGGCGCGCCAGCTCCAGGCGCTCGTGGTCGCCGCGCGCGCCGAGGTAACGCTCGATGGCAAGGTAGGCGGCGATATACGGGTCGAGCTCGTTCAGATCGAACCGCCCTTGATAGATGGCCTGTTTGAAGTCCAGCGCCAGGCAGCGCAGCTGCGGATACTGGCTGGCATACACCTCCACCAGCAGCAGCTTGAACAGCGATTTGTAGGGCGAGGCTATGGCCTTGTAGAGCTGCCAGAGTCCGGCGCCGACGAACTCGCCGGGCGGCACCTGGCCCAGGT
This sequence comes from Stutzerimonas chloritidismutans AW-1, assembly GCF_000495915.1. Classification (GTDB taxonomy): domain Bacteria; phylum Pseudomonadota; class Gammaproteobacteria; order Pseudomonadales; family Pseudomonadaceae; genus Stutzerimonas; species Stutzerimonas chloritidismutans. The sequence goes on from NZ_AOFQ01000017.1 coordinate 174,705, forward strand.
GGCCGAGGTCGAGTACTTCGTCGGCGCGCACGAAGCGCTTGGCCAGCAGCGTCGCCACATATTCGTCGTAGCGGTGCTCCTCGTAGTCCGGCACCAGCCACCAGAGCGGGGTGCGCCCGCCGAGCCAGAGCGCCGTGCGGTAGAACTCGTCGAGCAGCAGGTAGTGCTGGGTGGTGCCACAGTCATCGGAGGTCAGCCTGGCTTCGCGCTGGCCCTGGGTGAAGCGTTGCGGATCGACCAGAAAGAAGTGCGCTTCGCTGCCTTGGCTCGCCGCCCAGGCTTGCAGCAGTTCGCACTTGCGGCGCAGTTCCTCGATCTGGCCGGCGTCCAGGGCGGGATCGTGGCAGACCCACACGTCCAGATCGCTGTGCTCGTCCTGCGCCACGGTGCCGAGGCTGCCCATGAGGAACAGGCCGAGTATCGGCTGCGGCAGTTTTCCGCGCGCCGGCTTGTAGGCGAACGAGCGGCTCAGGCGCTGTGCTTCGGCGAGCTGTTCGGCGTCCGGCACGAAGTGCGCGAGTCCGGCAGGGGTAGTCGCCGAGACATAGCCGGGGAGAATCGGATGGTTGACGTGAAACAGCAGCGGCAGCAGCTTGAGTACCTGCTGCTGGCGCGTCGACATGGCCTGCAGGGCCCGCTCCAGGCGTGCGGAGTTGACCGCGAGAAAGCGCGCCCGCAGCGTGGTCAGCACCTTGCGGTCGATACCTTCTTCGAGAATCGGGTGGATGTGCTGGGTGCGGGTCATTGTGGTTCGTGCAGGCGAGGCTAACCCCTGTTCATCGGCCAATCGGCGTGCGGCTTGAGGTGCGGTGCAAGTTTGCCTGCAGTGAGCGACCAACGGCCAGGGCCGGCGTCATCCGTGCCCTGGACTGGTGAAGCGGAACGGCATGGCGATGTCAGGCCGTGACGGTTTCCGAGAGGATGGTATGCAGCGTTTGCGCCTGTTCGGCCGCGTCGCGGCCAAGGCTGGTGAGGTAACCGCCGTCGGCCTGGGTGATCAGGCCCTTGGCGTGGAGGCGGCCAAAAGCGGCGATGGTGGCGGGGCTGGCTTCGTGATGCACCTTCAGCCCTTCCTGCAGATTTTCCAGATTGAACTGTCGGAGTACGTCCAGTTCGGCAACCAGCTCAGGGGTGTACGACATGCTCGCTCCTCGGATGGTGGGCTCATGCCCTGTTTGCTGAGTGTAGATGCTGTCGGTGGCCCTGCCTTGATCCAGATCCTATTCGGATGCTTCCGGCAGTTCCGGCAGCTTGCGCAGCATGGCCTCGTAGGCGGCACCGTCGAAAGGGCGGTCCTCGCTGAGCATCGCGCGGATCTCATGGGCGAGGACCAGCGCCATCATCTGCAGGCATTCGTCGCGCTCGTAGCCGACCAGCGTCAGCTTGTTCAGCGTGGCCTGGGTGGCCGCGGGCTCACCGGCTTCAAGCTGGTTCTCGATCGCCTGGATCAGGGTCTCTTCGGCGAACGCTTCATCTTCATCGTTGCTGGGGTTGTCTTGCGCCATGGCGGGGGTCTCGTCGAGCGGTGCCGGATTTTCTGCGTCCAGCTGGCAGATCGTGCAGCTGCCGTCATCCGGCCGGTTGGTTTCGACGTAGCGTACCCGGCGTTGGGCGGCCTGGCGATCAGCATCAACGCGATAGCGGGGGCGGTCTGAATCGGACATGGGTTCCTCCATACGGATGCGTCCAGCTAAGCAGCTGCTGCCGCGTGGAGCAATGCGGCGGTGTGCGGTGCGTCAGTCCATCAGGCTCAGGGCCAGGCAGAGCAGGCCAAATGCGCTCCAGACCAGCGAAAAGATGATTGGCGTGCGCAGCGAAAACAGCAGGGTGCGCTTGTAGCGAGGCCCACCTACCGGGCTGCTGCCTTCGCCGAACAGCGCCGATTCGTTGTTCGGAAGCATGCCGACGCGGCCTTCGAGCTGCAGCAGTTCGGACTGTTTCTGATGCCAGCGCTCGATGACGTCGAAATTGGACTTGATGCCGGGCATCGCGTGCAGCGATGTGATGAGGCCGAGCACCGAGAGAATCGCCGGCACCACCAGGCGGAACAGCTCGCCCCACTCAGGGTTACTGTTGGCCATCGACGAGGCGAAGGCAATCATCAGGAACGACTGCGACGACAGGTAGGCGCTGGTGCGTTCGGCCAGCAGGGAAGATTCGAAATGGATTTCGGAGCGGTAGAAGATCAGGCGTTCCTTGGGCGAGTCGAAGAGCTCGGCGCCCTGGGTGTCCTGATTCAGCAGCAGGGTGCGCAGATCGGTCATGCAGGCCTCGGCGAATGCGGCGGCGGAGATGGGAGGAATCGCCGGCGGTTGCATGTAGGTCAAGCGTAATGCGTGAGAGTTCCGGTTGATGACTCAGTTGTCAGCGTTGCCGCGAGGGCTGTCCGCGTGCGCGTCGCGACAACGCCAGAGCAGCAAGGTCAGCGCCAGAAAGGCCAGCGACCAGCAACCGGCGGCGAGCAGCAGCCAGGCTGGGTGAGGCTGACTCAGCAGGGCGGGCAGCACGCGAGCCAGCGCCGCCAGGGTGATCAGCAACGCCACGCCCTGTATCCAGGGCTGCGCCCCGGGATCGCGGAAACGGTAGATCAGCCGCGTGCGGGCCATGACCGCGAAAGTCAGGCTGCCCAACGCGCCGACGGTCAAGGCGTGCAGCGTTGCGTTCAATGGCAGCGCCGGTAGCAGCGTACCCAGGCCAAGCAATAGCAGGCCAATGGCGAGCCAGGCATAGCCGAGCAGCAGCGTCAGCAACTCCGGCCGCGCGCAGCGCCAGGGTTGCCAGCGCAGCAGGCGGATGGTCGTGAGTACGGCAGCGGCGACCAGTACGGCGCCGGTGAGTTGCCGGGTCAGCGGCCAGGGCAGGAGATTCAACAGCAGGGCGAGGCCGAGCAGGATCAGCACGGCGCCTTCGATCTGCGGCTGCACCCGCGCATCCAGTCGCCATCCCCGGCTCTGCGCGTAACCGGCGATGGCTGGCGCGATGATCCGTCCGCCCATGAAGAACATCAGGGTGGCGAGCAATAGCAGCGCCTCCTCCAGCATGAGGCGGTCGTAGCTAGCTCCAAAGCCGCCGCTGGCGATGGCGCTGAGCAGACTCAGCCCGGCGACCACGGGTGCGACGCTCTGGTTACGCCATTTCTTCGCGGCGCCGAGAAAGCGCGGCAACACTTTCCAGGCAAGACCGGTGGCAAAGGCGGCGGCGCAGATCAGTGCCAGCCACGAGCCCGGCCACAGCAGGAAGCTCAGTCGTGCCAGCGCCCAGCAGCCGAGCAGCGTCAGGGTAAAGCGCAGTCGCTGCGGGCCGAGCAGGTAGCCGGCGATCACCGCCAGGGCGAAGCCGAAGAGCATTTCGTGGGCGTGACCGGCGGATGTGGCGAGCCCGGGCAACGCGGGAAGCAGGCCAAGTAGTGCCAGTACCGAATACGGCAGGATCAGCGCCGCGTAGAGCGCGGCAGCCGGGAAGAACCAGGCATTGGCAAAGGGCAGGCGCGCTTTGCGCGGCGGCATCGCGGCTGGTGGCGCAGGCGTGCTGGAACGATTGCTCAACCTGCCGCGAACTCTGACAGTGCGTTGCCGGCAAGGCGGTAGCCGATCCACTCGCTCTGCGGCCGGGCGCCGATGGATTCGTAGAAGTCGATGGCTGGCTGATTCCAGTCCAGCACCGACCACTCGAAGCGCCCGCAGCCGCGTGCCACCGCCAATTTGGCCAGATGACGCAGCAACGCCTTGCCGGCACCGACGCCACGCTGCTGCGGGGTGACGTAAAGGTCTTCCAGATACAGGCCGTGCTTGCCCAGCCAGGTCGAGTAGTTGAAGAAATACACCGCATAACCGATCGGCACGCCGTCCAGCTCGCAGATCAGGCCATGGGCGGTGCTGCCGTCAGCGAACAGGCTGTTCTCGATGCCGGCGACGTCTGTCTTGACCTCGTGCTCGGCCTTTTCGTAGATGGCCAGGTCGGTGATAAAGCGCAGGATCAGCGCGGCGTCTTCGCGAACCGCGGGGCGAATGTGCAGAAACATTACAGGCTGGCCCTCAATAAGGTTTAACGGGACGACAGGTTTGCCAGAAAGGCGTTGATGGCCTGCCGTGAGTCCAGTCGTAGGTATTGGCAGGATGGCGGTGCGTTACGCATTTCCTCGGCGTAGCGCTGCCGGTAAACCGGGTGGCGGGTCCACGACCAGGCCAGGATGGATTGGCGTGGGTTCAATTTGAATAAATTGCTCCAGCGCTCGCGGTTGCCATTCCACAACTCCTCACGGCAGGCCAGGCGTCGCAGGGTGCGCCAGATGACCTGGCGCATTACCTTGTGGCGTGGCAGATCCAGCCAGATCACCATGTCCGAGCGCTCTCGCACCAACGGGCGTACCGCCGAATAATTGCCTTCTGCTCCCCAGCCGTCGCCCTGCAGCGCATCACGGGTCGCCTGCTGAAACTGCTCGGTGGGCAACGGCTGCCAGCCCGGTTGATGGAACAGGGCATCCAGCTCGATATGGCGATAACCGAGCTGCTGCGCCAGACGGCGCGACAGCATGGCCTTGCCGGCACCTGAACAGCCGACCACCGAAATACGGCGGCCAGACGTGATCATCTAGTCGCCAGCAGATTCTTGCCACGAGCCACCGCGGCGCGTACCTGGTTCGGCGCGGTGCCGCCGATATGGTCGCGGGCGTTCACCGAGCCTTCCAGGGTCAGCACGGCGAACACGTCGTCAGTGATCTGGTCGCTGAACTGGCGCAGCTCGTCGAGGCTCATCTCGGCCAGGTCCTTGCCGGTCTGCACGCCGTACTTCACCGCGTGGCCGACGATCTCGTGGCAGTCGCGGAAGGGCAGTCCCTTGCGCACCAGGTAATCGGCGAGATCCGTCGCGGTGGAGAAGCCGCGCAGCGCCGCTTCGCGCATGATTTCGCGCTTGGGTTTGATCGCCGGAACCATGTCGGCAAAGGCGCGCAGGCTGTCGCGCAAGGTGTCGGCGGCGTCGAACAGCGGCTCCTTGTCTTCCTGATTGTCCTTGTTGTAAGCCAGCGGCTGGCCCTTCATCAGCACCAGCAGGCCAGCCAGCGCGCCGAATACGCGGCCGGTCTTGCCGCGCACCAGCTCGGGTACGTCGGGATTCTTCTTCTGCGGCATGATCGATGAGCCGGTGCAGAAGCGATCTGGCAGGTCGATGAACTGGAACTGCGCGCTGGTCCAGAGCACCAGCTCTTCGGAGAAGCGCGACAGGTGCATCATCGCCACCGAGGCGGCGGCGCAGAATTCGATGGCGAAGTCGCGATCCGAGACGCCATCCAGCGAGTTGCCGGAGATCGCTTCGAAGCCCAGCAGTTCGCAGGTGATCTCCCGCTGGATCGGATAGGTGGTGCCGGCCAGTGCGGCCGAACCCAGCGGCATGCGGTTGGTGCGCTTGCGGCAGTCGACCAGGCGCTCGTAGTCGCGGCTAAGCATCTCGAACCAGGCCAGCAGATGGTGGCCGAAGGTCACCGGCTGCGCGGTCTGCAGGTGGGTGAAGCCGGGCATGATGGTGTCCGCTTCGGCATCCGCCAGACCCAGAAGGCCTTCTTGAAGACGGGTGATTTCGCCGAGGATCAGGTCGATTTCGTCACGCAGCCACAGGCGGATGTCGGTGGCGACCTGGTCGTTGCGCGAGCGGCCGGTGTGCAGCTTCTTGCCGGTCACTCCGATGCGGTCGGTCAGGCGTGCTTCGATGTTCATGTGCACGTCTTCCAGGTCGACGCGCCAGTCGAAGGTGCCGGCCTCGATCTCGCCCTGAATGTCTTTCAGATTGGCGATGATCTGATCACGTTCATCGGCGTTCAGCACGCCGGCTTTCTCCAGCATCGTCGCATGGGCGATCGAACCCATGATGTCGTGGCGGTAGAGGCGCTTGTCGAACTCGACGGAGGCGGTGAATCGGGCGACGAAGGCGTCGACGGGCTCGCTGAAACGGCCGCCCCAGGACTGGTTGGTCTTGTCGGTGCTCATGTATGCGCTCGCTGAAATCCGAAGGCTGAGGAAAGGCGGCGATGATAACAGGGATGGTGCCGCTGGCGGGGACGTCGCCGCTACGGCGGCGAAGGGTGAGCTGGCTGGCAATTCCGGATTATTCCACTTGGCTGACCGGCGCCCGGCTTGCCGTTGACCGGGTGTGCAAGGAAACTGCCGGGCAGGTAAACCACAGGCTGAAGCGCGTGAAATCCACTGCCGTATCCGATGACTTCTTCGTCCCCGAGCTGTGCCAGCCCGATGCCTTGCTTGGCCTGGTCCTGCTCGCCGAGTTGCTGGTGTTCGTGCTGGTGCTGGCCGAGCCGATGCAGCCTGGCTTTGACTGGATGCGGCTGGCGCTGACGTCGTTGTTCGTGCAGTGGATCGTGCTGCTCTCGGCCGGCACCATGTGTCTGCTGCGACCCGTGCTGGCGCGTCTGCGCACTGCCTTCGCCGGGCTGGCCTGCTGCGCGCTGGTGGTCGGGCTGACCCTGGCCTGCACCGCGGTGGCCGATATCTACCAGCTCGGCGGCCCGCTTTCGCGCGACGGAGAGGTCAATCTCTACCTGCGTCACGCGCTGATCAGCCTGATCATGTCCGGGCTGTTGCTACGCTATTTCTATCTGCAGAGCCAGTGGCGCCGCCAGGAGCAGGCCGAACTGCGGGCACGGATCGAGTCGCTGCAGGCGCGCATCCGTCCGCATTTCCTGTTCAACAGCCTCAACAGCATCGCCGCACTGGTGGCCAGCGATCCGGTCAAGGCAGAGCAGGCGGTGCTGGATCTGTCGGACCTGTTCCGTGCCAGCCTGGCCCGACCCGGCACGTTGGTGGCCTGGAGCGAGGAGCTGGAGTTGTCGCGGCGCTACCTGTCGATCGAACAATATCGCCTGGGCGACCGTCTACAGATGGACTGGCAGGGGG